>JADJSZ010000003.1 GCA_016711405.1 Candidatus Hadersleviella danica | reverse complement strand
CCGCCGCCGCTGGACGCCGTGTTGGTCGCCACGGTGCTGGCTTCGATGACCACACTGCCCGCACTCTCATTAACCAAGCCGCCGCCGTTGCCGCTGGTGGCCACGTTAGCATGGATCAGACTGCCGTCGGTGATAGTGATGGCGCTGTCGGTGTCGGTGTTGAAGATGCCGCCACCGTTTGTGGCCGTGTTCGAGAGACTCTGGCTCCGTTCAATGGCGACTGTGCCGGAGTTGCCATTCAGGAACCGCCGCCTCGGTTGGCATGGTTGTCTTCGATGCGACTGCCATTGGTGAGGTGATGGCACTGCCGCTGTTTGTGTTGTAGATGCCGCCGCCGCCATCGAAGTTGTTGCTGGCCGTGTTGGAGACGACGCTACTGCCGTTCAGGGTCACACTGCCACTCTGCTGGTTCCAAATACCGCCGCCGCGATTTGCAGTGTTGGCCTGTACCAGCGAACCATTGGTCAGGGTGATGGCACTGCCACTGCCGCCGTTGCCGTCGTTGAAGATGCCGCCGCCGTCGGAGCTGGTCGTGTTGGAGACAATCATGCTGGCGGCGATGGTGATTTGGCCCCCGCTAGTGTTGACAAGGCCGCCGCCGAAGTTGGCCGTGTTGGAGACGACGCTACTGCCGTCCATGGTCACACGGCCAACTTGGTTCCAAATACCGCCGCCGCCGACTAGGTTAGTGCGTTGGCCTGCACCAGCGAACCGTTGGTCAGGGCGATGGCACTGCCGTTGCCGCTGTTGTAGATACCACCGCCGAATAAGTCGGCTGTGTTGGTCGCCACGGTGCTGGCGGCGATGACCACACGGCCCGCACCCGTATTCCTCAGGCCGCCGCCGAAGCTGGCCGTGTTGGCCTGCACCAGACTGCCATTGGTGATGGTGATCGCGCTACCGGGGGTGTTGTAGAGGCCGCCGCCGCCGCCGCCGCTGAAGCCGTCGCCGCTGGCCGTGTTGGAGGCAACCGTGCTGGCGGCGATGGTTACTTGGCCTGCGCCAGTGTTGAAGAGTCCGCCGCCGCCGAAACTGGCCGTGTTGGCCTGCACCAGCGAACCGCTGGTCAGGATGATGGCACTGCCACTGCCGGTGTTGAAGAGTCCGCCGCCAACTTCGGCCGTGTTGGAGGCCACCGTGCTGGCGGCGATGGTTACCTTGCCTGCACCAGTGTTGTAGAGTCCGCCGCCGCTGAAGTCGGCCGTGTTGCTGTAGATCAGGCTGTTGCTGACCGTCAGCGTACCATTATTGCGGATACCACCGCCATCACCGCTGACCCGTCCGTTGGCGATGGTCGGGCTGTCAAGGGTCACAGAAGTGCCAGCGTTCACAAGGAAGACACGCACGGCATTGTTGCCGCTCACCGTAATCACGTTGCCGCCATTAATAGTCAGGTTTTTGTCAATGACCAACTCGCTCCCCAGCACAATCGTGCCGCTCACACTGAAATTAATCGTGCCGCCGGGGTCAACAGCGGCGATGGCTTGGCGTAAACTGCCTGCACCGCTGTCGTTAAGGTTGGCGACGGTTTCTAGGGGAGCGGCGTGGGCGGTGGGCGTGGTAACGGCCGTTATCAATCCCACCAACAATAAAACAGGGGCTATAAAAGCCAGAGCAAACAGGGGCAAACGGTTTTTCTTCATGTTGCATATCTCCTTAAAACATAGATGGTGGCGCGGCTCTCCCCACATTTGCGCCAGTAGTAAGTTGTTTAGACCCATTATAGAAATCTACCGTGACAGAAACGTGAAAGTTGGGCGGGATTTGGCAAAAAGGGCACCAATTTTGCAAATTGTTGCCCTTTTACCTGGTTGGGGTCTGGTTGTTTACTACCTGCGGCTGATGAGTAGCCAACGGCCAGACAAAAGCAGGAGGGAATAGGAGTGGTTAGGGCGAGGAGGGGGATGGTGGGGGTGTTACTGGCCGAGAAGGTGGAGAGGGTCACGGCCGTTGGCCCCACCTCATCCCCCACCGCCCAATCCGAAAAACTGCCAATGCCTGCTCGCCACACGCTGTTCGCATCAAAGCCCGTGCGGGCACAATCCCAACCTGCCCCGCCTATTCCGCCGGGGTACTTACACACATCTGGGTCGGCAAAATTGTTATGGAGCAAGGTGAGGGTGACAGAATATCCACTGGCCGTGGGTGTGGTGTGGTGGTGATGGCCACATAAGGAGCAGGGATGTTGGGTGAGGCCATTGGATGAACGGCATCAGTAATTGTCACATCAAGGCAAGTTAAATCGCCGAGGGTGTTGATTTCTATTTTGGCTCCTGTCGCTAAAAAGTGATACGTCTGCCCTGCTTGCAAGCCACAAACTTGCAACGTCTCTTCGCCACTTTGCACTTCCACTGCGCCTCGGTCGCAGGTGTTGTTTTGCGGCCGTGTTTCGTTGCGTTGGTCAACTATGGGGCCGCTGGTGCAATCGGCCGAGTTCACGGCTGGGCTATCTAAGCGGGGCATTCTCGTCAGGGTTAGAGTCCATTATCAGCCAACTCACTCATCAAAGGGTTCACTTGCAGAAGACCCACAGCACCGCTGGTGCAATCGGTTGTATTCTCAATGATGTTATTGGTATTGGTGGGAATTGTCCCCGCCAAAATGACACAATCGCCATTGCTGTTATCCCCCAAAATGTTGTTGCTCATTAACACCGAGCCGCTCGTCATATACAAGCCGCCCCCATGATTAATCGCCGTGGCCGTGTTGCCCACAATGGTGTTATTTTGCAAAACAACTCCTGTTGCCCCCTGCTGTTGGCAATGGTCATGCGGGTCAGCAAAGCCGTTGCGCCTGCACTCACCAACATAGCCCCCATCGCGCCATTGGTTGTACCATCAAAGCCATTGCCATTGCTGATGGTAAAGCCCGCCATTCGCGCCGTGGCATCGTTCGTTACTTCAAAGATGCGGTGCGTGTCCCCCCCGCTAACAGTAAGGTTGGTAGCCGTTGTGCCGTTGATAAATAGAGAGCGGTTGAGCGTGGCTTGGCTGGCAAAGGTGATGGTGCTATTGGCGGGGATGCTAAACGTAATGTTGCCATCGTTGCAGAGGTTGTTCACTGCCTCCATCAATGTGTTGGCCCCGCTGGATGCAGTGCTGGTCACTTGGTAAGCGATGCGGCAGTTGTTGTTAGTGCGTGGTTGGGGGCAAGCCCCATTCAAGGAAAACCGCGATAATTGGGATAGTTGGCATCGTATCCTTCGCTGTTGCCATTGGGAAACATGAAGAAGGTGTATTCATTGAAGGCTTGCTCGTTAATCATAGAGCCAGCGGCGTAAACGGCCGTGGGGTTCCCCAAACTAGCACGGGGAATAGCCACTTCTAAATAGTTCCCCGACTGAAAAGCAGTAATGCCGAAATTGTTGTTGCCCGTGTTGTCGTCCGTCCAACTCAACGTACCATTGTTCCAGTCGAGCATGTTGGTATAGGCGTTGTTGGCCTGCCAACGAAAGTGGTAGTCGGCGTTGAAGGATAAGCCGGGTTGCTGGGTGTTGTACAGCACACCCGTAGATGTGCCATTGCCCGAAAGCGGGTTTTGTTGGGGGTCGGTGTCTAAGTAGAGATTAACAAAGCGAGTGGCAGAGCCACTGCCTACATCGCTGGCGTTGATGCCAAAATAAAAATGGGTGGCACTCCATGTCATGTACCATGTGGAGCCGCTTGTGCCGGGCATGGTTTCATCGGCCGTGAAATCATTTGTGCCATCAATGACAATGGTGTGGAAGCTGGTTGCTTCCACGGCCGCTGGCGCACCACCCCACAAACCGACCAACCCACCCAGCACCAAACAGAGAGTAAACAAAAAACGCACCTGCTTCATGGGATTCTCCTTACAACAAAAGTCCCTTTAATAAGACCCAACAAAGCCGTTGCCAAAAACAATTATCCAATCTGGTTAAAATCAGACACGAATTACACAAATTAAATTCGAGAAAATTTGTGTAATTCGTGAAATTCGTGTCTAAAAATCCTTTCCCCCTTAGGATATTAAATTTTGGGAATGGCCTAAGAGCCTTGGAGAACGACTCTCCAAGGCTCTTGTTCCCCTAAAAATAACCTATCGGCCGTTGCCGTGCCAACCAAATCAGGGCTTTTCAAAAGTCTGCAAAGTGAGGGGAACAGAGTTAATTAATCGCGGAGGGTGCGGAGAACGTGGAGGTTTTCTTTTCTCCGCGCCCTCCGCGTTCTCTGCGGTTCATCCCTTTTTGGCAAACTCAATCCTGACTTTTGAAAAGCCCTGCCAACCAAATAACCCCTGTCATTCCCAACAACAGAACAAACCAAAAGACAAAGCTGATGGAAGTTATTGGCGTTTGTCCAACTGTTTGCAAAGTCACGGCCGTTGGCCCCACAGCATTCCCCACCGCCCAATCCGAGAACTGCGTCACGCCATTGCGCGTAATCGTCGTCGCTGTCAAGCTACTCATCGCACAATCCCACACCTGCCCTACGCCTGTGTAGCGGCACACTTTGTCATCGGCCGTGGGCGCAAAGCCATTTGTCGAGAGGGTGATATTGGCCGTGAAGCCCGTGGCAGGGTTGCCCAAGCTGTTTTCGGCCGTAATCGTCCAATACCGCCCTGTCTGCAAGTTGCCCGTCGCGTTGGGGTGATTGGCGGCCGTGGGCACCACCGCCAAACAATCAATCGTCCCCCGATTCGTCAGCATCACCGTCATGGGCAACGTCGTTTGGTGGAACACATAAGGTTGATTCGCCACCGCCCCACATTTCAGGCTCAGCGGCGGCTGGTAGCGACGCGCAAAAATTTCATACTCGTTCGCCACCATGCCCGCCTCGTCGCTGTTTGCTTGCCACACCACAAACAGTTCCGATGTTGCGCCCCCCACTTCTATCGTCGGGGAACCCACATTATAAGAAGTGTTGCCATCTGGCCCCATGCGCGACAGGCGCACATCATTCAGCCCCACCTCATCCCCAAGGGTGCGGTCGCCCGCCACGCGTTGCAAAAAGACCTCTTGTTCAAACAAGGCCAACGTGCCCACATCGTCTCCGCCATACCAAGTGACAACGTACTCATCATAATACGCTCCGTATGCCACCGCAGGGCTGTAAGGCAGATAGCTCGTCGAGCCATCTGGCCCAGCATCGCTCAGGCGCAAATCATTGGTTCCCGCTTCGGCTCCCGCACCACTCACCCGCTGGCCAAAAATCTCGCCCTCGTTATCGGCCAACACCCCGCCGGGCGACCCTTGCCACACCACAAAATACTCGTCATGGGTGGGGTTAACCGTCACAGCGGGCGTGGTACTGCTATACAAATCATTGCCATCCGTGCCCGCTTGGCTGATGCGAAAATCGTTCGTGCCAATTTCGGCACCGGCCGCGTTCACTCGTTGGCCAAAAATCTCCGTCTCAAATGGCGCCATGCCTTGGTCGTTGCCCCCCCATACCACCAGATATTCATTGCGGACGCTATTCCAAACCACTTTGGCATACCGCGCATCAAAGCTGGCATCGGTATCGCTGTCCCCCATATCGCTCAGGCGAATGTCGTTGCCAATGCCATCGCCCAAGGCGCGGTTGCCCTGAATGCGCCGCCCCCAAATCTCAATGGCGTTATCCGTGTCTTTGTCTTTCTCCCACGCCACAAAATACTCGTCGGCCGTGGCGTTGTAAGCCACATCTGGCCGACTGGCATCGTAAGCGGCTCCTGCGCCACCCAAATTATCGGTTACTAAGAAGCGGGCATTTCCAACCAACGCCCCCGTCGCCCCATCTAGGCGCACCACCAAAAACTCGTTGCGGGTGCTGTTCCACACCACGGCCGGGCCACGCAAGATTTGGTTCGTGTCTATGGCCGCCATAATCAGAAAATCATTCGCGCCCACTTCCGCGCCTGTCGCCGCATCTATAAACTGGCCATAAATTTCGGTGCGGTTCTGTACCTCTGTTCCTTCCCACACCACCAAACAGCGCTTCGTCGTTGCGTTGTAAGCCACATCGGGGGACAACCCATAAAAGTTGGTGCTACCCAAACCACCCATATCGCTCAAACGCATCGCATCCCCGATGATGTTCGGGTCAGGTGGCGCGTCTACATTCCCCTGCACCTGAAAAATAAAGGGGTTTTCCGTCTCATCATTTGTCTCAAAGCTAAAGGGGGCAATGTAACTGCCCGGTGCCGCAGGGGCATTAAAGCGTATCTGGAAGGTGGTCGTCTGCCCCGGCGCAAGGTTGATGGGAAACGGGGTGAGCAAGGTGAAGTTGGCTGGAACGACGGGGTTACTCAGCACCAACGCTGGTTGCTCGGTATTGGTGACGACAAAGGTTTGGGTTAAGGGCACGCCAGCCGTGGTTAGTCCAAAGTTCACCACCGAAACACCGCTGATGACAGGTATGTTGTTGCTGGACACTTCTATCTCAGGCGTGTTTGTTTCAATGGTCAAGCCGATGTCATAAGGAACCAACTCGGGTGCGCCGTTGTGGCGGAAGGAGAAGTTACCAGTTTGTTGGCCATCCGTCGTCGCATCGGCCCGAATTTGCACGGCCGTGCTTTGCCCCGGAGCCAAACTTGTCACCCCCCCAAAGGGGTCAGCGGGGTTGACCAGCGAGAAGCCCGTCCCTGTTAGCAACGCCGAATCGGGGTCAATGATGAGCGTGCCCACGGCCGTGGCCTCGTTGGCAATGGTAAAGGTGCGGATAACAGGCGTGCCCTTAACCGTGGTGCCGTAAGCGTACACCTCGCCATCATCAATCACGGGGTTGCCCACGGCCGAAACCAAGATATGCGTATCAAGCAGCTCATACGCCCCCATGTCCACCGTGGTGCTCACCCCACCAAACGCAATCCGGTTAAAGCCGCGCAAGTCCACTGTCGCGCCATTGGTGCGGCCGTTATCCCCCGCGTCAATGGCTGGGCTACCTATCAGCAACCCTTGTGTCGGGAACAGCCCGCCATTATCTTGCAACGCCCCCAGCAACGGATCCGCAATAACCACCCCCGCCCCAGCATAGCCCGTTTGAATCAGGTTGTTGCGGTTGGCTACATTTAACGTGCCCGCCGCATTGACCAAGCCGCTGTTTGCTCCAGCCACAATCGTGTTGTTCAGCGTCAGCGTCGCCCCAGCCAAATCGTTGTAGATGTTCTGCCCATTGGTCGTACTGCCCATAATGGTGTTGGAGCCAAAGGTCACGTTATAAGTTGTGATTTGCCCTTGGTAATTAAAGAGAGAACCAGCAAAACCCGTTTGCCCCGTAATGCCGGCCGTGTTTTGGGCAAAGCTCACATTGGTGGCCGTCACTTGCCCTTGGTAGTTAAAGAGAGCCGCCCCAGCTGATTTGCCATGTTGGGCGCTGGCACTCCCCCGCGTCCCCCCTGCGACGAGATTGTTGTAAAACGTCGTCTGCGATAGGTTCAAGGTGCCGTTGTAGACGAAGATGGCCCCACCGCCGCCCGCCCCACCTCCAGCCCCGCCGCCTGCCCCACCTGTGCCATTGCCAGCCGCGCCATTGCCGCCGTAGATGCTGGCACCACCCGCGCCGCCGTTCCCACCGCACACACAAGCGCCACCGCCACCACCACCGCCAAAAATGCTGGCGTAGCCTGCTCCACCCCCATAAACAACGCCATCGCCCCCGCGCAAAGTGGCCACGGCCGGGGAACCATCCCCACCCACACCCGGAACATCGGGGGTTGTCGCACCACCGCCTGCCCCACCATTGCCCCCCCGCCCTTCATTGCCATACAGGGCGACGCGCTCAAGGGAGAGGGTGCCATCGTAAAGCAAGATGGCGCCACCCATGCCTGCGCCACCGCCGCCACCGCCTGCGTCTCGGCCGTTGGTGCCGTTGTTCCCCCGCGCCAAGCCGCCCGTCAAGTTCAAATCGAACAAGCTCAGGTTGCCGGGTGTATCTATGGCCAGCAAGCGAAAGTCGGTCGCCGCGCTCCGCTGAATGGTACTGCCATTGCCTTGGATGATGATGGTGGTCGTGACGACGGGCAACCCATTGCGGCCGAGGGTGGTGGTGTTGTCCACGGCCGTCAGTGTGTACACACACCCGGCCGCCAATTGAATCGTATCGGAGCCAGCGCCATTGCCGTTGGCCGTGTTAATCGCCCCGACCAAAGCGGCCACATCGCCCACCCCGCCGGGGCATTGCCCCGTCAGGTCAATCAACACGTTGGGGTCGGCCGACGCGGGCGGTGTGGCGGCCGTGTGCCAAAAAGAGAGCAAGGCCAGAGCCAATAAAAAGGAGGAGATGCGTTTGATTCTTGTGTTCATGGTTAAACCTCGGGATATATCCGTTAAAATAAAAGAACGACCGCAAGGAATGGTGAGGCGATTTAGAGGGCCGTAGGGGTTGGTTGGTCCGATAATTTTGGCTCAGGTTCGGCCGCTCCCAGCACTTGGGTGGGGTGGTGGTGGTCTAAAAACAGCATCAGTTCACTCAGCGTGACAAAATAATGGATAGTCTCGGCCGTCTTTAACGCCACCCGCCAACGGTCTTCTTTTTGGCCAAAACTAAGCAAATACACTGGCTGATTCATGAATAAGGGGTGATTTGGAACTAAGAACTTATATCCTACGGAAAAGGAGTGACAAATTCGTGACAAGCACTAAAATGAGCAGGATTGCTTTTCGCCGTAGTCTCTCAGTCCTCAGTCCCTCTCTTCTCTCTCCTCTCCCCTCTCCCCTCTCTCCCTCTCTCCCTCTCCCCACATGCCCCCACTGCAAGCGCACTGTTTCGGCCGTTTTGCCGTTACCCAGTCACAGGATGCAGGAGCCGTTCCCATACACTTTGCCACTGAACGAGTGCAGGCATTGCTTGCCTACTTGCTGGCCCACCCCGATGAACCGCAACGACGGGAGCATTTGGCCTATTTAATTTGGCCAGAACGCCCCGATGAACTCGCACGACAAAACTTGCGTAAAACATTGTCACGCTTGCGCCAAGCAGTGGCTCCCCATCTGTTGTTGATAAGCGATTATCAGACGGTGCAACTCAACCTTGAAGTCATTCGCAGTGATGTGATGCACCTCCAACGGCTGGTGCAAGAGGCAAACCAGAGCCAACCACCCGATGTGTCCCTCTTAAAACAAGCGGCAGAACTCTATAAAGGCGAGTTCTTGCATGGCTTTTACCTGCAAGACAACCACCCCTTTACCGAATGGCTGTTGCTAACCCGCGAAGCGTGGCAACGGCAAGCGCAAGAGGTGTTAAACAACTTGGTGGCGCATTATCAACGGTTGGGGGAATGGCAAACGGCGCTCACCTATGCCCGCCAATATGTGCAAATTGACCCGTGGCAGGAAGAGATGCAACGCACCCTCCTCACCTGCTTGGCGCAAACGGGGCAAAGAGCCGAAGCACTGTTGCATTACCAACAATACACGGCCGCCCTTCAACAAGAACTCGGCTTGCCCCCTGAGGCAGAGAGTGTGCAACTCAGTTACCAGCTCCAACAAGGGCAACCGATGGTGGAACAAGCCTCGGTGTGGCATGGCTTTCCTGTGGAGCAAACTGTCTTTATTGGGCGCACGGCCGAACTCAAACAAATCCACCAGCACCTGCAAGAGCAACAAGGACAACTGCTCACGATTATGGGAATGGGCGGCATGGGCAAGACCCGGCTCGCTGGCCAAGCGGCGCAACGGCTCGACCCCGCCCTATTCCCCGATGGCATCTACTTTGTGGCGTGTACGGCCGTCGAATCCCCCGCCGATTTTCTACCCCACCTGATTAGCCAGCTCGGATTGGCCTTGGATAGTTCACGGCCGACGGCCGAACAATTGCAACAGTATTTAGCACGGCGCAAAATCCTGCTCTTGTTGGACAATTTTGAGCAACTGAGCCAATACGCGGCCGAATTATTGGCTCCTCTGCGCCAAGCCCACGTCAATTTGCTCGTTACGTCACGCCATGCCCTTAATTTACAGGGGGGGCATCTCATCCGTTTAGGGGATTGGATTATGGCGAGGCGTTGTTTATGGCGCGTGCCCAGCGCTACGACAATCGCCTGTTTTCGGCCGAAGAGCAACAACTCATTCGGGAATTGGTGCAATTGGTGGCGGGGATGCCACTGGCCATTGAAATGGCCGCCGCATGGCTACGCGCCTATGATTTGCCGACGCTCTTCAAGTTTTTGCAACAAAATCTGGAATTGTGGGTCGCTCCGCAAGGGGATGTGCCTGCCCGGCATCAAAGTTTAGATGCTGTCTTTGATGGTTCGTGGCAGTTGCTCAAGCCCAACTTGCAATTGGTTTTGGCGCGGCTCTCGCTGTTGCAAGGGACGTTTACGGCCGAGGCGGCACAAAAAATTGCCTTGGCCACTTTCTTCGATTTGGCTCAGTTGGTGGACCGTTCGCTGTTGGCGGTGGAGCGCAACGGCCGTTACCACACCCATCCCCTTCTGCGCCAACTTGCCCAAGCCAAATTAACAGCCGTGGAACCCGAGGCAGAGCAAGCGGCCGAGCGACACGCCACCTATTACTTAACTTTGTTGCACCAACAGGGGCAACCATTGCGCGGGTCGCAATCGCAAACGGCCGTGCGCCACATTCGGCAAGAATATGACAACATTCGGGCGGCGTGGGTGTGGTGCTTGGCGCGGCGCACACAGCAACCCCACCTCCAACCCCTCATCCAACAAGCGTTAACCCCGCTGGCCAATTACTTTTTGGTGGTGGGTTTATTCGCCGAAGGAGCCACCTTGCTGGCCGAAATTGCCCCATTATTGAGTGCGGAGTTGTGGTTGGAGCGCGGCGAATACAAATTGGCCTTGCCGCTCATCCAAACCGTGTTGCAAGATGCGGCCGTGCCGCCCGAAATGCGTTTGCGAGCCTATGCGCTGTTGTGCGCGGCGCACCAGCAAGAAAGCAAGCTCGAGTTGATACGCCAAACAATGGCCGAAGGATTGTCGTTAGCGGCCGAATTTTCCCAATCGGTGGCGGCGGCTTATTTGTACATCCAAGCGACGCTGGCGGCCGTGTCGGAAGGCAACCACACGGCCGCGCAACAGTTTGCCACCCAAGCGTTGCCCATCTTTTACCAAGCGGATGATTTATGGGGGGCGAGTAAGGCGCTTTATGCCCAAGCGGTGGTTGATGGGGTCACCAATCAGGATGCACGGCCGCGCTTTTTACCAAATTTTGCACTTGCAAAACAGATTGGTTCCCCCGCTGTGCAACAAAATGCACTGCACAACCTTGCCTTGGGGCACATGCTCCACGGGGAATATGCCACGGCCATTGGGGTGTGCCACGAAGCATGGGAGATTTGCCAACAACTCAGCCACGATTTGCTGATAGCGGACAATCGGTTGCTGTGGGGCGCATTCAACAGCGGATTGGCAACTGGTCGGCCGCCAGCAAAGGGTATGATGAGGCGTTGCACATCTGGGACATGCACCACCTGACCCAGTTTTTGGCCTATGGAACCATTTATAAGGCGTTGTTGGCGCAATACGAAGGGGAAGCTCAGCAAGCGTTGGCCTTGTGCACCCAAGCGGAGGCGTGGAGCCAACAAATACAACGGCCGCTCTACAAGGGCATGTTGGCCGTGTGCCGGGCGCGGGCGATGGTGTCGTTGGGGAGATTGGGGATGGCGCAACAATATGGGGAGGAGGCGGCGGCTATCTTCGGCCGTTTGCAGTTCCCGGCCGTTTGGCCGATGTGCAAAGCATGTTGGCCTATATCTATTGGCAACAGGGCGCGGCCGAGCGGGCGTTGGCGCAGGTGGAAGAAATTTTGGCGTATCGGGCAGGGGTGGCTCTGCTTAAATCGGATGACCCTGTGTATTTGGAGTGGTGTTGTTATCAGGTTTTGCAGGGGGTGGGGGATGCGCGAGCGGCCGTGATTTGGGCAGAGACTCACCAAAAGTTGCTCCAGCAAATGGCTCAATTAGAGAGTAACTTTTTGCCGCAACGAATGGCGCAGGTTCCCACTACCAACCTTTTTGGCCACGGCTAAATCATTGAGGTGTCAAGATGTTCAACAACGCGATATTGTGGTGGGTTTTATGGATAGCTGGCTTCGTTTTGCCCCCTTGGTTATGGTTGCCGCTCTTATTTACCCTGAATGGCAAGCGGTGCGGGGAGACGGGTATGGGCCCCCTGCGCCGATGGATATTCCCGCCTACCCTTGCACGCCAGATGAATACCTCGGCCGTGCCTTGGGTAGCCCGTTTGCCATCATGGGCACGATGGTGGTTTGTGTGAGCTGGGGGGTGGTGTGGGGCGGGGTTTCGGCCGTGGGCTGGCTGGTCTACACACGGCTTTATCGCCGCGCTATTTAGGAGGGGGGGGGGGGGGGGGGCCCCTTCGACGGGAATTGTCGGGCTAAGGCTTCTTCCCCTCAATGACAGGCTCAAACGCCCGCAACTGCGCTTCGGGAATGTGGCAAAATATGCGGTGGCCTCGCCCTACATCGCGCCACGGCGGGATATCTGTCTCGCAGATTTTCCCGCCATCTGCCAACAACTGCCGGCGCGGACAGCGCGTGTGGAAGCGGCAACCAGTCGGCGGGGCAATGGCACTGGGCACGCTCCCTTCCAGCCGAATGCGCTTTTGTTGCACAGTGGGGTCGGGGATGGGCACGGCCGATAACAACGCCTCGGTATAGGGATGATACGGCGGCGCATAAATCGCCTCCGCTGGCCCAATCTCCACCACCTGCCCCAAATACATCACCGCCACCTCATCCGAGAAAAAGCGCACCACACTTAAATCATGGGCGATAAAAACAAGCGTCGTCCCGTACTCCCGTTGCACATCCAACAACAAATTGAGAATCGCCGCCTGCACCGAAACATCCAACGCGCTGACAGGCTCATCACACAACACCAACTCGGGTTGGCTGGCCAACGCCCGCGCAATGCCCACCCGTTGCTTTTCTCCCCCGCTCAGTTGGCGCGGCAAACGGTTGTAATAACTCTCCCCCAAGCGCATCGCATCCAGCAACTTCACCACTTCCGCCCGAATCTTCTGCGGCGGCACTGTGCGAAAGCGTTGCATCGGCCGGGCAATCTGCTGGCCGACTGTGTACGACGGGTTCATGGTCGAATCGGGGTTCTGAAACACCATCTGCAACTCCTGAATCAGCCGTTCATCGCGCTGACCAAGATTGCCCGTAATGTCAAACCCCATAAACGTCGCCTCGCCACTCGTGCTATCCTCCAGCCCAATAATCGTCTTGATGAGCGTGCTCTTGCCGCACCCGCTCTCCCCCACAATGCCCAAGGTACGGCCGCGTTGCACCTGAAACGACGCATCTTCCACCGCTTTCACGTACCGTTTTTGCCCCAACCCCAGTACATCCTTCACCGTGTTGCCCGCCACCTCATAATATTTTTTGAGGTGGTTCAGCATAAAATCGGTTCGGCCGTTTCTGTCGCCACCGCACGGGGAGCCACGAGAATGTCATCCGTAGGAACCCATTGGCTGGGGTCAATCTCCTCCGCAAAGTGGCAACGCACAACTGTGCCGCTGGCCAATTGGCGCAACAACGGCCGTTCCGTGCGGCATTTCGGCCGCGCATAATCACAGCGGGGGGCATAGATGCACCCGCTCGGCCGTGCATCGGGTGGCGGAACCCTGCCCGGAATGGGGTGCAACTGGCTACTCCCCTTGTCTGCCCCCAAGCGGGGCACACAGCGCATCAATCCTTGCGTATAGGGGTGTTGCGGATGGGCGAAGATTTCATGCACGGCCGCGCGTTCCACCATTTCCCCCGCATACATCACCCCCACCCTATCGCACACCCGCGCCACCACCCCCAAATTATGGCTAATAAACAAAATGGCCGTGTCAAACTCCCGCCGCAATTCGGCGATGAGATCCAGCACGGCCGCTTCCACGGTCACATCCAAGGCGGTGGTCGGCTCATCCATAATCAGCAAAGCGGGGTTGTTGAGCAAGGCCATCGCAATGACCACCCGCTGCTGTTGCCCCCCCGAAATTTGGTGCGGGTAACGGCGCATGACCTCGGCCGCGTCGGGCATATGCACCTTCTCCAACATCTCCAAGCACCGCCGCGTCGCCGCCTCCTTGCCCATCCCCCGATGCACCATCAACACCTCGGTCAGTTGGTCGCCCAGCCGCATCGAGGGGTTCAGGGCTTGCATCGGGTCTTGGTACACCATCGCAATCTGGTCGCCCCGCAACTGGCGTAGCTCCTCACTGCTCTTGCCCACCAAATTTTGCCCCTGAAAGAAAATTTGCCCCCGTTTGACATACCCATTGGCTCCCAAAAAGTTCAGCACAGCCCACGCCATCGTGCTTTTGCCACACCCACTTTCGCCGACAATGCCATAAGATTCGCCACGGCCGATTTCAAACGATACATTTTGCACCGCCTCAATCTCGCCCCCGCGCACCTTGTACGCGACAGCCAAATCTTGCACTTTTAGAACAGGTTTTGTCATAAAAACTCAACAATTTTTTATTGCAAAAGGGCAATGATGCAAAAATACAAAGACATCTTTTTGCATTTTAGCTCTTTTGCCCTTTTGCAATAAAGCATGATTACCCATACCTCCCTCTATCTCTATCTCCCCTCTCTATCTACTTCTGATATCGCGTCAACTCTTCCCGCATCCCATCTGCAAAAAGATTCAGGCCAATGACGAGGGACGCGATAGCCAACGACGGCCAAACAACGGCCAACGGATTCGAGAAAATGCTCTTTCGCGCCTCGTTCACCATGCTCCCCCAATCGGGGTCGGGCGGGGGCAAGCCAATACCCAAAAAGCCCAGCGTGCCAATGGTGAAGATGGCATACCCCACCCGCAACATCGCATCCACCAGCAGAGGCCCCCGTGCGTTGGGCAAAATCTCCCAAAACATAATGTACCACGGGTTTTCGCCACGGGTTTCGGCCGCGCGAATATAATCCCGCGTCTTAATATCCAGCGCCAAGCTCCGCGCCAATCGCGCCACCCCCGGTGCGCCCGTAATGGTGATGGCCAAAATGACCACCAAATCCCCCTGCCCCAACGCGGCAATCACCACCAAATACAGCACAATGACAGGGAAGGCGATGAGCGCATCCAAAAACTGCATGATAATTTGGTCTGTCCACCCGCCCCGATAGCCCGCGTTCAGCCCCAGCACCGCCCCCAATGCCAACGACCCCAACACACCCCACAAGGCCACGCCGCCGGGCAACACCCAACTGGTATTGGGCAAGCGCGTTTTGAGCAAAATCACTTGGGTTCCCTGCATCAGCCGCGAGAAAATATCACGGCCGAGGTGATCTGTCCCCAACCAGTTGGCCGCATTCGGAGCCAAGTTCTGGTCAAACGCACTCGTGTTCGGCTCATAAGGTGTCCACACCAGCGAGACAATCCCCACCGCCAGCCAAAAGAGAACAATGGCCAGCCCCACCGTCCCCACCCGCGATTCAAAGACAATAGCAAACCCCTGCCACCAGCGGCGGAGGAGTGTGGGGGGTGTGGTGGTAGCTGTCATGGGAGGGGGGAGGGAGAGGGGGAGAGTAAGAGAGTAAGGGACTGACCGACTGAGAGACTGACCGACTAACTATACCTGATGCGCGGATTCAGAAACGTATACGCCAAGTCGCCCAGCAGGCGGGTGACGACGGCGATGAGGACGGTGAGCATCGCGGCCGCTTCCACCGCGTTAAAATCCCCGAAAATGGCCGAATCATAAATGTATTTGCCAAGGCCGGGAAAGCCGAAAATCACCTCCACCACCACCACCCCGCCGACCAACCAGTTGACATGCAACATAATAATCGTGATGGGAGCCATCAGCGCATTGCGCAAGGCGTGGCGCAAAACGACGCGGCGGAAGGGCATCCCCTTAATAATGGCTGTGCGAATATAGGAAGAGGACATCACCTCCACCATGCTGGCGCGAGTCATGCGCGCCACATAGCCGAGTTCCACGGCCGTCAACGTCAGCACGGGCAACGCAATCAGCGTCGGGTCGCGGAACATCGCATCGTCGCTCAAAAAGACCGACACGGCCGGCAACCACTTCAGCCATATGCCAAAAATAAGGATGAGGAAAATGCCCGTCACAAATTCGGGCGTGGCCGTAAACGCCAGCCCCACAATCGAAATCACGCGGTCTATCGGCCGCCCTTCGCTAATGCCCGCCACCACCCCCAGCAGTAAGGCGAGCGGCATGACGATGGCGAAAGCGGCTCCCGCCAGAACGGCCGTATTGCGTATCCGTGTCCCCAAAGCGGCCGAAACGGGTCGCCCCGATTGGAGCGACAAGCCCGCGTCCCCTCTTAATAATCCTTTGCGGAGCGGAATGTATTGCGCGGGCGCATTTTGCACCTCGCGCATCCCGGCTGTGGTTAGTTGGAAAGCTGTCTCCCCCCCGCCGCGCACCCAGCGCACGGCACTGTTGTTGGTGTTCACCCCCCAAAACTCTTCTTCGCCCGCCTCATTTGTCGTCCACACCTCCCCCACTGGTTCGCGCACAATGTCGCCGCTGGGCTGGCGGATGAGGGCATTGAGGCCATCGGCCGTCATTTCCCAGCGGGTCAGACGGCCGTCTACCTCCGCCCACCACTGTTGCTCGCCTGTCTGCTCGTTGGCCACCGTCACCAAATCATGCCCAACCAGCCGTTCGGCCGACCAATCGTTGCCAATCAGCCAATCCATGTAGCGCAACGCGGCCGAGCGGTCTAGCCCCAACTGCTTGCGATACGATTCCCTCTGCTCGGGGGTGGCGAATACGCCCAAAATCTTGACAGTGACATCCCCGCCCCCCACTTCGAGCAAAAAGAAAAGCACGGCCGAAACCAAAAACATGGTCACGGCCGTGGAAATGAGACTGCGGAAAATAAAACGCGCCATTTCAATGAGTAATGAACAATGAGTAATGAATAATGAGCCAAGAATGGTTTACTCATTATTCATTACTCATTACTCATTTTTATTCTTGAATGTACACCTCAAACAGCAAATCGTAGCTGGTGGGGTGGGCGGAAATGCCTTGGAACTTCTTGTGGGTAATGTTCCAGACGCTCTTCCAATAGGCGTTGCCGATGGGGCCACGGGTTTGCATGATGTCCTCAATGTCGGACATGATGGCGCGGCGGGCTTCCACATCGAGCGTCTTTTCCGCTTGCAGGACAAGGGCACTGAACTCATCGTCTACCCAGCGCGTTTCGTTCCACGGCACGGGCACGCCGTCGGCATCGGCAATGTAGGCGAGGGGCAGAACCATGGTGTCCAACGGCCGATGCGTCCACGCCGTAATGCCCAAATCCACCTCTGTCCAACGGTCCCAGAAACCACCGGGGTCGGTAATGTCGAGGATAATGTCAAAGCCAGCGGGGGCGGCCATCTCTTTCAGCGCGGCCGCAATTTCAGGTTCCGCCTCGTCGTTCTTAGAGGCGAGGGTGACTTGCAAGGGCAAGGTGTTGCCCGTTTCGGCCGCCCACTCTTCTAGCAACGCCCGTGCCCCTTCGGGGTCGTATTCGGGGATGGGTTTGGGGGCAAAGGCAGGGTGGATGGGAGCCACATGAGCATCAATGGAAAGCTCGCCTTCGCCAAAGTAGGAGAGTTGCAAAATTCGCGCCCGGTCTTGGCACATTTTGAGGGCGTTGCGGACGCGCACGTCGTTCCACGGCTCCAAGTCCACCCGCATCCGCAAGACAAAGCATTGGGCGGTGCTGACGGCGTAGGTGTTCAGGTCGGGGTTGTCTTTCAGGGCTTGCCAGTCCGACGGCCGTGGCTGATAGAGCGAATCCACTTGCCCCGATTGCAAAGCGGCCACACCCGCATCTTTGTCAATCGAAACATAAATGATTTCGTCCAGATAGGGAAGTTGGTCGCCATTGGCCGCTTTGCGCCAATAGTCGGGCCGACGCTTGAAGACAGCGCGTTCTCCTTCCTTATATTCTTCCAAGGTGTAAGCCCCTGTGCCAACGGGTTGCTGAATAAAATCCCCCTCAAAGTTGCGGTGCAAGACAATGGCTGGATAATGGAAGAGGTGTTCGGGCACGCCAATGTTGCCCGAGTTGAGCATCAGCTTGACAGTGTAATCGTCTACTTTAACGACGCTATCCATGCCATCCAAATAGGTGAGCAAGCCGAGCATGGAGGAGCCAACATCGGGATCGAGCCATTGGCCAAAGGTGAAGAGAACATCATCGGCCGTGAATTGGTCGCCGTTGTTCCATGTCACATCTTGGCGCAAGTGGAGCGTCCACTCGGTCACATCTTCGTTGGCTTCCCAGCGGTCGAGCAAATACGGCCGGGTGATGTTATCCGCCCCTGTCTCGGTTAGGTACTCCGCCACTTGGCGGACAATGTTGGCCCCTTCCGTCCAAGAGAGCCGGGCGGGGTGGTCAATCAATTGCAGTTGCATTGCCTTGCGAAGCACACCGCCATAGCGCGAACTGGTTTCAGTCGTGGTGGTGGTGGTGCTACTTTCGGTGGTGGCCACTGGCTCTTCGGTGCCACTGGAGCAGGCGGTAGCCAATGCGGCCGACATGCCCAGCAAAGTTGCAAAGCGCAAAAACTCGCGCCGGCTAATTTTGCCTGCTTGCAATTGCTCATAGGCGGCAGGAATGCGCGGATGAATAGCGGCCATCTCTTCTTGGGTCACGATTTCTTTCTCAGACACAATGTTTCTCCTCGATAATGGTTACGGAAAAGGAATAACGAACAGAGCAGGGTTAGAGCCTGTTTTAAGTACATGGATTGGGTGATGTCGGGGGGAGAGGCAAACGGCCGCCAGAGGGAATGAGCGAAAACAGGGGGCAATAGGGCGAAGAGGCGAAACCCACTGTGAGAAGGCTTGCGCGGGAAGTGGTGCGAAAAGTGGCGCTCATATCTGGTTTATAAACCTGTGGAACAGGTGGGGGAACAACGGCCGCAACATACTTGTTACAGGGCACGGCACGTTTGGGATAATAACATGGGAGCAGGTGTCTGCCAAATGAGGGGGAGGCGTAAAAAGTAAAAAGTGAAAGGTAAAAAGTAGGACGCTCGACTCCCTTTACCTCTTACTTTCACTTTTTACAATCTTCTCCCACGCCCCATACACGGTGCGCCAAAAGCCAAGTAAGAGTTGGTCGGGGGCCTCGGCCGTGGTGAGCGCGGCATAGGGCAAAATGGCCCCCGTGAAGCCCGCCGTGTGCCAATAAGCGGCCGTGGGTAACGGCGTTTCCATGAGTTGGGGCTGGAATGGGTAAGCGGTGATGTAAAAATAGGGTTCGGGGATGCTGGCATCGGCGGGGGCGAAGCCAAAATTCATCTGTTCATCAGCGTACTCTTCATTGGCGGGGTCTTGTCCTTCTACCAGCCGCCCCGAAAAGGCGAGCATGGCCAAATCGAAGTGGTGGGGCCACATTTGAATGGGGCTGGTTTCGCCGCGCAATTCCCCCTTGAATTGGCTCATCAGCATATAAATTTGGCGCAACACGGCCGCAAATTCCCCCACGGCCGCTTGGTCATACACCCCCACCCGCTCATCGTGAAACGGAGCGGGGTCAATTTCGGGGTGCAAGCCATCACGGCCGAGTACGGCCGTTACCTCTGCCAAAAAGGCGGCGGGCGATTGCCCTCCCAGCGGCCGACGTTCGGCCGTGCCTTTGCTGGATTGGTAAACCCACTCGTGCGCCACCAAATCCAAAGCCAACTCCACCAAAAAGGGTGGATGGGGCATGGGGCTGGTGGTTAAACCCGTCGTACTCACCCGCAAGCTAACATGTGACCAATGCTTTTGGCGGGGAGCCAAGGCGCGGCGCACTTTGCCCAGCACTTGGGCGTACACCTGCAACGTCGGCCAACTTGCGCCCCATGACACAGGCGGCATCGCAAATGGGGAATTGGAAATAAGGGATGATTCGCTCATAGTTTTTACTCATTGCTCCTTGCTCATTGTTCATTGACCACTACCCGCACGGATTGAACGCCATTGTTGCCATACCCTTGGGCGTTCCAGCGAGCGGCCGTCGGTTGGGTACGGCCGCTGGCATCCCATGCCCGCGCCCAGAGCGTATATTGCCCCGCACGGGGCGGGAACCACACCCATTGCCAGCGTTGGGCGGCGTGGGGATGGGTGGCGGGTTCCAGTTCGGCCGTGTGCCAACTTTGCCCGCCATCGGCCGAAAGCTCCACCCGCGTAATTACCCCATCCCCCGACCATGCCGCCCCCCGCACGATGAGCGGCTCTAACCCCACCTGCGCCCCATCGCTGGGCGAAGCAATTAAAGAACGCACCCGAATGTGGCGCACGGGTTCCCCCTCGGCCGCTTCGTCGTCGCCCCGATAAATGTAATCATCCCGCTGAAAAAAGCCCCCAAATGGCTCCTCCAACACCTGTATTTCGCTCAGCCATTTGACGGCCGCCATGCCGTACCAACCCGCCACCATCAGCCGCAGGGGGTAGCCATGCGCGGTGGGCAATGGCTCGCCATTCAGCGCCCACACCAACCACACCTCATCGAGCATGGCGGTGGCGATGGGCAAACTGCGGGCGTAGGCGATGGTTGGGGTGGTGGGTTCTAATTGCCCCTTATCGGCCGCGATGAATAGCACTTCGACGGCCGTCTCGGCCACCCCCACTTGCGCCAGCACATGGCGCAAAGGCGTGCCCGTCACTTCGGTAACGCTGATAGCGCCCCAGCCCCACGGTGTGCCCGGCGGGGGCGGCTGGATGGCGAGACGGCCGTTGCCCGCACATTCCAACACCACCCGCTGAGTAACATTGGGCAACGCTTGCACATCGGCCAAAGTCAGGGTAAGGGGGTGGGCGACGGCTCCGCCAATCCGCAACCGCCATGTGTCGGCCGAGAGATGCGGGATGGCAAAATGGTTGCGGGCATACACCAGCGGGGTGGGGGTGATGGCTTGGCTGAGGGCGGCCAATGGGGTTTCTTCGTTGAGTGGCTCGGCCGTGATGGGTTTGCGGAACATAGGGAGTTATTCGTTACTCGTTATTGGTTATTCGTTACTGGTTAGTCTACTCGCGCATCCCCCACGACACCAATACACCACTATACCAATACACCAATAACGAGTAACCAATAACCAATAACTCCTTTATCCCGCCCCTTCGTAGGCCATGCGCACCCAGCCTAGCAGTTCGTCGTCTACTTCGGCCGTGTCGGTCAGGTAGACTTTGTATTGGCACATACCCCCCGCTGGCTGTTCCACCAAGCGGTCGGTGGCAGGAATCCCTTTCATGTTTAGCCCCACTTCCACCCGCCCCTTGCTGGCAGGGCCGACCATGGCAAATTGCTTTTTGCGCCGCAAACTCACATAGCCCTTTTTGGGAGCCAGCTCAAATTCGCCCAGTTGGTCAATGGCGGCCATGATCTGTTCGTGCAACGGCCGCAACTCCGCCTTGTTGCCCGTGTAAATTTCGGCCAGCACATCGGCAGGTGGGGGAGGAGCGGCCGTGCCCGCGCCTTCGTTGCGCCAAAAATGCGCCAAAGTGTTCGCATCCCCATGCCCCAAGCCCAACTCCTGCTTCAAAAAATCGCGGATTTGGCCGTGTTTTTCCAGCCCACTGGCCGTGATGAGGGCGTATAACTCGGCCAAACTCTGGCCTGTTTTGCTTTGGATATTGTTAATTTGGGTTTGGGTGGCTTGGTCAACGGCGTTCATTTTACACACTCCTTGGGGATAGCTGGGAGAGAAATAGCTCTTGTGTTCTAAATTGTAAATCGTTCACGGCCGTTGTCAAGCTCGCCTCACAACACCTTTGTCAGAAACACACTGTTGGGGTCGGCCCGATAATTCCCAAACGGGGCACACGCCTCAAACCCAAATTTAGCGTACAGCCGCCGCGCTGGCTCAAAAAATGGCATCGAGCCAGTTTCCAAACTCAAACGGCCGTACCCCCGCCGCTTGGCTTCATCTATCAAATGTTGCAACACCATCGAAGCCACCCCTTTTTGCTGATACGCCGCTGAGGTACGCATGGATTTCACCTCCCCATGCCCCGCCTCCAACTCTTTGAGTGCCCCACAGCCCACCAACACAGTGCCATCCCACACTCCCCAAAGGGTAATTTCGGGCCGCCGCAACCCCTCAAGGTCGAGGGCGTGCTTGCTTTCGGGCGGCGAGACAGAGCGCATTTCGTCAATGTGTTCTTGCAGAAGTTCGGCTATTTCACGGCCAGTTAGGTCATTTATTTCAATTCTCATGGATTCCTCTCATCGAACGATATTTTTCATGGTCATAAGCTGGCATTTTGGTTATGGGTGTAATCGTGTATTGGTGTATTGAAATACACTAGTACACCAACAAACCCATACACCTATACGAAATAGCAGTTTGTGACCGTTGGCAGTGTATATTTTCACTCCAGCAACCCTTCGCGCAACTGCTGAATTGTTGCGGGAGAGACGGCCGCTCGTTGCATCAAGTACTCCTCCACGGAGCCATAGGTTTGGCGCAAATAATTCAAAGTCTTCTGCATGACATGCCCTTGCGCCGTTAGAATGGTGAACAAATCGGCCGTTTGCAAGCCAAACACCGCCAGCCGTTGGGCATCCTTCTCCACCGTGCGGTAGATGGCCTCATAAGCGGCGTTGCTCAGGGTGTAATCGGCCACCACCGTCTCATCGGGCACGCCCAACAAGGCCAGCAACAGGGCAATGGCGATGCCCGTGCGGTCTTTGCCGGCCGTGCAGTGCAACAAAGCGGGCCGCTGACGGCCGTCGGCCAACGAGGTGAGAATACGGCCGAACGCCTCCGCCCCCCGCTCCACAAACCGCTCAATATAAATGTCATTCTGCCACACTTGGGGCAACGCCTTGCGGTTGCTCACCAGCACCATTAGCCAGTGCGCCGCCCCCTGTTGCCGCTCGTAAATGGGCGTGTGGCGATAAGTCAGTTGGGGATTGGTGGGCAGGCGGCCGTGGCTTTTCTCCACCTCTTCCGTCGTCCGCAAATCGCAAATCAGGCGCAAGCCGAGCCGCTCTAAATAGCGCACATCATCGTCGGCAAGGGTGGCAAAGTCGCCCGAGCGGTAGATTTGCCCCCAGCGGGTGGTGCGGCCGTCGGCCGTCTCATAACCGCCAATGTCGCGCAAATTCAGGGCGGTGGCAAGGGGCAACAGCCGCTCGGCCGTGATGTGTCGGCGGCCGTCGGCCATCTCGGCCATGAAATAGTAACGCACGGCCGGGTCGAGGTCGGCGAGGAGGATTTCGTCTACCCCCACAGGTTCGGCCACCAACTGCAACGCATCCCGCATATGCGGGTCGGGGCTGGCGAAGAGGCGCACGGGGGGCGCGGCCGTCTGCCACTGCACGCGCAAGCTCCCGTTGGGCTGGCGCACTACGGTTAACGGGCTGGCGGGTTGGATGATGAGGCTGTCGGGGTGGGGGTGGGTGCGGGGTGCGGGGCGGGTGCGCCGCCACAGGAGGTAGGCGGCCGTGGCGGCGAGGGAAATACCCAAAGATACAATTAATTGTTTACGAGACATTTTTTATTCCCCCACACACAAATCAGCTTCCCCCGCACAAGAACACATCGTCGCATTCTCCCCCTCCCCCGCCCACATCCAATAGCGCACCGTTGTTTGGGTGCAAAGCGGCTCGGAGGAGTCAGAAGAAAGCGGCCGTGTCCACTGCACCCCCAGCCCCTCCTGCCCCCGTTCCTGCATCAAAAAGACCCGCACTTGGTCATTGGAGTCATCCCCCCACACCAACTCCCCACTGTTCAGCACCAGCGCACAAAAAAAAGCTGGCCCACACATGACAGCCACCCACAACACCACCAAAGCGGTATACCCCAATTTCGTCAGCGTCCGTTTCATGGGAGTCTCTCAGTCTTTCAGTCGGTCAATCGGTCGGTCAGCGTTCATTCCGCAATCCGCATTCCCCATTCCGCAATCCGCATTTTCCCCTCCTCACTCTTCCGCCAAGAACAAATCTTTGTGCGCCAGCAAATCGGCCGCCAGCATGAACAGCAACGTGGCCAGCAGGAGCATCACGGCCGGGGCCAAGGCTTGCACCCGCGAAAGATGACCCGCAATCACCCCATTGACCACCGCCTCGAACGGCCAAAAAGCAAAGCCAAACAGCCGCTCCAGCCATACCTCCCCCTGCGTGTTAAACCACCCCCCCAACTGCTGAAACTGCTCCCCATTGGCCACCGAACCCCGTTGGTACGACCATGTACTGAGTTGTTGGGCGCGGTCGGCCAGCCATGTGGCCACGGCCGTTTGATTGCTCCGCACCATCATCATCACCGCCAACACCCCGAACAAACCCACCCGCGACCAGCCATCGGCCACAAAATCGGTGGCGTGCAAGGCCAGCACGGCCAGCAAAATGTTGCTGGCCACCCACAGTGGCGGGATTTGCGCCGCCATGCTCAGGCTCAACTGCGGCTCGTTGCGGAGCAAAACGACAATCGCCAGCAGGAGTTCCAAAATCAGCCCCGTCAGCAAAGCGGCGAATAGCACGGCCGCCAAATACTCATTTCGGCTCGGCAAACGCACCAAAAAGGGGTAGCTCTGCGCCTCCTGCGCCTTGGCCGCCAGCGAAAGAGTCAGCAAAAAGGTGGCCAATCCCCCAAACAGCCCCACCACCAACACAAAATAGTCGGGGTCGGGCGTGCGCACGGCAAAAGCGATGAGGTAAAAGGCCATCGTGAAAACCACATACCCCAAGCCTGTCAGCGAATTAAACAGCCGATAGAGCAAGTAGCTCATTAAGGTCACAATGCGTTGGCTCATTGAGTCACCTCCGCATAAATTTCGGCCAGCGTGGCTCGCCGCCGCGCCATGTGGGTGATGTCGTAACCAGCGGCCAGCAAAATGGCCAAAACCTGTCGCCGCATCAACATGGCCTCCCCGTGCAGTTCAAGGTGCGTCTCATAGGTTCGGATGGCGGGGTGGAGGGTTTGCAACAAGAAAGCCATGTGGCCGAGGGGTTTGTCTACATGAATGGTCGTTTGCGGCCGTTCAGCCAACGCATCCGCCACCCGGCTCTGGTAGAGTAAACGGCCGCGTCCCAAGATCACCACCTGCGAGCAAAGCGTCGTCACATCGGCCAACAAATGGGAGCTGACGATAATCGTTTTGCCTGCTCGCTGGAGTTGGTGCAAGATGGCCTGAATCTCCACCTGCCCCGTCGGGTCTAGCCCATCCGTCGGCTCATCCAACAAGAGCAAATCGGGGTTGCCCAGCAACGCTTGCGCCAACCCCAGCCGCTGGCGCATCCCTTTAGAAAGCGTGCCGATGCGTTGTTGCCCCATCGGCCGCAAGCCAACTTGTTCCAAGGCTCCCCAAATGCGCCGTTCGCTCTGGGCGCGGGGCAAATTGTCCAAGTTGGCGATAAGGCGCATATAGCCAATGACACGCATCGCTTCGGGGAAGAAGAGTCGCTCGGGTTTGTAACCAATGAGCGGCCAGTGGGGGGTAGACGGCCGTACCGTCCCCTCATCCATCTGCAAAAAACCCGCCAAAATCTTGAACAGGGTACTCTTGCCCGCCCCATTCGGCCCCAGCAAACCCACAATCTCCCCTTGTGGAATCTCCAGCGAAACCTTATTCAGCGCGGTCAGGCCGTAAAAGCGTTTAGAAACGTTGTGAAGGGATAACATGAGTGGCTAGTGGTTAGTGGTTAGTGGTTAGTGGGTGGCTCTTCTAGCCACTAGCCACTAACCACTCGTCACTTAATTCACCATGCTAATGGGAATGAAATTCGCTTGATTGGTCAGGGTGATGACGCTGATGCGAGCGGCAATTTGTTGGGCGACATGGACAAACGCTTTGGCGGCGGCCGAGTTCGGATAAGCGGCCACCACGGGATGCCCCTCATCGCCACCCATCCGCACCCGCGCTTCCAGCGGGATGGAGCCGAAGTAGGCCGTGTTGTTTTGTTGCGCCAAAATTTCGCCTGCGCCAGTGCCAAACAACTCGCCGCTCATGTTTTCGACCACGCCCAAAATGGGCACGTTCAACTGCTCAAACGTCTTCAGGCCGCGCAACGCATCCATCGCCGCCACCGCCATTGGCTGGGTAACGATGACCGCCCCCGTGAGGGGCAACGTTTGCGCCAACGAAAGCTGGGCATCCCCTGTGCCGGGGGGCAAATCCACAATCAGGTAATCCAACTCGCCCCACGACACATCCACCAGCAGTTGGCGGATGGCGCTGTGGAGCATGGGGCCGCGCCAAATCATCGGCTTGCTCGGGTCAGAGAGGAACGCCATCGAGATAAATTTCACGCCGTAGTTTTCGGCTGGGGTGAGTTTGCGTTCGTGCGGGGGGGGCATGGTTTGCTTGCCCATCATCATCGGCACGTTGGGGCCGAGAATGTCCGCATCCAACAGCCCCACGCTCGCCCCCATTTGGGCAAGGGCGATGGCCAAATTGACGGAGACGGTGCTTTTGCCCACACCGCCCTTGCCGCTGGCTACGGCGATGGCGTGCTTGAAATTTTGCCCAATCTGGTCGCTAATGCGCCGATTGGAGGAGATGTTGGCATCAAAGTTAACGGTAATTTGGCCGAGGCCGGGCACGGCCGCTAACGCCGCCCGACAATCCCCTTCCATTTTGCCCCGCAGGGGGCACGCGGGCGTGGTCAGCATAATGGTAAAGCTGAGGTCACGGCCATTTTTGATTTCTAAGTTGCGAATCATGTTCAACGAGACCAAGTCCCGATGAAGTTCTGGCTCTATCACGGTGGATAGGGCTTGCATAACGATTTCTTGAGTTACCATGTGGGGTTTCCTGTAGATAGAGGATAGAGATAGAGATAGAGGGGATGCTGGTTGGGCAAGAGGTTGTGTTTCCTCTATCTCTATCTCTCGTCTCTATCTTGTCTTGTTAAATACTGAGTAAGCACGGCCAGTTCGAGCCGTTGTTGGTTGGCCTCGGCCGTTTGGCCGAGTTGGTCGTATTCGGCCACGGCCGTTTGCCGCGCCGCAATTTCTGTCTCAAAGATGTGCCAAATATCGCTTTCGGTCAACACCTTACGGGGCACTTCGGCCGATTTGTTAAGGATGGGTTCCCATGCTGGCCGTTGTTCATCTACCGCTTCGGCATGGTCTATCTCGGCCAACACCGCCCGCAAGGCCATCACGGCAGGTTTGTTTTGGGTCTTCATGGCGGCCGTTAAATCCGCTTTTAGCTGTTGGCGCAATGTGTTAGTCATGGGGTTGCCAGTAGGGGCAACCCTTGTGGTTGCCCTAACCCTGTGTATGGGTTACCTATAAGGACAGGCACGAGGCCAGCCCCTACATGTGTAGTTTAATCAAAAAATCCGCCGTTGGCACAAACTCGCAAGCATGTACCAACGGCGGACCATAAAGATAGAGATGGGAGATAGAGATAGAGGAAACGAGTATTGGCTAAACGTCTAAACACCCTCTATCTCTATCTCTATCCTCTATCTCACTCCTTCTTTTTCTTCTTCTTGGCCTCTTCCTCTGCCCGCACTTGGGCTTCGTCTTCGGCACGGCCGGGGGCAATGCTTCGCCAGTAGCTGATGGGTTTGGAGAGGCGTTCTTTGTCGTGGATGTGGGCGGCCGTGCGGTTATAGCTGGCCAACTCGTAGTCGTGGTCCATCTTAATCGCATCGAACGGGCAATACTCGGCGCAATAGCCACAGTTCATGCAAATATCAATGTCAATGTAAAAATTGACGGGTTCGGGTTTGGGTCGGCCGTTGGGCAACTTGCCCCGCTCAATCCAAATGCACTGGGGGGGGCACACCTTGGCGCAAATGCCGCACGATGTACACCAATCTTTGCCCGCTTTTTGCCCCGGCGCGGGGTCATCCATGACCAAAAAAGGGACAAAGCGGAACCGCTCGGGCACTTCCAGCTTTTCCTCGGGGTACATCACCGTGATGGCCCCTTTGCCCTTCAGGCTTTGGCGGACTTTTAGAGCCTCTTCGTTGTAATAACGGCCGCCCTTCCCCGACCATTCCGCCTCATCGCGGTAGGTGTTGATAAAGTGCTTGAGCGTAATCGCCAAACCTTTGAATATACCAAGTCCGTACATAGGTTCTCCGAAGTTGGTAATTAGTAATTGGCAATTGGTAATTAGGGCTTGCCTAACCAGCGACCAATTACTAATTACTACTTACTAATTGCTATCTATCCGTCTCACCCAACACAATGTCAATGCTTCCCAAAACGGCCACAATATCCGCAATTTTCTCCCCTGCGCACATTTTGCCAAAGGGGGTCAGGTTAATGAAGGATGGGGCGCGGATGTGGTAGCGGTAGGCATTGGTGGATTTGGGCTTGGCCATGACGTAATAGCCGAGTTCCCCTTTGGGGTTCTCAACACGGCCGTAAGCATCCCCACCCTCGTTCACGCGCACATTGTATTGGGGCTTGCCTTCTAAAATCGAGCCGCCCTTGGTCGCTTGCAGATGGGGCAACACTTGCCCCAAAATCTTCAAGCTCTCGTTAATCTCCAAGACGCGTACCATGTAACGGGCGAAAATATCCCCTTCGGCTTGCGTCACCACATTAAAATCGAGTTGGTCGTAGTAGGAGTATGGGTCAGCCCGGCGCAAATCGTAGGCCACGCCACTGCCCCGCAACACAGGGCCACAGGTGCTGTAGGCGATGGCATCTTCACGGCTGAGAATGCCAATACCAATGGAGCGTTCGCGCAAAATTTCGTTGCCCGTCAAAAAATTGGCAATCGTTTCGACAATGCGTGGCAACCGTTCGTGAACCAACTCATTGAGGAAAGCGGAGGTCTCTTGGCCGCGCACTTCAGCGGGCAAATCATGGGCAAGACCCCCAAAACGCATGTAATTGCACATCATGCGCGAGCCAGCCGTGGCCTCGAACAAGTCCAAAATCAGTTCGCGCTCGATGGTCAAATAGAGCATGGGGGTTTGGAGTGCCCCAATATCGTTCAGGAAGAAGCCAATCGCCCACAAATGGTTGCAGATGCGGGTCAGTTCGACCATTAAAATGCGAATCCACTCGGCCCGTTCGGGAGGGGTCACGCCTAACAACTTTTCGATGGCTAAAACATAGCCGTGGTTGTTGGACATGGAACTGAGATAGTCCAGTCGGTCGGTGTAGGGGATGTTGCCGAGATAGGTGTTGCGTTCGCCGATTTTTTCGTGGTTGCGATGCAAATAGCCCATCACGGGGCGCAATTCCATAATTGTTTCGCCGTCCATCGTCACTACGACGCGAAACACGCCGTGGGTGGAGGGATGTTGCGGCCCAATGTTGACGGTCACATAGTCGGTGCGAATGTCATTTTTGCGGTGGGGCTGGGTGGCCATCGCCGCATAGACTTCGGTATCGGTCTCGTCGGTAAAGGCATCGGCCGACCAATCCACAGGATAGCGCACGTTTTTGCCATAGGGGTTGCGGTCTTCGGCGCGGAAGACTTGCCCTTCGGGCCAGCGGCTCCCATATGGTTTAGCATCTTCTTCGTAGAACGCTTCTTGCCAATCTTTGCGGAGGGGATGCCCTGCAAAGCCATCCCACATGAGGATGCGGCGCAAGTCGGGGTGGTTGTCGAAGTGGATGCCGAGGAGGTCGTAGGCTTCCCGCTCTTGGAATTCGGCACCGGGGTAGAGGGGGGTCAGGGAGGGCACACGGCCGTCTTCTCGCGCCACCTGCGTCTTCAAGACCAGCGATTTGCCCCCCAAATCGAGGTTGGAGGCGTGGTAAACCACCTCTAGCTTGCCATCTTCAATAAGGTCTACACCTGTGACGCTGGAGAGGTAGTTGAACCCCAATTCGTCGCGCAGGGTTTGGGCGACTTCAACCAGTTTGTCGGCGGGAACCATGATGCCCGTGTAGTTATGGCGGGGGTCATCGGTTAGTTCGGGGTATTTGGCTTTGAGCGCGGCCGTGGCCGTGGCGACGGGTCGGCCGTTTTTACTTTAGGTTCTAAGACATCAATGGTGAGTTCAGCCATTATGTTTTCCTTCAAAAATAGAGAGGGGAGATAGAGATAGAGGATACGTGGTTAAAGAAAGAGGTAGAGGAAAAACAAGCTGTTGGTCAACCAACATCCTCTATCTCTATCTCTGTCCTCTATCCTTTCTTTGCCTCAGCCTTAATAATCCCCAGTTGACGCACATCAATCAGGTCTGGCCCGAGAAGGGGCACAGGCACAAAGTCACCAGGGTCATTCTTTTGGTACCACGGAACCGTTTGCAGGCTCTGTTGGTCAATTTTTTCTTGCAGGGCGATGAGGCCATGAATGAGGGCTTGGGGGGTGGGTGGGCAACCGGGTACGTACACGTCCACGGGAATGAACTTATCAATGCCATCCACCACGTTGTACCCTTCTTTAAAAGGGCCACCACCACTAGCGCAAGCACCCATGCTCAGCACATAGCGTGGCTCGGGCATTTGGTTGTAGAGGCGCACAATCGTGGGAATCATCTTCTTGGTGACTGTTCCCGAAACAATCATCAAGTCTGATTGACGGGGGGTGGCGCGGAAAACTTCCATACCAAACCGCGAGAGGTCATAGCGGCTGGTGGCCGAGCAAATCATCTCGATGGCACAACAGGCCAAGCCAAAGACCATTGGCCAAACGGAGTTACGCCGCGACCAATTATAAATTTTGTTGAGATTGGTGATAAAAACGTTACCAGCCAGCTCATCGGGGATAGGAATATCAGAGGTGATTCCCGTTGTCGTCATGGGGTTGCTTTCTCCTCATACCAAGTGATTTGAATGTCTTGCAAAATGCGTTCGGTTACAAGCGCGGGGTCGTCGCTAAAACTGGGCAATGTTTCGACCATGTGGGCGAGTTCGCCGAGGCCGATTTCCACAGGGTCACGGCCGGGGTACGCTTCCATCAGAGCCAGCGCAATGGCGTAGGTTGCATCCCAATAGAGTGCCATGTGGGTTAGAAAAAGATGCGCGGCACAATCAAAAGGGCGTTGCATCTCATAAGGTTGAGTTGGTCATGTACGATTGGCTCCACACAAGGGCGTAATGATAACGTAATCATTTCCCTTGGGCTACTATTTGCACCAATTTTCACAAGCAGGGGTGTAACCCGCTCCGCTAAGTCAAAGCAAGGATTCAGGAGTAGCCGTTGGTTCTTGGGCACAAGTTACAGGTTGCCAGTTACAGGTGGTGGAGCGACTTGTAACTTGTAACAAACCCTACAGCACTTCTAAAAAGCGCAAGAGTGCCCACACAACAACCCCTCCAAACAAAATGAGCTTGCCATTGCCCACCAGCCATGCCAACACCCCAACGCGATAGCCCATTGTGATGAGTTTGTTTCGCAAAACTGATTTGCTCGGTTCCGTTAAGGTGCTTCCATCGGGAAAGACCAGCGTGGGCACGCTCTCAAACCCGTTGTTGATTTGGCGCACCCGTTCGGCCGCCGCCTTATCCTGCCGAATATCTACATATTCAAAAGGAACGTTGCTCAATTTTAACATCCCCATAACAGGGGGAACATCGGGACAAGTGCGGTGACCGTAGAGGATGATAGTAGACATGAGGAGAGCTTATGGCTTATGGCTTACAGCTAATTAACTTCCACGCCCATGTCATCCAACTGCACTGTGCGTTGGTCTGGCTCTGGGCCGAGGGTGAGTTGTTGGGTTTGGAGGTCAAAACGGAAGGGGGTGTCGTGGTCGGCAAAGGCCAACTCGCCCCACACAGCTTGGGGGGAACGGCCGTGTAATAATAACCGCGCTTCGTGCCAACGACACCAGTAGACGAGTGGTTTCATGCCCCTATTCTCTTACACATGGGTTTGGGCGGCAATGAGCGTTTGGGCGGCCGAGGCCGCTTCTGCGCCATGATTGCCCGGCCCAAACATCCGCGCCGCATTCCACGCCCCGTCCATCAGCAAGAGCAATTGAGCGGCCAGCACTGTGGGCTGGCGTGCCTCCGCCTCGGCCGCTAATTCGGCCAGCAAATTAAGCACCGCTCGTTTGTGCGCCAACCCCACCTGATGCCCTTGGTGGGTCAGCTCGGGAAATTCATTGGCCGCACCCATGAAGGTGCAACCCAAACAGGTGGGGCTAATGGCGATGTGCGCCACCCACTCAAAAATCGCCTCTAACTGGCGCACAGGTTGCCCCGCATAGGGGGCGATGGCTTGCTGAATCGCTTGCCAAAATTTGGTATGGGCGCGTTCCAAATAGGCCACAATCAAATCATCTTTGGAGGGATAGTGGCGGTAGAGGGTCATTTTGGCCACGCCCGATTCGGCAATAATCGTGTCAATGCCAACAGCACGAAAGCCTTCGCGGTAAAAGAGGGACGCGGCCGTTTCGAGGATACGTTCGCGGGCGGGGAGGGTGGGTTCAGTCATCATCAGAATGGTTGTTGTAGAAACGAATTTTTCCTGAGCAATTTTGCCTTTTAGCTCTTTTGCCCTTTTGCAATAAGCCTTTTTGCAGGGCACTCAGGAATATCTTGACAGTATACAGACCTGTATTTATACTTGCAAGAAATGTAGACAGACCTGTCTATATTGTTTTAGCAAACAAACACACACAACAAGGAAAACAGCATGAAAATAGGCGTATTAGGAACAGGTGGAGTGGGGCAAACCTTAGCTGGCAAATTGGCGGAGTTGGGGCATGAGGTAATGGTGGGCACACGCGATGTGGCACAAACCCTCGGCCGTACCGCGCCCGATGGGTATGGCAATCCTTCGTTTGCCACATGGTTGGAAGGGCATACGGCCGTGCAACTGGGCACCTTTGCCGAAGCCACCGCCCACGGGGAGCTAATCGTGAATGCCACCAACGGCTCGGCCGCGCTGGAGATTTTGCACCAAGCGGGTGCGGCCAACTTAGCAGGCAAAGCGCTCTTGGACATCACCAACCCGCTCGATTTTTCGCAGGGAATGCCCCCAACTCTGTTTGTAAAGGACAGTGATTCGCTGGCCGAGCAAATTCAGCGCACTTTTCCCGAGGCGCATGTGGTCAAGAGCCTGAACACGCTTACCGCCCACCTGATGGTGACCCCCCGTGCCTTGGCGGATGGGGCGCATACGGTGTTTGTCAGTGGCAATGATTCGGCCGCCAAAGCCCAAGTCACAACCTTGTTAGCGAGCTTTGGCTGGCAAGACATCATTGATTTGGGCGACATCAGCACCGCCCGAGGCACTGAAATGTGGTTGCCCATCTGGTTGCGCCTCTGGGGTGCGCTCCAAACGCCCTCGTTTAATCTCAAAATTGTGCGCTAGTTTAGCCGCTCGGCCGCATGAAAAAGAGAGACCTTTGGGTCTCTCTTTTTTGTGGAGGGGAGCAGAGGGGCAGAGGGCAGAGGAGAAGCTGACAAGCTGAAATGCTGACAAGCTGACCGCTGACTAGCTTATTGATACTGCTCAAAAATGCGCCGATAGGCGGGCACATTGGCCATCAGTTCATCGTGTGTGCCCACGGCCGCTAATTTCCCCTGCCGCACCACCACCACCAAATCGGCCCAGCGGATTTGGGAGAGCCGATGGGTAATCAAAATCGTCGTTTGGTTGGCGGCGGCGAGGCTAATCGCCTTCTGGATTTTGTCTTCCGTGGCACTGTCCACCGCACTCGTCGAATCATCCAGCACCAAAATGCTGGGCTGGGAGAGGAACGCCCGCGCCAAAGCCAGCCGTTGCCGCTGGCCGCCCGAAAGTGTCACCCCGCGTTCGCCGACGATGGTTTGGTAGCCATCGGCAAAGGTGGTAATAAATTCGTGGGCTTGGGCGGCGTGCGCGGCCGCTTCAATCTGCTCTTGCGTGGCCCCTTGCTTGCCAAAAGCGATATTTTCGGCGATGGTGCGCGAGAAGAGGAAAATATCCTGCTCGATAATTGAAATTTGTTGGCGCAGAGCGGCCAAATCCCACTCGCGCACATCAATGCCATCTACTAGCACACGGCCGTCTTGCACATCATAGGTGCGGTTGATGAGTTTGGCGAGGGTGGTTTTGCCCGCGCCCGTTTGGCCGACCAAAGCGACTGTTTGCCCCGATTTCACCTCAAAACTGATATTTTGCAGGACGGGCACATTGGGCAAATAGCAAAAACTGACATTCTCAAAGCGCACCCCGCCTTGAATTTTGTTGCTCACCCCGCCCGCGTTTTGGTCTAAATCGGTTTCGGTGTTGATGAGTTCAAGCACCCGCCGCGCCCCGGCCATGCCCCGCGCCACTTGGGAATAGGCAAAGAGGGAGATGAAGGTGGGGAAGCCAAATAAGCCGAGAACGCCCATGTAGCCCACCACATCGCCCAGCAAAATGGCTCCTTCACGGTAGAGGAGCAAGGCGTGGGTGAAGCCAAGGGCGCTGGTGATGCCCAGTAAAAGCAGGGGCAAAAAACGCGCCTCCACCCGACCTTGGGCGACGACCCCATCCCGATAGGCGCTGGCGTTTTGGCGAAAGAGGTTGACTTCGGCATCTTCGGAGGCACTGCTTTTGACAATTTCGATGCCGTCTATGGCTTCAGCCAAACGGCTGTTCATTTTGCCGAAGGTGAGGCGCACGCTGTCGGCAATCGGCCGTAGGGTGTCCATGTACCGCTTCAGCGACCATGCGTAGGTGATGATGAAGAAGGTGGGAGCCAGCAACAGCCGCCAATCGTAGGTGTAGGGGATACTGATGAAGGGCACAATCAAGAAATTGGCCGAGCCGACGACCAAGTTGATGCCGGGGTTGAACATCAGGTTCATTTCGCGCACGTCGTTGGTGGCGCGGGCCATGGTGTCGCCGACGGGTTGGCTGTCGTGGAAGGTCATGCTCTTGCCAAGCAAGCTGACGTAGAGTTCTTCGCGGGTGTCGCGCTCGATGCGCTGGCCGAGGACTTCGCTGGCGAAGTTACGGCCGAGTTGCAAAAACGCCCGCACAGCTTGGCTGATGATAATCCAGACCGCCAACCAGCCAATGACGGTCAGGCTGGGGTTGGTGCGGTTGGCCTCATCAAAGGCGTAGCCGATGAGGACGGGGGGGACGACGGCCAAAGCGGCATTGCCAAAGGCTCCCACAAACATGCCAATCAGCACGCCCCAGTTTTGGTTGACGTAGGACATAATCCAACGCAAGGGGGTACTGCGGTCGGATTGGATTTTAGTTTCGACGAGAAATTCTGCGCGTGTGGCCATGAGAAAAGGGAAGAGAGGGGGTTCGTAGTAACGACTTTAGTCGTCGTTTGTAGTGGCGGCTGCCGTTTTTCTGCCGACAATTGGTCTACTTGCTTGAGCAGGGTGGGGAGGCGGTGAGGGCCGCACATACGGCCGATGGCTTCTCGAGCCACGGCCTCATCCATGCCGATGGCGGTGACGTAGAGCGGCGACTGGCTACGGCCGCGATAGACGGCCGTGGCGGACGGCGTGCCCCGAAAGTAGCTTTTGGCCACTCCCACGACGGGAATGCGGCCGTCTAGGGCATGGTATAGGTGGTGGCCGAGTCCCGGCCGTTGCGCCTCGCCCAAATACACATACCCATCCACGAGAATGCACTGGGGTGGATGGGCGAGTTGGTCGAGCAAGGCCAGCAGGCAGGGGAGTTCTCGTTTGTAAAATTGGCCGGGTTCGTAATCAGCCACGGCCGAAACTTGCACCACCACTTCTTGCACAGCCTGACAAGCACCCCAATCAGCAAACAGCACCCCCGCAACCCGCGCCGAATTGGCGTGGTAATGGGCATCGGTGGCGAGGAGCATGGGGTAGGGCGGGGTGGGTAAACGCCAAGTATCGGTTTGGATTAGACAATTGTCAAATTAGAGAAAAAATAGAGGAAGGGTGGAGCGGCCGTGTCTTCTCATGAGGGGCACAGACCACCTTCTATTTGCGCACGAATAACCTTTTACTGACACAACCCCAGTATAGTACCTTTTTACACTCAACCCACCATGCCATGTATATAAGGAGAACTCTGTGAGCGAATATATTCCGCAACGGGCAATGTTTATCTGTGCCCATCCCGATGATTTGGAATTTGGGGTGGCGGGCACGGCCGCGAAATGGGCCAAACAAGGGTCGCACATCACCTATGTGCTTCTCACCGATGGCAACGCAGGAAGCCATGAACTGAATATGACCAAAACCGCCTTGGCTGAACTGCGCCGTGAGGAGCAAAGACAAGCGGCCGAAATCACAGGGGTCAAGGAGTGCATCTTCCTCGGCCATGATGATGGGCTGTTGGTGAATTCGTTGGAGCTACGCAAGGAGTTGGTGCGCCTCATTCGCCAGCACAAGCCCCAAGTGGTGGGGGTGATGGATCCCACAAACTTTTTCCCGAGCGATAACTACATCAATCACCCCGACCATCGGGCGGCAGGCACGGCCGCCATTGATGCAGTCTTCCCCGCCAGCGAAATGCGCTTGCTCTACCCCGATTTGGATGCGGATGGGCTGGAGCCGCACAAGGCCAACTATGTCTATGTGTACTTCACCCAAGAGGCGAATTACTATGTGGATATTACAGACACCTTGGAACAAAAGATTGAGGCGTTGCGGGCGCACAAAAGCCAAATGGGAGAGTGGGATCCCGCCGAGCGGATTCGCACATGGTCGGCCGAGACGGGCAAAAGCGTGGGCTTTAAGCACGCCGAGCGGTATCGGCGGATTACATTGAAGGAGCCAGAACCAGAGTCAAAGCCAGAAGCAGAAGCTGAAGCTGAATTAGAAGCAGAAGGGGAAGCGCAGGTTTAGAATCCCTAGCGCAATTAATAGCCCACATAAAAAGACCGCGCTGGATTCTAACCAGCGCGGTCTTTTTGTTTGCTATATCAGTGGCCTATGGGAATTAGTTCACGGCCGTTAGGCAAAAAAATAGGTGGCAGGTGCATCGGGCGATGTCCTTACCACCTCGGGAGGGAGCCTGAGAAGATTTTAGCACAACCTATTTGGTGTGCAAGGGTATTTGACGGCCGCTAAGGTTTCTCCAATGTTGGGTAGCCCAATCTGCGCCCCTCCCCCGCCCCGCTCAAGTTGCATCACAAATGTCTGACAATGCCTTGCAAGGGGTGTTTATAGTCCCCTTTTGGCCTACAATTTGGTTCAGATGCGTAAACGTGGGTAGTGAACTATTTGTCTCGAGTAGACAGGCAGTTTACTACTCACCTTCTCTCTTGAGTTAATAGGAGGTTTATCCATGACCCAGTCCATTGTTTCCACCCAAGACCTAACACTTTATTACGGCCGACAGCGGGGCATCGAAGCGCTGAATCTCAACATTGAAGCGGGCGAAGTCTTTGGCTTTCTCGGCCCCAACGGCGCTGGCAAAAGCACCACCTTACGCGTCTTGCTCGATGTCATTCGCCCGACGCGGGGCAAAGCGACCATTTTTGGCCTCGATTGCCAAAAAGAAGGCGTGGCCATTCGCCAACGGGTCAGTTACCTGCCCGGCGAACTGAGTTTGCCCACGACAATGACCGCCCATCAATACCTCGACTTGTTGGCGGCCGTGCGCGGCCGAAATACGAACGGCCGTGCCCTGCGCGAGACCCTCTGCCAACGGCTCAATCTCGACCCCACCCGCAAAATGCGTGATTATTCGCGGGGCAACAAGCAAAAAGTCGGCCTCGTGGCCGCCTTTATGAGCCAGCCCGACTTACTCATCCTCGATGAACCCACAGGTGGCCTCGACCCACTCGTCCAACAAACAGTTTTAGAGCTGGTGCGCGAAGCGCAAGCCGACGGCCGTACCGTCTTCTTCTCCTCCCACATCTTGCCCGAAGTGCAAGCCGTGTGCGACCGCGTCGGCATCATCCGCGACGGCCGTTTGGTGGCCACCGAACGGGTGGAAACCCTGACCCACCAACAGTTCCGCCGCCTCAAACTGCACCTGCAAACCATGCCTGCGGAAGGGGTGTTTACGTCCGTGGCTGGCGTGCGCGAAACCAGCCGCCAAGAAGGAGCCATTTTGCTCGAAGTGCGCCAAAACATGGCCGAACTCCTGCAAACGGCCGCGCCCTACGGCATTCTCGACCTCGAAACCCTGCCCGTCACCCTCGAAGAAGTCTTCTTGGCCTACTACGGAGGCAATCATGTTTAGCTTATTTTGGCACGAACTCCTCACCCGCCGCTGGGCCATGATCGGCTGGGCCATTGGCCTCACCTCGTTTGGCTTCATCTACTTGGGCATCTACCCTTCCATGGCCGACCAAATGAGTGCCTTCGACTTATCGGCCATCCCCATGTACGAAGCGATGGGCGTAACCGACATGGCCTCCTTTGAAGGATATGCGGCTGGCACCTTTGTCAACTTCTTGCCCATCCTCCTCAGCATCTACGCCATCACCACAGGCACGGCCGCTCTCGCAGGCGAAGAAGATGATGGCACATTGGAGCTATTGGTCACTTTGCCCTTATCGCGCTGGCAAATTGGGTTGGTCAAAGCATTGGCCATTATCGTGACCTTGCTCATCATTCTGTTGGGCACATCCATCGGCATCATGGCTATTTTCGCCTCTATTCAAGGCGAAATTGTCACCGAAATCCAAACGGCCGATTGGCTTCTCATCACCTTGGCCGCGTGGCCACTTGCCCTCGCCTTTGGGATGGCCAGCCTTTTGCTGGGAGCCATCGCCCCCAATCGGCGCACCGCTGGCGCATTGGCCACCGTGTTCTTTTTGGCCAACTACTTTGGTCACGCCGTGACAGGCATGGCCACCGCCTACGAAGGTTGGCGGCCGTGGTTCCTCTTCCATTACTACAACAACACCCGCACCGTCTTCACCGATGGGCTGGCGGGGGGAGATGCGGCCGTGCTTCTGGTCGTGGCCTTGCTCTTCGGCGCCCTCGCCCTCTTCGCCTTCCAACGGCGCAACCTGATGGTCGGCGTGTGGGTGTGGCGGTAGAAGAAAATACAAAGTACGAATGACGAAGTACGAATTACGAAGGGCATCCTTCGGCTTTCGTACTTCGTAATTCGTCCTTCATAATTCGCCCCCCAGCCTGCTACCCTTTACAATCTGTGCATGAATTGCCCCCAATGCCAGCACACCGCCTATGTTCTTGGCCAACCCTGCCCCGTTTGCGGTTTTAACCCGCCCGCAGAAGAGGTGGTGCAATTCGCCAACCTCCACTTTCTGCTCGGCGAAATAGAGAGTTGGCGCGATATTCCCGCATGGCGCAAAAGCCAAATGCGGGTGGATTACGGCCGCCAACTGCGCCAAGTCGAAATCGCACTTGGGTTGCGCCCCGCCGTTTTCGCCCCCGCCGAAGCGGCCGAGATGCGCCGCCAACTCAGCCAGCACAACACCCTGCTGGACAAGCTCCCCCTCTGGCAAGGGCGGGGCTGGCTCGATGCCACCACGGCCGACAGCCTCCGCCAACACGCCCTCGGCCGCCAGCAAACCCTCCAACGCCACCTCGAAGAGACCATCGCCCACCACCTCAGCCCCGCCGAGGCGCTCGCCCAAAACATTGCCAACCAACAGTACCTGCTCGAGTTGCTCGAGTTGTTGGGGCAAGATGGCCATCTCACCCCCGAGGGGCAAACAACGGCCGTGGCGGCCGTCCAAGCCGAACTCGCCCGCCTCGAAAACCGCACCCCCCCGGCTACCCCCACAGCCGTTTTTCTCCCATCCACCCCCCGCACAACCGACCCCCCCATAGACATTCAGATTGGGGAAACCATTCCCGCCCTCAAAAAGCGGCTGAACAAGCCCACGACCGCCACCCGCCCCCCCCGCGAGCCGTGGACATGGGACAAAATTTGGGACAGTCTCCTCTCGGAGCGCACCCTCAAAGCTGTTTTGTTTTTGGCCGTTTCTTTGCTCTTCGGCGGCGCCGTCTCCATTGTCGTCAACGAATGGCAAAACTTCCCCCCTGCCGCTCAAGCCGCTTTCTTGGTCGGCTTCACGGCCGTTTTCTACGCCCTCGGCTGGTATGTGCGCCAAAAAATGCGCCTCGAGGGGTCGGGCATCGCCCTCACGGCCGTGGCCTCCCTCCTCGTCCCGCTCGATTTTTACACCTTTTACATCTCGGGCGGCTTTCCCGAAGGGAGTTGGCCGACGGTTTGGCTGGTCGCCTCGGCCGTTTGCCTCGTGGCCTACACCGCCACCGCCCTCGCCCTCCGCGCCGAATTTTTCGGCTACTTCATCGCCCTTGCCGCCACCAGCTTCATTACGGCCGCGCTCAACTGGGGCGATGTGCCGTGGCAATGGTGGCAAGTGCCCCCCGTCGCCCTCGCCCTGCTCCTGCAACTCAGCAGTCAATCGCTCGATGAGCGGCTGGGGTTCCTGCGACGGCCATTCCAACACATGGCTCTGGGCCTGAGTGCCCCCACGGTGGGCACGGGTCTGCTCCTCGCCCTTTTCGGCAACTTTGGCGCAGACGTGGCTCTGCCCATTGCCCTCGCATGGTGGCTGGGCGTAGGCGTGTTGCGCCTCACCCTGCCCATCTACCCCTACCGCCTCACGCTCATTGCCACCCTCACTGCCCTGCCCATCGCCGTCGCCCTCACCCAAAACTGGCTCTTCCTGCTCACCAACACCCACTTTGCTTGGCATGGGGTGGGGCTGGCCGTGGTGGCGGGGGTCTATTTTTGGCAGGGGAGCCGAGGCGCGGAGGAGGGGGCAGGGGAGATTTTATTCCGCAATCCCCATTCCGCATTCCGCATTCACCCTTCAGACCCTCGCCTCTCTGTTGGTGCTTCTCGCCGCCACCGTCTCCCTCGGCCGTCTCAGTGCCACGGCCGTTACCCATCTGCTCCTCGCGGCCGTGATGGGGTTGGCCAGTGTGTGGCAGGCACGGCCGCGTTGGTTGGGCTGGAGCGGCATTTTCATGGCCATCGCCTCGGCCGCCGCCCAAGCGTATCGCGGCACGAGCATTCCTGAGTTGGCCTTGCCGTGGGCCACGTTGAGCATCGTTTATGTGCTCATCGCCCTGCGCTTGCCCCCCAAATGGCAGGCGTATCGGGCGGTCATGGTCCAAACGGCCGTCCTCACCGCTGGCCTCGCCCTCCTGCCCCCCCTTGTCCTGTTCGATTTGCGCCTGCTCACCTACACCCTTGGCCATTGGATTGGCCTCACCGCATGGCTGGGCTACCTCGTCGCCACCCGCGATTGGCAGTTGGGCGAGACAGACGTGTGGAATCACCCCGCCCTGTGGCACGCTCTCGCGGCCGTGCCCTTCCCGCTGTGGGTCTTGCTCTTGGGGCGTGAAGAATCGGCCGACGGCCGCATCATCGCCCAAGCCCTGACAGGTTGGCTCATCGTCGCCCTTGGGTTGCGCCTGCGCCGCTGGGCATGGCTCACCCATCGGCCGTGGCAGATTGCCACCCACCTGAACACGCTGTTGGTCTGTTTGCTAGTGGGGCAAGGGCAAGCTATCTGGCCAACTGTGTTGGCTCTGCTGGCCACGGCCGCCCTCTACTACACCCTCGCCGCCGCTTACCGCTGGCGTTGGTGGCTCACTTTCGGGGTGGGATTCACCTATTGGGGTGTGTTCTACTGGCTGGCGGGGCAAGATGGGGGGCGCACGGCCGTTGCTTTGCTCGTCGTGGCCATCGTTGCGCTCCTCATCACGGCCGCTGGCGGGCTGGCCGAAGGGTGGCGCAAAACCGACCACACATGGCTCCACCCCCTCTACTGGCCGAACCTGCTCATGGGCGGCGGCATTCTCCTCAGCGTGTTGGTTCAGGCAAACATCTATTGGGCAAGCGAGTACGATTTTGTCTGGTTGGCGGCCGTGGTTGGCTTGCTTTCGGCCAACGCCCTCATCTATACATGGCTTAGTGGCCAGCAACACTGGGGACACGCGGCCGTGTGGCTTTTTGTCTTGGCGGGTGGGCTGTTCCTGAAGGTGTACAGCCAAGGGAGCGGCCGTTCAGCATGGCTGGCGGCTTTGCTCGCCTTCGCCTACGTCGGGAGTGAGCGGTTGCTCCACGCCGCCGCCATCCGTCGCTCCAACAGCAAAGCGCCCACCAACTGGCCTCGCCTCGCCCGCCGCGCATGGCGGCTCATGCGACGGCCGTTGTTGTGGGGTGGCTGGGGTGTCTCGTTTCTGGCCATTTTGGGCGCACTGGGGCGCAACTTGGTCTTGCTTGATGGCGGTCTATCCCGCCAACTCTGGTCTATCGCCAGCCTCGCCACCGTTACCGCCCTCTATGTTTGCTCCGCCTACTGGTTTAGGCAAATACGCTGGGCATGGGCGGCCACGCTGGTCAGCACCATCGCCTACAGTTTGGCCGTAGATGTGCTGTTTGACCGCTGGGCACTCGCCTCCGACTACTTGCGTTGGGAGCTAGACCCGTGGTTTGGCGTGGCGTGGGTGGTGTGGGCGTTTGTGCTGGCGGCCGTGGCCGTGGCTTTGGGAGAGCAGAAGGGAGGCAGAGGAGCAGAGGAGCGGAGGAGCAGAGGAGATTGGCAATCCGCAATCCCCATTCCGCAATCCCCATTCCTCCTCCCTCCCCTGTGGGGCGCACACATCATCGCCCTTTTCGGCTTGGTCGTGGCGATGAATTCCTCCTTCAACAAGGTCGCGGCGGCCGTCACCCTCGTCCTGCTGACCCTGTTTTACGCCACGGCCGCAGGCATAGACCGCCGCTACGGGCTGGGGCGCAGTCGCATGGTCTATGCGGCCAGCTTTGTCGCCTTTCTGGCCACACTGGCCATCGCCCAAGCTGTCTGGCCCCGCGATGGGGAATTTGCCGCAGGGCTGGCCTTGCTGACCATTGCCATTCCCGCGCTTTATCTCGGCCGTTTCTTGCAACGCTGGGACGAAGATTACCCGCCCCCACTCTATTTGTTGGCGCATGGGGCGTTGTGGTTTGGCTTGTTCGGCACGTTGCTCAGTGATCAAGTGGTGTTTCAGGTGTGGATAGCGGTGCTGGCGTGGCTTTTTGGGGCACTGTTTTATGGGTTGGCCACGGCCGTCCACGACCGTGCGGGTTGGCTCAACACCACCACCGCTTTGGTGGGTCTCGCCCTCCTCACCGCCTTTAATTGGCTGAATATACCCATCGAAAATTGGGGCTTGCTGTTCATGGCGGCCGTGGTGGGCTATTTGGCCATCGGCCGCTGGCTGGAAGACAACTGGGGCTGGCAAGAGCCAACGCCACCACCCTTCCCACGGGGCAATCCGTTGCAATGGCCTGTGGCCGCGTTTGAGATGGCCACCCGCTGGTGGGCCTTCCCCTTTTATGCCGCTGGCTTGTGCGGCGTGGTCGGGTCTGTCTTCCTCACTTTGGTCGGCGAAGAGGTGGGGCGGATGGTGTGGGTGTTGGCGGGGGGCGCGGCCGTGTGGGTGTGGAGCATGTACCGCTTCAAGTGGCGTTTTTATCTGTTGCTGGCAGGCATGTGGGTGCAATGGGCGGCCGTGGCCTTCTTCATCTGGCTCGGTTGGCCTGCCGAGGTGGAGCCGTTTGGCTTTGTGCTGGCTTTTGTCACGCTGGCCACGGCCGCTTTTGGGCTACTCATCGAATACGCCTTGCAGGAGGGTGCGCCGTTCCAGCAGGACGAAGACGGCCGTTGGCGCTCCCATTTCGGGGGCTGGTCGCGCATGTTATACCTGCTCGTGGCGGGGGATATTTTCTTGTGGGAGGCGTTGTCTACACTCCCCTTTGATGGGAACTGGCACGGCGGCATGACCCTTGTTCATGCCCTGACGGTGGGGCTGTTGGCGACGATGTGGGGCTGGCCACTGCTCATGTACGCCACCCAACTGCTGGGGTTGATGGCTTTGTGGCGCTGGGTGGGGTATGGCAATTGGCCGTTCACGGCCGAGGCCATCGCCACCACCTTTTGGACAGTAGCCACTGGCGTGGTGGGCTATGGCCTGAGCTACCTCGGCCGCAAGCTGGTTCATTGGCCAGCGCGGGTGGCGGCATGGGCGCGGCCGTTGCAAACGGGCAGTTGGGGGCTGTCGCTCATCGCCTTGGCGGCGACGTTGGCCGTGTTGGATGGCTCGCGCACCAGTGCGGAGATGTTGGTGCTGAATTTGGCCCTGATTGGGTTGCTCTATCTGGCCGTGGCTGTGGCCGAACAACGGCCGCGCCTTGCCCATGTGGCCTTGCTCCTCCTGCTCGTGTCGTGGAGCGTTTGGCTGGCTGTTATCCAGCGGCAAGATGAGGTGCAACTGTACGCCTTGCCCGCCAGTGCTTATTTGCTGGCCGTGGGCTGGGTCGAGTGGCGCTATGGCTTCCGCACCTTGGCCGTGCTGATAGATTACGCGGGCTTTGTGCTGTTGCTCGGCTCTGTTTTTTGGCAGGCGTTTGGGGTGTGGGGCGGCCTCTACGCCCTCTTGATGATTGGGGAAGGGTTGGTGCTGGTCTGGCTGGGCAGTGCGCGGCGGATGCGGCGGCATTTGTATGCGGGGGTCGCGGCCGTTCTACTGGCCATCATCAGCCAAATTTTGGAGCCACTGCTCAACCTGAACGCCTTTGTCCTGCTCCTGTTGGGCGGTTCGCTGACCGCGCTGGGCATTGCGCTAGAGCGGCGGCTGGAAAGTGTGCGGGCACTGACCAAGGGGTTTAGCCATCGCTTAGAAGATTGGGATTAGAAGGGAGAAGAGAGAAAGAGGAGAAGAGAGAAGAGGGATTGCTGACGGACTGACCGACTGAAAGACTGACCGACTGAAAGACTGAGAGACTACCCATGAGTGAACGTGAGACTTACACTGTTGAAGTTGCGGGGCTGACTCGCCATTTGCCGTTGTTTGAGGTGGCGCCGGGGGTGCGGATTGCCATCTTTAATATGTTGGGGGATACCCATGTGGTGAAGGGGGCGGCGGCCGTGTTGGCCGAGAAATTGGCTCACATCGAGGCGGATGTGTTGGTCACGGCCGAGGCCAAGAGCATCCCGCTCATCTACGAGATGAGCGCCCTGATGGGCTTGCCCTATGTGGTGCTTCGCAAGGGATATAAGAGCTATATGGGCGAGGCGATTAGCGCGGAGACGGAGTCCATCACCACGGGACATAAGCAAACGCTTTATTTGGATGAGAAAGACCAGCAATATATTCGCGGCAAGCGGGTGGTGATTGTGGATGATGTGATTAGTACGGGCAGTACGTTGCTGGGCATGGAGAATGTGATTGTGACGGCCGAAGGGAAGACGGTGGCGATTGCGGCCGTGTTTACCGAGGGAGATGCGGATTGGTCAAACATCATCGCTTTGCGCAATTTGCCTGTGTTTTTGGATTAGCCGTTAGTCGTAAGCCGTAAGCCATAAGCCGTAAGCTGTAAGCGATACTGTTAACTCAGCACTCAGCACTCAGCACTTACCACTTCCTATGATTCTTGAAGTTGCGACACTGAACGTGCGGGAGGGGCAAACGGCCGATTTTGAGGCCGCTTTTGCCATTGCCCAGCAATATATTGCCCAAATCGAGGGGTATCACGGCCACCAACTCCAGCGTTGCCTCGAAAACAGCCACCAATACCTGCTCCTCGTCCAGTGGGAGAGTTTAGAAGCGCACACCATTGGCTTCCGCCAATCGCCCCAATACCAAGAGTGGCGCCGCTTGCTCCACCACTTTTACGACCCGTTCCCGACGGTGGAACATTACGAAACAGTTTTGTAGCCCGTGGTGGGTAGGCAAAATAGAGCCAAACAAGATGACCACAGGCGATTTATTTGGCTGGGCTTTTTTAATTGTTCTCTGTCTCTTCGCGGGATGGATAGTATGGCAAATGTTCTTGCACCCTTACCGCGAGGCGTTGCCCTATCTCGGCCGAGACCTTGCCAGGGCTTACTTATGGCATAGCCGGCTCACTGACGTATCTTTTTTTACATACGTTGTGGCTTTTATCCCTTTGATTAGATTATTGACGGCCGAATCACTTGGGATGCCAGAGGGGGAAGAGCAGTTGCGATATGTCCTGCTTTTGTATAGCGTCTCTTTTATGAGCTATTGGGCATACTACAAATTTGCCCCTTACCCACGCCAACTGCCCACAAACCCTGTTGTACGTGCAACTGGCTTTTCGACCAGTGACTTCGATACTGAAACAGATCAGGCTGAGGAAAGCTCGCAAACGGCAAATATTCTGGTGGCGCTTTTTTGGGGTGCTTTCTCACCTTTCCTTTCTATTATGTGTTTATTCGCAATATATCCCTCATCGTGAGTGACTCCTATTCCTTGCTGAGCCGCTTGCTCTTGGCTTTGAGCGTGAGTTTGCTGGTTTCTATTGAAGCCTCGCCGTGGCAATTGGTGATAGGGGAGGATGGGGTGAATATCAACGGCCGTTTTATGGCATGGGAGCGTTTTGGGCATTGGCTGTGGAACCCCATTCCCGAACAACAAGATGAACTTTTGCTGGTGAACCCCACGATGTCGCGCTTGTGGCGCATCCCTCTGGGTGTTCAGTACCGCACGGCCGTTGAAGATGCTCTCGAGCAACGCCTCGGCCGACCCCATCTCCCTCATTTGGAGAACGAATGATTCCCTTCATTTTTATTTCCCTCTTTGGTTTTTGGATATGGTATCGCTGGCGCAAACAGTACCAACATACCTTACCCTATCTTGGCCCTAATCTGGCTAACGCCTACTTTTGGCACAATCGCACCGCCAACCTCGGTTTGTTCATCTATTTTGTCATTGGGATGAGTGTCTTACAAACCCACCTCCATAACTGGCTCAAAATCTCTGATCCACTACATGGCAAAGCCCTGTTGTTTCTGGTTTATAGCTGGGGCTTTGTTTTTTATTGGGCCTATCACCATCTCATGCCCTACCCTCGCCAACAGCCATCCCCTATGACGGTGCGAGCGCATGGCCCGCGCCTTGATTTGGGATTTAGTGATTTAAAAATTTGGGGGGGGATATTGTTATTTGTCGTTCTCGATTATCTGCTCAGTGAGTGGGCATATGAGACGGACTATGAATTGACGACTGGTCTTGCGTCTTTAGTGGCTCTTCTCGCATTGAGTTTGGTTTTTTGGAGCGAACACTCCCGCTGGAACCTGATTATGGGCGAAGATGGGGTGAATGTACGGGGCGAGTTTGTGCGCTGGGAGAATTTAGGTTTTTGGGTGTGGAACCCCATCCCCAAACAAGAAAACGAGCTTTTATTGGTTAGCCCGACCATGTCGCGAATGTGGCGCATTCCCATCAATCAACAATATCGCACGGCCGTGGAAGTGGAGCTATACCAATACCTCGACAACGCCTACGATTTACAACGGGAAATCACAAAGAATTCCCTAAAATCCCCCGCCTAAAAGCCAAAATCGTGAACATTCTCCACGTCTACAAAGATTACCACCCCATCTTTGGGGGCATCGAAGGGCACATCCAAGCCTTGGCCGAAGCGCAAACGGCCGCTGGCCACCATGTCACCGTCCTCGTCACCAACCCCGCCCGCGAACCCGCCCGCCAAACCATCAACGGCGTGCACGTCATTCGGGCGGGGCGCTTGGCCACGGTCGCCTCCACCCCCCTGAGTTTGAGTTTGCCGTGGCAGTTGGGGCGGCTCCAGCCCGACATCACCCACTTGCAATTCCCCTACCCCGTGGGGGAAATGAGCCAACTGCTGGTCAATTGGCTGGCGCGGGGCAAACGGCCGTACATCATCTCCTACCAAAGCGACGTGGTCAAACAGCAAGGGATTTTGCGCTTTTATCGGCCGTGGCTCCTCCGCGCCCTGCGCCACGCCAGCCGCATCCTCACCAGCAGTCCCCAATACATCCCATCTTCCCCCTATTTACAACCGTTGGCTGATAAATGCACGGCCGTGCCCCTCGGCATAGACCCCGCGCCCTTCCTCAATGCCGCGCCGCTTTGGGCGAAGGGGGAGCGGGTGCGCATCCTCTTCATGGGGCGGCACAGGTACTACAAAGGGGTGGATACGCTCATCGCCGCCCTGCCCCACTTGCCCCAGTGTGAACTGATTATTGGCGGCGATGGCCCCGAACGGCCACAGTGGGAGGCGCAAACGGCCGCTCTCGGCCTTGGGGAGCGGGTGCGCTTTATCGGCAATGTCTCGGCCGAAGATTTGCCCCGCCTGTACGCCTCGGCCGATATTTTCTGCCTGCCTTCTAACTCCCGCGCCGAAGCCTATGGGCTGGTGCTTCTCGAGGCGATGGCCTCGGGCTTGCCCTGTGTCACCACCGAACTCAGCACGGGCACGTCGTTTTTGGTGCAAGATGGGGTGTCGGGGTTTGTGGTTCCGCCGCAAGAGCCAATGGCGTTGGCGCACGCGCTCGGCCGTTTGGCGGATGATGCGGCTTTGCGGCGGGCGATGGGATTAAGCGGCCGTGCCCGCCTCCTCGCCGAACTGACAGTGCCGCACATGGTGGCACGGGTGCAAACCGTGTACGAGGAAGTGCTATCGGCCAATCACAAATGACGACATGGTTTACGGCTCGCGCAAAAGCCTCTTTACAAATTTTGACTGGGGACTAGGGACTTGGGACGTTTGTGCACCACCCCAGTCCCTAGTCCCACGTCCCCTGCCCAATGACAAATGACAAAAATCACCCTCTACACCAAAGACAACTGTTCGCTATGCGACATCGTCGAGGAAACCTTGGCTTCGCTCCATCCCCTCTACCCCCACAAACTGGTCAAGGTAGACATCACGGCCGACCACGACCTCTACCTCAAATACCGCTACACCATCCCCGTCGTCACCATCGGCCAAACCACTTTACACGCCCCCATCACCGCCTTACAATTGGCGGAAGTGCTGAGGGCTGAGGGCTGAGTTGAAAGTCTTTCAGTCGGTCAGTCAGTCAGTCGGTCAGCAATTCATTCCGCAATCCCCATTCCGCATTCCACAATCCCCAAATTCCTATGTTCGGCGTACTTCGTGGGGCCAGTTGCGGCCTCCCCCAACAGCAACGCGACCAATGGATGAACCACATTTGTGGGGTCTGCCTTGCCTTGCGCGACCAAGGCGGGCAGGCGGCGCGGCTGTGCACCAACTACGATGCCGCCTTAATTTCAGTCCTGTGTGAGGCGCAAGCGGCCGAACCCCTTGCCCTGCAAACCAGCACCTGCGCTTTGCGCGGCCAGCGGCGCTTTTCCACGGCCGTCATCGCCCCCACCACCCCCGCCGCCCAATACGCCGCCACCCTCGCCCTTTCCGCAGGAGCCACCAAAATCGCCGACCATGTGGCCGATGGGGATGGCTGGTGGGGCTGGCTACGGCCGTGGGCCAACTGGCTCAGTCGGCGGTGGCAAAAAATCGGGCGGGGGATGGGTCAGCCGCTCGGCTTTGATACGCACCACCTCACCCAACAAGTCGCCCATCAACCCGCCCGCGAGGCGGCCGTGGGGCAAAACTTCCTCTTTTACGCCGAGCCGACGGAGTTGGCAGTGGGAGCCGCCTTTGCCCACACGGCCGTTCTCAGCGGACGGCCGCACAACGCCCCCATCCTGCAAGAAATCGGGCGGCTCTTCGGCCGAATCATGTACCTGCTCGATAGCTACACCGATTATGCGGCCGACCAACAGGGCGGGCAGTTCAATGCACTGGCGGCCAGCTACCCCCAAGCGGACAAACAAACGTTGGCGGCCGAGGCCCAAGCCCTCTTCCAAACCAGCTATCGCGCCCTCAAAACAGCCTTTTTCCAACTCGATTTGGCCCAACCCGCCTTGGCGCGGCAATTGCTCATCCACCAACTCAAGCGGCGCGGCACACGGTTGTTGGGGTTGGGCACGGCCGTTTGCGCCAGTTGTGCGGCGGCAACTTGGGAAGATGGCGACGGCATGGAAGGCGAAGGCGAAGAACAAAATCCCAAGAAAAAACGCCCACAATCCAACATAGAGGACAATAGCAGTTGTGGCGATGGCTGTTGCTATTCCTCTCATGGCGGCCACTACAACAGCGGGTGCGATGGGTGTTGCCATTGCGGCCACGGGTGTGGCTCTTGCCGCAACCACGATGGTGACGGGGCAGATGGTTGCTGTGGGTGCGATGGCTGTGACGGTTGTTGCTGTGGCTGTGGCGGGTGCGATAGCTGTGGTGGGTGTGATGGGTGCGATGGTTGTTGTTGCGGCTGTGATGGGTGTTGCTGTGATGGTTGTGATGGCTGTGATTGCGGCGGCTGAGATGAAGGTTTGTACGGCCGAAAACGACGGCCGTACAAACCCAAGGAGATAACGGCAATGAGTTTTATCCAAAAACTATTTGGGGCAATTCTGCCCCAACGCCTCTCTCAGGCGATGGAAGCTGAATCCCGTGCGTGGAGGGTGGAATGTTCTTGTGGCTTTACAAGGTCGGTTTGGGAGTTGGGGGGGATCCGTTACAAGGCTTCGGGCGAACCACGTTGGATGATGGTGTGCCCCCAGTGCGGCCAACGCTCAGCGCACAGGGTTTACCACAAACCCTAAACCCCGCTGGCCATATTTTTGGTCTATACACTTGACAGCCATAATCTGGCATTTTGTCTAAATTCATTTAACCACGGAGAGCGCAGAGAACGCGGAGGAAATTCTCGAGAAACCTCTGCGCTCTCTGCGCTCTGCGGTTAGAAAAAACGCTAAAACCGAGATTTGGCAGTCAATCAGAATGCTAGACTCAATAAAAAATGCCAGTCACTTTGAGGAGTGACTGGCATTTTATTTTTCGCCTTAGATTTAGCCCGTGATGGGCAAATCCACGACAGGTGTTGTCGTCGTTAGGTAGCGACTGCTGACCCAGCCCGTGTTGCCATCGGGGAGTTGTATCTCCAACCAAATGCCATAGGCATCGCAGCCGACGACAGGAACTGTCTGATTTCGGCTCAGTGCCGCAAAGGGTTCATGTTCTAGCCCCGGCCCAGAGCGGACATTGAGATAAGAGGCGCCCGTCATGGTGGCGGTTGCCCCTTGGGTGGTAGGGGGCGTGGGCGTTGTGCCGACCTGCGCCCAGTCCAGTCTCGCTTCGGCAAAACCCGTGTTTTCAAAGTATTCAACCATGACGACTAGTTGTCCGCCCGAATGGTTGATAACGGCCGTGTGTTGCGCCACCGCCTGAATTTGCCAACGGTCAATCACCTGTTGGCCATTCACCCACACCCGTATCCCATCATCGGCCTCGGCAGTGAGTTGATACGTGCCAGCGGCCATGTTAAAGGTTTGCGACCAGCGCACCGAGAAGCCATCGGTATTGATGATATTGGGCGCGGGCGAGCCGCTACCCCAGTTAAAGTTAAGGCGGGCATCGTTGCGCACCAGAGCGGGTTCACCTGCTAACACGGTATTGTTGAAGTATTCTGCCCGCCAACTACCTGTCGTGGGCAGGGGCACGGGCAAGGGGACGGCCGTTATTTGGACCCAACTCAATTGGGCCACGCCCCGCCGCCGTTCTCGTAATACTCCATTTGGATGGGAACCGCGCCGCCGGGCAAATCAACATCGGCCGTAAAATCTGTCGCCGCCTGATCCCGCCATTCGTTAATGACCAACTGATTGTTGACCCACAAACGAACCCCGTCATCGGCCGTGGCTGTAAAGCGGTAACGGCCCGCATTCAGCGAAATTGTTTGGGTCCACCTTACCGAGAAGTTATCTGAGCCAATCTGGGGCGCAGGAGCGCCAATCGTATCCAGATTGATGGCAGGTTCATTCTGCACATGGGCGGGTTCGCCCGCCAGTGTGGTGTTGTTGAAGTATTGCGCCAGCCATGCCCCCTGCGTGGGGGTTGTCGTTTGCACCCAATTTAGCTTGGCCACCGCTTTGCCACCCACTTCATAATAGGCTACTCGAATCTGGTGGTTGCCTGTGGTCAGGTAAACATCGGCCGTGAGTGAGTGCACTTGGCTGTCAGTCCATGAATCAATCACTAGATTATTGTCTACCCAAACCCGCATCCCATCATCCATGGTGGCGGTAAAGCGGTAATTGCCTGCGAAGAGATGCGTGGTCTGAACCCATTCGGCCGAAAAATTGTCATCGGGGACAAGGGCATGGGGGGCATCATCACCCCAGTCATAATCTATGTTTGCCTCGGTGCGTTGCAAAACAGGTGTTCCCGATTGGGTGATGTTATCCCAGTAACGGGCTTCCCAATTATTTTCCTGCGCCTGCAATGGCTCCGTGCCAGTGCTAAACAGTAATAATCCGAGGATGAGCGCAAGGCTCAGCCCAATGAATTGCTTCCAGTGGAGTTGGTTGTTCATGTTAAATTTCCTCTTTTGGCCTTGGCCTCTGGGTCAGTGCGCCAAACCCATGCTGGTTTCAGCCACGGAAAAGAGCCAACACAGGGGCATAGGGTTGGCAAAAGTTCTCACGGCCGAGCCATCGAGATGTTTCTATTAAGCAAGATGCCCAAAATGCCCAAAAGGCCAAGGCACTGTACTAAGTTGGGCAAGTGGGGGGATGGGTGAATGAAGAATGGCAGACTAGCTAACTATCATGCCGCGTCTTCGCGCTGAAAACATGGGCTGAGGAGGGGATATTAGGCTCCCCCAGTTGGGGGATATTGGTGTGGGTTAGAAGAGATTTTTTCGACCCAAATGAGGAGTTTTGAGCGGCCGACTCTCCCTACGCCCACTCCCACACTGAGTGATACGCTTCGATTTGCTCGAGGTACACCACCAACTCATTGTAAAACGGGTGCGCCGTAATCGTCGCGCTATCGCCGATAATAATCAGCTTGCGCCGCGCACGGGTCAGCGCCACATTCATGCGCCGCGTGTCCGCCAAAAAGCCAATCTCCCCCGCTTGGTTGGCCCGCACCAACGACACAATAATCACCTCCTTCTCGCGCCCCTGAAAGCCATCCACCGAGTTCACCTCCACGGCCGCTTCCTCCCCCGCCCCCAACATCTCCCGCAACAGCCGCACCTGCGCCGCATACGGGCTAATCAGCGCAATTTCCTCGGGCAATACCCCCGCCGCCAACAGCGTTTGCACCTGTGCCACGGCCAGTTTGGCCTCGTCGAGGTTAAAGCGGCTGAAGCCATCCTCCTCTTTCTCCTCGTCATAGCCCGCCCCAGCCGTGTCAATAAACGTCACGGCCGTTTCGGTCAATGGCTCCCGTTGCACATGGGGCAAATCCACCAGCAGATGGTCACGTACCGTGCTATCCGCCACCTGCGAGCCATCGTAAAACATGCGCGAGGAGAAGGCCATAATTTGCTCGTGCATCCGATACTGCACCTCGAGGCGGTGCGACATGCGGCCGTCCCATAAATTCATCAGCCGCTCCAACAAGCTCACCCCCAACCCGTGCCGCTGTGCCTCTTCCGAGATGACCGTGGGCGGCAGTTGGCAATGGTCGCCCGCCAGCACCAGCTTGCCCGCCCGCAAAATGGCAATCCACGCCGCTGGCTCAATGCCCTGCCCCGCCTCGTCTATGATGGCCATATCAAAAATACGGCTCCCCAAAATCTCCTCGCTAATGCCCGTGGTGGTGGCGCAAATGACATCGGCCGCGTCCAGAATGCGTTCCACGGCCATTTTTTCAAGCTCTTTGGCCTCGGCCAACAACGCTTTGCCCTCTTCGCGCATGTTCCGCTTTTCGCCCGGCAACGGCTTGGAGCGCGTCCAATGCCCCACTTTAGCAAAGAGTTGGTGCGCTTCGCGGTGCATTTTGCGGGCCAACTGCACGTCGTAATGGTTTTCCACCATCAGGTCGAGCGTGTGCTGGCGCAATTCGGCCGTCACCCGTGCGGGGTGGCCGACGCGCACGACCTTCACCCGCTGGGCGACCAATCGCTCGAGCATATTGTCCACGGCCAAGTTGCTGGGGGCGCAGGCCAGCACTTTTTCCCCCCGCGCCACAGCTTGTTGGATGAGTTCGACAACGGCCGTGGTCTTGCCCGTCCCCGGCGGGCCGTGGATAATGGCAACCTCGTGGGCGGCCAAGGCGTGTGCCACGGCCACTTGTTGCGCCTCATTTAATTTGGGGTTATAAGGGGTGATGGGTTGGGGGGCGGCCGTGCGTGGCGCGGTTTGCCCCAACAACACAGCCCGCAAATTGGCCAAGGTGGGCTGATAACTGATGGCGGCCGTGTGCAACGCTTCCGCCATGCGCCGCTGGCCGACATCGTCTGTGGCCACATCGAGCCGAAACGGTGCGCCCGTGGGAAACTCTTCCACCGCCACCTGAATGGTCAGGGTGCTCACCCCGCTGACAATGCCCCGCCAGACTTTGTTGCTCTCGCTGGCGGAAAGTTGCACGGGTGTGCCCACGGTCAGCCGATGCCACGGCAACGGCCGCCCCGTCTGCCTTCGGCCAAGGGTGATCAGCACTCGGCCGCCCAGCGTACCCGCATCTTCACGCGGGGTTAAATCGAGCAGGGTCTGGCCCGAGCGTTCGGCCGCTTTGGCACTTAGGTTTTGCAACCGCCGCGCCAACTGCGCCGCCTCAGCCTTCATCTCCAACGCCAAAAGCCGTTGTAATTGGTTAAAATGGTCGCGAGTTTGGTCTATTGTCATTGGTCATTCCGCATTCACAATTCACAATTCCCCATTCACAATTCACAATTCCCATGTCTAAATCCCATAAATCTCACCCCAAATCTTCAGCCCCAGCGGTGAATTGGCCGCTCATTGGGGGTATCATTGGCCTGTTGGTGCTGGTTTTCATCGTGGTGCTGGCTGTCGGCCGCCGCCCTGTCAGCACAAACCCCGCGTCCACGGCCGACCTCGAACTCGGCCGACAGGTCTATGCCCAGCAATGCGCCCTCTGCCACGGCGCGAATTTGGAAGGGGAGGAAAACTGGCGCGAGTATAACCCAGATGGCACATTTCGCTCACCTCCCCACGACGACACGGGGCACACATGGCACCACGGCGATGGCTATTTGTTCGAGCGCACCAAATATGGCACGGCCGCCCTCCCCCCCGAATCGCGCACTTTAAGCGGTATGCCCGCCTACGAAGCGATTTTGACCGATGAAGAAATTTGGGCCGTACTGGCCTACATCAAAAGCAGTTGGTCGGCCGAAAACCAGCAAATCCAAGCGGGAATTACGGCCAATGAGCAGTGAGCAATGAACAATGAACAAATGTAGCACTTGTAAACAAATGACCAATGACCCAAAACCCAAGGACAAACAACAAATGACAACCGAAACAGTTGACCGCAGTAAACAAACGGCTCGGCGAGCGAACCGGTTCATGTACAAATTAGCCACTCGTTGGCTCACGGTGGTCAACACCTTCATGGGGGTGTTGGTCGGCTTGCCGTGGCTGGCCCCGATATTCATGCGTTTGGGTTGGGAATGGCCCGCCAAAGTTATCTATACCATTTACATGGGTCTGTGCCACCAAATGCCGCAACGTTCTTATTTTATTTTCGGCCGTCAACCCATGTATTCCTTAGAAGAGGTGGCGTTGGTCTGGCAAAATGTGGCCAATCCGCTCATTTTGCGCCAATTTGTGGGCACGGCCGATATGGGCTGGAAAGTGGCATGGTCAGACCGCATGGTTTCCATGTATGGAGCCATCTTTTTGTTTGGCTTGGTGTATGGCTGGGTACGGCCGTGGCTTAAACGGCCGCTCCCCCTCTGGGGCTTCATCCTCTTTTGCGTCCCGATGGGCATAGATGGCCTCACTCACATGATTAGCGACCTGTACGGCCTTGAAGCAGGCTTCCGCTACCACAACACATGGCTGGCCGACCTAACCAACAACGCCTTCCAACCCCTCTTCTACTACGGCGATGCCTTCGGCTCCTTCAATTGGTGGATGCGCCTTGTCACAGGCTTGCTCTTTGGCCTCGGCCTCGTCTGGTTCGCCTTCCCCCACCTCCAAGAAGGGTTTAACCAAACCAAATACGAAATCGAAGCCAAATTCGCCAAAGCAGGCGTACCGCTTGCTGAATGAGCAATGAGCAATGAACAGAAGAGTAGGGGTAGGTCTTGTCCCTCTTCAGGGATAAATATGCCTACCCCAAATCTCGGTTAAACCAACAGCTAGGGCAACCACAAGGGTTGCCCCTACTGAAATGAAACACACCCATTGATAATTGCTCATGCCCTAAAATTTGTGAAAGAAACGCAAATAAATAGTACTCGTTACGATTGATTACGCCCCTATGCTATAATCGGGTTGATGCCTTTGCCCTGCCTTGCAAATGTATCGCAGTTTACTGCGATTTTGGCGAAAAGGGTTATAAACAATGGGCTAACGTGCCCCTGCCACACTCTGCCAAATCAAAACTCCGCTACACCGTCGCCGCCCGTTGGGATGCGTCACTTTAACGCTAAATCCGAGTCACATTTATGGATGGCCAACGCATTCTCGTCATTGATGATAGCAAAGAAATCGTGCGGCACTTGACTAAGCAAGTGCTACCCACCTTTGGGTTCGAGGCCATTTCCGCCCCAGATGGCGCGATTGGTTTGAAAATGATTCGCTCGGAACGGCCGGATTTGGTCATGCTCGACCTCAATCTGCCCGAAATGAACGGCCTCGACGTGCTCCACGCCCTCGCCCGCGAATCCATCCCCACCCCCGTTATTTTAATGACAGGCTACGGCTCCGAGAAAGACGCAATTGAAGCGTTTCGCTTGGGCATCCGTGACTATTTGGTCAAGCCTTTTACCGTGGATGAGGTCATCGAGACCATCAACAAGGTACTAGACCAAGAGAAGCAACGTTTTGGCAACAGCGAACGGTTGGCGGAAGATGTGCGCCGGCTCAAGACAGACATTGCCCGTTTGGTAAACGAAACGAACACCCTTTTCAGCATTGGCAAGGCCGTCGCCTCGTTGCTAGATGTGAACAAGGTTATTGAGCGGGTGCTGGATGCGGCCATCTACCTGACCAATTCCGAGGAAAGCACCATTTGGGTGCATGACAGGGAGAACAACGAGCTACGCGCTTTTGCCAAAAAAGGGCACGACAAAAAATTGTTGCCCGTTAATCTGGAAAAGAAAGATTCAATTGCCGTGGAAGTGTTGCGCGAGGGGCATCCCATCCGCAAAATGGCCTTTTCAGGGGGGGGCATTAAAATCCAAACGGGCTTTTTGGCGCGGGCGGTTTTATATGTGCCGCTCAGTGTGCGGGGGGTCATTATGGGGGTGCTCAGTGTGAGCAATTTACGCGCCCCACGGCCGTTTACCGAACGACACGAATTCCTCCTCACCGTCTTAGCCGATTACGCCGCCATCGCCCTCGAGAACTCCCGCGTCTTTCAGGCCACCGACAAAGCGTTGACCATTGGGATGGACGAGCTAAAGACCATCAACCAAATCACCCAAACGATTACTTCCCACCTCGACATGCGCGATGTGGTGCAACTAACCATCAAGCAGGTGCATGATAGCTGGCAAGTTCACGCCGCCTCTCTATGGCTATACGATGAGAAAAAGCAGACGACGCGAGTCCTAACCAACATCGGCACGGCCGACGAAGACATTCTCTCCCGCCTCGAAGTGCCCGTGGGCAAGGGGTTTGTGGGGCATGTCATTCGCACAGGCAAATGGATTTACACCAACGAAGTAGACGAGCATCCCCTCCATTACAAAGCCGTAGACATGGAAACGGGTTTCACCACCCACTCCTTGCTCTGTGTGCCGCTCGTCTTCCACGACAAAGTCATTGGGGCGATGCAACTCATCAACAAGCTCAACGGCAAGTTTGATGAGCGGGATGTGGAGCGGGCGCGTTCGATTGCCTCGGCCGTGGCCATTGCCATTAGCAATGCCCGCCTGTATGAGCAGGCTGAAGCCCGCCAAAAACAACTCGAAGCGACACTCGAATACAGCGGTAGCCCCGTCATTCTCATTGACCGCGAAGACCGTTTGTTGCTGATGAACCAGCAGGATTGGGACATTTGGCCACCCAAATTATTAAAAACCCGACCATTAACCAGATTTTGACCAAGGAGACGGAGGGCGTGACCCAACGGGGCACGGCCGTACTCAACGAAGCAGATAGCTGGGAGTACACCTTGGCTCATATCCCCAACCACGGCGGCCGTATTCTCGTCTTGCACCGCGATGGGCAAGAGGTGTTGACGGCCGTTCACGCCCCCCTCGCCGACTATGGCGACCAGATGAGGCAAGAGCTACAAACCCCCATCAAAGCCATTTACCACTATGCCCGTGTCATTAAACAAGCGGGCACTTTGAGCCAAACACAAGACGAAGCTCTCCAAAATGTCATCCGTGCCCTGCGCGGCATGGAGAAAATCACCCGCCCCATTGAACTGTTGGATGCCACTCCAAATTAGGGCAAAATAGGCGGTGTGGGCCTCGTTAACCTCGTCGCCCACAGGGCTTTGGATCATGCGCTCCCTGTTACGGATTATTTTAATAGGTGGTGGTCTTTACGGCCTCGTTTACCTGTATGGGTCGCGGCCGTACCTCGCCCTCACCCTTTTTTGCCTGACCCTGCTGGCGGGCATTTTTTATGTTCTTTACACCATTGCCAAGAGAAATCTGGATAGCCAAGTTGCCTACCTAAACCGCATTCAGCGGCTACGCGGCGAAAAGAACCCCGAATGGGCCACGGCTATGTTTGATTTTCAGCAAGGAGCTGTTCGTTTTTTGGCCACAGAAGCCCACCCCGCTTCGTTTGTGCCCTTTGAGGCAATCAATTTTCCCACCTATTTGGATCTCGACCGTCCCCAAGGCCAGTGGTATCGCTACTGGCGAGCCGAATTCAACAAGGGCAACCCCCTCCCCACCGACCTCACCTACATTTTTCTATACCTGTATGAGCTGATAAACCAAGTAGACGTGCCGAACGCGGCCGAAGGCTACCGCCGCCTGAATCGCGTCTGGCAAACATATCGCGCCAATTTCCCCCAACTGAACAACAGCTTGCCCACTTGGCTAGTGGATTATGCGGCCGTGTATGAGGTAAAAACGGACAATCCCTTGGCCGTTTACGAAGCGATGACGTGGCCCCTCGGCCGTCCACCCATCCCGCCCGCCTTGCTTTTACACCCGTGGGTCGGCCGCCCCTTGGCCCAATTACCCGCCCGCGTGTGGCAACTCCTCTCCGATTACAAGCTGGAAAAAAGCACCCTCTACCAGATGGGACAAGAAGAGGTAGCGGACGAATTACACCGCCGCATCTTTTCTGCCCTCGACCGCCATCTGCGCCGTTCAGGCCAGCCCTTTTGGGAGAGGCATCGGCCGTCTCATCCCGTCATCATCCAGCGCACCCCCTTCCTCAACGCCCTCTATCCCAATAGCCAAAAAATAGAAATCTTCGCTTTGCCCTATGACAGCCAGAGCGAGGCACGGGAGTGGGTGACGAATGTCTTCAAGCACACCGAAAACAGCCTGCGCCAGCGCCTCAACCAGCGGGCGCGGCTCAAGGTCAAAGCGTTGGATGAGGCGGCTATGGCTTTGATTGAAGCGGAGGTGGCCGCGACCACATTGCCTGAAGCAACCTCGGCCGTGGCCGAATACGACCTCAGTCCGCCACCCAACACCCAAAAATTAACCAGCAAGGCGGCTCCCATCCCGCCCCGCCCAGCCATTACTTTACCCAACGTGCCTGCCCACAACCTCCTCAACACCCTTGTCCAACAATCCTTTTTTCGCAGTGCCCATGTGCCCTTTGCCAAACAAGCGGAGCTTTTGGCCAAGCATGTGGAGCCGGCCGTCCCCCCCGAGCCGTGCTCCGATGAAGAGCGTTTGTACCGCTACCTGAACCTCGCCCAACTGCGCTGGTACTTTTATTGGCGGTCAGAGGTGCGCCGGGGGAATTATTTGCCCACCTCGGCCGCTTACGTCTTCATCCACGCCCTCGAACTCATCCACGGCGTGGGCACAGCGGGCACGGCCGATACCTTGCGCCAACTCCAAGCACTCATCGCCCACTACGCCACCACCAATCCACTCCTCGAGTTGCACTTGGTTAGCTGGCTCCTCAGTTGGGCGCAATTGCACCAGCAACCCATCTTGCCCCTGCTGGAACAACTGCCTGCCCATTCTTTTGTGTTTGAGCGATTGGCCGATTGGCGCTACTTGCCCTATCGCCACGGCGAATCCCCCTTGCCGTGGTCATTTGGTTTTATTGCCCCCTTGTTGGATTATGATTTGGCCAAGAGCCAATTTTTAACGAGCGAAAATCGGCTTTTGCTCGAGCAAGCCATCCCTGCGGTGTTCACGGCCGTGAACACCCATTACCACCAGCGCACCCGCCAAACCTTGCTCACCGCTCACCCCACCCGCTTGGGCGGAACGTTTACTGTCGAAAACTGCTACCAGCCACCCAACAACCGCTGGTCTGTGGTCATTGCCGTGCCCGAATTGCCCCGCTACACCGAATCCCAGCCCTTGCGAAAGGTGGTTACTCAGGTGGTCAAGGCGATCGAGAACGAGTTACGGGCTGCCAAGGGGTTTCGGGGCCGTTTACAAATCAGTTTGCCCGATGATTTACTGGCTGTGGTGCGCCAGAGCATGGCCGCCCAGCGCGAGATGCTCTTCCCGCCCCCGCCCAAGCCCCAAGTGCAAATTGATTTGGCACGCACCAAACAACTCCTCAAGGAGACCAACCAAGTCTTCCAATTGCTCAATCTGGCGGCCGACCCCGACCCCGAACCAGAGCCAGAACCCCAGCCCGCCGCGCCAGCCAACGGCCGCACTCCCCACCTCGAGGGGTTGGATGACGAGTGGCAAGCGTTCGCCGCCCAACTTACGGCCGCCCATGTGGCCGTGTTAACGGCCGTGCTCGACCAACAACTTACCGACACCCTCCTGCGCCACATTGCCAGCCAACACAACATCATGCCCGCCCTCCTCCTCGATTCGCTCAACGAACTTGCCCAAGACAGCATTGGTGATATAGTGCTAGAGTTAACCCCCACCCCCCAACTCGTAGACGAAAGCTACCGCGCACCTCTGCAAACGATCTGTCAGCATTTCAGCTAGTCACCTAGTCAGTCTCTCAGCACTTTCAGTCACTTCCTCTTCCTCTCTCTCTCTCTCCCTCTCCCCCCTCTCTGCTCCCTCTCTCCCCCTCTCCCTATGACCACCCCCCGCATCCCCCGCCGTTTATCCACCGCCATCCTCAACTCCTTGGGCGCAGGGGTTGTGCCCCGCGTCGGGCTAGAATATGTTAATGTCGGCCGCAAAGAAGAGATTGAGGCGTTGATGGGGGATTTAGAAAACATCCGCCAAGGGGGTTCCGCCTTTCGGTTTATCGTCGGCCGTTACGGCTCTGGCAAAACATTCCTCCTGCAACTGCTCCGCAACCAAGCCATGGAACGCCACTACGTCGTGGCCGATGCCGATTTATCCCCCGACAGGCGGCTGACGGGCACCCACAGCGAAGGGCTGGCCACGTACCGCGAACTGATGCACAACCTTTCCACCAAGGCTCGCCCCGATGGGGGCGCGTTGCCTGCCATTTTAGAGCGGTGGATTTCCAACATCCAAAGCGAAATCATGGCCAACAATGGGGGGCTGACGGCCGACTCACCCGCCTTCCACCAAGCCGTCGAAAGCCAAATCTACGCCACCATCAACCAAATGGAAGGCATGATCCACGGCTTTGACTACGCCCAAGTGCTGGCCACCTACTGGCAAGGCCATCTCCACCACGACGAAACCCGCAAAGATGCCGCCCTGCGTTGGTTGCGCGGCGAATTCACCACCAAAACCGAAGCCCGCACCGCCCTCGGCGTGCGGGTCATCATCAGCGATAGCGATTGGTACGACTACCTCAAGCTGTTCGCCCATTTTGTGGCCACCATTGGCTACGGCGGGCTGGTCGCCTTGGTGGATGAGGCGGTCAACCTCTACAAAATCTCGCACACCATCTCCCGCCAAAACAACTACGAAAAGCTGTTGACCATGTTCAACGACACCATGCAGGGCAAGGCGCAACATCTGGCCATCTTCATGGGGGGCACACCCCAATTTGTGGAAGACACGCGCCGGGGCTTGTTCAGCTACGAGGCGTTACAGACCCGGCTGGCCATCGGCCGCTTTGCCCAGCAAGGGTTGCGCGATGTTTCGGGGCCAGTCATTCGCTTGGCCGTGCTAGACCACACCGAGATTTACCTGCTCCTGACCCGCATCTTGGCCGTGTATGTGGCGCACACGGGGCATGACCCCGCCCTGCAAACGGCCGACTTGCAAGCCTTCATGCAATCCATCCTCAACCGCTTGGGCACAGATGAACTGCTCACCCCCCGCGAAGTGGTGCGCGATTTCATCAACCTGCTCAACCTCCTGCGCCAAAACCCCACCACCAGCTTGGCCGATTTGCTCGGTAGCCCCACCTTTGCCCCCACCCAGCCCACCACCGACCCCGACGAATTGCCCACGGCCGAGCCTGACCCTTTTGCGGAGTTTGAGTTGTAAGTGATAGGGTGTGTTTCATCTCCATTAAAATGAAAGGGATAAAAATTTGGGGAATTTCTCTTTAATCAATTAAAATCCTCCTGAAACCTCAACTCAATGAAACCATCCTGAGCGACAACCCCTTTTATCGGTTAGCCCCCTTCCTGCAAGAGTATATTTACCGCCACCAGTGGACGGAACTGCGCGAGATTCAGGTGTTGGCCTGCGGGGTGCTGTTCGACACGGCCGACCATCTCCTCCTCGCCGCTGGCACGGCCTCGGGCAAAACCGAAGCCGCTTTTTTGCCCATCCTGACCGATTTAGACCAACGGCCGCCGACTTCCATCGCCGTGCTTTACATCGGCCCCACCAAAGCGCTCATCAACGACCAGTTTTACAGGCTCGAGGGGTTGCTGGCCGAAGCGGAAATCCCATTGTGGGCATGGCATGGGGATATTGCCGCCCATCGCAAAAAAAAGATGTTGCAAAACCCCAGCGGCATCTTGCAAATCACCCCCGAATCGCTGGAAAGTTTGCTCATCAACCACCGCGCCCAACTCGGCCGCTTGTTCGCCGATTTGCGCTATGTGGTCATTGATGAGGTGCATCTGTTCATGGCGGCCGACCGTGGCCGCCAAATTTTGTGCCAACTCGCCCGCCTCGAGCGGCTCATCCCCACCATTCGGCCGCGCCGCATTGGCCTTTCGGCCACCTTGGGCGATTATGCCCAAGCGGAGCAATGGCTGGTGGGCGGCGATGAACGCGCCAAGGTGCAAACAGTGGCCAGCCCCAAAAGCGGCCGTTTGCGCCTCACCCTCGAGCAGTACCCCGCCCCCAAAGCGCACCCCCAAAACCCCACGCCCGACCCCACCTACGCCCCGACGCTGTTCACGGCCGCCCACGAACGCCCCAAAACGCTCATCTTTGCCAACAGTCGCGGCGGGGTCGAAACGTGCATTTCCCTGTTGCGCGAGATGGCCCAGCGGCGCGGCTGGCCCGATATTTACCACGTTCACCACGGGAGCATCGCCACCCCCCTGCGTGAGGCGGCCGAACGCGCCATGCGCTCGGAACACCAGCCCGCCATCACGGCCGCCACGGTCACGCTCGAGTTGGGCATCGATTTGGGGCAGTTGGAGCGGGTCATTCAACTGGGTGCGCCCTATTCGGTGGCCAGCTTTTTGCAGAGGCTCGGCCGGGCGGGGCGGCGCGGCACACCGCCCGAAATGTGGCTCTTTTTGGCGGCCGATGCGGCCGTGCCCCAGCACGAATGGTACAAAAAAATCCCGTGGGAATTGCTCCGCGCCGTGGCCATTATCCAGCTCTACCTCGAGGAAAAATGGATTGAACCCATCCCGCCGCGCCGCTACCCGTTCAGCCTGCTCTACCACCAAACCATGAGCGAATTGGTGGCCTCGGGCGAACTGACGGCCGCCCAACTCGCCCAACGGGTTTTGCGCCTGCCCCCCTTCGCCCACATCACCCTCGACGAGTATCGGCTCCTCTTGCGCCACTTGCTCGCTCTCGACCACATCGAAAAGTTGCCCACGGGCGGCCTCATTGTGGGCTTGGCGGGCGAAAAGATAGCCCGCCAATACCGCTTTTACGCCGTGTTTCAGGAGCAAGAGGAGTTTGTGGTGCGCGGCAAAGAGGGGGAAGTCGGCCGCATCATCAAGCCGCCCGCCGTGGGGGAGCGGTTTGCGCTGGCGGGGCGCACATGGCTGGTGGAGGAGATTCAGGAGGCGCAACAAATTGTGTTTGTGCAACAGGTGGGGGGGCGTGCCCCCTCGGCGTGGCAGGGGGGTGGCGCGGCCGTTCACGGCCGTGTGGTGCAAAAGATGGGCGAATTGTTAGCCCAAGAAGCAGTCCCACCTTATGCCTATCTACAACCAGCGGCGGCCGATGCGTTGTCGGCCGCCCGCGACCTCTTTTGGCAGGCCATGCCCGATTTAGAGCGGCCGTATGTGTCGCCCTTGGGCGGCGGCCGTTACCTGCTCTGTCCGTGGCTGGGCACGGCCGGGCTGGAAACATTGGCCCGCCTGCTGGCCACCCACGGCCCCGAAGCGGGCTGGCAGTTGGAAGCGCAAGCCAACCCGTATACACTAGAAGTGAGTTTCGACGGCCGTGCCTACGACCTGTTGCCCGCCCTGCACGACCTCATCCACCACCCCGCCCACACAGCCGAAACCCTGCTCCCCCCCGATGAAACAGCCCCGCAACTAGCCAAATTCGATGAATTCATCCCCCGAACTCCTCCGCCAAACCTACCTGCACGATATCCTAAACCTCGCCGAAGTGCGCGCCATACCATTGAGATAGAGGAGGGAGATAGAGATAGAGGGGAACGCGGTTGTTCCGCCAACTAAAAATCCCTCTCTTACATAAAGGAATCCTCTACCTGAGGGTAAGAGTAGTGAATAGTTCCCCACTACTCACTACTCTACTCACTACCCACTACCCACTATGATCGAAGACATCAACGCCCGCCTACATGCTTTGGTTGATACGCTGACATTTGAGACGGCCACGGTGGCCACGGCCGCTCTGCAAGCCCTCAGCAACCAGCAAGCCCCACCACCAAAGCCCATTTACCCGCTTGCTCGGTCTATCGTTTGCGGTGGAAGACGGCCGTGCCGTCACCACCCTCGAGGTGCGCCCCCACCTGCTCAACCAACTCGGCATCGCCCACGGCGGCGTGCCCTATGCACTGGTGGATACCGCTTGTGGCATGGCCGCCATTTTGCGGCTGGGGGAAGGCGGCCGTGTCGTCACCCAAGATTTGCATTACCGCTATCACGGCCCTGCCCGCCTCGGCCTGATTCGCGCCGAAGCGGACATTATTCACCACGGTTCACGTACGATGGTTGTACAAGGGCGCGTCTATCAAGAACAAACGCTCATTGGCAGTGCCACCGCCACCTTTGCCATTCTCAGTTCAACCGAAGTGGAGAAATTGTAGCTGTTCCAATGATGATTTTTTGCTACAAGCCCAGTGGTCTTCCAAATCAAAGCCACCATTTACCCCAACCAATGACGAGGAAACTCATTTTTTTGCCGCCATGTCTTCCAAATCAGTTTCCGATGGAGGCGTGCCCAAACGGCCGCTGGCCACGGCCGAACTCACCCCCACGGGTTTCGTCGGCGACCGCCAAAACGACCTGAAGCACCACGGCGGCCCCGACCGTGCCGTCTGCCTCTACTCGCTCGACCTCATCCTCGCCCTGCAAGCCGAAGGCCATCCCATTTACCCCGGCGCTATCGGCGAAAACCTCACCGTGGCAGGGCTAGATTGGCGCGATGTGCAACCGGGCGCACGCTTCCAAATCGGCGAGGAAGTCATTCTGGAAATCACCAACTACGCCGTGCCCTGCTCCAAAATCCAAGCCGCTTTTAAAGAAAATCGCTTCCCCCGCGTTTCCCCCACCCTCGAACCCGGCTGGGCGCGTGCCTACGCCCGCGTTCTGCGCACAGGCTCCGTGCGCATTGGGGATACGATTCAATATGTGGGAAAGGAGTAGGGGCAGAGGAGCTGAGGGTGCAGAGGGGCAGAGGAGACACTAACCACCAGCCACTAGCCACTAGCCACTACTCACTATGAACAACAAACTTTGTCTCGTCACAGGCGCAAACGCGGGCATCGGCCGTGCCACCGCCCTTGGATTAGCCCAAAAAGGGGCGCATGTCGTCATGATTTGCCGCAGTGCGAAGCGCGGCCGTGCGGCACAACAAGAAATCATCGCCCAAAGCGGCAACCAGCAAGTGGATTTGCTCTTGGCCGATTTATCCGTACAGGCCGAAATTCGGCGAGTTGCGGCCGAATTCAAGCAACGCTACAGCCGGCTCGATGTGTTGGTCAACAACGCAGGAGCCATCTTCACCACCCGCCAAGAATCGGCCGATGGGCTAGAACTGACCTTTGCCCTCAACCATCTTGGCTATTTCTTGCTCACCCAAGAACTGCTTCCCCTTTTGCTGGCCAGTGCCCCCGCCCGCATCATCAACGTCGCTTCGGGGGCGCACTACAGTGGCCAAATCAATTTTGATGATTTGCAATTGCGCCAAGGGTATGCCGCCTTCAAGGCGTATGCCCAATCGAAACTGGCCAATGTGCTCTTCACCAATGAATTGGCACGGCGACTGGCTGGCACAGGTGTAACGGCCAACTCCCTGCATCCCGGCGTGGTCGGGACGCAATTCGGCCGCAACAATCGTGGGCTGTCGCTCATCATACGCCTTGTACGGCCGTTCCTCCGCTCCGAAGCCAAAGGCGCCGAAACCTCCATCCACCTCGCCACCGCCCCCGAACTGGTCACCACCACAGGCCAATACTTCGACGACAACCAACCCAAACGCGCCTCCGACCTCGCCTACGACGAAGCCCTCGCCCGCCGCTTGTGGGAAGAAAGTGAGAAGCTAGTCAGCAGGTCAGCTAGTCAGCAGGTCAGCTAGTCAGCTTTCATTCCGCATTCCCCATTCCCCATTCCGCATTCCATGAAATTCGACACCTCCCTCCTCTTTCCCAACTTAGGCGATATGGCCGCTTTTACACAGGCGGCCGAGGCCATCGGTTTTGATGGCGTTTGGACTTCCGAGACGCGCAGTGACCCCTTTTTGCCCTTGGCCATCGCGGCCGAACACAGCCAGCGCGTCACCTTGGGCACGGCCATCGCCGTGGCCTTTCCGCGCACCCCCACCATTTTGGCCCATTTGGCGTGGGATTTGGCGCGGTACAGCGGCGGCCGTTTTGTGTTGGGGCTGGGAACCCAAGTGAAGGCTCATAACGAACGCCGCCTCGGGGTGGCGTGGGCCAAACCCGTCCAGAAACTACGCGAAACCATCGAAGCGATTCACGCCATTTGGGATTGTTGGGAGCAGGGCACGCCGCTCAAATACGAAGGGGAGTTCTTCCAACTCGATTTGATGACCCCGTTTTTTAGCACGGGGCCGCTCGGGTTTGCCCGGCCGCCCATCTACATCTCGGCCGTAAATGAGATGATGCTCGCCTTGGCGGGCAAAGCGGCCGATGGCGTTCACCTACACGCCCTGCACACCACTCGCTACCTACGCGAATTTGCTTTGCCCCACATTGAGGCGGGGTTGGCCACCAGCGGCCGTACTCGCGCCGACCTAACCCTCAACACAGGCATCTTTGTCATTCCCACCGATGATGTGCGCCCTGCGGCCGAACACGAGCAATTTGTACGCCAGCAAATTTCGTTCTACCTCAGCACCCCCGCTTATCGGGTGGTGGCCGAGATGCACGGCTGGACGGAAACTGCCTTTACCCTGAGCAAAATGGCGCGGCGGGGGGAATGGGGCGCGATGCCGGCCGTTATCAGCGATGAAATGCTGGCCGAAATGGCCCTGACAGGCACATGGGCGCAACTTCCCCACCTCATCCACGAACGCTACGGCAACCTTCTCGACCGCCTGAGCTATTACATGCCCTTCATCCCCGGCCAAAACGACGATGGCTGGCGCACTTCCATTGCCGAATTTGCCAAGCTGAGATAGAGTGTAGAGATAGTTCCTATGAGGCAAACCTCATGTGTTCCAGTAAAATTGAGAAGCAAAAAGTGAAAAGTTAAGACTGGCCACTCTTCTCTCTTCCCTCTTCTCTCTCCTCTATCTTCACACAGGTGGATTATGAAACAAGTACGCATTGAACGGTCTTTTGTGGCCGCCGAATCTTTAGCCGAATTACTAATGGAAGAGTACGACTTGGGTGGCGATGCCACGTGCAAGCTCTTCACCAAAATGCTTCGTTCGCAGGACAATGACCATTACCAAGTGCGCGTGGATGGCCAGAAGAGTTATGTGGCGCGGGTTTACCAACTCGGCCGTGATTTACACCGCACCCGTGATGATTATGAGTACGAGATGGCATGGTTGAACTATTTGCACGGCCGTGGCCATCGCGTCGCCCACCCCATTGCCCGCACCGATGGCGGCTATATCGGGCTGATTGATGCCCCCGAAGGGCCACGCTATTACGGCATGTTCAGCTATGTCGAAGGCACCGAAATGCCCATCAACCAAGCGGGGCTTTATTTTCGCATGGGGCAGGCTATGGCCGAAATTCACCTCGATTCGGCCGACTTTAACACCGATTATCTGCGCCAACCGTGGGATTTTGAGCAGTTGATAGACCGCTCGGTGGAACGGGTGAAGCGCAATTGGAGCGACAAACGCGCGGCCGATTTCGATTTGCTCATGGCCTCGGCCGATGATGCGCGGGAACAGATTTTGTCCTTGCTGGGCAACGACAAAGCCCCCGAAGTGTGGGGAACCATCGGCGGTGATTTCCACACTGCCAACACCTTTGTCAACCAACGGCAAGAGTTGAGCTTCATCAACTTTGACCTGTGTGGCTACGGCTGGTTCGCCTACGACATCGCCGTCTTTTTGCTGAACACCGAACTGCTCAACCGCCCCGTCGAGCTATCTGAATCCTTTTTTGCGGGCTATTTCTCGGTGCGGCCGTTGGCCCCCGAGGAACACGAATCCATCGAATCATTTATGACCTTGCGCCGGGTGTGGCTGACGGGCACGTTTGCCATGAGTGGCGGTTTTGCGGGGCACACCTTTATCGCCTCCGCCAATCGAGAAGAGTAGGGCAGTGGCTAGTAGTTAGTAGCTAGTGGTTGGTGCGCCCAGAGCAATCCTCTGGGCGCTTTTTTGTGTGTTTAAGCGCAATTGCCCAACGGCCGCCTGCTAAAATCAGCTATCTTGACAAAGTGCAACCCACGGCCGAATTTGGTAAACTGCTCGCTGGCCTTCCGCCCAATAACCACTAACGAATAACGAATAACCAATTATGAGCAATCTGACAGAACTTCGTGAACGCTACGCGGCCGTGCAAGCGCTCGGCCTTAAACTGAACATGCAACGGGGGCAACCCAGCAACGCCGATTTCGACCTTTCCAACAAACTGCTCACCATTTTGGGCGAGCACGACACGACCACCCCCAGCGGCATAGACATTCGCAACTACCCCGGCGGCATCTTTGGCCTGCCCGAAGCGCGAGAGCTATTCGCCCAAGTGCTGGGAGCCAAGCCCAGCCAAATGCTGGTCGGCAACAACGCCAGCTTGGAACTGATGAGCATGGTGCTGATGTGGGGCATGGTGCGCGGGTTGAAGGGCAGTGAACGGCCGTGGAGCGAACAATCCCCCAAAATCATCGTCACCATTCCCGGCTACGACCGCCATTTCAGCTTGCTAGAGGCCATCGGCTACGAGATGGTTCCTGTGGACATGACCCCCCACGGGGGTGAACGATGGATGCTGTGGAAGCCTTGGCGGCCAGTGACCCCAGCATTAAGGGCATCTTCTTTGTGCCCACCTACAGCAACCCCACGGGCGACACCATTTCGGATGAAAACGTGCGCCGGCTGGCCAATCTTAAAACGGCCGCGCCCGATTTCACCATCTTGGCCGACGATGCCTACTGCGTCCACCACCTGACCGACACCCCCGCCACCCCGCTCAACCTGCTCACCGCATGCGCCGAGGCGGGCTACCCCGACCGCGTTTATCTGTTTGGCTCCACCTCCAAAATTACTTTTGCCAGCGGTGGGGTGGGCTTTTTGGCCACCAGCGAGGCCAATTTGGCCTATTTGGGCAAATTGTATGGGATGCAAACGATTGGCCCCAACAAAGTGGAGCAATACCGCCACTGGAAGTTCATTACCAGCTACCCCGGCGGGCTGGCGGGGCTGATGGCCGACCATGCCCGGCTGATTGCGCCCAAGTTTTCGGCCGTGCAAGAGGTGCTCGACCAAGAACTGGGCGGCACAGGCTTGGCCAGTTGGACAAACCCCCAAGGTGGCTACTTCATCAGCTTAGATACCGCTTTGCCCATTGCCGACCGAGTGGTGCAACTAGCCAACGAGGCTGGGGTGTCGCTCACCCCCGCTGGGGCGACGTATCCCCACGGCCGTGATCCTCACAACCGCAACATCCGCCTTGCCCCCACACGGCCGCCCGTCGCCGAAGTCATCCAAGCGATGGAAATCGTCGCCCTGTGCATCAAACTCGCCTCGGCCGAACGGGGGGAGTAAAGAGTGCTGAGTGCTGAGTGCTGAGTTAAAAGCCGCTCAGTCACTCAGTCTCTCAGTCCTTCAATCACTTACTCTCCTCTGCCCCTCTGCTCCTCTGCTTCCCTGCTGCTCCCCCGCTCCCATGACCAAATTCCCCCACTTCAACTTCGTCCTCTGGGGCGGCTTTCTATTGGCGGTCAATGCGGGGTTTGTCAATGCGTTGGGCATCCTCAGTTTGCTCCACCAAGCAGTCAGCCACCTGACGGGCACAATTTCTAATCTGGGCATCGCCGCCGCCCAAAACAATTGGGATGAGTTGTTCAAGACGGGCAACATCATCCTCTTTTTCTTTCTTGGTTCGGTGCTTTCGGGGTTAATTATTGGGGATAGCCACCTGCGTTTCGGCCGTCGCTATGGTGTCACCCTCTTGCTCCAATCGCTGGCTCTGTTTGCCGCCATCTACTTTTTGGGGCAAGGGTTGCGCCGCGCCGAATACATGTTGGCCTTGGCTTGTGGCTTGCAAAATGGGATGGCCACCAGCTACAGCGGCGCAGTGGTGCGCACCAGCCACATGACAGGCATCGTCACTGATTTGGGCATTATGGTGGGGCAGTTTTTGCGCTACCGCCAGCCCCTCCCGACATGGCGGTTGTGGGTGTTGCTCTCGCTTTTGGCAGGATTTTTGGTGGGTGGGGGAACGGCCGTGCCCGCCTTTCATTACTTGGGCTTCAACGCCCTCTTGCTCTCGGCCGTGGCCATGGCCCTCAGCGGCATTGCCTATATCGCCTACCACCAGTGGCAGAGAGGAAAAGTGGGGGAGTAAAGGGAGAAAGGACGAAGGACGAAGTACGATATCCCTCGAGCAATATCCTCGAGCAATTTCGTACTTCGTACTTCGTAATTCCCACTCACTTATGCCCCAAGCGCAAGATAGCCAACCACGCAAGGCAAATGAGCAACTCCTCGGGCAGGCCGGGGATGGTTTCTAGCACAAGGTTGCGGCTGGTAATCGTTTGGGGGTGAATCTCGCCGATGAGTTGGCCATTGTGGCGCAATTGGTCGGCACGGCCAGCAACCCCTTTTGGCTCCAACTCATAGTTTTGCCCCCCATAACTGATAAGCAACGACCGCGAGAGGGGCGTGGGCTTAAACACCTCGCCCAAAATCCTCGGCCGATTCCAGAACCAGCGGCCCCGCCATGAGTTCAGGGTGGTGCAAGCGGTAAACACGGCCGTGCAACTCAAACTCCGCACTGTCGCGCATCCGCAACGGCCGTAGCTCGGCCAGCACCTGCTCCTCGCGGTTGACCACCACATAATGTTGGGAAAATGGCCCCTTTGGCATAATAATCAGCATAATTGCCTCCAATTCCGCCGATTGTACCCGAGACTGCAAATTTGGGAGATTAGGAGATTAGTCCATAGATGCGCGACACCCCAGCCTATGGGCAATGGCTAACGCGGCCGAGCCAGCCAGCGCAAACTCGTGAGCCAAAGAAGTAACAAAGCAGTTCCTATCATAAGGAAAGGTGCGGGTTGATGGGTAGCCAGAGCAGAGAGAGCCACGGCCGTGGGAATCACATCCACCTCCCCCAGCAAGAAGGGCGAAAAGCCCGTGACCTCCCCTTGGCCAAAGCTGTATGCGCCGCCATCATTGCCACTGCTAACATTGGTAAACTGCTCCACCCATGTATCGCTCCCTGCGGGGAGGTTGCGGTAAACAGTCAGCCACATTTCATCAATGCCATTGAGTTCATCGGCCGTTCGGCCGTACAAGCGCACCATCACCCCCGTAGCGGGCTGGTTGGTGGGGGTAATGTCGAAGCAACGACGGGCGTAGGCGGGGGAGGAGGCGGCCGTGTTGGTGCAGTACTGGCCGCTGTTGAGTTCGCGGACAGTGACCGTGGTGTTGCCCAAATTGTTCCCCCCGTTTAGCGAAGCATCCAGCCAGACCCCACGATATTGAGTAACTGTTTGAGCGGCGTTCTGGATATGCAAAAAGTGAACCGCGCCGTTGTTGACGACACGGCTTTGGCGGAGTGTGCCATCATTGATGACATTGCCTTCGGCCGAGAGGGTGTGGCTGGCCAAATCCAGCGTGCCACCTTGGTTGATGCGCACGTTGTTGACGGCCGTGTTCCCGTCTAAGGTGACAGTGTGCCCCGTTTCGATACAGGCCGAAGCAGGGTTGCTGGGCACAACCCCACCGAGCCATGTGGCGGGATTGCTCCACAAACCGCTGTTGGCCGAGGCAATGCAGATGCGAAAGACATAGGCGGAACCGCTGGAATTGCCTGCATCATCGTTGAACGGTACGCCCGCCACGGCCGTATCGCCCGTGAGAGCCAGCGCCGTGCCCAGCTGGTCAAGTGGCTCGGCATCGCTGGCCACGAGCTTGGCCTGTTGAGTCCATGTGCCGCCACTGCGCGTAAAAATGTAGGCACTGCCACTGGCCAGCCCGCCGGGACTATCGCCATTGGCGCCAATGATGGCCGTATCTCCCACCAGAGCCACGCCAATGCCAAATTGATGATTGTCCGCCCCATCGCTGGCCACCAGCTTGGCTTGCTGGGTCCACACGCCCGCCGTGCGGGTAAAAACATAGGCGGAGCCGCTATCACTGGCTGGCGCATGACTGCGGAAAGCGCCGCTGACGACGGTATCCCCCGCAATGGCCACCGCATAGCCAAACCTGTCCCCCAAGACCCCATCGCTGGGCATGAGCTTGGCTTGCTGGGTCCACACGCCCCCGCTATGGGTGAAAATATAGGCGGAGCCGCTGTTTGAGCCGCCGCTGGCATCCCCATAAGCCCCAATGACGGCCGTGTCTCCCGCCAAGCCCACGCTCTGGCCAAAGTTAGCCAGCATTACGCCATCGCTGGCGATAAGCTTGGTTTGCTCGCTCCACACGCCTGCTGTGCGGGTAAACACATAGGCGGAGCCGCTGTTGAAGCCGTTGTCATCGTCCTGATTTGCGCCAACAATGACCCTATCGCCCACGATGGCCACGGCAACGCCAAAGTTATCACCCACGACCCCATCGCTGGGCACAAGTTTGGCTTGCTGGCTCCACACGCCCCCCGTGCGGGTGAAAACATAAGCCGAATTGCCGAAAGATGCGCCAATGACGGCCGTGTCATCGGTCATGGCCACGGCCGCGCCAAACCATTGGTCGGCCGCCGCGTCGCTGGCGGTTAGCTCAGCTTGTTGAGTCCATACGCCGCCAGTGCGGGTGAAGACGTAGACGGAGCCGCTAAAACTGCCGCCATCATCGGTTCCATACGCGCCTATGAGGGCTGTATCCCCGCGACGGCCACGCTATTGCCAAAGCGATCTTCGGCCGCCGCGTCGCTGGCGGTCAGTTTGGCTTGCTGGCTCCATGTGGTGATGGCGTAAGAGGGGAGTTGGCTCTGTATCTGTGTCCACTCGGCTGGGCTGAGGCCAACAGGCACGGAAGCGGTGGCATGGGCGGTGGGGGTGGGGAGGGCGGTGGTTAGCACCAAGAGCAGTGCCGCTAAACAAGCAATCGCCAAAGGGTATTGCAACGCTTTCATTAGGGTATCTCCTTAAATGGGATGGCAAAGGGGTTAGGGGAATAAAAGTTTGCAATGGGTTACGACGATGGGGGCAAGCGGAGATTATAGGGGGTTGCTTTGCCAAGGCGCAATAGATTGCTTGGCTCTGCATGAAGAGGTTGGCGGGGCCAAAAATTGCTCTGGACGGTCTCCTGACCGCTTCAGTTGGGTGAATGGGTCGGGGGATTGTCTGAAGTTATAGGTTTTGGATGGGGGTGTTGGTGAGTGGGAGCAGGTGGAGCGGTCGGGAGACCATCCACAGCGGGGGATTTCGTAGGGGCGAGAAGGCGGCGTATTACGCTAACGCAAAACATAAAAACCCGTCTCGCCGCCTCCTTGCCCGTGGTGGTTGTGGGCGCAGGGCGAGGAGGCACGGAACGGCCGTGTTGTTTTTTTTTGTGAACTGTTTCTGCGTCCCCGCCCTACGGGGGTATTGGGAGTGGGTGGGGATGGCTCCTTCTAAAAACGCCTGCGGAGTTGTTCCAAAAAGGTGCGGACTTCTTTGCAAAAAGGTACGTACCTGTTGAGCAAAAGAGTACGTACTTGTTGGGCAAAAGGTACGTACCTTTTGGGTAAATGGTACGTACCTTTTTTATACGGTACTGACCTCTGGAAGAGTTTATCCGTTTGAGTAACCAATAAGGTCTTTATCGTTAACCCAAAAAGAGCGCAACGTTTGGCTAACCGTTGCGCTCTTTTATACAGGGCAGACCTAGCAGGTCTTTAAGACCTGCTAGGTCTTGTTGTTCACGGCCGCCGTATGGCCAGCCAGTGCAAGCTAATGGCAGGAAGAGGAGCAAGATGCTTCCTATTATAAAGAAGGGTGTCGCTTGATTGGTGGCAGTCGGGGTCGCTGGCGGTCGGGGTAGTTTGGCCTGTTCATTTAAGGAGGCTATCGCTTCGAGGGCTAATTGGCTCCGTATCTGTGCCCAGTCGGTGGCGGTAAGACCAGCGGGCACATGCGTGGTGGCGTGGGCGGTGGGAAGGGGAGCGGCCGTGGACAAGCAAATGGTGCGGGAGGCTGGGCATGATGGGGGATGATACTTCCGCAGGGGATGGGGAATTTATAGGGGGTTGCCCCGTGGGGGCAACTGTTTGGGAGCGTTGTGCGCCACCAAAAAGAGCGCACGGGCGTGGGGATTCTTACCTGTTGTGTATTGTTTGGGTGAGGTTCCCACGATATGAGGGAGGGGGGGTGTTGGTGAGTGGAAGCGGGTGGAGCGGTCGGGAGACCACCCACAGCGAGGGTACGTTGTAGGGGTGTTGGTGGGTGGGGACAACACCTCAACACGCTCATTTGGTAAAAAATGTCACCTTTTCACGGCCGTTCTCCCCTATCATGCCCATTCGTAACCCACCCATCCACAACCAAAACCCGTTCAGGTGACACCCATGAAACAACTCAAATTTTGGCTCCTCCTGCTCTTTAGTTTGCTCGTCAGCGTAGCCTGCGGCGGTGCCACCCCCGCCCCTGCCAGCCAAACTCCCACACCCTCTGTCTCCCCCACCTCATCTTACTCCCCCCCTCTCTGCCTCTCCCTCTCCTACTACCTCCCCCTCTCTGGCTCCCACCCTCGCCCCCTCTACACCCACCACCACCCACCCCCGCCTGTGGATTACAGCGGCCGATGTCACCCGCCTGCGCGGCTGGGCCACGGCCGACAATCCCCTCTTTGTAGACGGCCTCCTGCCCGTTATTGACCGCGCCAAACAAGACATGGACGACGGCCACGTCCCCGCCGAGGATTGCGGGCAACGCGCCTACACTGAATACCCCACCGAAGCCTACGCCCAACTCTTCGCCTTCATGTCGCTGATAGACCCCGACCCCACGGCGCGGGCCGATTATGCCCAGAGGGCGCGCACTCTGCTGATGCACATTATGGATGCGGCGGCTCTTGGCCCCGCCACCGAACAAAATTACTTCTGCCCCGGCGACCCTGAAACGGCCGTCTATCCCCCCTTCCGCGATCCCATCTTTTTTACCGAAGATTCCGACCGTTTGCGTTGGCACGGCGAGAGTTTTCCCCTCACTGTGGACTGGATTTACGACAGTTTGACGGCCGAGGACAAAGCGACCATCAATACCGTCTTCACTCGCTGGGGCGATGAGATTATCAACAGCGGCTACCACCACCCCGAACCCATCGGCGTGTTAAATGACCCCATTTTAACGGCCGATCGCTTGCAAGTGCGTTGGGCGGGCAACAATTATTTTGCCGCGCACATGCGCAATCTGGGCATGATGTCGCTGGCCATGGACACGGCCGACTCTAGCCCTGAACTGCAAGGCTATTTGGCCAACGCCACGGGCGCATGGCTTTACCTTTTCGACGATGCGACTCGCACCGACGTGCGCGGCGGCCTTTTGCCCGAAGGATTTGAGTACAGTCCCCAAACCGCCAGTTATGCGCTCCAGTTTTTGCTGGCTCTGCGGACGGCCGGGCGGGACAATCCCGCCGAATTTGGCCCGGCCGTGGTGCTAGATGGCAATCCCTTCTGGGGCGATTTGGTCACTTCCTACCTCCACGCCATCAGCCCCGACACTGTGGAAAACCCCGACAACGGTTTGCAGGTGTTTCAGCCCGCATGGTATGGCGATGCCCAGCGTTATCTCTTGCCCGACTTCATCGATGCGTTCGGGGCGTTGGCTCTTTATGATGAACGGGTGGGCAACGGCCAACGTTTGAACACCGTGCGCTGGATTCAACTGCACACCACCCCCGGCGGGGCGCAAAACCTTGTCGAACGGGTGCGCGGAGCTGATTATTTCCGCTCTTCGATGCTCTATTTTATGATGTTCGACCCCACGGCCGCGCCCCCCACCGACCCGCGCTCGAATATGCCCACCCATTACACGGCCGACGGGATGCAACGCCTCTTCAGCCGCACCGATTGGTCCGCCCAAGCGACTTGGCTCACCTATTCGCTCAGTTGGAACCAGATAGACCATCAACAAGCGGACGGCAACCATTTTGAGATGTACCGCAATGGGGAGTGGCTGACCAAAGCGCGGACTGGTTACGCCAATATCGCCGAAGGAATCGCCAGTTCGGAGTTCCGCAACACGCTGGCCATCGAAAACAGCCGCCCCGTGGACCGCGACGACACCGATTGGCGCATTGATTTGTGGCGGCGCGGCTCGCAATGGAACTATGTGGCCACGGCCGACCCCGCCCCTCTCCGCAACAGCTTCTATTCGGACTTCACTTATGCGGGTGGCGATGCAACCAATCTCTACAACTCCGAGAGCGAAGGCTCCACCGATGTGGTTCATGCCAGCCGAGACCTCGTCTGGCTCCAACCCGATTGGGTGGTGGTCTATGACCGAGCGGATGCGCCCGACGGCCGTTTCAAACGGGTCTGGTGGCAATTGCCCCAAGCGGCCACGGTGACAGGCACGCAAGCGCAGATGACCACGGCCGCTGGTCAGAACCTATTTATCACCAATTACCTGCCTGCGGGGGCGACGATGCAACTGGTGGACCCCACCAACGATGGCGTGGAGAACACGGTGGCCACGCACGAACCGATGACGGAGCGCATTATGGTGGAAGCCCCCGCTGGCGCGTCCGCCCGCTTCTTGCATCTTGTGCAGGGGGCCGATGGGGGAGCCGTTCCGACGGCCGCCACGCTCATCGAAACAGCGGATGGCTTTGTGGGGCTGGCCGTGAATGAGACGGCCGTCTTGTTTGCGACCGATTGGGACCAATCCTTTGCCCAACTAAGCTACACCGCCCCCGCTGGAACCACGCAACACATCATTACAGGCTTGCCACCCAGCGCGGGCTATGCGGTGACGGTGGAAGAGACGGCCGAGGGGGTTATTTTCACCCTCATGCCGAACGGCGACATTCCCAGCGATACAGCGGGGGTGTTGGTCTATCCCGCTCGGCCGCAAACAAGCTCTTATCTGCCCTTGGTCGCTGTCGGTTCCTAACAGTCTGATATGGATTAGCTCTTAATTTATCTGGACGAACTCTTCGTCCACCGAACTCTTTGTCCAGATAGACAAATTCTTTGTCCAGATAGACGAACTCTTTGTCCAGATAGACAAGACTCTTTGTCCACTAGACGGACCTGTCCATTTAGACAAACTCTTTGTCCACCTAAACAAACTCTTTGTCTAAATAGAGAAGCTCTTTGTCTACTAGACAAATCTCTTGGCCTAAGGAGCAAACTCTTTGCCACGAACCCGATTTAAATCATATTGAGGTCATAAACCATGAAAACAAACCTTTTTTTACTCGTCGGGATAGTCATGCTGTCCTTGTTGGGGTGCGGCGGGGAGCCGGCCGTGCCAACCCCCACGGCCGCGCCCGTGGCCGAAACTGTGGTTGAACCAGAAATAGTCGTTGAAGAAGAGACAGATGTTTGCCCCGACTACTTCCGCTTCTGCACCCATGTCCAAATCAGCGGCACGCTCACGGCCGACTTCACCAGCGGCATTGGCGGCAATATCCCCGCTTGTGCCGAATGGGTCGCCAGCGGCCCATCCCACCACCTCGACTTGCCAACGGTGCAAGCCTTTGAACAACAACCCCAAGTTATTATCGCCCTAACCGCCCTCGGCGAATACACAGGGCCGGCCGCTATGAAATGGTTCACACCACGACAGGCAGATTGCCCGATTCGTTCCCCACCCTAGCCATCGGCGACCGCACCTTTGAGCGGGGGGAGACAGCCACGGCCACGGCCGAAATCGCGGCCGATGGCTCAGGCACATTCACCGCCACAGGGCTTGTGGAAATCGCCTCCCTGCAAAACAGCAACCCCGACCCCAATGCGCAAGTGGATTTAACTGTGACGTGGACGTGTCAGGATGTGAGTAATTAGCAATTAGTAATTAGTAATGGGGTAATTAGGGTGTGTGAAGACGATATCCCCCCCCGCCCCGCCCCCCCCCCCCCCCCGCCCCCCCCCCCCCCCCGGCGGGGGCCCCCCCCCTTCCACAAATTACCAACACACCAATAACCAATTACCAGAGACCCCCCATGAACAAACAAACCCTCCTCCCCCTCTTCTTCCTTTTGCTGATGGGCTTGGCTCGGCCGTGGCCGACCCTTGCGGCCGATGCCGTCGTGGGCGATGGCACGGCCGCCAGTTGCACCGAAACCGCCTTCGATGCCGCCTTTCTGACTGCCAACGGCGGCGGCGGCACCATCACCTTTAATTGCGGCGATTCCCCCATCACCATCCCCTTCACCCTCGTCAAATACGCCAACCTTGGCAATGTCACCATAGATGGGGGCAACCAAATTACGCTGACCGCTGGCCCGAACGACCGCCACTTCTTTATTGGCAACGGGGTGACTGTCACCTTGCGCGGCCTCATCTTGCAGGGCGGCGATTCGCTCGTCAACGGCGGCTCGCTCGAAATCTCCTCCGCCACGGTGTTGTTGGATGGGGTGCAGTTGGTGGGCAATCGCACGGCCGTGTCGGGCGGGGCCATCTACTGCTACGATGCCACGCTCACCATCCAAAACAGCCGCTTGGCCGACAACGAAGCTGTCACAGGCGGCGCCATCTTCAACGATGGCTGTACCATAGACATTGCCCACACCACCTTCACCGCCAACCGCACAGGGAACACAGGGCGCGGCGGAGCCATCGAAAACGCCCCCCTTGGGATGCTGACCGTGCGCCACAGCCACTTCGAGACCAACTTAGCCCTTGACGGGGGTGGCCTGTATAACGCCAGCGGGGCCACGGCCGATTTAGCGGCCGTGACCTTTGTCGAAAACACAGCCGGGTACGGCGGCGGCATCGAAAACAACGGCACGCTTACCCTCAGCCACAGCCTCATAGATGGCAACCAAGTCACGGGAAGCGGCGGCGGTTTGTGGAACAGCGGCGGCACGGCCACCATCGCCCAAACCACCTTCCACGACAATTTTGCCTACGAAGGGGGCGGGATTAGCTCCTACGGTACGCACCTTGAACTAAACGAGGTGAACATCACCAGCAATGTTGCCAACGGCTTGGGCGGCACACCCAGCGGCGGCGGGTTACACCTTGTCAGCGGCACGGCCAACATCACCAACGCCACCATCGCGAGCAACTACGCCGCCACCAATGGCGGCGGCATCTACCACGCCTCCGATGACAATTTGGTGCTGACCAATGTCACCATTGCTGGCAATGCGGCCGCCCAGTTGGGCGGGGGGGTGTATCATGTCGGCCGTTACGCCGTGCTGGTCAACGCCACCTTGGCCAACAACATCGCCAGCGTAGCGGGCAACGCCATCTACGAAGATTCCCCGATGACCCCCGCCAACCCCGGTGTGGTGCAACTCGCCAACAGCGTGATTTTCGGCAGTGCCAACAACTGCGATGGTGGCCTCTTCCAATCGCTGGGGCACAACATCAGCCAAGGCAGTTGCGCCGCCTTGTCCGACCCCACCGACCAAGAAAATGTGGCGGGGGATTTATTATTGGGCCATTGGCTTATAACGGGGGAAGTTTTGCGATGCAGACGATGTTGCCCCAAGCGGGGAGTCCGCTGATAGACACGGCCGACCCCGCCCAATGCAACGCCACCGACCAGCGCGGCGCGTCCCGCGTGGGCACTTGCGACATTGGCGCAGTGGAATACGGGGCAGTCGCCTTTCGCATCTTTTTACCGCTCGTAGTGCGCTAGGAAGTGGTTAGTGATTAGTGGCTAGTGATTAGTGAATTCACTAGCCACTAACCACTAGCCACTCACCACTTCCAAATCCGCCAGCACCCCGCGCACATCGGCGGGTTGCCAGCCTTCGGGCTTGAGCTGTTTGCCGTCGGCACGGCGGGGGCCAGTGGTTTTGCGCATGTTGGCTTCGTGGACTTCGGCAAACACCGCATCGGGGTCTACGCCGCAAGACAAAATGGCTCCATAAGTCACATAAAGCAAATCGGTTAGTTCGTGGACGAGCGGGGTGAGGTCGGCCGTGGCCACCTCCCCACTCCCGCCTACTTTTTCGGCCAATTCGTGGAAGGCGGCCGTCACCTCCTCGTACTCTTCATCCACCAATTTTTGGCGCAACAAGAGCAAATCCAAAGCGGGCACAGTCGGCCGTGTGGGCATCGCCACCCCATTAATGGCGGCGTGGAAATCGCGAATTTTATCGGCGTTGGTCATAGGGAGTGCTGAGTAGAAAGTGCTGAGTGCTGACTAGCTGACAAGCTGACCAGCTAAACTCTGTCCTGCTTGTTCTAAATCGGCCGTTAAATCAAAGGCCAAGGTGCGGACATGGACTTGTTGGTATTGTTGGTTGATGGGGCGTTGGAGGGGCTGGGGGTAAATCAGGGCGGCACGGCCGCACCCGAGCGCATTGCTGGCGTAAAAAGCGACTTGGTAAATATCCTCGGGGGCGGGCTGGGTGGGGATTTTGTACTTGGTATCCAACACCATCAGCGGCCGTCCGCGTTCATCTTCCAACACCAAATCGGGCGTGATAGCTAGATTGCCCGTTGCGATGCGGTGCTGGACACGCAACTGATAGCCCGCAGGCAAATGTTCAGCCAGCCATGCGGCCACAAATTGCTCAAAAAGCTGAGCCATGTTGACCAAAAACGGCCGCATCGGCTCATCCCCCGCTGGTGGCTGGGCAAACTGTTGGCCAGAAAGAGGCGGCACAGTGCGTGCAACGGCCGATAATCGGCCGTCAACCGGTCGTAGGTCAGTTCGGCCGCTTGCTCGGCCGTCCACGGCCGCTCCGTCAGCGGCGGCAGGGCATGGTAGGCGCGGCGCACGACCGCTTGCACTTCGGGCGGGCAAAGGCTGCTCTGCGCCAGCAAGCGCAAGGTGACAGCCAGCAGTTGGTTGTGGGGAGTATCGGCCGTGTGGCTGGTGTAGGTGCAGGGCAGGGCGGTGGCCAAGGGGGTGGCCGCCATTTGGGGGATATTGAGACGGCCGCGCACGGCCGTGGGCCAGCCCGCCTCCTGCTGGTACGCCTTCTGCACCCCTCGGCGCACCCGCGCCAACACCCCATCGGCCAATAATTGCGCCAATTGCGCCCAAAACTGGGCGATGCTATCTACGTCGAGGTGAACAGTGCCCCGCAACCAGTGGAATTGGCGCAAATCGTAGGCGTAGAGCAACATCTGGAACAGGTTGTGCAGGGGGACGCGGGGCTGGAGGTGCAGGTGCAAATCGGCCGTGAGGGGAATGTGCCCCACCCACCCTTGGGCGGTTAGCACCCATTGTTGGTTGGTTTTGGGGCTGGGGAATTCGACGGATACTTGCTGGCCATAGGTTTGCCACAGGTGCGTGCCTTCGGCCGTGGTTAACAGTTCGGCTGGCAAATAAAGCGGCTGATATTCGGTCAGAGTCAGGTGGCGCATAGGGAAAATAGAGATGAGTTCCCGAAGTGTAGAGATTGAGGTATGAAGAGGAAGAATCAATTGTAGTAGGCAGTTTGTGATCATCGGTTTCTATCTGGCACCACCATCCCCCCCCCTCCTTTCCCCCCATTAAACCCTTTAAACCCCCCAAATTTTTTTGGTTTAGGAATTTTCCTGGAGTGGGGTTTTTTCTTTTCTGGTTTAAAATTTTGGCGGCATGGGGATCATTTTGGTTTTGGGGTTGGGGAAAAAAAGGTTTAAGTAGTCTAATCTTTTTTTTTTCTTTTCCCGGACCCCCCCCCCCCCCGGGGGAGGTGTTTTTCCCATTGCCCAGTAAAATGTTCTCCCCCCCCTCTTTTAGGTTATGGATTTTTTGGACAAATTATTTTTTGCAAATCGGGTTGGTTTGGAAAAGTATTCACGATATGGTTCAGTAAACATCTCTTTAACCACTACTAAAGGCACGGCCGATAAACACCCCGCTCCCCACAATGGCGGGCAAGACTAGGAGCCAGATGGCAGGCGAAACGAGCGCCGCCGCGACCACCAACAACATCGCCAACACCGCCAAGCCACCCCCCACCAGCCAATTCTGTCGCACGGCCGTTTGCCGCTCCGCCCACACCTCGGGGCGGCCGAACGCTTGCCACACCACCTCCTCTTCTAATTGAATACCCTCCAGCAATTCCACCTCCTCGCGGGTGTACATGAGGCGATAAAGACGGCCGTCTCGTGTCCCATCCAAAAAGCGCACGGGCGTGCCCGCCTGCATTTGCCACGTGAGCTGGCCCGCCAAATTAGCCACCCACCCTTGGCCAGCGGCCGAGATGGGTACAGGCTCTTTGTGGCGCACGGGCAAATGGGCGGCCGTGGGCGGCACTGGCTCGGTCGGGGGGGCGAGGGGCTGGTAAAAAATAAACCCATCCTGCTCGTCATAGGTCAGCCAGCGGTAATGCCCCTTCACCGAAGCCAACAGCCAACACTCCCACAGCCAGCTATCATTCCCTTTGCCCATCTGGTAGGCCACCCAGCCAATCACCCGATGGCGTTGGCCGCTAAATGTGCCTTCTTCGCGCAGGCGGATGGGTTGGCTGGGGGCATAGGGCTGGGCACGGCCGACCCGCGCCGCCAACTCTCCCTGCACGTCCACAATGCTGGCGCATTGGGGGCAAACGGCCGTTTGCACGGGTCGGCCACGCAAGTCGTGGAGCATCATTTTGGTTTCGCACTGGGGGCAAGCACGGCCGTACAACACCATTTTGCCATACCGCTCCGCCTTTTGGCGAGGGGGAGCCGAACCAGCCACCAACGCTTCCACTTCTTGCACGGCCGCTTCATTGGCGGCCAGCAATTCCTCCACAGGGATGGGTGATTCGGCCGTGGCAATTTCGCGCTGGAGCAAGCGCAATTGTTCGGCCGCCCACTCGTTGTCGGGGTTGATGGTCAGCACGTTCTCAAAGCAAATTTGCCTATCGGTGGGCGATTCCATCAGCCGCCCCAGCCAAAGCCATGCCGTCTCGTTGTATTCATCCTGACTGACAACTTGTTTGAGCAGGGTGACAGCGCGAGGTTTGTGGCCATGCTCGGCCGTGTCTATCGCTTGCTGAATCAGTTCGTGCATGGGAAAAAGCCTTGGTGAGGGGAAGATATGCTTTCCACGGGCATAATCTTGCATTTTGCTTAGCGCCTGACATGAGCAAAAAATCCTTTGCGTCTTCGCGGCTTTGCGTCTTTGCGTTAAAAACAAAACCTCAGATTATGACCGTTGGCAGTATCGTTGTAGGTAGAGGTCATGTTAGCGAAAAGCAATGGGCGGCGCAAATAATGCAACGGGTAACATGGTGGGTGTAACGGGCTTTTCGCCATTAGCTGGGTTGCAGGTTACAAGTCGTCGCTTACCAACTGTAACTTGTAACTTGTAACCTGTAACAAAACGCATGGCCCAAAACGAATCCAAAGTCAACTTGTTCGTCTATCCCTTCTGAAATCCCACCTGAATAGTTCGCTTGGCCTGTGCTATAATCAGCCCGTAGTAAACCCCACTTCCAATCCACTCTGACAGTCTGAGAGACTGACAGACTGATAGACTAACTAAGGAGTAGCACGTGAATCTCTACGAATATCAGGCAAAGCGACTATTTGCCCAATATGGTGTGCCCATTCCCAACGGCGATGTGGCCACCACCCCCGCCGAAGCCCGCGCCGTGGCCGAAAAATTAGGCGGCCGTGTCGTTGTCAAATCCCAAGTGCATATGGGCGGCCGTGGCAAAGCTGGCGGTGTCAAACTGGCCAACAACCCCGACGAAGCCGAATTCCACGCCAACAACATCTTGGGCCTCGACATCAAAGGGCACATCACCCGCACCGTGTTGGTAGATGAAGTCGCCCCCGGCGGCATCGCCCAAGAGATTTATCTGGCCATTCTCATTGACCGCGCCGCCCGCAAGGTCATGATTATGACCTCGGCCGAAGGCGGCATGGACATCGAACAAGTCGCGGCCGAAACCCCCGAAAAAATCTTCAAAATCTGGATTGACCCCCAAGTCGGCCTCAAACCATTCCACGGAACCTACTTGGCCAACGGGTTAAACCTCGACAAAACCCTGTGGGGCCAATTCTGGCACATCCTCTCGGGTCTCTACAACTGCTTCATCGGCAGTGATGCCTCCCTCGCCGAAGTAAACCCCCTCGTCATCACAGGCGAAGGCAAGCTCATGGCGCTCGATGGCAAAGTAACCATTGACGACAGCGCCCTCGGCCGCCAACCCAAACTGGCCGAACAAAACGACGAGAGCATCGTCCCCGCTTCGGAACTCAAAGCGCAAGAAGTCGGCATCAACTTCATCCAATTGGATGGCAACATCGGCTGTATGGTCAACGGCGCAGGCTTGGCCATGACCACCATGGACATCATCAAGCTGTTTGGCGGCGAACCTGCCAACTTCTTGGACATTGGCGGCGGAGCCACGGCCGAAAAAGTAGCCACCGCCCTCGAACTCATCCTCTCCGACCCCAAAGTCAAAGCGGTGTTGATTAACATCTTCGGCGGCATCACTCGTGGTGATGTGGTCGCCCAAGGCATTATCACCGCCCTCGGCAAAATCCAAACGGATGTGCCCATGATTTTGCGCCTTGCCGGAACCAACGCCAAAGAAGGGCTAGAATCAAAGCCATCGCGGCCGCGAATAGTCGGTAAATTAGTAATTGATAATTCGTAATTAGTAAGTTCGTCAGCTTATGGCTTACAGCTTACAGCTAAGCTAAACCCCCCCATGAGTATTCTCGTCAACAAAGATACCCGGCTGGTGGTGCAAGGCATCACTGGCAAAGAAGGCTCCTTCCACACCCAACAGATGATTGAGTACGGCACCAACGTCGTGGCCGGTGTGACCCCCACCAAGGGTGGCCATCGCGAACACAACGTGCCCGTCTTCGACTCTGTGCGCGAAGCAGTGGAAAAAGAAGGCGCCAACTGTTCCGTCATCTACGTGCCCGCCCGTTTTGCGCCCGATGCGATTATCGAAGCGGCCGATGCTGGCGTGCCCCTCATCGTCTGCCTCACCGAACACATCCCCGTCCTAGACATGATTCGGGTGCGTTCCTACATTGATAAAGTCGGCGTGCGTCTCATCGGCCCCAACTGCCCCGGCCTGATTACCCCCGGCGAAGCCAAAGTGGGCATCATCCCCGGCAGTATCGTCGCCCCCGGCCCGATTGGCGTGGTCTCCAAGAGCGGCACGCTCACCTACGAAGTTGTCTACGCCCTCACCTATCGCGGCATGGGCCAAAGCACCTGCGTCGGCATCGGCGGCGACCCCATCAACGGCACAGGCTTTATTGATGTGCTGAAGCTGTTCGAGGCGGACGACCAAACCGAGCAAATCATCCTAATGGGCGAGATTGGCGGCAACGATGAAGAAAAAGCGGCCGCCTACATTGCCGAACACATCACCAAACCCGTCACGGCATTCATCGCCGGCCGTTCTGCCCCTCCGGGGCGGCGCATGGGCCACGCTGGGGCCATTGTCGAAGGTGGCGCGGGCACGGCCGAGGGCAAAATCGAAGCCCTGCAAGCCGCTGGCGTGCGCGTCGCCGACCACCCCGAGCAAATTGTAGACCTCATTCTCGGTAAATAGTGGTTAGTGATTAGTGGTTAGTGGCTAGTCCATTCACTAGCCACTAACCACTAACCACTCGCCACTTCCCCCTTCATGCGTCGCTACGGCGATTATCTCATCCTAACGGCCATCAGCATTCTCGCTGTATGGCCGTTTTTAGTGAACCCCAGTTTGCCACAGGGGACGGATGCGGAGCTACACATTTATCGGCTGGCCGAACTGAGCCGCTTGGTGCGGGCGGGGGAGTTTTACCCCCGCTGGTCGCCCAACTTTTACTTCGGCTACGGCTACCCCATCTTCAACTATTACGCCCCCCTCAGCTATTACGTCGGTTTGCTGTTTGATTTTCTGCCTGTCGTGCAACCTGTGGGGGCCACCAAAGCGGTTTTTGTGCTGGGCTTATTCCTCGGTGGGCTAGGCACATTTGGCTTTGTGCGGGATTTGTGGGGCAGGGAGGCGGGCTGGGTGGCGGCGGCCGTCTACCTCTACGCCCCCTATGTGCAATACATAGACCCCCACGCCCGTGGGGTGCTGGCCGAAACGTTCAGCCTTGGGGTGTGGCCGATGGCTTTGTGGGCATTCGGCCGTCTGCGCCGCCAGCCGACGCGCTGGAACTGGGTCGCGGCCGTGGCAGGCATGGCCGCCATCATTTTGACACATAACCTCATGGCGATGGTTTGGGCGGGGGTGTTGGCGGGGTGGTTATTGTGGGAGTTTGTTTTTAACGCAAAGGAGCAAAGGCGCGAGAGGCGAAGGCGGAACCTCTCCCCTGCCCCCCCGCGCCCCCGCGCCCCTCCTCCTCACCGCCTACCTCCTCGGCATCGGCCTCGCCGCCTTCTTCTGGCTTCCTGTGGGGCTGGAACGCAACGCCATTAACGTGACCAGCGTCGTGGGCGAGGTGGGGAGCCATTTCGACTTTCGGCAACACTTTTTGAGCGTGGGCGAGTTGTTGTCGCCGTCGCTGTGGCTGGATTGGGGGGCGAGCGAACCCGCTTACCGCTTTAATTTGGGCATTGCCCAATGGGTGCCGGGCGGTTTGGGCATGGCGTTCGCCGTTTGGCGAACCATCCGCAGAGAGTGGGCAAAAGCGGCCGAACCCCTCTTCTACGCCATCGCCGCGCTCCTGTTGGTGGGGCTGATGTTGCCACTTAGCACGGCCGTGTGGGAAGCCATCCCCCTCCTGCCCTTCATCCAATTCCCGTGGCGGTTGCTCGGCCCAGCGGCCAGCTTATTGGCTGTTTTGGCAGGTTACGCTATCTACGAGGTGGAAGATTTTTGTAGGGGTAGGGCTTGTCCCGACCCTCAATTGGCTGTCGGCATAAATTGGGGCCGCCTCGCCCCTACCAGTTTGCGTTGGCATTTGCTCTGCTCCTCGCCTTCCCGCTCACCCAAACCCCGCCGTGGCCAGCCGATTTTGGCGAAACTTCGGTGGCGCATATCGCCCAATTAGAGACGAAGGGACAGTGGCTGGGCACAACCTCCACGGCCGATTTTGTGCCCGTTACCGTAGACACCTTGCCCGAGCGCAACGGCCAACTGCTGGCCGCCCTGTTCGCCAACCAAACGCCTGACCGCATCAACTATTGGAGCGTGGAAAGTGTGGGAGCCACGGCCGAGTGGGAACAAATCAGTCCCTTGCACATGCGTTACCACATCGAAACGCCGCAAGATTTTACGTTTCGGCTCTTTTTGTTCGCCTTCCCCGGCTGGGAAGTGCGGGTGGATGGGGTGGTGGTCGAGACAGACATCGGCCGCCCTGAGGGGTTTTTGGTGGTTCCCGTATCTGCAGGGACGCATGTGGTAGATGTGGCATTTGTGGATACCCCGCCGCGCACGTGGGGCTGGCGGGTAGCGGCCGTCTCCCTCCTCATCGCCCTACTCGTCGCGTGGCGCTTGCCTTACTAGGGACTGAGGGACGAGGGACAAGGGACTGGGGACGTTCCCCTCCGCCCCTCCTGCCCCTCTGCTCCTCTGCCTCTTCATCTGGCTCCTGTTCTTGCCCCTCCACTTCACCGGCTGGCTACATTACGAATCCCCCCCAACGGCCGTGCTCATCGCCCAAACCCCGCTGGCGGCCGATTTTGGGGCGCAAATTTGGTTGCAGGGGGCGGATGTGCCCGATACTTTGCGCCCCGGTGCGCCATTGGCGATGACGCTGTATTGGCGACCGCAACGGCCGTTGGAAATTAACTACCAAGCGTTTGTCCACATTTTGGATGAAAACGGGCAATTAGTTGCCCAAGGGGATAAGCTCAACCCCGGTGAGTTCCCAACGCGCAGGTGGGAACCCGCCAGCTATGTGCGGGATGAGTATGAAATTGCTCTGCCAGCGGGGTTGCCAGCGGGGCGGTATCGGGCGGCCGTGGGCTTATGGGTGGCCAGCGAAGGGTGGCGTTTACCTGTACTAGATTCTAGTGGCCAGCAGGTGGGAGATAGTTTTGTGGTGGGGGAATGGGTCGTAGAATAGCAATAGCTGATAGACAGCCGAACAACAGCAAATGTTGACCACAGGAAATAACCCATGATACAGTATCGGTCTAATTGGCAACTTCCCGACCTCCGAAATTAGCAGACGCAGAAAATTTATAAACGCACAACTGGTTCTACCTGAATTTACAAATGAAGATGAAGAGCGGGAGTTTGGGGCAACGATTGATTTAAGCAATTACTTTGCCCCAGAAGATTTTGAGGAAGCTCTATTCCCCAATCTATCGCCAACTTTACAGGAGAATGCTTTGGACAAAGATGCGTTTCATCTGAGTTGAAGAGATATCCTACCCACCCGCCGCTAAAGCGGGCGGGCTAGAAGCATCAAGCCCCGTGAACGGGGCTGAGCGGTTCAATAGCCCCGTGAACAGGGCGCACCCCTAGTCCGTCCCGTTCACGGGCGGGCGGATTTCTTTTACCGCCCAGTTACAACCGCCCCATCTCCCACGATAAACGCATACGGCATCGCATCGGTGTTGAAATAGAAGCCGACACGGCCGCTTTTGTCTATCCCAATCAACCCGCCCTTGCCTTTGGCCCCCATCCGCTGAGCCAATAGTTTGATGGCCGCTTCGCAAGCGGCCGTGGCACTCATCCCCAACGCCATAAAGTCACACGCCTGCTTGCTAATCACCACCTTCATCAGTGATTCGCCGTGCCCCGTGGAGCTAACCGCCCCCGACAAGTTATCCGCATAACCGCCTGAGCCGACGAGTGGACTATCTCCCACACGGCCGGGCATTTGGTTGCGCGTGCCGCCCGTGCTGGTGGCCGCCGCTAAATCCCCAAAACTATCTAAGGCCACCGCTCCCACCGTGTCGCCCATCGAGCCAGACGTGACAAATAGGTCGCTGGGTTGGTATTGCCCCAATTCGCGGATGTATTGATGGCGCACCTGTTCGTCGTCCACGATGAGTTCCTCGGCCGTACAGCGCGGGAAGCCAATCGCATCGGCAAATTTGCTGGCTCCTTCGGCGACCAAGATGGTGTGTTCGGTCTTTTCCATCACTTGTCGTGCCAAACTGATGGGATAGCGCACCCGTTCCACGGCCGCCACGCACCCAAGGGCGAGGGTGCGGCCGTCCATAATCAGCGCATCCATCTCCACCTTGCCTTCGTTGGTCAGGTAACTGCCCACCCCTGCGTCGAGAACGGGGCAATCTTCGAGGATGCGCACGGCCGCTTCGACAGCGTCTAAGGCACGGCCGCCTGCCCGCAAAATGCGCTGGCCAACCTCGGCCGCTTCCTTGCAAGCCGCCATGCCAATCTCCACCTCCCCCGATGCCAAATCCCACAGCCCCGCCCCGCCGTGAACAATAATCGTTGGTTGCATAGAAGTCTCTCAGTCGGTCAATTCTCTCTCAGTCTCTCAGTCGGTCAGCATTCATTCCGCAATCCGCATTCCCCATTCCGCAATCCCCAACTCTCCCAACGACATGACCTGCAACGGCATCAACTCTTGCCATAGTTCTATCGTGCCACGCAAGCAGAGGGTGTGGGTGACACGAGCCATGTATTCTGGTGGATAGGGCATGTCGTTTTCTATCCACCACACAATCTGGGCATACATGGAACCCGCCACATGCCTGCTGGCCAGTGTGATGGGAATGGGCAGTTGATGCCCCTCGGGCAAAATCTCGCCAATTTGCCGCTCGACCACCCCCGCAATGTAATCCATGACCCGTTTGATGACGTAGCCAATGGCATTTTGCCCCAGCAAAATGCGGTAGAGGGAGATGTGTTCGGCAATGTGTTCATAGATGAGTTGCTCCGATTGGGGGGTAACCCAAACGGGGATGGTGGGAATTTGGGTTTCCATTTGCGCCACCAATTCATCAAATCGCGCTTCTAGTAAATCTATCAACAACTCTTCTTTACTGCCATAGTGCAGGTAAAAGGTGGCGCGGTTGAGATCGGCCGTGTCCGTAATATCAGTAATGGAGATGGCCTCGTATCCCTTGGTGTGGATGAGTTCCACGAGGGCATCGGCCAGCATTTTGCGGGTGCGCCGTTGGCGGCGGTCGAGTTGGGGCATGGGATTTTGGATTGGGGATTTTGGATTGGTTCGTAGTAACGGCTTTAGCCGTTCTTCTAAAATAGACAATTGTTGATTAACGAACAGAACGGTCAAGTTCGTAGTTGACAAATCTCGTTACTGGCCGTATTTTAATACACAACGTGGCCATAAATCAACACAGTGTCAATTAAAAGCCGTAACGTTGATCCATGCGCTCCAATCCAAAATCCAAAATCTAAAATCCCAAATAAGGAAACCCACACATGCCCACCACCCTCACCCCGCCCCGTGCCCCCGAAACACCTATTTTGGGGAGCTTCGTCCCCTTTGCCCAAGACCCACCCCGCTTTTTGCACCAACTGGCCCAAAACCACCCCACGGCCGACCTCATCCACTTCACTTTTCTGGGAATCAACAACTACCTCATCCTCAACCCCGACTTGGTGCGGGAAGTGTTGGTCAACCGCGCCAGCGAATTCCCCAAATCACAGCGGGATTACGGGATTTTAAGCAAGTTTTTGGGCGATGGACTCGTCACGGCCGAGGGGGAGCAACACCGCCGCCAGCGCAAACTGGCCCAGCCCGCCTTTCACCACAAACGCATCGCCGCCTATGGCGACACGATGGTAGATTATGCGGCCGACATGGTCGCTGAGTGGCAGGCGGGCGAAACCCGCGACATTGCCCACGAGATGTACCAACTGACGCTCTACATTGTCGCTAAAACGCTGTTCGATGCGGACAAATCGCGCATGGTGGAAGTGGCGGACAAGGTGGGGCAAGCGATTCATGTCTTGCAAGAAGTGACCAACCACGACTTTCGCCGCCCTATTCAATGGCCCCAATGGCTCCCCACGGCCGATAACCGTGCCCGCCAAGGAGCCAAAGGGGTGCTCGACGAAACGATTCACACCATTGTGGACGAACGCCGCCAACAAGAAACGGCCGACAAAGGCGACCTGCTCTCCATGCTCCTCCTTGCCCGCGACGACGACGGCAAAGGCATGGATGACACCGAATTGCGCGACCAACTCGTCACCATTTTTGTGGCGGGGCACGAAACCACCTCGAACGCGCTCAGTTGGACGTGGTACTTGCTCTCCCAAAACCCCACAGCAGAGGCGAAGCTCCACGCCGAGCTAGACGAGGTGTTGGACGGCCGTTTGCCCACCTTGGCCGACTTGCCCAACTTGCCCTACACCCAAATGGTCATCAAAGAAGGGATGCGGCTCTACCCACCCGCGTGGACGCTGACGGGGCGGACGGCCACGGCCACCACCACCCTCGGCAATTACACCATTCGCCAAGGGGCAGACTTAATGGTCGCGCCCTATGTCTTGCACCGCAACCCCACCATCTTCCCCGAACCAGAGCGGTTCGACCCCGAACGGTTCACGGCCGAGCGCGAGAAGGAGCTACCCCGCTACGCTTACATCCCCTTTGGCGCAGGGCCACGGGTGTGCATTGGCAATAGCTTTGCGATGATGGAAGCACAGTTGATTATCGCCACAGTGGCGCAACGGTTCCGCTTGCGCCTCGCGGCCGACCAGAGAGTAGAGATGAATGCCCAAATTACGCTCTCGCCGCTGGATGGATTGCGGATGGTGGTGGAGGAACGGGCGCGAAATAGCCAACGACAACCCCATCTAACGGCCGAATTAGCTTATTAAAGCATGGTGAAAAGTAAAAAGTGAAAGGTGAAAGGTGGAAGTGCCCGTGTACCCCACATTTCACCTTTCACTTTTCACCTTTCACTGGCTTTCCACCCTAATTATGCACGGCCGCGCTCAATAACGGCTCAAAGACACGGCCGAACACCTCCCCGTACACAGCCGCAGGAGCCTCCATCCAAGCCACCACCTGCTGGCCATTCTGTTCCGTGGCCAACACCATCCCCCACACCTCCTGATTATTGCCATCGCGGTAGCTAAAATCTTGGCGGAGCCACAGTTGATTGGCCAACGCATAACGGCCGAGCCTGCCCGGCGCGTAATTGGCGACCCCTTGGCTGGCTAACTGTGCCCAGTGCGCCACTGTGTCGTTTAACGGCCGCGTGCCGAGCGGCTCCGTGCGGAAAGCGGCGAAGATACGCGCATCTTGAGCGGCCGTCAGCCGTTGCCAATCGCCGCTGACTGTTTCATAGCGAAAGTCGGCCGGGCGGGGGAGGCTGAACGAGCCAAGTTGAGTAACTTGGCCCCAGTGGCCGGGGAACAACCCCTCGGCCGAGACGGGGCGGAACTGCCAACTGCTGGCCAACTGCTCCACCAAGGCGAGGGTGGCCGCTTCCTCGGCCGTGGGGCCATCCACATCAATGACAAAACCCACATTGCCACGGACGAAGGTGAGCAAAATACCCGTGCGCTCCCCGTCAGAACCCGTGTAGCCGTAGGCTGTGCGCAATGCGCCGTAGTTGGTGATGACCAACTCGTCTTCATAAAGAACCGTGACCCCGCCGAAAAGGGTGAGCGCCTGTCGTTTAAGGTCGGCGGGGCTGGTGCTGACGAGGTTGGGGTAGAGGGTGACTTGCAAGCGGGTGGTGCCGCTGAGGTTGGTCGTGTACAAGAGGGTGTCGCGGTAGGTGGGGCGATACCAATCGGCGGGATAATTGAATTGGTAGCCCACATAAGGGTCTAAGTAGGCGATGGTATCGTGCAATTGCTCATCATTGTCAACCAATAGATCGGCCGTATCTTCGCCCATCTGCCCCGCCCGATTGCTGGCTTGGAAACCGAGCACATAATCGCCACTGGGGAGCGGTTGCCAGCTAAACGGGAGCTGACCAACAGCATCAAAGGGCAATGGGTCGCCCGAACGTTGGCTGAGGAGGCCATTGCTCGCCCAAAAGAGTTGGAAGGGGGCGAACGAATCCCCATTTTGGGGGGCAAGGGCATAGGGATAGCCCGTGGCGGTGTAGCCCCACACGGCCGTTTGCCTGCGCGACGAGGTATCAATCGTTAAATTAGCCACAATAGGCGGGGAACCATCGGCAGAGAAGAATTGACCCGCGACCGTGCGCAGGGTAGACGTGTAACCGTAGCTCGGCCACAGCACAACGAACAAACCAGCGTCGCCATCGCCCAAAAAGGAGCGCGGCTCTGCCAAACATAGAAGTCTTCGTGCAGGCCATCGCGCCATGTGTAGAGGCGTTCGCCGCTGGGCAGGTAATTGGGTTCGGGGATGAGCGGGTCATAGGTGAAGAGGCGGCGGCCGCTGTCCGTCTCCTGCCCCACCAGCAAAACCACCTCTTCGATGTCGCGCCCTGTCGGTTGGAAACGGAGCAAGGCGGGTTGTTGGGTGCTGGTGGTCAGGGTGTTGGTGGTGGTGATGGCGATTTGGGGGCGGAGGAGTAGGTCGAACCCAACAAATGGTACGCTTTGAGGAAGCCATCCCACGCAGGCAGGGGGGATTGCAGGGCATAAGAGCCGTCATATTGGGCGGCCGTGCGCGGGAAGTACAGGCTAAGACCCGAGGACTGGGGCAAACCAAGGCCGTGGTGGTGGGCGAGAACGGCCGTGGCCACACTCTGGCGCAACGCCTCGGCCGTGCCTTGCACCGCCTCGTCCAAGCTCCTGCTGGCCAAGATTTGGGCAAAGTGCGCCACGTCTACAAGGGCGTATTGCTCTGCCTCACGGCCGTAAGCCCGCGCATACGCCTCTGCGCCGCTTCGCGCCGTGCCCAAGCTGGCCGCATGGAAGGGCAACTCCTCGTTTAATTGGCTGGTTAAGTCGCTGAGGTGGTTGGTGACGGCCGTTAACGCGGCCAAGTCCACGGCCGTAAGGGTGGTGAACGCATCGGGCTGGGTGCGGGTGTAATAATCGCCAAAGTGCCCCACAATGATTTGGCTCAATTGCGCCGCATCTACATCGGGTTGGCTGGCCAATTGGTTTAAGATGGCTGTATAGGGCCAGCCGCGCCCCGGCGTTAGCTCGGCCGAGGCGACCCCAACGCGGGCGTAGGGCGCGATGGCGGTGAATAGTTCCAATTGACCCATCAAGCAAGCATCAAAGCCAATTAAGGCCAAGTCGGCCGAGGCCAAAGCCAGCCCTTCTTGCAATTCCAGCAGGTCCAAATAGTCGCTGGCGCTGTCATCATAGGCAATGCCCTGCCATGCGCGGCCGTGGTTCCACACAATGAGAGCCGTTTGGTTGGCGGGATAAGTTAACTGCCCCCAACGAATGAAGTCGGCCAAGGTTTCAGGGTCGCCCATGTTAGCCTCGCCCAAGTTGGCCACGGGGGGGGTGGTAAAAGCCTGCAAATCTTTGTCGGGGGTGATGAGGTAACGGCGCGTGTCGCTCCATTCCGCATCAAAAGGGCGGTCTAACTGAACCACCACCTGCACATCGGGGCTGTTTAGCGCGGCTTCCATCTCGTTCAGGTTCAGCAAAGCGGCGCGGTCCAAGTTATTATCGGCCGCCATGTACACCAAAACAGTCCACGCGGGCAAAGTGGGGTCGGCCGTGGCTGTGGCCTGTGGCACAAACTCGGTGGGGCGGGGCAAAGGCGTGGGGGTATTGGGCAAGGCGACGATGGGCGGCAAGGGTTGGCGTGGGGATGGGGGTGGATGCGGCCGTGTTCGGCCGTAAATTGCACGCCACCATGAAGAACGAGAGGAGAAGAAGGGGGAAGTAGCGCATGGAATTGTGAATTGTGAATTGTGAATTATGAATGGTTAATTGTGAATGAGGTCGCGTTGCCCCCATAACATCGTAGGGGTGGGGGGCACGGCCGATACGCTTGCTTGTCATTCCGAACGAAGTGAGGAATCCCTAGAACATCTCATTGCTCTTGAATTAGCATAGGTATTAGGGATTCTTCGCTTTGCTACTCAGAAACTAGCACAAAACTACTCGAGTGCGGAGTTATGGGTTCAAGACGTAACCCTAACTTTTCTGCACGTTTTTCCAATGCTTTGAGTGCTCTCTCTTGCTGTTGTTGATTGTAAGAATCACTGCCTTGATCTACATAGTCAACGCGATTCTTTAACATGTAGTAGATGATACGTGCCAATTTGTGTGCCGTAGCCACAATCGCTTTAGGTGCCCCGTGACGCGCTTTGATACGTCGATAAAAAGCACCCAAAGCACTCTGGCTACGTATCAAAGATTGTGCCGCTACACGTAACGCAGTAGCCACTCGGTTGTTGGTTTTTGGTCTGGCGACGCTTAATCTTACCGCCTGTAATGTCATTTTGTGGACATAAACCCAGCCAAGAGGTGAAATGCTTCTCTGTACGCCAGTGGCTCATATCAACGCCAATCTCCGTGATAATGGTCTGCGCCGTTAGCGCATCAATACCATCTATTTGGGTCAAGTCAACGCCCGCAATGCGATATAAAATCGCTGGCAAATCGAAATGAGCTTGATTTTTACGCGGCTTTCTTTGTGAAGAGTTGGGAGGCGTTGCTGATAGCTCTTCTTCCGTCTCTACTGGTTGAATCTCAGTGTACATTTTTTCCACTTCTTTATCGACAGCCATAATTTGCTGCCCATAGGTGTCATACAGTTCGACAGCTTGCTGTAAAGCAAAAAGATGTTCATGACGATAGTTGCCCGTTAGTGCTTTTACAAAATCTTCGGGGCTGCACTTGCAACGTGCATGACGGTATTGTAATAAGGTTTGCGGCTCGGTTTCACCAGCCAAGATAGCCCGAATGATGCCCATACCCGTTTCGCCTGTAATATCACTTAGTACACGAGTCAATTGTACATTCATTAGCTCCAAAGCTTTTGCATATGTTGAATATGGCTAGATCGATACCGTATCAACATATCCCGATGGCGGGCTAACGCACGCACGGCTCGAATTTCTTCGGCTGGATGAAATGAATTGCGCAACAGACCGTATGTGTGCAATTGATACAGCCATTGACAATCAGAGATATCTGTTTTACGCCCAGACACATTTTTAAGGTGGTGTGCGTTCACCAAGTAAACTTCAAAGCCACGCTTTTCTAGGATGTCATAAAGAGGAATCCAATAGATGCCAGTTGATTCCATAGCCACTGTTTTGATGCGGCAACTCTTCAGCCAATCAGCCAAGTGGTGTAAATCAACTGTGAATGTACTAAAGCTTTTTATTTGTTGTTCATCACGTCCAAGGGGTACACAGACATATAGTTCTGATGCCCCGACATCTATTCCCGCGGCGTCTGGTTGTATCTGCTCTAAAACATTGAAATCTATGGCCTTCTGTGTTTGATGTTTCTTGGTGCTCATCGTTTTATGCCTCTTGAACGTTGAATTCGTTTAGACCTGATTATCTTTGTTCAAGCGTAAGCTACTCAACGGGGTCCTTGCGGCCACCATTCATAAAACCGTTGATAATCAGAACCACTCTCAGAAACGGGTTCTTAGACACCAATTCAAAGTCGGTCTTAACTGTCTAAACGTAGAGGCATAATATGACATTCACGAGTGGAGTGGGCAAGCTTGTTTCTCGCTTTTTAGAACGGCTTCGGCCGTGGGGGCTCTCAGAATGACAAGCAAAACTACCGAGTTAATTCCGCCATCGTGTACTATTGTGTTTGAGTACGAACCCAACGGGGAGCAGGTGTATTGGCTTGCCCTGTGCGCCAACCCAACCACAAGCCATACCAATAGGCACGCAAAGAACGCCACTCACTTTTATAGCTTAAGACAACTGTCAAACGGAGGGCACTGGCTAACCGGTAGGGCAAAATGAAGAACATGCGCCACCCTTGGCCGTGGCGGCGAAAATATCGGCCGCTACTCTGTGCCATCAGAAAACGTTCCATGGGGGTGTGCCAACCCCCTGTGCTAACGGAAACCTTGTGCCAAACTTTAGCCGTGGGAATCATGGCCAACGTATAACCCGCTTGTCTCATACGTTGGCAATAATCGAGGTCTTCATAATAGAGAAAGAACTGTTCATCGAGTAAGCCAACTGTTTCAAGGAGTTGACGTGAAAGTAATACCGCACAAAAGGGGGCGAATTCGATGATACGCGGCCGTTCTTCGTCTGTCTGTGTATCCACTACCCCCTGCCACTCATTTGTTAATTCCCGCAATACAGGGCGGTAATTCGGCTCCCCTGATCAGATGCTGGGGGTCAGATGCATAACAAATTTTTGGCATCACCAACCCCACCCATCTGAGTTTTCCAAGGCGGCCACAAGTTCATCTAAACAGACCCTGTCTAAAACTGTATCGTTATTGAGTAAAAAGAAGAGATTCTCAGTTGTGTGCCAACGCTTTCGCGCAGACCCGTGTTATTTTACCCCGCAAAGCCTAAATTATGCTCATTGCGCACAAAAGCGAATATAAGGAAATTCGGCCGAGGAGCGGTTGCAAAGGATGGCTCACCCCATTGTCTATTAAGAAAATCTAAAGGGAGCATAATCAAGTACCGTCACAGACACGAGGCTATGCACCGTCACGGCCAATTGATTCCATGCCGATGATGATGGCAACTTTCGTCCGCTGAGAAACCAATTGGCTCATGTGGATGCACCAAAAATGAGAAAGCGCGTTTCACTGTTTGATTATTGAAGGGCAGATTTATCTTGTATAGCCCAGCCGCCCCTCAGCAGTAGATGACTTTGGTTGCGTATACAATCGGAATACTGCGCCAATAAGGCCATGACAACCTGTTCTTGAAGATGGCCAAGGTGGTATAGAGTGCAATCACGGGCGATAAAAGCCGAAGCCCCCACACACGTTTAGCCCAAAATGGGGTCTGATATTCCTGCTCATAGCGCAACCTCACCCGGATATTGTTATACCCTGAATGTACCCAATGGCGAATGAGAGAAGACCAATTGGCACGGAGCGGGGCATGGCGCACAACAGCCATTGGCCCGAAATGAAGTTCAAACCCCGCTTGCTTCATCCGAATCGTCCAATCGCTATCTTCCCCCCGCCGCCCCTTGGAAAGATTCATCCATATCGCCAACGGCTTCCAGATAGTTCGGTGAATGCTCAAATTAAGTGTAGGGAGTAATCGTTGCGTTTGCCTTGGGGATGGGTATGCAAAAATTCATGAAACATCGAAATGTTGTCACTTTCTGCCCAATAATTGGGATTGGCAATGACAACGCCTCCCCCCACAATCTGTTTGCCCTGCTGTTGTAATGAAAGGTGTTGGGCTACCCAGTCAGGGTTAGGGATACAATCAGAATCCGTAAAGATAAAGATGTCACCCTTGGCCATTTTCATGCCAATGTTTCGTGCGGCCGCCGCACACATCGGCCGTTCTGTATCCACAAAGCGCACCTGTGGAAAGGCTTGCGTTATGCCCATCTCATCACGGCCGACTACAATCAGTTCATCGGGTGGATGCGTTTGGTTTTCAATCGCTCGCAGGGTATCTCCTAAAGTCACATTATTGAGTGTTGGAACGATAACAGAAACTTTCATGGCTTAACAGCCTTGGGAAGAGGCCTTAAAATCGATAAATTTAGATGGCTTGATATTTTTTTTCTTGCTTAGCGAGCAAGTATACCACCAACAACCCCACCAACGAGAGCCAACGGCCGACCACAAACCCCCACGGCCGAAACTCCATCTCCACCACCTGCGCCCCCGCAGGCACAAACACCGCCCGAAAAAAGCCACCATACCCCACCACCTCCGCTGGCTGGCCGCTGACAGTCGCCTGCCAGCCGGGGTAATGGGCATCGCCCAGCACCAGCCATGCGGCCGTGGGGAAATTGGTGTGCAGGGTGATGTGTTCGGCCGTGTAGTTGGCCACGGTGGGGTAGCCCACCACGCACGACTCATCCCGCAAGGGGCAACTGAGTTCGGCCACGGCCCACGCGCGGGGGCGCACGTCGAGGTTTTCGTATATTTTGACATCGCCCGAGTGAATGAGGCGGTATTGGCCGAGGACGAGGGGCTGGAAAGCGGCCGTCTCTTCATTAAAGAGCGTCACCCCTTGCACGAGCCACTCTTGGTTGGCTTGCAGGGTGAGCGAGGCGGGCACGGCCGCTTGCGGGAGTTCGGCCGCCCACACACCATCTGCCCACGCCGAAAGGGGCAGGGTGTTGAGGGTTCCAGCGGCCGTGGGGGCGTGGAGCAGAACATGAGTGGCGGTGAAGGGGGGGATGTAGCCCACGGCAATTTGCTCCCCAGCGGACAGGGTGGCGGGGTGTTGCAAATCAAAATAAACGCCGTTCACCCATGCGTCGCCCACTTTGTCGGTGATGAGGGTGCGCACGTTGAACCAATCGAGCCATTCGGCCGAGGGGATGGCGGGCAAAAATTCGCGCAAACGGCCGTCGGTGGTCAGTTGCCCCGCCAAAATGGTGTCGGCCATGAGATCGCTGTAGCTCCGCAGGGGCAACACGCCGCCGTCGAAGCCATCGAGTGAGGGCTGGTGGTAGACCATGCCCAAGTTGGGAGCCAGAATCTCTTTTTGTTTGATGGCGATGGTGTAGTCGTAGCGGGCGCGTTCGGACAAGATACCCGTGTAGATGGTGTCAATTTCGGCTTGGTCGCCGGGGTCGAAGAAGGTTTGGGAGAGGCTGAGGAAGCGGCCGGGCACATCTTGCCCGGCGTTGAGGGTGTGCAGGCGCAGGCTGGGCGGCCGTTGGTCGAAGTACGCTTCGGGGGTGGTGGGATGGTTGGCGGGCAGGGGGCGGGTGGCGAGGAAGAGGAAGAGGAGGGTAATTGGTAATTGGTAATTGGTAATTTTGATGCGCCCAATTACCAATTGCCAATTACTAATTACCAATACCCCAATAACGAGTTCTGCTATTTGGGCGGCCGTATTCCATGCATTGGGCCAATTTAGGGGGGCTTCGGGGCCTGTGGGGAGGAAGCGGCCGAGGGGCACGGCCGCGTAGCCCCATGCGATGAGGGCGAGAACGGCTAAAGCCGCCACTACGAGCGGGGAACGGCTAAAGCCGTTACTACGAGCCTTTTCCCAGCCAACGGCCGCGAGTAAGGCTATTCCTAAAGCATAAAGCACGAGCCAGCGGGCGGGGACGCGGAATAAATCGAAGCCGGGCAGGTGGGCGAGGAGCAGGTAGAGGCCGCCGAAGCGGCCGAGGGCGAGCCATAGTCCTAGCCCACTGAGCGCCAATCCCAGCCGCGCCGCGAGGCTATGCCGCCATTGCCACGCCCCCACCACAGCCAGCAGCAGGGCGGTGATGGGCACAAAGGCGATGTATTCGGAGAAAGTGTGGCCTGTGTAGTTGGGCAGGAGGCTCTGTGCGGCCAGCAGAGGATGCCACGAAAAGGAGAGGACTTCGTTGGTGGTTAGCCCCCCTGCGCGGCTGGAGTAGCGGGTGAGTTCGAGGGTGGGCAGGAGTTGCACGGCCGCGATGAGCAGGGCGAGGAGGGAGGAGGAGAGAAGAGAGAAGAGGGAAGAGAGGAGAGTGCTGAGTGCTGAGTGCTGAGTGCTCAGTGGTTCCTCGTCCCCAGTCCCTTGTCCCCAGTGCGATGACAAGCACGGCCGCGATGCCTGTGATGAAGACGGTTTGGGTGTGGCCTGCGAGGAGTTGGAGGGCGAAGAAGAGGGCGACGGAGTAAGTGCTGAGTGCTGAGTGCTGAGTGCTGAGTGCTGAGTAAGTAGTCGGTTTCCCCTCTGCTCCTCCGCCCCTCTGCTCCCCTGCCCCCCTGCGCACCACTGCCCATAATAACCACGGCAACCACGCCAGCCCTTGCAGTTGGTTGACATGCTCGACTTGAGCGGTGAGGTAGCCGCCGAGGGCGAAGAGGACGGCCGCTAACACGGCCGCTTCTCGCCCCAGCCCCAGCCGCCGCGCAAGGGCATGGGTTCCCAGTGCGGCAATCCAGATGTGCAAAATGATGGTCGCACTAACGGCGTAGGGGACGGGCAAGAGTGCCCACAGCGGCCAGTTGAGCGGGTAAAAGAAGCCCATCTGGCTGTTGGCCAGCAGGGGTGCGCCCATAAAAATGTCGGGGTTCCAGAGGGGGATGCGCCCCGCCAGCAACGCATCTTGCGCCGCTTGCCAGTAGGGGTAAAAGTAGAGATAGGTGTCCCCCCGCGCCAAAATGAGGTTGGTGAAGGCCAGTGGGCTGAAAAAGAGAGCGACCAAGGCGGCCAAGAGGAGGGGAATGGCGAGGCGTTTTGTCATTTGTCTTTTGTCACTGGTCATTGGTCATTTGTCATTGGTCCCAAGCACCCCATCCTTTGTTCATTCATTATTCATTGCTAATTGATACAACACCATTTCCCCTGCGGCCGCAATGGGGTGGGTGGCAATGTTGGCCTCGTGCAGGGTTCGCAGGACGGGGGTAGCGCGTTTGTCGAGGGGCAAGATGAGGTAACGGCCGTCTGTACCAAAAACAGTCACATCTTCGACCAGCCCCGCAGGGTGAGGGAACCAACTGACGTACACGCCTGTGTCTATAAAGTGGTAACGCCAGTGCCAACTATACCAATGGTCGTACAAAACTGTGCCGTAGGGCGCGTCTACCAGCTCTTGGGCGAGCTGTGCCGCGCCCCCGTCGGCCGTGGGCTGGCCGCCTATCGGCCAACGGCCGAGCCATGCGGGGTAGGCGGAGGAGAGGAGTAAAAGGTAAAAGGTGAGAAGTAAAAAGTGAGTAGTGAGTAGTGAGTAGTGAGTAGTGAAAAATCCCAACTCTCTTCCGCTCTTCCTCTCTTTCCCCCCTGCTCCCCTGCTCCCCTGCTCCCCCGCTACCCCGCCCGCCACCCACACGGCCGCCAACGGCACGATGGGCAACAGATAGCGATCCCACACGGGAATGGCCAAGAGCCAGTGGAGGAGGAGGTAGGTGAGGAGGAAGAGGGGGAGGAATGGAGATTGCGGAATGCGGGATGCGGAATGCGGAATGGAGAATAACCAATAACGAATAACCAATAACCACCCCCACCCCAGCACCAACCACCCCAATTCCCCCCACGCCAGCAGGCGCGGCCAAAGCTCCCACGACCACGCCAGCCGCACGCCGCCATAGCTGGCCATCTGCGCCTGCCACAGGGAGAGGGAGCCAGTACGGCCGTAATCCCATGCCAACGTGAAGAAGATAGGAAGTAAAAAGTAAAAAGTAAAAAGTAAAAAGTGAGTAGTGAGTAGTGAGTAGTAAGCCTCCTCTGCCCCTCTGCCCCTCTGCCCCTCTACTCCCGCACCCCCCTGCCCCCCTGCCCCCCAAAGCCCCAACACAAGCGGCACAAACAACACCGCCTGATATTTCGTGGCCACGGCCAGCCCCAGCCACCAACCCGCCCAAGACGGCCGCTTAGCCACGGCCGCCACCAAACCCGCCATCACCAACGTCGTCATCAGAGGGTCGGTGAAGGCGGTGGGGGTGAATTGGATGGCAAGGGGGGAGAGGGCGACGAGGAGCGCGGCCGTCAGGCTGGCGCGGCGGTCGGCCGTCAGTTGGTAGGCGAGCACGGCCGTTAGCGGAACCAGCACCAGACCCGCGATGAAGTTGGGCAACCGCGCCGCCCACTCCACTTGCCCCAAGATGGGGAAAAACAGCCCCTGCATATAAAAAAGGAGGGGCGGCTTATCCACCACCCCCACCGTCTGCAACAATGGGTCGCGCCACAAGCCAATCAGCCGCGCCCAACTAGCAAAGAGAGCCTCATCGGCGTGAAAGGTATTGGCAAACAGCCCCCGCCACCGCACGGCCGCGCCCAGCCATGTCAGCAGGAGGATGGGGGCGTGTTTCATGGGGAGGCAAAGTGGTTAGTGGCTAGTGATTAGTGGTTAGTGGACCAACCACTAATCACTAGCCACTAACCACTAATCAACAAACCTGTACTTAACAAGGCACCACAGCGCAATGGGGCCATCGCGCCACGGCCGAATCTTCTTCCCTTCCTCGTACTCACGGCCGTTGTACGAAATGGGCACTTCATAGATGCGATGCCCCCGCTTGAGCACCTTGGCCGTAATCTCTGGCTCAAAATCAAACCCCCGCGAGCGAATGGGAATGCCCTTAATCACATCTGCCCGAAACGCCTTGTAACACGTTTCAATATCGGTCAGGATGGTGTTGTAGAGGATGTTGGCCATGAGGGTGAGGAATTTGTTGCCGACCATGTTCATGAAAAACATGGTTTTGCTGGGGCCGCCCCGGAAGCGGGAGCCATAGACCACGGCCGCTTTGCCTTCCACAATCGGCCGAATCATGGCGGGGTAATCGCGGGGGTCATACTCCAAATCAGCATCTTGGATAATGATAATATCCCCCGTCGCCGCCCGGAAGCCCGTCTGCAACGCCCCCCCCTTGCCCAAATTCTTCTCATGCAAAATCACGCGAATAATCGTTGGGGCCAGTGCTTCGATTTGGGGGTACAAATCGCGGGTTCCATCTTTAGAGCCATCATCTACGAGGATAATTTCGTAAGCCATCTCGGTGGCCAGCACCGCTTGGACAATTTCAGCTAAGGTTTCCCGTTCGTTGTAGACGGGAATAACAACGGATAAATTCAAGAGAACCTTCCTAATGGATAAGGGCTTGCCAGCCCAAACTGTAAAGTCGGAAATTATAGCACTCCCTAGCCCACGCCTCTAAATTGTTCGCAAAGGCTTAGCCCGCCCTTCAAACGATAATGGTTAGCCTAGGGAAAGGAACGGGCTTGCCCTGCAGGCAAAGCCCCCACCACGGCAACTGATGATTTTTGTATATGGGTGTAGTGGTATATTAGTATACTCAGTACACCAATACACCTTTACAACCATACACCAATCCACGATGAACAAACCCGCCCCCAAACTACGCCCTGTCAATTACACGGCCGATACCCACCGTGGCCAACCCGTTTGGGTTCTCGAAGACCCCCTGCAACTGAGCGACAAAACGCTCATCTTGCCACCCCTGTTGGCCCAAGCCAGCACCCATTTGGATGGCTGGCACACCTTAGCCGAGGTGCAAGCCAACTTGGCCGCCCAAGTGGGCGTGACTGTACCGCTAGAGGTGTTGGAAGAGCTGGTGCAAAGTTTAGACGCGCTCTTTTTGTTCGATAATGAGCGGTTTGCCGCGCAAATGGGCGAGGTGCGGCGGGCATGGCGGGCGCAACCCGCACGGCCGCCCCAACTGGCTGGCCGCAACTACCCCGCCGAACCCGAGGCGTTGGCCGAGTTTTTGGATGGCTATGGGGCAAGCTACCCCAAGGGCGATGACGCGTCGTGGCACGGCCGTGCCATCATTTCCCCCCACATAGATTACCAGCGCGGCGGCGCGGTGTATGCCCAAGTGTGGCACCAAGCTGAAAAAGCTGTGCAGGCGGCTGACCTGATTCTCATCTTTGCCACGGATCATCGCGGCGGGTTGGGGAGCCTGACCCTTTCCAGCTTGCCCTATGCCACCCCCTATGGCGTGTTGCCCACCGATGAGAAGCTGGTGGCCACGCTGGTTAACAATTTGGGCGAAGAGGTCGCCTTTGGGCTGGAGCTAAACCACCGCACCGAGCATTCGGTCGAGTTAGCGGCCGTGTGGCTCCACCACGCCCTGCGCGGCCAAACCCCGCCGGCCGTCGTGCCCTTGCTCATTGGCTCTTTCCACCATTTTGTGGCCCAAAACGGCCATCCCACCCAAGACGAAGAGATGATGGATTTTATCGCCACGCTGGTCGAGGCGACGCGAGGCCAGCGGGTGTTGTGTGTCGCCTCGGTAGATTTGGCGCATGTGGGGCCAGCTTTCGACGATGAGTTTGTGATGGATGAGGCTCGGCGGGCGGCGCTGGTGGCGGCCGATGCCAGCCTGATGGAGGCGGTGTTGGCGGGGGATGAGGAGCGTTTTTACCGCGAGATTGCGGCCGTGGAGGATGCCAACAAGGTCTGCGGATTTAGCCCGCTCTACCTGATGTTGCGCTATCTGAACGGCCGTGGGGAGGGGGCGATAAGCGGCCGTCAAATCGCCTACCAACATTGCCCCGCCGACGAACTCGACCAGTCGTTGGTTTCGATTTGTGGGTTGTTGTTGGATTAGTCATTGGTCATTGGTCATTTGTCATTGTCATGTCATTGTATTCGTGCTTGCCACCTCGTCCCAAAATTGACAATTCTCTTGTACCGATTAACAATTGGCCTGTAAGCTATTAGCTATAAGCCGTTAGCTTCTCCCTCTGCCACTCTGCTCCCCTGCCCCCCTCTCTTCCTCCCCACCAAATCCCCATGATTCCACGCCGACTAGAAATAACCAACTTCCTGTCCTACCGGGAAACGGCCGAACTTGACTTTACAGGCTTGCATTTGGCCTGTATTTCGGGCATGAACGGGGCGGGCAAATCCTCCATTTTGGATGCCATGACATGGGCGCTGTTCGGCGAGAGCAGAAGTAAGAGCGATGACGATGTGGTGAATCGAGTGGCCACGGCCGAGGGAGCCGAGGCGCGGGTCGTCTTCGAGTTCGAGCTGGAAGAGGTGGATTACCGCATCATTCGGCGCAAAAAGGCGGGGCGGACGATGCTGGTGGAGTTGCAAACGGCCGTGGACACCGCCGCAGGCCAGTGGAAATCGTTGACAGGCGCCAAAAACAAAGAAACCAACGAGGCCATCATCCAACTGCTGGGCATGAACTTCACCACCTTTCGCAACGCCAGCTTTTTGCTCCAAGGGCAAGCCGACGAGTTCACCACCAAAACGGCCAGCCAGCGCAAACAAATCTTGGCCGATTTGTTGGGCGTGAACCAGTGGGATGCGTATCGGGATGCGGTGGCGGAAACGCGCAAAGCGGCCGAAAACGAGCTGACCATCTTGGATGCCCAAGTGAGCGACATTGAGCTAGAACTGTTGCAAGAAGAGAGCAGAAAACAGGCGTGGGAAATCGCGCAGGCGGAATACAACCGGCTGAAAGGGGAGAAAGAGACGCGGGAGTTGGTCTTGCAACAGGCGCGTAAGACGGCCGACCTCATCACCCAGCAGAAGCAACAGGTGCAAAATTTGCGGCTGGCGCACCAACGCGCCGCCCAACAATTGGCGGATTGGCAGGCGACATTGGCCAAGCGGCAAGCGGAACGGGCGCGGCACGAAGCACTTTTGGCCAAGGGGAAGCCATCCAACACGCCTATGCGGCATGGCAAACGGCCGATGAAGCGGCCCGCGCCCAGCAAACGTTGGCCGATGCGCATAACGCCTTGGTGGCCAAGATGCGGCCGTTTGAGTTGACCATTGCCGAGGCGCGGAGCAAGCTGGCCGAGCAGGTGCAACAGTTGGAACGGCAGGGGGCGTTGGTGGGGCAGATGGCGGCCGAGCGGGAGCAACTCGTGCCTCGTCTTGCCCAAGAGGCGGCCGAAATCGCCCAGTTGACGGCCGACCTCGAGGCCATCACCACGGCCGAGGCAGAATTGCAAACGGCACGGGCGGCTCTGCAAGCCATCCAAAGCGAGCGGCAGTTGTGGCAACAGGAGCAGAGCCAGTTGCAAAAGGGGGCGCAGGAGCAGGAAAAGTTGGCGGCCGAGGCGGGCAAATTGGAGAAGCAACGGGCGGAGACGGCCGCGCAGTTGGCCATCGCCCAGCAAAAAGTGGCCGATTTGGCCAGCCAGCAGGAGCGGTTGGGGCAGTTGCGGGAGGAGCAGAGCGGCTTGCAAGCCCAGCAAGAAATCTTGACGGAGGAGGGCAAGAAGCGCAATGAGCGCATCGAAAAATTGAAAGCGGCCGAGGAAGAAGACCGTTGCCCGCTCTGTGGCCAGCCGCTGACGGCCGACCACAAGGCGGAGGTGATTGCCGAATTGGAGGCGGAAGTGGCCAGCAAGCGGGAGACGTATCGGCACATCCGCCAGCGTTTGCCCGAGATTGAGAAGGAGGCGGCCGAGTTGGCCAAAACGTTGGCTCAGCGGGGGGTGCAAGAGGGGCAGTTGCAAAAGCTCCAGCAACAATTGGCCACGGCCGAGGCGCGTCTGGCGGAAATCGGCCGAGCGCAAGCGGGTTGGGCGGAGAGCGGCGGCACGGCGCGGCTGGCGGTGCTGGGGGGCTGGCTGGCGGATATGAGCCAGTTGACCGCTCAACAGAACGAGGTGGCGGGGCTGGAAAAGCGGGTGGCGGGGCGGCGACCACTCGAGCAAAAGTTACAGGCGGCGCAGAAGGGGCACACCACGGCCGAGGCGCGTCTGGCGGAAATCGGCCGTGCGGTGGCGGATTGGCAAGCGGTGGGGGCGGGGCAGTTGGCGGCCACGCAGGCCGAGTTGGCCAGCGAGGGGTTTGCGGCCGAGGCGCGGGCGGAGTTGGCCACTCTGCAAGGGCAAGCGGTGGCCATCGGCTATGACCCCGCCGCCCACCAAGCGGCGCGGGCGGAACTGGCCAAGTGGCAGAGTGCGCCGAATGAGTTGCGGGAGTTGGAGAAGGCACAAGCGGCCGTGGCCGCGCTGGATGAGGGGGTGGCGACGCTGACGGCGCAAATTGGGGTGCAATTGGCGGAGGTGGGGCAACGCCAGCAAGAGGTGCAACAAGCGGAGGGGGTGTTGGGCAGTTTAACGGCCGAGGGGGAACCGGATGTGCGCGTGCTGGAGCGGGAGGTTCACAAATTGCGGGAGGGGGAGGCGGAGGCAAACCGCAAGGTGGGCATGGCGTGGCAGAATTTGGCGGTGCTGGATGACCAGCGCGACCGCCGCGCGGAGAAGCTGGCCCAGCGGGAGAGCATCACGTTGCGGGTGGCGCGGCTGAAGCAGTTGGAGCGGGCGTGCGGCCGTGATGGGGTGCAGGCGTTGCTCATCGAGCGGGCGTTGCCCGAGATTGAGGAGCGGGCGAATACGCTCCTTGAGCGGCTGACGGGGGGGCGGATGCGGGTGAATTTTGACACGCAACGGGAGGCGAAGAGTGTCAAGAAGAGTATTGAGACGTTGGATATTCGGATTACGGATGAGGTGGGGGTGCGGCCGTATGAGAATTACAGCGGGGGGGAGCAGTTCCGGGTGAATTTTGCGTTGCGGATTGCGCTTTCGCAGATTTTGGCGCAACGGGCGGGGGCGCGGTTGCAGACGTTGGTGATTGATGAGGGGTTTGGGAGCCAAGACCCGGAGGGGCGGCAACGGCTGATTGAGGCGATTAAGGCGATTCAGGATGATTTTCGGTGTGTGTTGGTGATTACGCACATTGCGGCGTTGCAGGAGGCGTTCCCGAACCAGATTGAGGTGTATAAGTCGGCGACGGGGTCGCGCATTCGGGTGAGTTAGGCTATAAGAGGAGAGGATATGGAGGACTATGCCCACAGTTCTAGAAATTGAAGGATTCCGTTTTTTCTTTTATTCTGGTGATAGGAATGAACCGCCTCACATTCATGTGCGCAAGTCTGGCAATGAAGCCAAACTTTGGTTGAATCCTATTCGCACAGCAACACTCGGCCGCTTTAAACCATCAGAATTGCGCCGTATTATGGACATTGTTGAAACCAACGAAGATTATTTTTTGGAGCAATGGCATGGACGCTTTAACCGCTAAATATCTTGTAGAAAAACTGGAACGTGGAGCCGTTGCTGTGGCTGTATCGCTGACAGAGGATGACCTTGTGGTTGAGTTGGCCGACGGCCGTACCATCACCACACCTCTGCTTTATTACCCCCGCTTGTTCCACGGCACAGCTACCGAGCGGGAAAATTGGCAAATTGAAGGGGAAGGGATTCATTGGCCTGCACTGGATGAGGATATCCGCACGGCCGATTTGCTGATTGGCTTGCCCTCGGCCGAAAGCCAAGAATCGTTGCAACATTGGTTAGCCAGCCGCCAAGCAATGCCTGCGATATAACTTTTTTTTGCGTTGTATGCTGGCAATTATGCACATGGGGGCTTAGAAAGTAGTTTCTTTAATAGAAAACGCAGGGTATGATTCCCTAGTCGGGAAGCCTATTTATCCATTGAAATATTGTAATCCTAAGTTGTGGAGGAAAATTAGATGGACGTTATTTATGACAAGAAAGACCAGTTACAGAAAATAGAAGCTCATCTAGTGACAGGCGAAACGCTTTATGCTGTTTTTGATATGAAGGGGGGTGGAACTGGGTTTGTAGGTATTACAGATTTGCGATTGATTTTTATGGATCAATCATTTGTACGCAAGAGTAAGGCGATGGTGTCATTGCCATTCAGCAAAATCACTGCTGTAGGGAGTGATGATAGTGGTGGCATTATTTTTGGGACAAGCAAATTAATTGTTTTGGCTGGTAGCCGCGATTGGGAGTTTGAATTTAGGTCAAATGATAAGGCACACAAAGCGTATGAATTAATTATGCGCAACCTATTGCAAAAAGAAGCCAAAGGCTTATTGCATTAGACTTTGCTGGCAAATAGTCCAAAGAATCCCTAATGCTCTGGTTTTGCCTAGATTTTAGGGATTCCTCCCTGCGGTCGGAATGACAGTTGGAATATGTGGGTAATAGATAGACCTTGATACCCGCTTAATCGGCCAAAATGTAGATGCGGCGCAGGGGGATTAAACTTCGTGTTTGTTCGTCGAGGCGGTCGTAATTATCCACGAGCAAACGGCGCAAATCGGTCAGGCTAATCAATTGGAGGGGAATGTTGGAACGTTCCGCTTCATAGCGGGCATCTTTGGTAAAGCCCCCTGTGCTGACATATAAACATTTGTCGTTACTGCTACGGCCGCCAATAAATGAACGCACATCCTGCGAGCCAATGGCCGTATTGGGGCGGTGTTTCACCTCCACAAAAATACGCGGCTCTTCCAATCCCAATCCATCGGGCGAGGCAAAAATATCTACCCCACGGTCGGAGCCACGGGGAGAAACAGTAGTTCGGTAGCCCATCGCCCGCAAAATGCCCGCAAATAGTTGTTGGGTGCTTTCCCAATCCAAACGCACAATTCGTTCTTCGATGGCCTCGGCCGCTTTTTCCACCAAATTGGCGCTGGTTGGTTCTGCTTCCAGTAAGCTCATTTTCTAAGGGGGGTGGGGTGATGGGAGGGGTGTCGGCCGTTTTTAGCTCTTGCCCCAGCGGCATAGCTTTAGCCAATAACTCATTGGCAAATTTGGGTTTGACCAGAAATAGCGTCAGAATTGCTCCCAAGGTGTTGCGAGCTTCAACACTGACTTGGTCGCGCAAAAGTTGGTGTGTCCAGCGCACATGGCGTACACGAGGATGTTCGCGTACCAAATCGGGTTTCCACTCGACATCGGAAATAATCTCGCCGATGGTGTAGAGGCGGCGGTCGCGGTCGTAGGTCATAACCTTATCGCCAATTTTGATTTCGTGGAAGAAGCGCAAAATTTGGCTCACACTGACCGAGGCACGGCCGTCCACATCATTGGGGTATGCTTGTTTATATTTTTGCAAGAGTTGTGGTTTGGTTTGCTTGGGTTCAATTGGCCCCATATCTGGCCACCCAATGGCAACGGCGTTTTGCTCGAGAAAATCATCTATTAGCAAGCTGTCTTTACCCGCCCGAATCATCCATAAATTTGACATAGTACACCCATATGTGACGAAGGACTTCACAAAAATTTTGGTTAGTATGCCATGCTTTGCGGGGTATGACCAGCAAAAGCAAACGGCCGTGTCTCACCCGAGACACGGCCGTTTGCTTTCCTTCCCCCTCCCCCTAACCCACCAACAAACGCCGATAAACCCCCTCAGCACGGGTCATCAACTGGCTGGCAATTAGCTCCCGGCGCAACGTTGCCACATCGTCATGGAAAGCCACAAGGATGCGGTTCACCTCTAGTTCCGTGTAGGGCTGGTCAAACTCAAACGCCTCGACCAATTTTTCCAAGATAACTTGCCGCTTTTTGCGCTGGGCGGGAATTTGGCGCAAACGGCCGTGGCGGAAAAACGTCTCCAGCACCTTGTCCCGGTACGCATCGGGCGAGACGGCCGTGGCCAACCCCGGCTCGGCCAAAGTCACCAGTTCGCGCAACGAGCGGCGCAACGCATCCGCCACCAAATCATACATTTGGTAATACTGCTCTTTTTCGGCCGTTAGCAACCCCACGGCCGTGAGCTGAGACAAATGGTGGGACACCGTGGCGGGTTGGAGCTTGAGAATGGCCGCCAACTCCTCCGTATGCCGGGGCTTGACCGCCAGCAGGTTGAGGATGAGCAAGCGGGTGGGATGCCCCAACGCCTTAAACAACTGCGCCCGCTCCTCTAAATTTTTGTGGGTGGGGCTGTTACTCATGCCAAATATCCTCCCGTGAGCCAGTCAGGCGGCGGTAGCAATGTTGGTACATGCCCCGCGCCGAATTCAGCACACCCGCTTTGATTTGTTCGCGCACGGCCGTTTCTTTATCCCCCATCGCCCGCGCCACTTCGGCATCGCGCTCATAATGGCTGATGAAGTGGCTGGTCACCAAATCGTAGGCACGGGTTAGCTTTTGCAAGTCGGTTAGGCGGGGTTGCTCATGATTTGCTCAAAAGCGGCATTGTATTCTGATTCGCTCATTCTCGACACTCCTTTTGTTTTTTGATTAGCAATTTATCTAATCAAAATAATAAAGCGTAATCAAAGATGTGTCAAGAAATTGCCCGTCAAAGGGATGAACCGCGGAGGCGCGGAGGGCGCAGAGAGGAGAAGCCGCCGCGTTCTCTGCGCCCTCCGTGGTTTATTCAGTCTGTTTGCCCCGCTTGGGGGAATAAAACGGCCGTTTTAGAGTATACTGACAGGGCTGTGGTAGGGTGCAGACCGAGTTTCACGACTTCCATTACACATGAATCGTTACATTTTTTTGTTGCTCACCGTTGGATTATTGGGGTGCCGAGTATGGGCATTGCCCACGGCGACACCTCGCCCAGCGACACGCACGGCCGCCCCCACGCCTACGGCTCCCGCTGTGCCAACGGCCGTGCCCTCCCCCTCCCCCAGTCATCCCCACCGCCGAACGGCCGACCACCGCCCCTAGCCCCACCGTGGCGGCCCTGCTCTTCCCCCCGCCAGCCGCGCCTCACCCCGCCTTTGCCCGTGCCGAGGCGACCACGGCCGAGCAAGAAACCCTCGCCGCCCTGCTCGCCAATCGCCCGCCCGCCCGCCATGATGCCACCTTGGCACAGGTGTATCGCGGCTTGTCGGCCGAGCCGTTGCCCACGGCCGTGCCCGTCTCCGCCCCCCTGCCGCTCCTCGCCCAGCAACCGTTTGTCATCAATAACTACGACCTGAATGTGAACCGCACAGTCACGGCCGACCTGCTGGCCATCAGCACCCACGCCTATTTTTGGTTCGACCAAACGCCCGGCAACGCCCAGCCCACGGCCGAACAATTGCAGGAAATGGCCACAGGTTTTGATGAGATTTACGAGCAAGTCATCTTTTATTTTGGGGCAGAAGCACGGCCGGGCATAGATGGCGACCCCCGCGTCCACATCTTCAACGCCTCCCCACTGACGCTGTGCGATGTGACCGTGGAAACAGCGTTTAGCTGTGGCTTGTTGGGCTATTTCAGCGGTGGCGATGGGTTGCCCACGGCCGTGAATCCCCAATCGAACAGCCGCGAAATGTTTGTGATGAACGGCGAACAGTTCGGCTCCGCGCTTTACCTCGAGGTGTTGGCCCACGAATTCCGCCATATGATAGAGGACAATTACGACCCGAGTGATTGGGATTGGGAGGTGGAAGGCTCGGCCATGTTGGCCGAAGATTTGCTGGGCCATTCGGCCGATGCCTACGGCCGTGCCAACGCCTTTTTGGCCAACCCCGACCAGCAACTCAACCGCTGGACGGATGGGTACAGCGCCCCCTATTACGGCCAAGGGTATCTGCTCAATCGGTACATTTATGACCGCTTGGGCACTGATTTGTACCGCGAATTTGCCCAACACCCCGCCGATGGGCTGGATGCGGTGACGGCCGTGGCCGACACCCACGCCCTCGGTTTTACGGGGGAGGAGTTATGGCTGGATTGGCTGGTGGCGCAAGCCATCCACACTGCCCCCAATGTGCCCGCCTTGTACCAACTTCCCACTGGGGTTAACACGGCCGCCGCCACCCGTTTCACCACCTTTCCCGCCAGCCAAGCGGATACGGTGCGCCAATACGCGGCCGATTACTACGAGTTGGTCGGCGAAGGGCAAGTGATGCTCACCTTTGAGGGAAGCTCCCATGTGCCCTTGCTGGAGGTGGAGGCGCTTTCGGGGCGGCAGATGTGGTTGGCCAACCGCGCCAACTCCAGCATGGCCACCCTAACCCGCGCTTTTGATTTGAGTCGAGTGGCCACCGCCACCCTGCACTATGCTGTTTACCACCAGATAGAAAACGGCTACGACTTCGCCTATGTGTCGGTTTCGGCCGATGGGGGGCAGACATGGCAAGGATTGGAAGCGACCCACATGCAGGGGGAAGCGGCCGAGGATGACCCCAGCCAAAGTGCTTTTTTGCCCCGTTTTTACACAGGGGATAGTGGGGGATGGGTGGAGGAGCAGATAGATTTAACCCCTTTTGTGGGCCACCCAATTTTGCTCCGCTTTGAGTATGTCACCGACCCTGTTTTGACATTTGGTGGCTTTGCGCTGGACAATGTGGCCATTCCCGAGATTGGTTTTGTGGATGATGTGGAGCAGGAGCAGGGCTGGGAAACCAGTGGCTTTGTCCGCGCTACCAGCTATGTGCCCCAAACGTGGCGGGTGCAATTGGTTACTTTTGTAGATGGCCAGCCACAGGTGGAACTCATTCCGCTTTCGGCCAACCACACCGCCAACATCGCCGTGCCGCTGACCGATGCAGGTGGCGGCCGTCCCCAACTCATCATCGCCGCCACCGCCCCCCACACCCTCCTCCCCGCCCGCTACGAACTAAAAGTGGTGGCAGTGGAATAGTCGCCTGACCCGTTTTTTTTTTTTCGGGTTTTTTAGGCGAAAACTCTGAACGACTTCAATATGCTAACTCCCACCTTCTACACCAAAGACAACCTCGCTATTTACACGCGGCCGATAACGGCCGCTGACACCCCCTACCTCGTGGACATCTTCACCCACATGAGTTCAGAGAGCCGTTATCATCGCTTCCACCAAACGGTAGACCACCTGACCGAGGCGCATGTTTGGCAGGAGGCCGAGGGCATTGCCACGGCCGACCCCGCCACCCAATTTGGCTTGCTCGCCTTCATCGAATTGCCCCATGAACCAGCCCAACCGATTGCGGGAGCGCGTTATGTTAAGCTAAACGAGGAGGATGCCGAAATTGCCATTTCGGTGCGCGACGATTACCACGGCCGTGGCGTGGGAACCCAACTCATGGCCCTCATCGCCGAAGAAGCCAAGGCACAGGGCGTAAAACGGCTCGTGGCCGACATCCAAAACGACAACCAAGCTGTCTGGACCATCCTCTCCAAACTCCCCTACCCCATCCACCGCTCCCCCGAAGGGGCAGAGTCGAGCATTGAAATTGAGCTGAACAATGAGTAATGAATAATGAGCAATGAACAAATGAGGTCAAGGTACTTGTGAGCTAATGACCAATGACAAAGGACAAAGGACAAATGACCAAGAGCCAATAACGAATAACGAATAACCAGTAACCCATCCTCTTGCGTATTCACAGCGGCGGGGAAAATTAAGGGCATGATGTTTTATCATTGGCGATGTACGTTTTCGGTGTAATCTGGCACGGCCGTCGGCCGTGGTTTCCCCTTGCCCATCGCTCCCCCCACTCATTTTCGGCAATCTGATAAACGAACGCGGCATAGCCTCTATTTATACACACAACGGCCATAAACTGATATTTGATATTGGTGATAGTTTATTGGTGTACCGTGTATCAAAATACACAAATACACCAGTAGACCAATAACACCACCAGATTATGACCATGAAAGGTATACATGCCCGCTATCCGCTTGGAAAATAAACCATGCCCCTCAAAATAACCAACGTCTTAACCCGCAAAAAAGAAACATTTAAGCCCCTCAACGCGGGCAAAGTCAACATCTACGTTTGCGGCCCCACCGTGTACGATTACCCCCACATTGGCCACGCCAAAACCTACATCGGCTTCGATATGGTGGTGCGCTACCTGCGCTACTTGGGCTACGACGTGCTCTACGTCCAAAACATCACCGATGTCGGCCATTTGGTCGGCGATGCGGACGAGGGCGAGGACAAAATTCAGCGCAAAGCGCGGCAAGATTCCGTCTCGCCCATGCAAATTGTGGAGATGTACACCCGCGTCTATTTCGAGAACATGGACACCCTCTCGGTGATGCGCCCCGACATTAGCCCCCGCGCCAGTGGCCACATTCCCGAGCAAATCGAAATGATTGAAACGCTCATCGCCAAGGGGCACGCCTATGAGGTCAATGGCTCGGTCTATTTTGATGTGACGACTGACCCCGATTACGGCAAGTTGAGCGGCCGTAAGGTGGAAGAGCAAGAAGAAGGCACGCGCATCGAAGTATTGGCCGAAAAGCGCAACCCCGCCGATTTTGCCCTGTGGAAAGCGGCCGACCCCAACCACCTCCTGCGCTGGAACAGCCCGTGGAGCGTCGGCTACCCCGGCTGGCACATCGAATGCTCGGCCATGTCTTCCAAGTATTTGGGCAAAACCTTTGACATTCATGGCGGCGGCCGTGACAACATCTTCCCCCACAACGAAGGCGAAATTGCCCAGAGCGAATGCGCCCACGATGCCCCATGGCCAACTATTGGATGTTGACGGGCATGTTAACCTTAGATGGGGTCAAGATGGGCAAAAGCCTTGGCAACACGCTCACCATCAACGATGCCCTCTACAAGCGGCAATGGAAACCCGAGGCCATCCGCACCTTCATCTTCTCCAGCCATTACAGCAACCCCATCGATTTTTCGGATGAGGCGATTGATGCGGCGACAAAGGGGTGGCAACGGATGATGGGCGCGGTGACGTTGGTGCGCCAACAGTTGCGCCATGCCCCTGCGGGCACAGCCACGGCCGAGGTTCTGCAACTCACGGCCGAGACCAAAGCCGCGTTTGAAGAGAAGATGAACGACGACTTCAACGCCCCGGCCGCCTTGGCCGTGTTGCAAGATTACACCCGCGCCGTGAACACCCTGCTGAATAGCGGCACACCCCAAAACGCTGGCTCCTTGCAAGCGTTGGAAGCGTTGTACAATCTCCTCGGCGGCAATGTGCTGGGCATTATTCCCACCCATGCCGAAGAAAGCGGCAGTGCCGAGCGCGAAGAGGGGTTGATGCAACTGCTCATCGCCTTGCGGGCACAGGCACGGCAAAACAAAGATTGGGCCACGGCCGACCAAATCCGCGTCCAGCTCAAAGAACTGGGCATTGTGCTGGAAGACAGGGCGGATGGGACGATTTGGAAGGTGGAGTAGGAAGTGGTTAGTGGTTAGTGGTTAGTGGTTAGTGGCTATTACCTCCCATTAACCAGCGACTTTTGTTCATTGTTCATTGCTCATTGCTAATTTATGCGCGATGTATTGCACAGTTTGATAAAGCAGTTGGGTATTTCCACCACTGCTCCGCCCACGGCCGAGCAGTGGGTGGATTTGCTGACCGCGCTCAACGCCCAGATGAGCGCCCTGCAAATCGCCCACATTACGGCCGAGCTGAACCAATTTCGCACGGCCGTGCGCGCCCTTGGCGAGGGCATGTGTTTGCTCGATGCCGACGGCCGACTGCAATACATCAACCCCGAGGGGGAGCGACTGCTGGGCTACGGCCAAATCGAGCTAAACGGGAAGCCTGTCCTGACCATTGTTGACCATCAATTTGAGAACGCCGACAGCCGCGCCCTGCTCCACCAACTCGTCGGGCTGGGGCTGGAGTATCGCAACGAGTACGGCCGTTTTCGCCGGGCCAACGGGGTTTCCTTCCCCGTCTCCTACATCGTCACCCCCATGCTTAAAGATGGCGAGCTTTCGGGGGCGGTGTTGGTCTTTCGGGATATGAGCCAGCAAAGGGAGATGGAAGCGGAGTTGGAGCGACAGGTGCGCGACACGGTGCTACTCAATCGGGTCATTGCGGCCGTCACCTCCACCTCCGACACAACCACCATCCTGACCATCCTCTGCACCCAACTCGCCTACGCCCTCAATTTGCCCCAAGCCGCCTGCGCCCTGCTCAACCCCGAGCAAACCAACCTGACGGTGGTGGCCGAATACCTCGAAAAAGGGCGGCTCAGTGCCCTTGGGGCGGTCATCCCTGTCGAGAACAATCCCGCCACCGAATACGTGTTGGCCCACAAACGGCCGCTGGCCGTGGCCGATGCCCAGCACGACGAGCGACTGGCCACCCGCGAACTTTCGCGCCAGCGGGGAACCGTCTCTATGTTGCTCATGCCGCTGATGATTGGCGACAAGGTGATTGGCACGATGGGGCTGAACGCCACCGAACGGCGCGATTTTACCGAGGACGAAATTTACCTCGCCTTTAATGTGGCCGCCGCCGCCAGCCAAGCGTTGCAAAAGGCGCAACTCGACCGCCAACTGCAACAAGAGTTGGCCGAACGCCGCCGCACCGAGCAGACCATGCGCCGCCAGAACGACTATCTGGAGACGTTGCACGAAACAGCTCTCGGCCTCATCAATCGGCTGGATACGAACAGCTTGCTGGAGACGATTGTCGGCCGTGCAGGTGCCTTGGTGGGCACCCCCCACGGCTATCTCTACGTGGCCGAAAAAGACCGTGCCGACATTCGGATGCGGGCGGGCACGGGCATCTTCCAACAATTTATCGGCTCCCATTTACAGGCGGGTGAGGGGTTGAGTGGCGAGGTGTGGCGCACAGGCAAGATGATTTGCGTGGACAATTACCTCGACTGGTACGGCAAACCCTCTAAGTTTGGCCATGTGGCGGGGGCAGTCAGTATGCCGCTCCACTCTGGCCCTGTGGTTACGGGGGTGATTGGGTTGGTGTACACCGAGCAAGGGCGCACCTTTTTGCCCGAGGAGTTGGAGACGCTCCAACGCTTTGCCCAACTGGCGGCCGTGGCCCTCGATAATTCGCTCCTCTACAGCGCCCTGCAACAAGAGCTAAACGAGCGGGAGCGCACTGAGCAGGAGTTGCAACTGGCCAAGGAAGCGGCCGAGGCGGCCAACCAAACCAAAAACAATTTCTTGGCCAGCATGAGCCATGAACTTCGCACCCCGCTGAACGCCATTTTGGGCTATAGCGAGATGTTGCAAGAGGATTTGGCCGAGTTGGGCGAGGATCAGATGGCGGCCGATGTTCACCGCATTCGCAACGCGGGCAAGCTCCTCCTGCAAATTATCAACGACATTTTGGACATTGCCCGCATTGAAGCGGGCGATACGCACATGCAAGCCGAGCCGTTCATCCTCGAGGATGTGATTGAAACGTTGCAAGCGATTGGCCAGCCGATGGGCGAGACGGGGGGCAACGAATTTGTGCTGGATGTGCCTGCCAAAATGGGCATTATGCGGGGCGATGCCAGCAAGGTGCGCCAAGCCCTCTTTAATTTGCTCCACAACGCGAATAAGTTCACCGACCACGGCCGTATCACCCTGCGCGTGGCCCGCTACCAGCAAAACCAGCGCGAGTGGGTGCGCTTCCAAGTGCAAGATACGGGCATTGGCCTTGCGGCCGAGGATTTGGAGCGCATCTTTGAGCCGTTTACGCAGGTGGACAACACCCACAGCCGCCGCTATGGGGGCACTGGGTTGGGGCTGGCCATCTGCCGCCGCTTTTGCCAGATGATGGGCGGCACGGTGGTGGCCGAAAGTGTGTTGGGCGAAGGCTCGACGTTTACGATTCGCCTGCCCGCGTTGGGGTAGGGGGGAATTTGTTTATTGGTGTAGTGGTGTAGGGGTTTATTAAAATACACCCCTACACCGCTACACAAAATGCCACATCATAACGGTTAAAAGGATAATTAGGGATGGGCGCACAGGAAAACGGCCGTGGGGGAACCCTGCGGCCGTTTTATTTGAGGGACACAGCCTAATTAACCAAATTCTTTTTTCTAACCGCGGAGAGCGCAGAGGCTCTCTTGAATTTCCTCTGTGTGCTCCGCGCCTCCACGGTGAATAAATTCGGTCACAAACAGGGAATACAGCTCAAAACTCCTCAAAAAGTCCCCCACTCGGCCGTTGGTAGGGCAACTATTTGTCATTATACTTTGCTTTGCTGTCGTACATCTTCCTGCGTAGAAAACTGGGTTTAACTAAATGTATCGTGAAAAAGCCACCCCACGGCCGCGCATTACCCCATCAAAAGAAAAGTCGTAAGGTACGCTCACTACCATTAGAAAGCTGTTTTTAGTACTATAGACCTATTCCCACTCAGCATTTATACCCGAATGGGTACTCAGCACTCAGCACTTTCCACTCAACACTCCCTATGCCCTCCAAAATCGCCTACATCATGTCCCGCTTCCCCCATCTACCCGAAACCTTTATCTTGCGGGAGATGAACGAAATGCGGGCACGGGGCTGGGATGTGGCTCTTTATCCGCTCATTTTGCAAAACCAGCCCGTTGTTCACCCCGAGGCGCAAGCATGGGTGGCACAGGCGCACCAATTGCCGTTTTTGTCAGCGGCCGTGCTCCTTTCCAATCTCCGCACCCTCTTCCGCCAGCCGTTGCGCTATCTCGGCCTGTGGGGCAAAGCGGTGCGCCACAACATCAAAAGCCCCAATTTGCTGGTGCGGGCACTGGCTCTGCTCCCCAAAGCTGTTTACGCGGCCGAACAAATGACGGCCGAAAACATCCGCCACATCCACGCCCACTACGCCACCCACCCCGCCTTTGTGGCGTGGGCCATTCACCAACTCACGGGCATCTCCTACAGCATCACCGTTCACGCCCACGATATTTTCGTCCGCACGGCCATGCTGGGCACCAAACTGCAAGAAGCGGAATTTGTGGTGGCCATTTCGGAGTTCAATCGGGAATACCTCGCCCAAAAATTAGGGGAGTGGGTACGGCCGAAAATCCACATCGTCCATTGTGGTATTATTCCCGAAACCTATTCCGCCCAGCCCCGCCACTGGCAACCCGGCGAGACTTTAGAACTCATTAACATCGGCAGTTTGCAACCCTACAAAGGGCAAAAATATCTGGTCGAGGCGTGCGCCCTACTCAAAGAGTGGGACATCCCCTTTCGGTGCCGCATCATCGGCGGCAGTGATGAGGTGCGGGCCGATTTAGAGGCACGCATCGCCCAACACGGCCTGAGCGAACACGTTTTTCTACTCGGCGGCAAAACCCAGCAAGAGGTGGCCGATTTACTGCAATCGGCCCATTGCTATGTCCAACCGAGTATCATTACCCCCTCGGGCAAAATGGAAGGCATCCCCGTCGCCCTCATGGAAGCGATGGCGGCCGAATTGCCCGCCCTTGCCACCGCCATCTCGGGCGTGCCCGAACTGGTGCGCCCCGACGAAACAGGCTATTTGGTTCCTCCCGAGGATGTGCCCGCCTTGGCCAAAGCGTTGGCTCATATTTACCATCACCCCGAGGAAGCGGCGCAATTGGCCAAAAACGGCCGTGCCCTCGTCCTCTCCGAATTTGAACTCCGCACCAACGTGCAACAACTTTCAGAACTTTTTACGCGGCTTCTAGGCGTGCAGAGTGGGTCAAAAGTAAAAAGTAAAAAGTAGGCGTGTCTAACCAACACCTTTCACTTTTCACCTCTCACTTTTCGCCTCTCACTTTCCACGGCCTGCCTTTCACAGGTTCCCATGCAATTATTCCAACAAATCCAAATTTATATCCCCCTCTTCAAAAAGGGGTGGTGGATTGTGGCACTCAGCACCCTGTTTGCCATCGCCTTTTCACTCTACCTCTCTTACACCGCCATCCCTGTCTACCAAACCAACACCAAGGTGATTATCATGCCCAATTACCTGATGGAGCGGGAGACGGATGAGTTGAAGGCGCAAGAAGTCCTCGAGGAGCGCGTTTTAGCCGCCAGCCATGTGGAGCGCGTCAAAAGCACCACCCACCGCGAGCGCACCATTCCCTTTTTGCCGCTCACGGCCGACCAAATCGCCACCCTCGGCGATTACTCCGTCAACGCCGTCGTGTTGCCCGAAACAAGCGTCGTAGATATTTATGTGAGTGGCCCCAACCCCGAAATTGCCCGCATTTTGGCCAATGGCTTGGCCGAACAAGGCATCTTGGTCTTCCAACAAAACTACAGCAATCTCTACCGCATGGAGTTTTTAGACCCCGCCCCCATCCCCACCAATCCCATCAGCCCCACCCCCACGCGGGATGCACCGCTGGCCGCATTTTTGGGCTTGGCCTTTGGGGTGGCTCTGCTCATCTCCTATGAGCAACTGCGTTGGTTCCTGAGCCAAGCGCGTAAACAAACCGACACGGCCGTCGTCACCGCCCCCAACCCCACCACGGCCGAGATTGCTCCCCCCTCTGAATATACCCCCTCCACCAATGGCCATTCCCAACCTGATCCAGCAACCCAACCCGTCGAAGCCCGTTGATGAGACGGTTTGGTGGCTTCCGTGGCTGTTTGCACTGGCCGCCATCGCCTTGGGGTCGGCCGCAGGCCTCCTCATTCCCATCATCGAAAGCCCCGCCTTGGTGTTCGTCATCGTGGCGGGGATGCCCGCCCTCTTCATCACCACCACCCGCTCCGAATACGGCCTCTTATTCCTCGTCTTTATGACCTACATCCGCCTCTCGGATGTGCTCATACGCTACCACGGCCTGCCCTCCATCTTCCAACCCTATCTCGCCTTTTTGCTCGGGGTTATCGCCCTGCGCTGGTATCTCTATGGCGAGATGCCCCAAAACATCAAGCGCACCCTCTTCCTTTTTGGGGGCTACATCCTCATGGCCGCCACCTCCCTCGCCTATGCCAGCAACTATTGGGCGGCGCGGGGAGCGTTTAGCGACTTGCTCAAAGCGGCCATTGTCGGCCTCATCGTCGTGCTGATGCTCCAACGGCGGGAGCAATTGCGCCAAGTTGTCTGGGCGCTCTTGGCCGCTGGCATCCTCATGGGAACCATCAGCACCTACCAATACCTGACAGGAACCTACGACAATATCTATTGGGGGTTTGGCCAAGCCAACATCCAGAACATTATCGGCAAAGAGGATGATTACCGCATTGCGGGAGCGATTGGCGACCCCAATTTCTACGCGCAAGTGCTGGTCATGCTTGTGCCCTTGGCCATGGATCGGCTGTGGAACGAACGCACGGTGTTGATGCGAATTTTGGCGGGCTGGTCTCTCGGCGTTTGCTTGCTCACCATCGTCTTCACGTTTTCACGCGGTGGTTTGCTCAGTCTCATTGTGGTGCTGGCGGTGCAATTGGTTAGACGGCCGCCCTCCCTCCCGTCCATCTTGCTGATGGCCGTCGTCATTGTCCCCCTCCTCCAATTCGTGCCCGCTTCCTACACCGAACGCCTCTCCACCCTGCTCGATTTAATCCCCGGCGTGGGCGATAGCCAAGCTAACGTGACCGAAGTGTCATATCGCGGCCGTACCAGCGAAGTCCTCATCGGCCTCTACATGTTCGGCGATAACCCCCTCACAGGGGTGGGCATCGAAAACTACCCCTCCAATTACCAAGCCTACTCCCGCCAACTCGGCCTCGACCCCCGCCTCGAAGACCGCCACCCCCACAGCCTCTATGTCCAAATTTTGGCCGAACACGGCCTGATGGGCGGGGTCATGTTCGTCTTTATGATGTGGGTCATCTTGTTTGGACTATATAAATCGGAACAAGAACTCGAGGAACTCGGCTTCCATCAGGAAGCGGGTATGGGAGCCGCCTTGCTCATCGGGCTGGCTGGCTACCTCACGGCCGGCATCTTTTTGCACAACGCCTATCCCCGCTTCTTCTGGCTCCTGTTGGGCATCGCCCTCGCCTTTCCCAACATCGCCAAAGCCGAACGGCTGGCGCGGAAGAAGGAATTGGCAATGAACAATGAGCAATGAACAAATAAGGTCATGGTGGTTGTGAGCCAATAACCAATGGGTGGGTTCCCTCCGGTTGGAACGAAACCAGGCCACTGACAAATTCCTCACTTGAAGACACTGAGGATGCACCAGAACACACCCAAACCACACCCGTCACCACTGATTCAAACCACTCCTACTCCCTCTTCGCCCCGAATGCTTTCCCAAAACGAACGTCAAGATTTAACCCGCGCCACCATACGCGGCACCGTATGGTCATATGCCGCCAAATACAGCGGTAAATTTTTGGTGTTTATCAGCACCCTCATTTTGGCGCGTCTGCTCTCCCAAGAGGATTTTGGGGTGGCGGGGTATGCTCTTACAGTCATCAGCTTTATCGAAGTGATGAACGGCCTTGGCATTGTGCCCGCCCTCATCTTTTACGATTTAGTTGAGGAACGGACAGATACAGCCTTCTGGCTCGGCTTGTTGGTCGGTATTGGCCTCGGCGTGTTGACATGGATGATTGGCCCTCTTGCGGGCGATTTTTTCCGCGATGAGCGGGCGGTGGGTGTCACCCGCTTACTCGCCCTCACCTTTCCCATTCAGGGGGCAGGGCTGGTGCAAGATGCCCTTTTGCGCAAAGACCTCAAATTCGGCCGCCGTTTCGTCCCCGAAATGGGGCGTTCCATTGCCAAAGGGGGTGTTTCCATCGTCTTGGCCTTCATGGGCTTCAGCTATTGGAGCTTGCTCTGGGGGCAATTGGCGGGCTTTGTGGTCAACACCATTCTCATGTGGTGGGCGGTTCCGTGGCGGCCGAGTTTGCGCTTTGTCACCCGCTATGTGCGCCCCATGCTCAGCTATGGAACCCACATGGTCGTGGTTAACATCTTGGGCATCTTGTTGCTCAACACCGATTATTTGTTGGTCGGCCGCTTTCTCGGCGCGGCCGCGCTCGGCATCTACACCCTCGCCTTCCGCGTGCCCGACTTGCTCATCAACCAATTCTGCGTCACCATCGCCCAAGTTGTCTTTCCCGCCTATGCCAAAATGAAAGATGACATCGAGGGATTGCGCCACAGCAGTTTGCAAACCATGCGCTATGTCGCTCTCGCCACTGTGCCGATGGGGTTGGGCATGGCCATTCTGGCTCGTCCCTTTGTCCTTGTCGCTTTTGGCTGGAAATGGGAAGAGGCGATTCCCATTGTGCCGTGGATAGTGGCCTACACCGTTTTGCGCTCCTTCGGCTTTAATTTGGGCGATGTGTTCAAGGCGCAGGGCAGACCCGAAATTCTGACATGGCTCTCCGTCGTGCAGGTCATTCTGATGACCCCCGCCATTTATTGGGCCGTCACTGTGCCCCAAACGCTGGTGGCCGTCGGTTGGGTGGTTACGGCCATCTCCTTCATCGGCATGGTGCTAAACTTTGCCATCGCCGCCCGCATGTTGCAAACCCCCCTAACCCACATGTTCCGCGCCCTCCAACCCGCTTTGATTAGCGGGGTGGTCATGGGCACGGCCGTGGCTCTCACCTACACCCTCGTCCTCAACCTCGCCCCTATTTGGCAATTGGTTATCGTCGTGCCCGTCGGGATGCTGGTCTACACGGCCGCCCTCTGGTTCACCGAGCGCGACCTGCTCCACCAAATTTGGCGCACCCTCAGCAAATCCCTCGGCCGTAAACCACTCGCCACAAACCCCTAGCCAGTAACCTCTCATGCTACGCATCGCCCAAGTCATAGATTCAATGGGATTAGGTGGGGCACAAAAGCTCCTCGTCACCCTCGCCGAAACCCTCAACCAGCAAGAGGTGGATTTGACCATCATCGAGCTAAACAACACGGGCGACATCCACGCCCCGTTCAACAACCAACTGCGGGAGATGGGTGTGCGGGTGGTGCATTTCCCCGCCAAAGGCATCCTCAACCCCGTCCGTTTGTGGCGTTTACGGCAATTTTTGCGGCAGGAAAAGTTCGATGTCCTGCACACCCACCTCACCTATGCCAACTTTATCGGCGTATTTGCAGGCTGGCTGGCGGGCATTCCTGCCGTTAGCTCTTTGCACAATGTCCAACGCCACGCCAAATTTATCGTACGCGACAACCTCGAGGATTTTGCCCTGAAGAAGCTGGCCAAACGGGTCATTGCCATCGGCCATATCGTGGCCGAGGTGAACCAACCGCTCTATCCCACTGTCAAATTAGACATCATCCCCAACGCCGTTTCGCCCGTGCCCCCCCTCACGGCCGAAGAACGGCACGCCAAACGGTTAGAACTGGGCGAAGGGGATGCCGCACGGCCGCTTTTGCTCGCCGTCGGCCGTCTCACCCCCCAAAAAAGCTACCCCGACATGATAGAGGCGATGAAAATCGTCCATCAGCACCACCCCCGCGCCCTTTTGCTCATTGCGGGCGGTGGCAAAGAAGGGGATAACATGAACGACCAAATCGAAGCGGCAGGGTTGGGCGATGCGGTGAAAATGCTCGGCCGTCGCGGCGACGTGCCCGCCCTGATGGTGGCCAGCGATATTTTTGTCAGCTCGTCGCTTTGGGAAGGGCTACCCATCGCCCTCCTCGAGGCGATGTCGGCCGGCTTGCCCGTGGTCAGCACGGCCGTGGGCGATGTCCCCCAAGTCCTCGTCGAAGGGGCGGGGTTAATGACCCCACCAGCCGACCCGCCCGCCTTGGCCCAAGCCATCCTGCACCTGCTGGATAACCCCGCCGAGCGCGAAGCAATGAGCCGCGCCGCCTACACCCACGTCATGGCCGCCTACGGCCCCCAGTTGTGGACAGAGCGGCTGGTGGGGCTGTATGAAGAAGTAAAAAATAAGAAGTAAAAAGCAAGGTGAGTGCACCATTACGCAATCGCCATTCCGCATTCCTATGATTCGCATTGCCATGATTAGCCACGGGTACTACCCCCTCATCGGCGGAGCCGAACGGCAACTAGCGGCCGTCTCCCCCGCCCTGCAAGCCGTCGGGGTCGAAGTCCACATCCTCACCCGCCGCCACGCCGATTTGCCCACCTACGAGGAAATCGAAGGGGTGGCCGTGCATCGCTTGCCCGTGCCGGGGCCAAAATTCACCGCCTCGCTCGCTTTTACGCATTACGGTTTGCAAAAAATTGCCGAAATACGGCCGCAACTCATCCACGCCCACGAGCTCTTTTCGGCTACGACAACGGCCGTGCGCGCCAAAAAACGGTGGGGAATGCCCATCGTTGTCACCGCCCACCGCAGTGGCCCCATTGGCGATGTGCAACGGCTGGGGCAAAAATTCCTCGGCCACCAGCGGCTCCGCACCTTTGCCGGCGCGGTAGACCACTTTATTACGATTAGCCGCGAGATTGACGGCGAGTTGATGGGTATTGGTGTGCCTGCCGAGCGGCTCAGTTTTATTCCCAATGCGGTGGATACGACCCGTTTTGCACCCGCCACGGCCGAGCAACGCGCCATGCTCCGCACCCAACTGGGAATTCCCGCCGAGGCGGAGGTGGTGGTGTTTATCGGCCGCCTCGCCCCCGAAAAGCGGGTCAACCACCTCGTCTCTCTCTGGCCGACGATTCGCCAAGCCCACCCCAACGCCCACCTGCTCCTGCTCGGCGTTGGCCCCGAAGAGGGCAAATTGCGCCAAATGGCGGGCGACGGGGTGCGCTTTTGCGGGAGCATTGACAATGTGGTTCCCTACCTGCAAACGGCCGATATTTTCTGCCTCCCCTCCGTCGCCGAAGGGTTATCCGTGGCGATGTTGGAGGCGATGTCTACGGGCTTGACGGCTTTGGTCACGGCCGTGGGTGGCGCTCCCGAGACCATCACCCATTCAGCCAACGGCTGGCTGGTTCCCCCCGACGATGTGCCCGCCCTGCAACAAAGTTTGCTCACCCTGCTGGCCAATCCCGCCCAGCGAGCCAGCATCGGCACGGCCGCTCGCCAAACCGTCCTCGACCAGTTCAGCCTCTCCAGCATCGCTCTGCAACTGCGCGGGCTGTATGACAAGCTGGTCAGCTAGTCAGCCTGTCAGCTTTTAGGAGGATTAGTTTTATGAACACGGTAACCTATCAAGAAGCCTTGCAAATGACTCGCCACCTGACTTTGGCCGACCGTGTACGGCTATTAGAAGCATTGGCCCATACCATTCGCCTTGAAGTAGCCGACAAACCTAGCCGTTCTATCCTTGAACTCGAAGGGTTAGGGCAAGAAATGTGGCGGCAAATTGATGTAGACCAATATATCCAAACGGAGCGAGATTCATGGGATGGCTAACGCAATTAAATAGGCAGAAAGTGGGGTTAGATACGGCTCCTTTGATTTATTATCTCGAGGGCATCCAACGTATTCACCTCTTGTCAAACCTTTTTTTCAGGCCTTTGACAAGGGCAAATTCTCTCTTGTAACATCACCCATCACTTTGGTTGAAACGACTGTTCACCCACTGCGGCAAGGGTTAACGGCTCTAGCCTCTCGGTATGAAGAAATTCTCACGCATACCAAAGGTTTAGAAGTTTTAGATTTATCCTTGCCGATTGCTCATTTGGCCGCCCAACTTCGCGCAAACTATAACTTGCGTACTCCAGATGCCATTCAACTAGCGACTGCCATACACGGTCAAGCGACTTTTTTCTTAACCAATGATGTGGATCTGACACGAGTTCGTGAAATCAAAGTCCTGACCCTTAACGAATTACTCTCTTAACAAGTACCACTCCAATGCTTTCCCTTCTCTTCTGGCTCTCCATCTTCATTGTGTTCTACGCCTATGCGGGCTACCCAGCCGCGCTGACGGCACTGGCGCGGAAATGGCCACGGCCGCCGCAAACGGCCGCCATCACTCCCAGCGTCACCCTGCTGATTGCCGCCTACAACGAAGAGGCAACCATCGCCGCTAAACTGCACAACAGCCTCTCGCTCGATTATCCGCCCGACAAATTCCAAATTTTGGTCACGGCCGATGGCTCCAGCGACCGCACCCCCGCAATTGTCGAACAATTCGCCTCGCGGGGTGTTACGTTGCTCTACGACCCGCCCCGGCGGGGCAAGATGGCCGCCATTAACCGCGCCATGCCCCACGCCACAGGCGACATCATCCTCTTTTCGGATGCCAACAACGAATATGCGCCCGACACCATCCGCGAGATGGTCAAACCGTTTGCCGACCCCGAGGTGGGGGCGGCCAGTGGGGCGAAACACATCCTGAAGGGGGATGGGGCGTTGGGCGATTCGGAAGGGTTGTACTGGAAGTACGAGTCGTACATCAAGCAACAAGAGACGTTGCTTGGCTCCTGCACAGGGGTGGTGGGGGAGCTGTTCGCCATTCGGCGGGTGCTGTTCCAATCCCCGCCCGATTCGGTGATTAACGATGATTTTTACATGGCCATGCAACTCATCGGCCGTGGCTATCGCGTCATCTACGTTCCCACCGCCCACTCCTCAGAGCGTGTTTCGCTCTCGGCCGAGGACGAAAAAGCCCGCCGCTCCCGCATTGTGGCGGGGCGCTATCAGGCCCTCGGGTTGCTCCCGTGGCACAAACCGCTGGTGGTGTGGCAAATCGCCTCGCACAAGTTGCTACGGCCGCTTGTTCCCATCGCCATGCTCGTTGCTCTTGTGGCCAATGTGTTGGTGGTGCTTTTCCCGTGGCGGCGCAAGCGCACCCTGTGGGGCTTGGGGCGGCCGTTCGGCCGATTCTTCCTCTTCCTGCAAACCCTCTTCTACGGCCTTGCCCTACTCGGCAACAGCCAACCCCAGCAAGGCAAAAAGGAAGGTAAATTCTCTAAAATTCTCTATTTGCCCACCTTTCTCGTCAACAGCAACCTCGCCGCCCTCACAGGCATCTACCGCGCCCTCACCAAAAAACAAAGCACCCTCTGGCAACGCGCCCAACGGCGGGAGTAGCTGTCAGCTAGTCAGCTAGTCAGCATTTCAGCCAATCCGCAATCCAAAATCCGCAATCCAAAATCCCCAATGCCCCGTCTTGTAGGAACCCTCGTGGGCGATATTCAGCGAGAAGCACCCGCCCAAACCAAATATGGCCTGTTGTTCGAGGCTCTTGAACAACATTGGCAACAACCCGTCCCCACAGTAGATGCCACCTTGCGCGGCTGGCGGCGGCTGGTTAATGGGCTGATGGTCTTCCACCCCAATCTGCCCCTTTGGAAAGAGCGGTTTTACCAAAATGTCCCGGCTTTCATTAGTCGTTCCCAACAAGTGGGGCATTGCTTGGCGCAGATGCACACGGCCGGGCAAGCCGATGTCGCCCTCCAAGTTGGGGTTACGTTCGATGGCACATGGGGCAATGACCAATTGCCCGTCATTTTGTACACCGATTACACAACCCACATGGCCATCCAAACCCCTGAGGCGGGGCGTTCGCCATTCACGGCCGTGCAGGGGCAACGGTTGCTCCAATTGGAAAAACAAGCTTATTCTCGTGCCGCCCACATTTTCACGCGCAGTGAACTTGTGCGCGAATCCATTATGGCTGATTATAAAGTGGCGGCCGACAAAATTACCTCCGTCGGGGGCGGGGTGAATTTCCGCGAACTGCCCGAGCCGAATGAACCACGCAACAACGGCCGTCCGACCGCCCTCTTCATCGGCAAAGATTTTTACCGCAAGGGGGGGGATTTGCTCCTGCAAGCGTTCGCCCAAACGCGGGAACATATCCCCCACTCCCGCCTCATTATGGTCACAGAAGGCCCCATCCCCGCCGATTTACCGCTGGACGGGGTAGACATTGTGCCCCCCACATGGAACCGCGAGGTCATTCACAACCTCTACCGCGAAGCAGATTTGTTCGTTTTGCCCTCCCGCCTAGAAACATGGGGCGATGTGCTTCTCGAGGCGATGGCGTATGGTTTACCCTGTGTGGGAGCCACCCGCCAAGCAATGGGCGAAATTATCAGCCACGGCCAAACAGGTCTCGTCGTGCCGCCGGGCGATGGCTATGCCCTTTATTCCGCCCTGTTATGGCTGATGATTAACCCGTGGTTGCGAGGCAAATGGGGCGAAGCCGGCCGCGCGCGACTGGAAACCCACTTCACATGGCCGCGTGTGGTGGAAAAGATGGCTCCCATTATTGAAGAAGTGGCGGCGCGGGGTAAAAAGTGAAAAGTTGAAAATGGGAAGTAACCAGTAACAAATAACGAATAACGAATAACCAGTAATCAGTAACCATGCCCGCTCCTTTTATTGTCCTCGCTGGCCTAGATGGCAGTGGCAAATCCACCGTTTTAGCACACATTCAGCGCTACCCGTGGCCGGGTATAAAGGCTGTCTATATTGGCCACCGACGGCCGGGTGTTCTTTACCCCGTTCCGCCCCAAGATGTGGGCGAGGAACAGGAAGTGACTCATTACAGCAAGCCCAACCACGGCGCGGTGCGTTCGGTGGCCAAAATGGGGGTGATGGCTCTCGATTGGCTGGTGGGGTATTGGGCCAAACTACGGCCGCTTCGTCGCCAGCAAACACTCGTCGTCTTCGACCGCCATTACCTCTTCGATATTGGCATAGACCCCACCGCTACCGCTACGGCGGCCCCTTGTGGGCTGTACGCGGAATGCAAAAGCTCGTGCCGGCTCCCTCGGCCGTTATTTTCTTAGATGTCACCGAAGAAGTTTCGCAAGCCCGCAAGCAGGAACAGGGTGCGCACAACTTCGCCGAACAACGCGCCGCCTATCTGGCCCAAGCAAAGCAATCCCCCCACTGGCATGTGGTGGATGCGGCGCAACCGCTGGCGGCCGTGTTAACCCAAGTCGAAAAGATTATTTCAGAATTGCTGTAGGGGGGACTACTGGGGACGCAGGACGATGGACGCACAACTGTCCCGAGTCCCAAGTCCCTTGTCGCTAGTCCCTTTCTACTTAGCCACAGGAAACCATATGTTCCCCAAAAAACAGTTACTCCTTTTACTTCTGCTCCTGCTCACTGGGCTGGGCGGATTGGCCACACGGCCGAGCTACGCCCAAACCGTCACCCGTGATATGGTGACTTTTGAGCAGTTTGGCTTTCTCTCACGCTCTCTCGAAGGGCCGTTCGACAATGAACAATATTTCTTTAGTTTGCCCGCCAACTGGCGGCTAAACGAAGGCGTGCGCTTAGAACTAGATTTAGACATTCAAGCCACCGTGCGCGATGCCCAAGGTGCGAATTTGCTCCCACGGGGCAAATTAACCGTGTTGATGGGCAACAACACCATTGGAACCATTCCCCTCGACCGCAACGGCCGCCAAGTGGTCAGCATCGAAATACCCGCCTCAGCCATTGTCGCCAATACCGACGGCCGTTATGACCTGACCCTCAACCTCAACAGCGGCACCGATTGCCAACTCGATAGTGAATCGCTCATTACGGTTTACAACACCTCCAGCTTTTTCCTCCCCCATAATCTGGTTCCGCCCGAGTTGGATTTATCGCTCTTGCCACGGCCGTTTTACCAACGCTCCTTCGAGCCAGATGTGGTGACAGTGGTCATTCCCAGCGAGCCAACGGCCGCTGAACTGCAAGCCGCCATGACCATCATGGCGGGCTTTGGCAACTTGGCCAGCGGCCGACTCGAAATGAACTTGGTCACGGCCGCTGAACTGCCCGAAAGCCTGCGCCTCACCAAAAACCTCATTTTCATTGGCAAACCCGGCGCGTATCCCCAACTAGATGAAGTAGCCTTTGTCGTGCCCTCCTCGGCCGATGGATTTGCGGCCGCTGGGGCGCAACCCACCGATGGCCTGTTGCAAATTGCCCTTTCGCCGTGGAACAACGCTGGCGTGGTGTTACTAGTCACAGGGCAAGATGACAACGCCATTGTAATGGCCGCCCAAGCGGTTAGCACAGGGCAAGTGCAAGTCAGCCGGCGGCGCAACCTAGCCGTCATTTCCAGTGTGCGCCCCGAGGCGTTCATCGGCATCATTTCCGAAACAGAGCGCACCTTTGGGCAATTGGGCTATGGGCAAACCCTGTTAGAAGGGTTGGGGCGCGACGAACAAACGATTCGTTTCTTCGTCCCCTTTGGCCAAGTGGCCGCTGGCGAAACCTATCTCGACCTGACCTATTTGCACAGCGCCATCTTGGATTACCAACTTTCGGGCGTGACCTTGCGGCTGAACAACGACCTGATGGGCAGTTTGTTGCTGACCGAAGCGACGACCCAATTGACAACGACGCGCCTGCCCTTCCCCTCGGCCGCTCTGCGCCCCGGTGTGAACGAAATTAGGATTGAATCGAACTTGATTCCCCGCGATAGCTGTGCGGGACAAAATCAAGATGATTTGTGGTTTAGCATTCGCCCCGAATCCAAGCTGTTTTTGCCCCTGACCGATGGCTCGGCCGCTAGTTTGCAAATCCTCAGCCTGCGCCAATTCCCCGACCCATTTGTATATGAGATGACCTTGGGGACAACGGCCATGGTCGTTCCCCAAAATGATGTGCAAGCGTGGCGCACGGCCGCCCAAATCGCCTTCTACCTCGGCGACCAAGCCAACAGCCCACTGGTCGATTTAACAGTGGCCTATGCCGATAGCGTGCCCGATGCCCTGCGGCTGAACCACAACCTCATCATTGTGGGCCAGCCCAGCCAACTGCCCATTCTGCAAGAATTGGCAACCAGTTTGCCCGTGCCCTTTGCCCCCCAAAGCAATGAGGTGGTTGAAAATTGGCTTCCCATCACCTATCGTTTGCCGCGCAATGCGGCGGTGGGCTATTTAGAGCTTTCACCTACGCCGTGGAATCCGTTGCGCAGTGTGGTGCTGGTGGCAGGGCGCAATGAAGAAGGGTTGCAATACGCGGCCGATGCCCTCCTGACCAGTGCCTTGCGCAACCAACTCATCGGCGATTTTGCCAGTGTGGTGGATACGCAGGTGTTGGCGCTCGATTCGCGGGCGGCCGTGACGGCCGAATCGCCCAACTTTGTGCCCACCCCTGCCAGCGTGTTGGAAGGGGAAACGGCCGCGGCCGACCGCACCACAGGCGCACCGGATTGGGTCTACCCCGCCATGCTTGGCTCGGTGGGGCTGATGGGAGTTGTGCTCGTCATTGCTCTCGGCCAATACCTGTGGGGGGTCATTCGCCGCCGTCGCCAAACTGCGACAAGCTAGAAGATAGAGGTGGGAGATAGAGATAGAGGAGAACTCAGTAGGGCAATCTATCGTGTTTCCTCTATCTCTATCTCTACCCTCTATCTTTTTGAGGAACGCGCATGTGGACTAAAATCAATCTCAGTTCCAAGTTTACCTTGCTGTTGGCCGCCGCTTTGCTGGCGGGGTTAACAGCCAGCGGCTTTGCCCTGTGGAACGGATTGAACCGCCGCGCCGAGCAAGAAATTACGGCACGGGCTTTGTTGCTGATAGACACAATGACGGCCGTGCGGGCGTACACCAGCAACAATGTCAACCCGTTGCTACAGGAGGAGATAGCGGCCAGTCCAACCTTTATCTCGGAGAGTGTGCCCTCGTTTTCCGCCCGTCAAGTGTTCGAGAATTTTCGCGGCCGTGAAGGGTACGAGACCTTTTTGTACAAAGAAGCGGCGCTCAACCCCACCAATCCCCGCGATTTAGCCGATGCGTTCGAGGCGGAATTGGTGACGGCTTTGCGCAATGATGAAAGCCTGACCAATTTGGAAGGGTATCGCGTGATGAATGGCGAGGAGCTGTTTTATGTGGCACGGCCGCAAAAAATCACGGCCGAAAGCTGTCTGGCTTGCCACAGCACCCCCGCCGAGGCTCCCCCCAGCTTGGTGGCCACTTTTGGCCCCACAGGTGGCTTTGGCTGGCAACTGGGCGAAACAGTGGGGGCGCAAATCATCTATGTGCCGACGAGCGAAATTCAGACAACCACCCGCCAATCATTTGCGCTGGTAATGAGCATTTTCGCCATAACTTTCGTATTGGTGTTGGCGCTCATCAACTGGCTGACCCGCCACACTGTCGTCAACCCTTTGGGGCAAGTGGCGGCTCTTTCCCGCCAACTGGGCGATGATACGCTCCAACTGGCCGATTTAGAGCAAGTAGGTCTGCAAACGGTGGCGGCTCGGCAAGATGAGTTGGGGCAATTGGCGGCGCAATTCAAGCGGATGGCTCAAGATGTGTATACTCGCCAACAACTATTGCGCCAGCAAGTGCGCGAGTTGCGCATCCAAATTGACGAAGCGAAGAAGGAGGAAGCTGTGCAAGAAATTGTAGGTTCTGAGTTTTTCCGTGAGTTAGAAGGCAAAGCGGCCGAGATGCGTGCCCGGCAACAACACCGCACCAAAGCCAATCGTGAAGATTCAGAAAAATTAAAGGAAGAATGACTTGACAAGAATCCGCTTTTTTGGTATTTTTCCAGCCCTAAAACATATATTCTATTTATTTGCCGTTCTTGCCAACGGCAAATTTTTGTTTATCCAGAGATAGCCATCCCCCACACCATCTTTACCTGACAGGTCTTCAAGACCTGTCAGGTTTGCATTTATCGCCCCCTATCTCTTGCTTTCTCTCAGAATTTCACCTTTATCAGGGATTAAACACATGGGTATCAATACCGCAATGAAACCAAAACCATACCTTCTCACCGCCGAGGGATATGCGCGTTTGAGCAGTGAATTACATGAATTACGCACGGCCGGCCGTGAAAAATTGGCCGAACGGCTCCACCACGCTTTCCAAGATGGGCAAGATGATGATTTTGTGGATAACGCTGAACTTGAAGCGGCTCGCCACGAGCAATCCTTTCTGGAAGGGCGCATTCAAGATTTAGAAACCATCCTGAGCAATTACCAACTCATTGATGACCTAAAAATCTCCAAGGACATTGTTGGCGTGGGCGCACGGGTCACTGTGAAAGAGGATGGGTTTGACGATGAGGAGATGTACCAATTGGTCGGCCCTGCGGAAGCAGACCCCGCCCAAGGGCGCATTTCGGACGAAAGCCCCCTCGGCCGTGCCCTTATTGGCTCCAAAAAGGGGGATAAAGTCCGCGCCAACGCCCCCAATGGGCTGATTACGTTCAATGTTGTGAAAATTGAGTATTAGGGCGCAACGTAAAAGGTGAAAAACAAAAAGTGAGAGGTGACGACCCATCACCTCTCACTTTTTACTTTTACTTCTCACTTTTCACTTTTCACTCGCCTTCGGGCGAGTTTTTTGTTTCTGGGGGAAAAAGCACCCAAAATGTCGTGCCTTGGTCGGGCTGGCTCTCCACCAAAATGGCCCCGTGGTAGCGGCGGATAATGCCAAGGGTGGCGGAGAGGCCAAGACCACGGCCGTCTTTTTTCTTGGAGAAAAACGGGTCGAAAATCCGCACCATTGTTTCTGCGCCAATGCCCACGCCTGTATCGCTGACGCGCAAGCAGATGTGGGGCTGGTCGGGGTGTAGGCGGTGGTCTACGATGTAGGTGGTGCTGGGCAATTGGTCTGGTTGCAAGAGCTTGGTGCGCAAGTAGATACGGCCGTGTTCCCCCTGTATCGCCTCGGCCGCGTTGATAATCAGGTTCATCACAACCTGATGAATATGCCCCTTATCCGCTTCCAACAGAAGCTCTTTTTTGGTGAGTGCCAGTTCCAAATCCACATGGGCGGGCAAACTGGCGCGGAGCAAGCCCACATTCTCCCGAATAATCTGGTTAAGGCTTAACAGTTCGAGGTTGATGCTCCCTTGCCCCGCATAGGCCAGCAATTGGCGGGTGAGGTCGGCCGCTCGTTCGGCCGCCACATTCGCCTTGCGGATATGTTTGGCCGCTGGGGCATCCTCGGGCAATTTAGAAAGAGCCAGCGAGGTTTGAGCCATCATCCCCGTCAGCAAATTGTTAAAATCGTGAGCCACCCCACCCGCCAACAGGCCGACGCTTTCTACTTTTTGGGCGGCCAAATTGGCCGCTTCTTGGCGCTTCTCCTCGGTCACATCGCGCATCATCACCAACACCCGCTCCTCATCTACGGCCATAATGCGGGTGGAGAAAATATGGGCTTGGCCGCGCACCGATTGGCTCTCTTGGTAAGTGATAAGTTGTTGGCTGGCAACGGCCTCGTGGATATAACTCATGCGCTGGGCGGCGAGGTGGGCGGGCAATTTTTCATAGACCGTTTGGCCAATGACGCTTTCGGGGGGGTCTTCCTCGCGAAAGTATTGCAACGCTTGGTAATCGAGGTAACGGCCGCTGGTATCTATCAGAGCCATCATGTCGGGAATGGAGGTGAGGATGGCGCGTTTGGTTTGTTCGCTTCGGGCAAGGGCGGCTTGTTGCTCGCGCAATTGTTGTTGGATGCTAGTGAGACTGTCGTTGGTGGATTGCATCTCCCAAAACGCAAAAACCAATTTGCGCATGGTGAAATGCCCCACCATCCCAAAGACAATTAATTGGAAACTAGCCAAAATAAGGCTGAGGTAAGGGGGAAGCCAAATGGATTGGTGGGGCTGAAGAAAGAAGGTGGCACAGGCGATGATACTCATCAAAATGGCCACGGCCGTGGCTCGGCTCCCCAACAAGGCCGATGTGACCAAAATAGCCAGCCCAAAAAAGCCCACAAACAACCCCTGCTGGTCATTTGTCCACTGTGCCCCCAAAACAGTGATAACAAAAAAGGAGATAGGCAATACATACACGGCGAGCTTAAAATACCCTCCGTACACAAGAGCCATCATCACAAAATGAGCCAAAACGATGACAATTCCCAATTGCCATAAACCTGTCTCAGGCATCAGCCAATAAAGAATGACCGCAATGGCCAGCGAAATAGGCACGTTAAACCAAGCCAAGCGTTGTAGTTGCGTTTGCAATTCGGCCGTTTTGTTTTGGGGGTTTAGGAATAAAATGGGCAGATTGGTGGGGGGGACATAGGGTGGGGGCACAGCGGCGGCCGTTCGCTTTATGAGGCCATCAGCGTTACAATTTTTTCGGTTGTGACCTGAAATTGTAGCACTCCGCCTACACCTACTGCTACCCCCTAATACGCCCAGAGCAAGGGGGCAAATTACGAATTACAAAGTACGAATTACGAATGACGAACAAGGACAACACGCCCATGAGTTGGGAACCCAATCCCCTAGAACAACGACGGCTGGAAAAGATGGAGTTATTGCGCGAGGCGGGTCTGAACCCGTTCCCCCTGCGTGCCCAGCGCACCCACACGGCCGCGCAAGCCCTTTCCGCCTTTGCCACGGCCGAAGCCGAGCAAGCCCCCGAAGCCGAACCCATCACCGCCATTTTATGCGGCCGAATCGTCAGCTTGCGCGACAAGGGCAAGCTCGTTTTTAGCCATATCGAAGACGAGAGCGGCCGATTGCAACTCTTCCTGCGCCAAGACGATTTGGGCGAAGAAGCGCACAAACTGTTCAAGAAAGGCATTGATTTGGGCGATTTTGTGCAAGCCACAGGCAACCTCTTCCGCACCAAAGCGGGCGAAATCAGCCTGAACGTGAGCGAATGGACGATTTTGAGCAAAGCGGTTAGCCCATTGCCCGTGGCCAAAGAGCAAGAGGTGGATGGCCAACTGGTGCGCTACAGTGCTTTTGCCGATGTGGAGGAGCGGTATCGCCAACGGTACGCCGATTTGGCCGTCAACCGCGAAGTGCGCGACATTTTCCGCGCCCGTGCCAAGCTCGTTTCGGCTCTGCGCCGCTTTTTAGATGACCACGGTTTTCTCGAGGTAGAAACACCTATTTTGCAACCGCTGTATGGCGGGGCGGCGGCACGGCCGTTTACCACCCACCACAACCAACTCAAGCAAGATTTGTACCTGCGCATCTCGTTCGAGCTATACCTCAAGCGGCTGTTGGTGGGTGGGCTGGAGCGGGTGTATGAAATCGGCCGTGATTTTCGCAACGAAGGGGTGAGCTTTAAGCACAACCCCGAATTCACCCAACTCGAATTTTACGCCGCCTATTGGGATTACCACGATGTGATGGATTTCACCGAGAAAATGGTGGCCTATGCGGCCGAGCAAGTGACAGGCAACAGCGTCATCCAATACGGCCCGCACACCATCAACCTTGCCCCGCCGTGGCGGCGCGTGACCATGCGCGAAGCCATTAAGCAATATGCCGAAATAGATTATGTGGAACACCCCACGGCCGAGAGTTTATCGGCCGCCATCCGCGCTATGGGCGGCAACGCCCCCACGGGGGCAAGCTGGGGCAAGCTCATAGATGGCTTGTTGGGCGATTACGTCGAGCCGAATCTCATCCAACCCACCTTTATTACCCAATACCCCCGCGATATTTCGCCGCTGGCCAAAGCCATCCCCGAAGACCCTACCCATGTGGAGCGGTTTGAGTATTTCATGGCGGGCATGGAAATGGGCAACGCCTTCACCGAACTCAACGACCCGCTCGACCAAGAGCAACGTTTTGTGGACATGTTGGCCATGTACAAAACAGACGACGACGAATCGAACCCGCTCGACGAAGATTACCTGCGGGCGATGCGCTACGGAATGCCCCCCAACGGCGGCTTCGGCACAGGTGTAGACCGCCTCACCATGCTCCTCACCAACCACAGCACGATTCGAGATGTGTTGCTGTTCCCGCATTTACGTGAAAAATAAAAAGTGAAAAGTGAAAGGTTCTACCCACCAGCACCCACTTTTTACTTCTCACTTTTCACTTTTCACTCCTGCTCCCCATGCCCTACCTCCTCCGCAAAATCGGTTGGGCGGTGCTGACGATTTTCATCGTCATCGTCCTCAACTTCTTCCTCTTTCGCGTGTTGCCGGGCGACCCCGCCCGAGCGGGTATCCGCGACCCGCGCCTAACGCGAGAGGCGGTGGAGGCGATTCGGGTCAATTTTGGGCTGGATAAGCCCGTCATCAACTGCTTTCAATCGCTCAATCCGCTCGAGGTCGGTGATTGCTGGGTCAATCCGTTGGAGACCCAGTTTTTTATTTACATGGGCAATTTGTTGCAGGGGGAACTGGGGGTGAGCTACCACACCAAACGGCCGGTGGCCGACATGCTCAAAGAGCAACTGTGGAACACCCTCTTGCTGATTGGCGTGGGGCAGATTTTGGCCATTGTGGTGGGCATGGCCTTGGGCATTGTGGCGGCGTGGAAAGTCCGCACCCCCATTGATTACATCGCCCTGCTCACCAGCCTGACATTTTGGAGCTTGCCCACCTTTTGGCTGGGCATTATTTTGCTTTTTTGGGGGAGCAACCAGTGGGGCTTGCCAACGAGTGGCATGGGCACGGCCGGGGCCACGTTTGCCACGACAAGGGAGGCGTGGTGGGATGTCGGCCGTCACATGCTCCTGCCCACCCTCACCTACACCATCGTCTTTTTGGGCGAATACATGCTCGTCATGCGAAGTTCGTTGCTCGATGTGCTCTCGGAAGATTACATTTTGACGGCCAAAGCGAAGGGGCTGAGCAATTTTCGCATCCTCAAAGACCACGCTTTGCAAAATGGGATGTTGCCGATGGTGACGATTATCGCCCTTAATTTGGGCTTTACGGTGGGGGGAGCCATCCAGATAGAGACTGTTTTTTCGTGGCCGGGGCTGGGTGGGGCAATTTTTACGGCCGTCGGCCGTAAAGATTACCCCATGCTCCAAGGCGCATTCCTGCTCATCGCTGTCAGCGTCATTCTGGCCAACCTGTTGGCCGAATTGCTCTACAGCTACCTCGACCCGAGGGTGGAGCGGGGGAAGTGAGAAAAGAGAAGAGAGAAAGAGAGAAGAGAGTAATTCGGCTGACTGGCTGAAATGCTGACCCGCTGACAGGCTTTTTATGACCCTTCGCAATTTTTGGGATAACTTTCGCCGTAGCAGAATGGGAGTGGTGGGGCTGGTCATGCTCATTGTAGTGGTGGGCGCGGCCGTGTTTGCCCCGTGGCTGGCTCCTTACGACCCCCAAGCCCCCTTGCGCGTGACCATAGATGATATTTATGCGCCCCCCACGGCCGCGCACTGGTTCGGCACGGACGACGCAGGGCGAGATGTGTTCTCGAATTTCATCTATGGCTCGCGGGTCTCGCTCATCGTCGGCTTTTTCGCCTCGTTTATTTCGATAGCGATTGGGGGGACAGTGGGTATTGTGGCGGGGTTTTATGGCGGCCGTGTCGAAAATTTCCTCATGCGCATCACCGACATCATGCTCGTCATCCCCGATTTGCCCCTCATGGTCGTCCTCGTCGCCCTCACCAAACCCAGCCTGACCAACATCATTTTGGTCATTGGCCTGTTGGGCTGGACAGGCTCGGCGCGGCTGGTGCGGGCGCAAACGCTGGCCGTGAAAGAGCGCAAATTTGTGGTGCGGGCACGGGCCATTGGCGCGGGCAACCTACACATCATCCGCCACCACATTTTGCCGCTGGTCATGCCCATCATCGTCGTCAACACGGTGCTGGTCATTTCGCTGGCCATCCTCAACGAAAGCACGCTTAGCTTTCTCGGCTTGTCTGACCCCACCTCGCTCAGTTGGGGGCAGATGCTCAACTACGCCTTCACCCGTGGGGCGATGAGCGCGGGGGCATGGTGGGCACTCGTCGTGCCCGGCTTTGGCATTGTGTGGGCGGTGCTGGCCTGCACCCTTATCGGCCAAGGGCTGGAGCAGGTGCTAAACCCCCGCCTCGAAGCGCACCACCTCTCCGTCGGCAAACAAATGGTCGCCCGCATCGTGGGCAGTGTTGTGCCATTGCCAAAACGAGATTAGGTCATTTGTCATTTGTCCCTTGTCCGCAGTCCCCCATTAACCATTAAAAATTCACCATTCACCATTCACAATTCCCATGCCTTTTTCCCCCACCGCCCCGCTTTTGCTCGATGTGCGCCAGTTGAGTGTGGATTATGTGGCTGAGAACCAGCCGCCTGCCCATGCGCTGGCCGATGTGGGCTTCACCTTGCGGGAGGGGGAGTGCCTTGGCGTGGTGGGGGAGAGTGGGTGCGGCAAAACGACGTTGATGCTCAGTTTGATGCGGCTGTTGCCCGCCAATGGCCGTATCACCCACGGCACCGTGAATTTTATGGGGCGGGATTTGCTGGGGCTGAGTGAGCGGGAAATGACGGCCGTGCGCTGGACAAATATCGCCATGATTTTTCAGGGGGCCATGAACGCGCTTAATCCCGTTCACACCATTGGCCAGCAAATTGGCGAGGCGATTGTGTTGCACAATGGCTTGCCCACCGCCAAAGCGGTGGACAATCGCGTCTGCGAATTGCTGGAACTGGTCGGCATCCGCCCCGAGCGGCGCACCCAATACCCGCACCAATACTCGGGCGGGATGCGCCAGCGGGCGATGATTGCTATGGCGTTGGCCTGCAACCCCCAAATCGTCATCGCCGACGAGCCAACGACGGCGCTGGATGTGATGATTCAGGCACAAATTTTGGAGCTTTTGCTGACATTGCGAGACAAATTGGGGCTGGCCATGATGTTGGTGACGCATGATTTGGGGGTGGTGGCCGAAACGTGTGATTCGGTGCTGGTGATGTATGGGGGTGTCACGGCCGAATATGCCCCTGTAGACACCATCTTTAACCAACCCCAGCACCCCTACACCCAAGAGCTACTCCGCGCCTTTCCCGATATTACAGCCCCCCTCGGCCGTAACTTGGTCAGCATCCCCGGCTACCCGCCCCGCCTCAATGCGTTGCCCGTGGGATGTCGTTTTGCGCCCCGTTGCCCTGCCTCGTTCGGCCGTTGCCACACCCAACAGCCCGCCCTGCACCAAACGGCCAAATTACACTATGCCAGTTGTCATTTGGTGGAGGAAAAGGGAAGAGAGAAGAGAGAAGAGTGACCCACTCGAACGCAATAGCACAGCCAGAGACCACCCACGGGAAGCCCGCCAATCCAAAATCCAAAATCCCCAATCCGAAACCCCTACGCCCACGTTTCGGCCAGCAGGCGCACCCAATTGCCGCCCATAATGTTGGCCACCTCGGCCGCCGCATACCCCCGCTCGGCCAGCTTATTGCCGATGAGGTGCAAATCGGCCGCGCTGTTTAGCTCGGCGGGGATGTCTGCCCAGCCAAAGCCGCCATCGAAATCGGAGCCAATGGCCACATGGTCGGCCGTGCCCAGCAATTGGCAGACATGATCCACATGCGCCACGACATGATCCAGCGTCACCAACTCTTTGCGCTCCCCTTTGCCGTGCCCTTTTTTTAAGAAGCGGTTGTAAAGTACCATGCCCATCACCCCGCCCCGCTCGCCCAACAGGCGAATGTGGTCGTCGGTTAGATTGCGTTGCTCGACGTGGGGCGCGATGGTGCGGCAGTTGCTGTGGGTGGCCACAATGCGGCCGTCGTACCGCTCCAACGCCTCGGTCACGCCTTGTTCGCCCAAATGGGTCAAGTCCAAAATCAGCTTTAACTCCGCCATGCGTTCCAACAGTTCCCAGCCCTTCTTGGTGAACCCTTCCTGCGTGCCGCGCCATGCCCCAGCGGCATAGGCGGTGTCGTCCCATGCGGGGCCGATGAGGCGCACGCCGCGCTCGTACCACATCTCCACCTCGGCCGGCTCACGGATGGGGTCGGCGCCTTCCATGAGGACGACGAGGCCCAGAAGGGGGTTGTCGGTGGTTTGGCTGGCTTGCACATCGCGCAAATCGGCCGCCGATGTTACCAGTCGGATATCGCCGTGGGTGTCGGCCAAGCGGTGGTAGTAGTCGAGTTGCTGGCTGGCGGCCGTGTGCGCTTGCGCGGCCGTGCGGTAAGCCTGTTTCTTGTTGTCGGGTACATCGTTCATGTGCTGGGGCATGACAAACAAGGTGCTGAACACCAGCCCAATCTGGCCTTGGCGCAGGGTGGGAATGGTCACAGTCGGCCAGCCGTTGTCGGTCGGCCGTGCTTGTTCTACACGCCGTGCTTCCTCGAGGGTAAGGAAAAGGTCACGGCCGTAGCGCAGGGCGCAATATGCGAGGTCTAGGTGGGCATCTACTATCATGGCAGGGGAGCAGGGGAGCGGAGGGGAAGTTAACCGAATGATTGCGGAGCTACCTGAAAAAGGTTTTAGGCATGAGTTTACGAATTTTCTCTCGAGCAAATTTTGCCTTTTAGCTCTTTTGCCCTTTTGCAATAAAGCCTTTTTGCAGGTCACTCAGCACTTTCTACTCAGCACTCAGCACTAACTTCCGCAAAGTAGCGAGGTTGACGGCATCCATCTCGGCCGTGGGTTGGTCGTCGTCTTCCTTGGGCGTTTCGAGATGGGCGGCGTGATGGGCAAAGCGGGGGTCGTTGACGAAGTTGGCAAAGCCTTGTTCGCCGATGAAGCCACGGCCGATGTGTTCGTGGCGGTCTTTGTTGGAGCCAAGGGCGTGTTGGCTGTCGTTGAAGTGGAAAAACTTGAGCCTATCTAAACCCACCACGCTATCAAATTCAGCGATGGTGGCGGCATACGCTTCGGGGGTGCGGATGTCGTAGCCAGCGGCGAAGATGTGGCAGGTGTCCATGCAGACACCGAGGCGGGGGTGGTTTTCGGCCGTGGCAATCAGTTGCGCCAGTTGCTCAAATTTAGAGCCAAGGTTGGTACCTTGGCCTGCCATCGTTTCAAGGCAGATGGTGGTTTGAGCGGCCGTTTGCTCCGTTTCGGCCAGCAACCGCACCAACGCACGGCCGATTTGAGCCAAACCCGCCTCCTCGCCCGAATCAACGTGCGAGCCGGGGTGAAAGGTAATGAGCGGAATGCCCAACACGGCCGCCCGTTCCACCTCAATTTTCAAGGCCAGATACGATTTCTCCCACAAATCGGCTTTGGGGGAGGCGATGTTGATGAGGTAGGTGGCGTGGACGGCAACGGGTGCGATGCGGGGATGGGTTTCGGCCGCGTGGTGAAATTGGTCAATCTCGGCCGTGGTGAGCGGTTTGGCCGCCCACTGGCGGTTACTCTTCGTAAAAATGAGCATGGTGTCACAGCCTGTGGCTATGGCACGGTCAAAAGCGGTGTGCAACCCGCCTGCGGTACTGATGTGTGCGCCTAATTTCATGGGAAAGGTTACTGGTTACTCGTTATTCGTTACTGGTTATTGGGAAATTCTCCCCTGCTCCTCCGCTCCTCTGCCCCTCCACTCTCCCTACTCCCCCCGCCGCTCCGTGCCCAAATAGCCAATCGTCTCCCCACCATCAAGGGCATAAACAGCATCGCCAATGACACGCCAAACGGGGTTGTCAGCAAGGTCAACGATGAAGCCATTGGCTAGGCGGCCGCTCAGCTCCCCTTCAAGGGTGTAAAGCTGGCTCCCTTCTAAATAAGCAAATAATTCCCCTTTCGGGCTAATCAAACCACGCATAGGCAATTCACAAAGGACGAGGGACGAGGGACAAATGACTATTCGGTAGGAATTGTATAGGTGGCTTGCACCACACCATCGCGATTGAGGAGGGTGACGGTTTCGCCGGGTTCCCACACGGCCGTTTGCAAACCCCAATAAAGCTCCAAACTGGTGCTAACGCCCGCCTCGCTATGCACCAAAATGCCCGCCCCATCCCCAAAGAGGGTAATTTGGCCAAAGGTGTACTCTATCCCCAACCCATCGCGCAATTTCCAATCCTGCAACGCCACAGGGCGGCTCCCCGTGTTGATGATGGAGACAGCCTCCTCGGTTAAATTGCCAACCCCCACCACCTCATTAATCTCAATCACCACTTCCCCTTGGGTCAGCGGTTCGGTGGGGATGGGTGAGGGGGCGATGGGGGGTGTTGGCGAAGGGGTTGCTGTTGGTGTGGCGGTGGGCAAGCCGCCAACGGGGGGTATGGTTAGCTGTTGGCCCACCGAGAGCAAGTTGGGGTCGGTCAGGCCGTTGGCTTCCATAATATCTTCCATCGGCACATCAAACGTGGTGCTGATACTCCCCAACGTATCGCCCGCCTTAACGATATAAATGTCGGTCGAACCATTACTTTCGGGCGAGGGAATAGGGGTGTTTTCGAGGAATTGAGCCACGGCCGTGGGTGTGCCTGTTGGCAAAGCAACCACAGGCGCAAAATTGGCTTCCGTTTCAGCCACCTGCTCCACCTGCCGCCCCTCCCACCAATACAAAATACTCAACATCACGGCCGCTGAGACAACGATGTTTAACAAAATAAAAGGAAGAATGCGGCGAAGGGACATGGGGGAGGGGAGGGAAGAGAGAAGAGGGAAAAGTGAGAAGTGAAAAGTGAGTAGTGAGAGCTGAAAGACTGAAAGGCTGACCGACTGAAAGACTAACCCGCTTTCTGCATCAACGCGATGAGTTCGGCCGTGCGGTCACGGCGGCGCAGGTAGAGGAGGAGATTGCGGGCTTTGGCTTGTTTGCTCCCCAAACCAAGCATCTCCCAATCTATTTCCAGCGCCTCGGCCATTTCGCGCAGTTGGTCGGCAAAGTAATAGGCCAGCAGGTAGCGGCGCAAGACGGTGGGCGGGGAATCCGCACTCAACTTTTCGAGGCGGGGCAAATGTTCGGCGGGCACGGGGGTCAGGATGCGCTCAACGGCAAGGGTCAGGTCGGCCGTTTGCCCGTTCTTGTGGGTGGCTTGGAGCAAATTCTGGATGGTTTGGCTCATGTCCTGCGTCGGGCTGATAATTTCAACCTCGGGCAGGTTCAGGTCGAAAATCAAATCCAGCACATCTTCCATGCTCATTTGGGTGCGGATGGTATCCGAAAGTTGCTGGTGTTCACGGCCGAGCGACACGGCCGCTGGGGGAGCCACCACCACCGGCATGGGGGGCAAAGCGGGCGCAGGGGTGATGAGCGGCCGAGTGACCCCCACCACCCAAACGGCCGCGCCCCCCACCAAAACCCCCAGCAACACATAGGCCAACATGCCCAATTCGGCTAGGAGTTGTTCACGGCCGAACACACCCAAAAAGGTGTCCGCAAAGGCGGCCGTGGTCAGGGTGAGCAACCCAATGCCCCACACCCAATCGGCACGCCGCCAAAACATGAACAAAAAGGGGATGACGAGTACAATCTTGAAGATGAGCCAGAATGACATGGGGCTTGTTGAATTGTGAATTGGGAATGATGAACGGGGGACAAGGGACTAATGACCAATGACCATCCCCAAATCCGATTGTAGCACCCCCCCAGTGGTGCAACCACGGCCGCACCGCAGGCGTATAGGCACAGGGGAATAAAGGGGCAGATGACATCGTGAGATTAAACGCTGATTAGCTGACGCAGAAATTGCGAATACGCTTGGAGAGTATCATGGATGAAATAAAACCAACGACCGAGACAACAACCCCCACCGTGAGCCGCGAACAATTGCGCGACCCCGGCTTTCTGCGCGAACAGTGGCAAAACCTGCGCCTCATCTGGCGGCTGTTCCGCGACCCCGATGTGCCCATTTACCTAAAGCTCATCCCATTCTCGGCCATCCTGTACCTCATTCTACCCATTGATTTATTACCCGATGTCCTCGTCGGCTTGGGTCAAATGGATGATTTGGCTCTGCTCATGCTGGGTGCCAAAACGTTTACCACGCTGGCTCCCCAACACGTTGTGGCCGCCCACCGCGAAGCCATCCGCCGCGAAGACAGCGGCGTGCTCGCCCTACCCGATAAAGCCCTCGAGCAAATTATTGTGATTGAGCCAGATAAGAACAAGTGAGAGGTGAAAAGTGAAAGATGAAAGGTGCAACATTCGCCAACTTCTCACTTTTTACTTCTCCTTTACTTTACTTCCCCGCCGCCCTTCTAACTCCGTCTCCACATCCGCCCACACCACATCGTGGGCGGTGAGGAGCACGAGGAGGTGGTAGACAAGGTCGGCCGTTTCGCTGATGAGCCGCTCGTTGCCCTGTTTCACGGCCGCCAAAATCACCTCCACCGCCTCCTCCCCCACCTTTTTCACCAGCTCCTCCTCATTGGCCAATAGCATCGTCGTATAAGACCCCTCCCGAGGGTTTATTTTGCGTTCAATAAGAACGGTTTGGAGTTCTTCAATAATAGACATAGGGAGTTATTGTTATTCGTTACTGGTTATTCGTTATTCGTTACTGGTTATTTGTTATTGATTCGTTGGGGCAAATACCCCAATAACAAATAACGAATAACCTCATTCCACTTGGCGATAAAAACAGCTTCTTTCCCCCGTGTGGCAAGCGGGGCCAGCGGCTTCTACCAGCAAAACCAGCGTATCCGCGTCGCAATCCACCAAAATTTGCACCACTTTTTGGGTATTGCCTGAGGTAGCTCCCTTGTGCCACAACTCTTGGCGGCTTCGGCTCCAAAAGATGGTTTCGCCCACTTGTTGGGTCAGGCGCAAACTCTCGGCGTTCATCCACGCCACCATCAGCACTTCGCGGGTGAGGTGGTCTTGAACCACGGCCGTAATCAGCCCCTTCTCATCAAATTTAAGCTGGTCAATCGTTAGGGAAAACATGGGAAATGGGAATGGGGAATGCGGATTGCGGAACTGAATACTACTCACTACTCACTTTTAACTCAGCACTCAGCACTCAGAACTCAGCACTCCTCACCACCACCCCTTGGCTGGCCAAATACGCTTTGACCTCGGCGATGGTGAGTTCTTTGTAGTGGAAAAGCGAAGCGGCCAAGGCGGCATCTGCACGGCCGATGGTCAGCGCCTCCGCAAAGTGAGCCAGCGTGCCCGCCCCGCCCGAAGCAATGACGGGAATACCCACCGCTTCAGCCACAGCGCGGGTCAGTTCAAGGTCATACCCCGCCTTCGTGCCATCCCCATCCATGCTGGTCAGCAAAATTTCGCCCGCGCCCAGCCACTCCACTTCCTGTGCCCATGCCAGCGCGTCCAGCCCAGTCGGTTTACGGCCGCCACTGACATACACCTCCCACCCTTGGCCATCCTCTTTGCGCCGCGCATCAATGGCCACCACAATCGCTTGGCTCCCAAACTCATGTGCCCCTTGGCTGATGAGTTGTGGGTTTTGCACGGCCGCAGAATTGACACTCACCTTGTCTGCCCCCGAGCGCAAAATCCCCCGCATATCCTCCACTGTGCGAATCCCCCCGCCAACGGTGAACGGAATAAAAACCTGCTCCGCCACCGCTTGCACCATCTCCAACATCGTGTCGCGATTCTCGTGTGTGGCCGTAATGTCCAAAAAGACGAGTTCATCCGCCCCCGCCCCGTCGTACACCTTGGCTTGCTCCACAGGATCGCCCGCATCCACCAAATCCACAAAGTTGATGCCTTTGACCACACGGCCGTCTTTCACGTCTAAACAAGGAATAATGCGCTTGGCTAACATAGTTTCAATGAATAAGGAACAATGAGTAATGCATAAAAAGTCGTTGGGGAGTAGCAGGCCCTTTTATTCATTCTTCATTACTCATTACTAATTGGATGGCTTGCCCCAAATCCAGCCCTCCATCGTAAATGGCACGGCCGGTGATAACCCCCACCACGCCCCGCGCCGCCAAACAAGCGGCCACATCCGCCAGCCCCGCCACCCCGCCCGAAGCAATGACTTGCAAGCCCGTCGCTTGGGCCAGCTCTTGCGAGGCGCGCCAATTCACGCCCGTCAGCACCCCATCTCGCCCAATATCGGTGTGGATGGCCAGTTGAACGCCCAAATCTACCATTTGGCGGCCGAGGTCATGCACATGCACACCTGCATCGGTCATCCAGCCCCGCGTTTTGGCCATCCCTTCGCGGGCATCTAAGCAGACCACAATCGCCTCAGAGCCAAATTTTTGGATGGCTTGGCCGACGAGGGCGGGGTTTTCGACAGCGGCCGTGCCCAAAATGATGCGCGACACACCCATTTGCAACGCTCGCTCAATGTCGGCCAAGGTGCGAATGCCGCCCCCCAACTGCACCTTGCCCCCAAGGGTTGTCAGGCTGGGCAAAGCGGCCCAATTGGCCGCGCCCGCCTCATCAAAAGCCCCATCTAAATTGACCACATGGAGCCATTCCGCCCCAGCATCCAGCCATTGCCGCCCCATTTCGGCTGGGTCGTCGCTAAACACAGTCTTGAGGTTAGGGTCGCCAAAACGAAGGCGCACCACTTGACCCTTGCGTAAATCAATGGCGGGGTAAACGGTGAAAGAAGGCATGGGCAAGAGAAAAAGGGAGTAGAGTGAAGGAGGAGATTCTAGCACACGGCCGAAAGCGTAAGCCATAAACCCGCTTAGAGCGTGTTTTAAAAGTAATCAGTATTCAGTCTGCGAACAAAGATTGCGTAAGCATCACGGCCACCAACCCACAGCAAATAATGGGGATGGTCAGTCCAAACAGCACCAGCCTCCAAAAGGAGAGGGGGCGCAAAAGCCCCTCCCCTGATGGGGAGGAGTTGGGGTGGGGTAAGTCTCAACTCAAATGAAACACACCGATTGGCTATTCCTCAGGCTCCAAATCAGCGAGAAATTTGGAGAGAGGGATGCCTTCGGGAATAGGTTCATCCCACACTCCCGTGTGATCTATGCGAAGGACGGGTGGGTCGGCAGGGGTATCCGTGTCGAGGGGGATGAAGTACATCCAGTGGGTGGCATCGTGGGCAATGCAGAAATACGGCCGTTCATCCAACCCATACCGCTCGACAATCTCGCTGTGGGCAAACAGCACCCCATATGGGTAATCATCATATTGCGAGCGGTAGCGGCGAATGGGCCAGCCAAAACCTTCGCCGTTGGCCTTGGGCCATTTTACATCCCACACAAATTGACGGATAGCTTCAGGCATGGCCACTTGGCCGACAAAGGTGTCCACCATCTTGACAGAGGCATTGGGTTTTAGGTCAAAACGGCCGCCCAACCGCTCGATTTCGTGCAAAACTTCAGCAGACAACATAGGATTTTAGATTTTGGATTGGGGATTTTGCGGAATGAATGCTGACCGACTGAAAGACTGAAAGACTAAAACTACTCTCCCAACATTTTCTCCGCCTCGGCCAAATTTTCGGGCGTGTTCACACTGAAGAAGGAACGGCCGTGGGGGTCATAGCGCATCACCTCAGCAGGTTCAATTTTGTGGACAAGCACACTCGGGAAAAAGCTAATCATCCGCTCCTGCTTATCCGCCAGCGCATTTTCAATTGCTTTCAGGCAAGTCGCCCGTTTATAAATGGCGTGCATCGTCTGCAAATGGTTCTCCCAACGCGGCACAATCACATCTTTTTGCGTCTCAAACGCCAAATCCACCTGATAGCGAAGCAAATCCCGACTGAGAAACGGCATATCACAGGCCACCACCAGTACATACTGGTCAGTGGCCGCCCGCAAAGCTGTGCGAAGCCCCGGCAACGCCCCCGCCCCCGGCACTTCATCCCCCACCATGCGCAGGCCAAAATGCAAATACTGGGTCGGATTATTGGTCACGAGCAGTAAATCGTCAGCCAAATCATCCACCGCATCTAAGATGTGTTCAATCATAGGACGGCCGCCGAGGGGAACCAACCCCTTATCCCGCCCCATTCGGCTAGAACGGCCGCCCGCCTGAATAACAACTGTAAGGTCTCGATGGTACATAATGGCAATTAACAATGAGCAAGGGACAAGGGACAAGGGACAAGGGACAAGGGACAAGGGACAAGGGACAAATCCCATTGTAAGCCAGTTAAACCCAATTGTCACTTCCCCCTCGGGTAGGTAAACTGGCAGGCATGAGTGAATTTTTAACGTTACTACCTCCGCCAGAGGCGTTAAGCCTGCTGTTAAACCACCTCACCACCAAACCCACGGCCGAATGGATTCCCACGGCCGACTCCCTCGGCCGCATCACGGCCGCCCCCGTCTACGCCCCTTTTCCCCTGCCCACCTTCGCCCGTAGCACGGTCGATGGCTACGCCGTTCGCGCCCGCGATACCTTCGGGGCGAGCGAAAGTTTACCCGCCTACCTGACTGTGGCGGGCGAAGTGGCGATGGGCACGGCCGCCACCCAACCCCTCACCAGCGGCCAGTGCCAGCTCATCCACACAGGCGGCATGTTGCCCCCCGGCGCCGATGCCGTCGTGATGGTCGAACACACCCAAGAGGCGCGGGCGGGGGAGCGGGAAATTTTACGCACTGTCGCCGTTGGCGAAAACGTGTTGCAAGTCGGCGAAGACGTTCACGCAGGGCGCGAAGTCATCCCAGTGGGGGTGCGCTTGCGCCCCGCCGAAATTGGCGGGCTGATGGCTCTCGGGCTGGCCGAGGTTGCTGTCACCCGCCAACCCCTCATCGGCATTCTTTCCAGCGGCGACGAGGTGATACGGCCGGGGCAACCCCTGCAAATGGGGCAAGTTTACGATGTGAACAGCTACACCCTCCAAGCGTTGGTGGCGCAAGCAGGCGGCCGTCCCCACCTCTACCCCCTCTTGCCCGACGAACCCGCCGCATTTAAGGCGACGGCCGAACAAGCGTGGGCGGAATGCGATATGCTCCTCTTCACCGCTGGCTCCTCAGTCAGTGCGCGGGATTTAACAGCCCAAACGATTGCGGGCTTGGGTGCGCCGGGCGTATTGGTGCATGGGGTCAGTGTGCGCCCCGGCAAGCCAACTATTTTGGCTGTTTGTGGCGGCAAACCCGTCATCGGCTTGCCCGGCAACCCCGTCAGTGCCCTCATCATTGCCCAAATTTTGGCGGTGCCTGTGCTAGAGCGGCTGTTGGGGCTGAAGCAACCTCGGCCGCACGGCCGTATCACCGCCCGCCTTGCCACCAATTTGCCCAGCCAAGCGGGGCGGGAAGATTGGGTGGCGGTGCGCCTTGTGCCCCAAGCCGATGGGACATACACGGCCGAACCCATCTTCGGCAAAAGCAACCTCATCTTCACCCTTGCCCGCGCCGATGGCTTGCTTTGCATCCCCCCCTCCGCCAATGGCCTGCCCGCTGGGGCAGAAGTAGCGGTGGAATTAATGCAATAGGGTGGGTGCGGGCGGTCATCGTCGGGTTCTTTGTTTATAGGTCTATTGGTGTACTGGTGTATTCTCAATATACCAGTACACCAATAGACCTATAAACTACATCTTTAAAAAACACGCAAAAAAAAACGCCACCTTGCAAGAAGGTGGCGTTTTGTGAGCCGTGCAGGATTTGAACCTGCGACCAATTGATTAAAAGTCAACTGCTCTGCCGCTGAGCTAACGGCCCCAGAGAAGCCAAATTATAGCCCCGCCCAGCCAGCCACGCAAACAACCATATTCGCTAGGGTGTACGAATAACTTGTAATTGAATCTTTTTTTTGATGCAGAGGCGCAGAAACGCAAAGATCGCAGGGGAGCTTTCCCAGAGAAAGCTCTCTGCGCCCTTGCGTCCCTGTGTCAAACTTCTTACAACTTGTTCTTACACCCTGCCCCGCCTCTCTTCTTGCTTGCCAGAGCCGCTTTACTTTATACTCTGGCCAATTGAGAAGCCATGAGGGGGCCATCATTCCCCTCCCCATCCTCTATACGACATCCTATGAAACCAAATTTTCTCCTCACCCCGCTGACGACTGGGCAAATTTTAGACCGCGCTTTTCGTTTGTATCGGCGCAATTTCTTCAACTTCATCGGCATTTTGGCGGCCGTGCAAATCATCTCGGCCAGCATTTCCGCCTTGCCCGCCATTAGCCCAAATCTGGCTCTGGTCTCTGGCCTTGGCTCCATTGTGGTCAGCCTCCTCGGTGTCTATGTCTCGGCCGCCCTCTCCCTTGCCATTGCCCACGCCTATTTGGACGAACCCATTGGCATTGGCGAAGCGTATCGCCAAACCACTCCCCACATCGCCTCCCTATTTCTGCTTTTGGTGCTTTCGTTTGCCGCTGGCATCGCTTTCGTCATCTGGTTGATTATTCCGCTGGTGGGTTGGTTTACGGCTCCGGGCATGTTGTTTATGTGGAGCATCATCGCTGGCATTGCCAGCCCCATTATCGTTCTGGAGCAGGTGGATGGGGTGAAGGCCGTGCGCCGGGGATGGGAACTGGTGCGCGGCCGTTTTTGGGCGGTGGCAGGGTTCGCGGCCGTCATCGGCCTCCTCACCTTTGTCATTTCGGTAGGGCCATCCTTGGTTGCCTTACTCTTCATCAATACCACCTTTGGCGTTACCAGTGCTGTGGGAACCTTAATTAACACCGCTATCACGCTCTTCATCGGCCTCTTCGTCACCCCGCTCATGCTCACCAGCTATGTCTTGTTCTACCTCGATTTGCGGGTGCGGCAAGAGGGGCTGGATATTATGCTGATGGGTCAGATGGAGGAAGAAGATGAATATGCGGCCGAAAAATCCCCCCTCAACATCCTCCGCAATGTCCCCCAAGCCCCATCGGGGAGCCTTATCACGGGTGAGGAGTTCAAGAATTTCTTTCTGCTCTCGCTCATTGTCATCGCCATCTTTGTTGTGTTCGTCGTCGTGTTCGGGGCCTCGGCCGCGGCTCTCATCAACCCCAGCCAATTCGGCGGCTTCTAGGCAGATGTGAACAGGTTACTCGTTATTGGTTACTGGTTATTGGTGGCTGGCTGGTTGTGGGTGGCCACGGCCGCCCATGCCCAAACCACCAGCCTCACGCTGGCGGCGTATTGGGCGTTGGTGGATGAGACGGCCGTCGCCTTTGCCCAATCGCCCAGCGAAACCGAGCGCGAGGCGTTGGCCAGCCAATGGGCGGCCGTCACGGCCGTGGAGCTACCCGACGGCCGTCTGTTGCCGCTCAACCATACCCCCTTCGCCGCCCAACTGCGCACGGCCGAACCCGCCCAACTCCACGCCCAACTCGCCACCCTGCAAGCGCAACGCGCCGCTTGGCCGACGGCCGTTTGGCCCGCCGAAGCGGCCGAGCAAGCCCAACAAACCCTCCAACAACTGCTCAATCAGCCCCCTTTTAACGCGCCCAGCGAACAACCGAACCGTTTTGAAGCGGCATGGAATAGGTATTGGGAGCGGGTGCTCTTCTACCTAAACCAATGGTTGCCCCGTGGCATGGGGGGCGGGTCGCTGTGGGGTGTTTTGTGGGGCATCCTCGCGGCCGTGGCCTTGTTCTTCGTCGGCCGTCTCATCCTGCGCACGCTCGCGGCCGATTTTGTCACCGAAGCAGATTTTGAGACAGACCAAGAGACGGGACAGCCGCTGACCGCCAAAGCGGCATGGCAACAGGCGCAAACACAGGCACAGGGCGGCGATTATCGCACGGCCGTGCGCTACCTCTACCTCTCCACCCTGCTCTCGCTCGAAGAACGCCACCTTCTGCGCTACGACCGCTCCCTCACCAACCGCGAATACCTACGCAGTGTCGCCCACAAACCCCACCTCTTCACCCTCCTGCGCGATGTCGTAGACGTGTTCGACCGCGTCTGGTACGGCTACCAACCCATAGACGAAGCCACCTACCAAACCTACGCCGTCCGCGTCGCCGACCTGCAAAAGGTACGCGATGAGGGGAGTTAGGGGGTTACTCGTTATTCGTTATTGGTGTATTTGTATACTGGTGTACTCGTATACTCTCATTCCGCATTCCGCATTCCGCAATCCCCATTCCCATGTTTTCTCGGTCACGCGATACCTATCTCACCGCCGCCATCTTTTTGGCGCTGATTGTGGCGTTGGTGTATGAGGCCCGCCAGCAAGCGGCCGTGCCCGAGACATTGCCCTATTTGGCCAGCTCCACCAGCCCCGAGGGCACGGCCGCGCTTTACCGCTGGCTGGCCGAGCTAGGCTACCCCACCAGCGACGAAGCCCTCGACCTGTTCAGCTTGCCCCCCACGGCCGAAATCATCTTCCTGCTCAACCCCAGCCAACGCATTACCGATGGGGAGTGGGAGACGCTCAACAATTGGGTGAACGAGGGCGGCACGCTGGTGGTGGCGGGCACTCAGTCGAGTGCCACGGCCGTCTTCGGCCGTCTTGACTTTCGCCCCATCCCCCTAGAAGAAGGCGACCAGCCCGTGTGGCTGGCCGCACCTTTCGCCCCAGCACCCGACCAACCCGCGCCGCTCACGGCCAACCGGGCATGGGTGGGGCTGGAAAGCACCCGCACCGATTTTGTGCCGCTTTACACCACGGCTGAGGCTCCCATCGCCGTGTGGCTTCCGCAAGGGCAGGGGCACTGGCTCCTCAGCACGGCCGTCTACCCCTTCACCAATGCGGGGCTGGCCGAGGGAGACAACGGCCGTTTTGTCCTCACCCTGCTCAACCTTATCCAAAAAGGGCAACCCATCTGGTTTGATGAGTGGCACCACGGCCAACGCAACACGGCCGAAATTCCCCTGACAGGCCCCGGCGATTGGTTGCGTCAAACGAACATGGGGCAAGCGCTCCTCTATGTGGGGCTGTTGCTCTTTGTGGGATTGGTTCTCAGCGGGCGGCGTTTCGGCCGTGCCATCCCCTTGCCCCGCGACAACCGCCGCCGCGCTCCCATCGAATACATCACCGCCATCGCCAACCTGAACCGGCGCACAGGCCAGCGGCAAGCCACCCAAGCCCATTACCACGCCCGGCTCAAGCGCACCTTGGGCAAAACCTATCGCGTCAACCCCACCCTGCCCGACGAGGCGTATGTGGCCGAACTCGGCCGTTACCACCCCACCCTCGACAGCACCGCCCTCCTCACCCTCCTCCAACGCCTCAAAAACCAATACCCCACCGAAACAGAACTGCTCCAAATTGCCCAAGAAGTAGACGAATGGATGAAGGGGTAGTTGTCATTGGTCATTTGTCATTTGTCACTGGCTCCGCAATCCCCATTCCGCAATAAAATTCCCCATTCACAATTATGTCTCCTGAAGCCTTACAACAAACCCTTGCCGAAATGCGCCGCGAAGCGGACAAAGTCCTCGTCGGTCTGCAAGAGCCATTCGAGCAACTGACCATCGCCCTGCTGACAGGCGGGCACGTTTTGCTAGAGGGGGTGCCTGGCACGGCCAAAACCCTCATGGCCAAAACCCTCGCCCATCTGGTACAAGCCCAATTCCGCCGCATCCAATTCACGCCCGACTTGATGCCCTCTGATATTTTGGGCACGAGCGTATTCAACATGGCCACGGGCGAATTTAACCTCAAGAAAGGGCCTATCTTCACCCAAATTTTGCTGGCCGACGAGATTAACCGCGCCCCCGCCAAGACCCAATCCGCCCTTTTGGAGGCGATGGAAGAGCGGCAAATCAATTTGGAAGGGGAGCGGTACGAGTTGGCACGGCCGTTTATGGTTATCGCCACCCAAAATCCCATCGAATACGAGGGCACTTACCCCCTGCCCGAAGCGCAACTCGACCGCTTTTTGTTCAAGGTCATCGTCGAACACGCCCCGCCCGAAGTGGAAGTAGAGGTGTTGCGCCGCTACAGCATGGGCTTTAACGCCCACGAGTTGGCGCAGACGGGGCTACGGCCGCTCCTCTCGGCCGAATTTATCGCCGAGGCGCGGGCGACCATCGAACGCATCACCGTGGAAGAGGGGATTTTGCACTACATCACCCGCATCACGGCCGCCAGCCGCCGTTCGCCCGATTTGTTGCTGGGAGCCAGCACCCGCGCCGCCACCCATATTTTGCTGGCCGCCAAAACCTTCGCCGCCTTGCAAGGGCGGGATTTTGTCGTGCCCGACGATGTCAAATACGTCGTGCCGCCCATCTGCCGCCACCGCTTCATCCTCAAACCCGAGGCGGAAATTGAAGGGCTGGATGCGGACGCAGTGACGCGCCGCTTGCTCGGCCAAGTGGAGGTTCCCCGCTGATGCTGACCTTGCGCGCGGGGCTGTTGCTGGCCGTCGCCGCGCCCTTGTGGGCGGCCGATTGGCCGTGGCTGGCGGGTGGCTACTTGCTCTTGTGCGCGGCCGTTTTGGCGGCCGATTTTTGGCGGGCTGGCCCCATCGGCCGCTTTGAACTGAGCCGCACCCACGACGACAAGCTCAGTTTGGGAGCCGAGAACCCCATCCACCTGACCGTGCGCCAGCGCGGCCGTCAGCCGCGCCACATTTGGGTGCGCGATGAGCCGCCCGAGGCGTTTGTCATCTCGCAACGCATCCACGAGGGGTGGGTGGCGGGTTTGCAAAGCTGGCAAGCCACGTACACGGTGCGGCCGTTGCGGCGCGGCGATTATGCGTTTGGCGATTTGCACTTGCGTTGGCTGGGGCCACTGGGGTTGCTGGTGCGGCAAGCGGCCGTGCCTGCCGCCCATCCCGTCAAGGTGTACCCCAATTTGTACGAGGTGCGCCGCTATGACCTCCTGCTCCGCCAAAACCGCCTGCAAGAGCTGGGCTTGCGCCACACGCGGCTCTACGGCCAAGGCTCCGAATTTGAGCGGTTGCGGGAGTATCAGCCCGACGATGATTTTCGGCGCATTAACTGGAAGGCGACGGCGCGTAGGCATCGGCCGATTACGGTGGAGTACCAGACGGAGCGGAGCCAAAACATCATGGCCGTGTTGGACATCGGCCGTATGATGCAAAGCCCTGTGGCCGATATGGCCAAGCTCGATTACACGATTAACGCGGTGTTGCTGTTGGGGTATGTGGCCACGGGCATGGGCGACAAAGTCGGCCTGATGACCTTTGCCGATGAGGTGGTGAATTTTCTCTCGCCCGCCCAAGGCAAAAAGCAGTTTTACAAGATGCTGGAGATGCTTTATCGGATTGCCCCCGAACCTGTGGAGCCGCATTACGGCCGTGCCCTGAGCTATTTGGGCACGAAACAGCGCAAGCGCACCCTCATGCTCATCTTCACCGATTTGAGCGGGGGTAGTTCGATGGATGAGTTGTTGCGCTACACGGTGCGCTTGGCGCGGCACAGTTTGCCCGTGGTGGTGACAATTAGTGACCCAGATGTGGGGGAGGTGGCGGGGCAACGGCCGCAAGATTCGCTGGGGGTGTACCAGCAAACGGCCGCCCAACAGTTGCTCGACGAGCGGCGCATTGCCCTCGAAACGCTGGAGCGGCAAGGGGTGCTGACGCTGGATGTGCCCGCCAATCAGCTTTCGATTGCGGTGATTAATCGCTATTTGGAATTAAAGGGACAGATGCGGTTGTAGAATTGTGAATTGTGAATGGTTAATTTTTAATGGTGAATGATGGAGTGGTTGGCGGAGGGACTGACAGACTAAAAGACTGCTATAATTGCCCTATGGAACCCATTATTCGGCAAAAAAATGGAGCAACTGGAGTTATTTCGATGAACCCTAAAATAATCGGACGATACATTGTGACAGACCCCGAAATTTGCCACGGAAAGCCCACTTTTCGAGGAACACGCATTATGGTGTGGCAAGTTTTAGAACAGGTTGCTACTGGTATGGCGTGGGAGACGATTATCGAAGAATGGCGGGGGCGAGTGACACGGGAAGCTATTACAGAGGCCATTCAACTGGCCAGCCAAGCGTTTGTTGAACATGCTGATGAATATACTTTGGAGCTTCAGCCTGCATGATAATCCTCGACGAAAATTTTGTGGAAAGCCAGCGCCAATTGCTCCAAAGTTGGCGCTTTTCGTTTAAGCAAATAGGGCTTGACATCGGCCGTGAGGGTATGAAAGATGATGAAATTATCCCCCTCCTCCAACAATTAAAGCATCCGACTTTTTTCACGATGGATGCTGACTTTTTAAACCGCGCTTATGCCATGCTCGCTATGGCATTGTATTTCTTGATGTTGCCCAATATGAATCGGCCATCTTTGTACGGCGTGTTCTGCGGCATAAAGAAATGAGTTTCATGGCGAAGAATCGAATGGGGAGCAATATTGTGAAATGCGGTATTTGCTGTGGGGCTGTTTGTTTGGCAGCTCAATAGCTCCCTCGAACGCCCCAGTGGGTATAGAATTGTGGATGGTGAATTTTTAATTGTGAATGGCTGACTAGCTGATAGGCTTTTATGAACGCTGACGAGTTATTGAAGGAACAACGGCCGAATTGGGAACGGCTCACCCGGCTAATTGAGCAGGCGGAGAACAAAGCCGCCCCGCTCTCGCCCGAGCAAGTGCAACTGCTGGGCAAGCTGTACCGCGCCACCACTTCCGATTTGGCCTTGGCCAAGCGGGATTTCCCCCAGCACAAGGTCACGCTCTACCTGAACCAGTTGGTGGCGCGTGCCCATGCGGCCATTTATCAGGGGGAGCCGCTCTCCCTGCGCCGCGTTCGGCGGTATGCCACGCATGGCTTCCCCCAAGCGTTTCGCGCCACATGGCCGTTTACGCTGACGGCCGCACTCCTCTTCATCCTGCCCGCCCTCTTCACGGGCTGGCTAACCTACACCAACCCCGAGGCGGCCCGCTGGGTGTTGCCTGCTGGGGTGCAAGAACTCATTCCCATTGTGGAGCGGCAAGAGTTGTGGCTGGATATGGAGCCGAGTGAACGGCCGTTTATCTCCTCGGCCATTATGACCAACAACATCCAAGTCAGCTTTTTGGCTTTTGCGGGCGGCATGTTGGCGGGCTTGTTCACTGTCTATGTCATGATTTTCAACGGCCTCATGCTCGGTGGCCTGACAGGGCTGACAGGCCATTATGGGGTGGGCTGGCAGTTGTGGGAGTTTGTCATTGGCCACGGTGTGGTCGAGCTATCGGTTATTTTTTTTGCGGGGGGGGCGGGGTTGCGTTTGGGATGGGCGATTGTGCGCCCCGGCCTGCTCCAACGGCGGGATGCGTTGCAGGTGGCAGGGCAACAAGCGATACGGCTCCTCCTTGGCTGTGTCCCCCCTCTTGGTCATCGCGGGTCTCATTGAGGGGTTTATCTCCCCCGCCGAAAGTATCCCCGCCCTAGCCAAATGGGGAGTTGGGCTAGGCACGGGGGCAATGTTATACAGCTATTTGCTCTTCGGAGGGCGGGAGTAGGGGGCGTTATTCGTTACTGGCTATTCGTTATGGGTTCACAACTACCAGTGCCCCCTTTGTTCATTGCCCCTTGCTCATTGTTCATTGAAAAAGTTCACGGCCGAGGCCGATTAAGTCCCCCAGCACCCCACCAGCGGTCATTTCTACGCCCGCACCTTTGCCGCAGATGAGCAAGGGGTCATCATCGTAGAGGGCGGTGTGGAAGCTGATGTATTTGAGGTTGGCCGTGGGGCTGTGGCGGGGCACGGCCGTCAAGCCCACCTTCCCCCCCTCTTTGGTTACCCGCGCCACATAGCGCAGAACGTGCCCCTGCGCTTGGGCTTGGGCCACCCGCGCCGCCAGCCCTGCGTTCAAGCTGGGCGAGGCGGCCATGAATTGGTTCACGCCTAACTCGGCCATCTCAGGTGGGTAGAGAGCCTCCACTTCAATGTCGTCGGCCGAAAGGGGCCAGCCCGCCATTCGCGCCAAAATCAATACTTTGCGCATCACGTCTTGGCCGCTCAAATCTTCGCGGGGGTCTGGCTCGGTGTAGCCCCGCGCCTTGGCTTCGGCGAGGGCTTCGGCAAACGGCCGTTCCCCATCCAATTCTTGACATAAAAAACCCAATGTGCCACTCAACTGGCCGCTAATCTCGAACACGGTGTCCCGAATGTCCATGAGGTAGCGCAAGGTGGCGATGACGGGTTGACCACCGCCAACAGTAGATTCGTGGCGCACGGCCGGGTTGTCAAAATAGCGTTGGGCGGTCTCCCACGGCCCCGCCAGTGCCTTTTTGTTGGCCAGCACCACCCCATCGCCTGCGTCTAGGGCGGCATTCAGGGCGGGTTCCATGCCCGCCACGGCCGTGACATCCACCACAATAGCTTGCCCCACGCCCGCCGAATGAACGGCATGGACGAGGTCAGCGGCCAAGGCATAATCAGCCGCGTCGGCGCCCAGCCCCTGCCCTGCCCCTTTGGCCGCTTCAAGGGCGAGCAACGCCTCGTCGCTAAAACCAGCGGGGGCAAACAGCCATTGGCGACTATCGGCCACGGCCACGATGTTGAATTGTAACTGGTTGCGCTGGGCAACAGTTTGGCGGCTGGCCACAATTTGGCGCACCAGTGCGCGGCCGACTCCGCCGATACCGAAGAGAATGAGAGGGATTTTTTTCATAAGGTTAGAAGCTGAAGTACAAATTACGAATTACAAATTACGAAGTACGAATGACGAATGACGACGTTTTTCGAGCAATTTCGTACCTCGTACCTCGTCCTTCGTCCTTTTTATTTCCCACTCCCCAGCCCGTGTTGCAGGAAATCTATTACTTGGTCGAAGATGGCGTTGGCTTGGGTCCATTCGTCGTCGCTCAGGCGGCGGGCCATTAGGTCACGGCCGTTTATCCCCAGCCGCTGGGGCAAGATGTGGGTCAGTTCGGTGAGGATGGTGTGGAGCAGATGCGCGGCAGTGTCGAGGTCAACATTCGGCCGTACACTCCCTTCGGCCACTCCCCCCAGCAACATCGAGCGATACATGGCAATGGCCTGCGTTTGCATATTGCCCAACCACTCCTCCCGAAAGGGCAAATCGCTATTCATGGCGCGGTAGCCCACCTCCGCCAAACGGGGATGGGATATGTTGAACTGCGCCTGCATTTGGAACACCCAGCGCAAGGTGGCAAAAACATCTGTCCCTGCTGGCGGGCTAATTTGGCTGAGCAAAACCCGCTTTTCTTGCACAGCAAGGTCGAGCAGATACATGAACAGCTCTTTTTTATCTTCAAAGTATTTGTAAAAGCTCCCTTTGGCAATGCCCGCATCGCGGCAAATGCGGGAGATGGATGCATTGGTGTAGTCGTTGTCGGCAAATTCATCAATGGCTATTTGGATGAATCGCTCGCGCTTGGCGGGGGGCAGGTGGAGAAAAGTTTCGCGGGGCATAGCGGGCGGGGCAGGGGAAAAGATGCTTGAGAGATGGGGAGATTATGCCGTCGGCCGCGTTTTTGTCAATTGGGGTGAAGATAGAGAATGGAGATAGAGATAGAGGAAACACAATAGGCCAACCGACTATGGCCTCCTCTATCTCTATCTCTACACTCTATCTTCTTCCCCCCTAAAACGGGAACAACAGCGGCAATACTGCCACCGTTAGCACCAGCGAAACGAGCAACATGACCATCCCGCTTTTGGTGTAATCCATAAACGTGTAACTGCCCGCCCCCATGACCATTGTATTGGTGGGCGAGGCGACGGGGGTCGCAAAAGCGCACGAGGCGGCGATAGCCACGGTCATCAAAAAGGCGTGGGGTTGGGCACCGAGGGTTTGGGCGGTGGCCAAGGCGAGCGGGGCGATGAGCACGGCCGTAGCCGTGTTCGACATAAACTGGGTCAGCACGGCCGTTAGCACAAACAACCCAATCATCACCACATAAAAGCCATACCCCCCTAAACCATCCACCAGCCCATTGGCCAACACATCCACCAGCCCCACTTTGCTCATGGCCGTGCTGATGGGCAAAACCCCCGCAATCAGCACAATGCTCTTCCAATCAATGGCATGGTATGCCTCATCCATTGTCACACAACCCATCACAATCATCGCCACAGCGCCCAGCAAAGAGACGGTCACAACATCCACTTCGCCGATGAAGGGCAACTTGCCCACCGCCATCAGCACAATCATGGCCAGCATAATCAACAAGGCCAGCGTCGCTTTGCGGGAGTGGGGCGGCCCCATATCCTCTTCGGGATGGCCCAGCACGATTAAATCTTGCTCCATCTCTTTCAGCTTGAGGATGTTGCTCCACCAACCCTGCACCAGCAACACATCGCCAAAGCGCAAGGTGGTGTCGCGGTGGAGCGGGGCAATGTTGGGCGGCCGTCGCACCTCCAGCACCGTCAGTTTGTACACATCGCCAAAATTGCTGGTGGCCAGCGTTTTACCAATCAGCCGCGAACGTTGGCGAATAATGACCTCGGCCACGCCAATGTCATGGCCGACCAACGCCTTAATGTCTTTGGGTTTGGGTGGTTCTACGGCGAGGGCAAAGGTATCGGCCGCGCGTTCGATATTGCCCAGCCGCCCCTCCACAATAAGGTGGTCGCCCGCCAGAAGGGTGGTTTGGGCGGTGGGCACAATGGGGGTGTCACGCGGCCGTTTGGTCTCGATGTTGTGCCCCAAATCGGAAAGGCGCACATGGTCAGACGGCCGCATAATTTTAAGCACCGTCACCTGATAATCGCGCCGAAACCGCGCCGTTTCCAACGTCTGCCCCACCAAACCCGACTCAGCGGGAATGGTCAGGCGGCGCATGTTTTCGGCGAGGTGGTACCGTTCGGCCAAATCTTGGGCCGTTTCGGCCGCCTCTCGCGCCCCATTCGGCCGATGGTCGGGCAATAGGTTACGGCCGATGAGCGCCATAACGGCCGTGCCCACTATCACCAGCAAAATACCCAAGGGCAAAAAGCTAAAAAAGCCAAAGACAGGCAACCCCGCCTCGCGCAACACATCATTCACCAACAAATTGGGGGGCGTGCCAATCAGCGTGGCCGCCCCGCCCAGCATGGCCCCATAAGAGAGAGGGATGAGCAGTTTCGACGGGCTAATTTTGGCTTTGTGCCCCAAAGAGACCACGGCTGGCAACAAAACCGCCACCGTGCCCGTGTTGCTCATAAAAGCCGAAAGCACCGAAACGGCCAACATCAGCACGACCAACAAGCGTGTTTCGCTCGTGCCCGCCACCTTCAGAATTTGTTGGCCAATCAGGGTGGCCAACCCCGTCTGCATCACCGCGCCACCGACGACGAACAGGAACAGCACCGTCAGCACCGACGGATTGGCGAAGCCAGCAAGGGCCTCGCCCGAGGACAAAACATTGGTCAGGGTTAAGGCCAGTGCCACACCCAAGGCGACGACATCCACCCGCACCCATTCGGTGACGAAAAAGAAGATAGCCGTGGCCAAAACGGCAAGGACAAGCCACATTTCGAGTGTCATAATAGGAGTTATTGGTTACTGGTTATTGGTTATTGGTGTGTTTCATCTGAGTTGAGAATCGTTTATGGGGGAGTCTTTTTTTGACACGAATTACACGAATTTGACGAATTTCACGAATGCGGTTAGAGAAAATTCGTGCCATTCGTGTAATTCGTAAAATTCGTGTCCTGATTTTTTTGCCTGCTTCAACTGAAATGAAACACACCCATTGGTTATTCACCCTTGGGCACATGCCCCATGAACAACGCCTAACTAATAACAAATAACGCCCAACAAACTTAGTCACAAATGGCACAAAATAATAGAATAGAAGTCATGCGTAGGGGAGCAAGGGAAAAGGCCATTAACTTTCGCCGCTATTCAGATAGAGACAGACGATAGAGAGAGAGGAAAACGTGATCATTTGACCCACTCAAAACCCTCTATCTCTATCTCTCCACTCTATCTTCACCCCTTCAAGTAAGCAGGAGATGTTCCACATGCGCAAATACCTAATCCCCGCTGTTGTCCTTTTGATGGTGTTGTGGCTCACGGCCGCTGGTTCCCCACCCTCCCCCCTCATCGCTTCCCCACCCGAATCCCCCCTCTTCACCCCCCTTGCCGCCACCCAACGCACCCCCTCGGCTGGCCCCGAGGTCATTCGCGCCCGTTTTGTGGCGGTGGATATGGACTTGCTCACCCCTACGGCCGAAACGCTTTCGGTCAACCCATTTGCGGGGTTAGAATGGACGGCCGTGCGCGACAACATCGAACGCCACCCACTGTACCCCAATAGCTTCTCATGGCAAGGCCATCTCGAAGACGTGCCCCTCAGCCAAGCAACTTTTACCGTCCATGAGGGCATCGTGGTCGGCAAAATAGCCATGCCCGGTGGCGTGTATGAACTGCGCCACAATGCGGGAGCCACCGAAATCATCCACCTGAACCAAACAGCTTTTGCTGACCACGGCCAAGCCCTTATCGGGGTGGAACCAGGCAACGTTCGCGCCCCACAAGCCCCCCAAGCATTGGCCGATGATGGTTCCACCATTGATGTGATGGTTTTATACACCCCCCAAGCCCGCGTGGGGGCAGGCGGCACCAGTGCCATTGAAGCGACAATTCAGTTGGCCGTGTCCGAAACAAACCAAGCCTATGCCAATAGTGGGGTCAACCAGCGCATGTTCCTCGTCCACACGGCCGAAGTCACCTACAACGAAACGACCGATGGCGGGACAGACCTCGGCCGTTTGCGCGACCCCGGCGATGGCTTTATGGACGAAATTCACGGCTGGCGCAACACATATCATGCCGATTTTGTCGCCCTCATTGTGGAAGACATGATTTACCAAAGCGTGGCCGTTTGCGGCCTTGGCTACCGCCCCAACGCCCTCAACGATGCCAGCTTCGAGTATTCCGCCTTCAGCGTCACGGCGCGGGGGTGTGCCACAGGCAACTACACCTTTGGCCACGAAGTTGGCCACAACATGGGCCTAAACCACGACTGGTACGCTGATGGCGACCTGCCGCCTGTCAACCAAGCCCACGGCTACGCCCACCCCAGTCCTAATTCCAACGAACGCTGGCGCACGGTCATGGCCTATAACAATCTCTGTGCGGCCAATGGGGGGAGTTGTGTGCGTTTGCTCTATTTTTCCAACCCCAACCAAACCTATACAGGCGACCCAATGGGCGTAGCCGCAGGCACGGCCGACGACTGTTTAGCTGGCTCCATGTCGCCCGACCCACGCAGTTGCGATGCGGATAACCGCTCTGTGTTGAACGACAACGCCCTCAACAATGCCCAATATCGGCGCAGTGCGGCCACATGGACAGGCACGGCCGATACCAATTGGCACAACCCCGCCAACTGGGTCATGCAAGATGGCGCTTATAATGGTCTCAGTCCTGTCAACCGCGTGCCCCGCACCATAGACGATGCCATTGTGCCAGCCAGCCCCACAGGCGGCCGTTTTCCCGTCTTGGGCACTGTGGCCAGTGTGCGCAATTTACACATTCAACCCAATGCCGTGCTTTATCTCAGCGGGAACGGCTCGCTCGATATTTCGCAAGAGTTGCGCAATGAAGGCCAAATTATCAATTTAGCGGATTTAGAAGTACGCGCCTACTTGCCCTTCGTCGTCAGAGAATCCACCCCACCCGCCCCTGCCGATTGTCTCACGGCCGAAGAAGCACAACTGGGGCAACTGATTAACAGCTACCGCGCCAACAATGGCTTGCCCGCCGTGCCCTTTAGCGCCTCGCTGACCAAGGTGGCGCAATTGCATGTGCGCGATTTGCACAACCACAACCCGAACAGCGGCACCGATCCCGATACAGGGGAAGCGTGTAACCTGCACAGTTGGTCGGCCAATGGCAATTGGTCGGCCGTTTGCTATGTGGGTAGCCATGCTTATGCCAGTGGCATGTGGGACAAACCCCGCGAGATTACGGACAATGTCTACACAGGCAGTGGCTACGAAATTGCTTACGGGTCGTTTGGCAACACTGCCACGGCCGCTGGTTCGCTGGCGGCATGGCAAAGTAGCCCCGGCCACAATGCTGTCATCCTGAACACAGGCACTTGGGCAAACTTCCCCACGGCCGCAGGCTGGCCCGGCATGGGCATGGGCATCTACGAAGGCTACGCCGTCGTCTGGTTTGGCGATGCCGCCAGCGACCCCAACGGCACAATCAGCCAGTGCCAGTAGGGGAGTGCAATGAGCAATGAAACAATGAGCGGAGCATAACAACCCTCCTTATAGACCGACGGTGCCGTCGTGGCCTGCAACCACGCCTCGCTGTGGAAGGTGTTTCCGTGTGGGCGGCCCAACACCCTGTGGCCAGCCGCCGCAGGCAACTACAAAATGTTTGCCTAATTGATTTCTTAACCTCCAAAGATGCGCCACATAACGAATAACGAATAACCAGTAACCAGTACCTCCCATGTTCCAACCCACCTCCTCCCACCCGTTTTGATTGGCTCCAATACGCCGATGCCACCTTTGCGGGGCTGGCCACCCTCATCCCCTTGCCGCTCGTGGATTCGCTCATCGAAAGCTATTTTCGGCGGCGGATGGTGTGGAACATTGCCAAGCGGCGCCAAGTGCGCCTGCCCGACCCCATTTACCAACACATGACCCGCGAGGGGTGCAATTGGGGCGCAGTCTTGCTCTGGCCCATCACTTTGGTCTGGAAATTCCTCAAAAAGCTGTCGCGCAAAATTTTGTATTTTCTGACAGTGAAAGAAGCGACCGACAAGCTCAGCTATTATTGGCACCGTGCCTATTTGCTCGATTACATGATTGTGCAGGGGCATTTGGAGCAGGAGGAAACGGCCGTGCTCGCCCGCACCGCCCTCGAGCAAGTCCTCGACACCATCACCACCAGCCCGCTCACAAAAGTGGCCCAACAAGTGGCCAACAACGCCCGCCATGTGTGGCGCACCCTGCGCCGCGTGCGCTTGCGTAACCAAGAAGACGAAACCATCGCCGCCAGCAAAGCGATGATGGACGAACAATGGGAGGAATCCGCCACCTACCTCGCCACCATTGCCCAGCAATACGAGCTGTTGTATGAACAGCAAGTGGCAATGAGCAAGGAGGAAAGGACGAGCGACGAAGTACGAAGTACGAATGGCGAGGGACAAATGACCAATGACACTGACCAATGACCAAAGCCAAACTCGCTTTCCTGTTGCTCCCCCTTTTGGCTTGCACATGGATGGGGGGTGGGGGAGCCACGGCCGTACCCATCCCACCGCCCAGCCCCACGGCCGTCGCCAGTGCCCCGCTGGTCGGCGAACCGCTGGAACTGCCGCCCGCCCCGCCGTGGCCATTTATCGCCTACCAACCCATCCCCCTGCCCCAGCCAGCCGCGCCACCGCCTGCCCCCAATTTGGTCACGGCCGTTAACTTGGCCAGCCTGCCCCCCCTCACCCCCGCCGAACTAGATACCCTGAGCCAGACGGGGCAACTGCCCCTTGGCCAGCCTTCGGCCGACCGTTTGGAGCCGTGGCACTGGGCGGCCGAGCAAAACTTGCCGCTTTATGTCAACAGTGACCTCGTCCTGCTGGCGGCGCAGAGTGCCACCCAGCGGGCATGGGCGCGGGCGCAAGCCGAGTATTTGCCCAGCCACCTGCTCACCCTGACGGCCGCGCACAGCCAAGCGGCCGAGGCGCAATGGCGCACGGCCACGGCCGCCGACCCGCCCGATGCTCTGTTGGTCGAGGCGGCCGAGCGCAATTTGGCCTATTTTGGCGTGGCGGGGCGGTTGCTCAACCCCACCTACTCCGTCCACCCCGCCGCCCTCAGTTGGGTGGAGAGCGAACTGGCCCTGATAGCCCAAGGGGGCACATTTGTCTCCCCCTTGCTCGGGGTCGTGGCCGATTACCAGCCCCTGACCCGTGCCGAGGCGGGCTACGGCCGTGCCCTCGCGTGGTATCGGCAGATGCCGCTCCAGCTAAACCCCGCTTTGCCCACGGCGCGGCTCCATGCCCAACAAGCGCGGCTGTGGCTGGCTCAATCCCCCACCACCCAAACGCAATGGCTCCGTTTGGCCACGGGGCTGGCCTACACAAACGGCTGGCAGGGCACGCCTTTACCCCACTGGCAAGCCATCGCCACCGCCACGGCCGCTGTGCCGCTGGACAGCTTTTTGCTAACCGCTGGCCAATTGCCCGACCCCACCTTCTATTTTTTGCCGCCGCCCAGCTCCCCCACGGCCGAAATTTTCCACGCCCTCACCTACAACCGCGTGGGAACGTACACGGGCGCGGAACCGTGGCCCAGTGTGGCGGCCGAAACAGACGCAGGCGTGGTGCGCCTCTTGCCGACGGGTTTGGATGTGGCGGCGGCCGTGGGGAGCGAGACCGCCTTGGCCACCTTACGCGCCAGTGGCGCGGCCGATTTTGTGGGCTGGGAGGAGCAAATGGCCCGTTTGCGCGGCCAATGGGGGGGAGATGCCCCCGACTTGTTGACCCAAACGGCCAGCGGGGGCTGGCTCTATGCCCTGCAACCCGTGCTGGATACGCCCACATGGGCGGTGGGTTGGGCGGCCGAGGCGGCCGTGTGGCCTGCCATTCCTCCCGCCGCGCCAGCCGCTTTTCCAGAGGTGGCCACGGTTATTGTCGCCCCCGAAGTGGCTTTGTACGGCCGTGTGGCGGCGCACCAGCGGCAACTCTTGGCGCAGTGGCAAGCGGCGGGCTGGCTCAGCGAGGGCAACGCGGCCGAGTTGTTGTTGCTGGATGAGCTGTTGCGCTGGCTGTTTGCGCTGGCCGTGCGCCAACAAGCGGGCGGGGTATTCACGGCCGAGGAGCAGGCATGGGCGCAAGCCATCCCCGCCCGCATGGCCTATTTACTGGGCGAGGTGTCTCTGCCCGTCACGGGCACGCTCTACACCGACCCGCTAACGGGGCAGGTGGTGACGGCCGAGTGGGGCACAGTACGGCCGTGGCTGGTGCTGGCCTCGGCCGAGGGGCAGGGGGTGGTAGCCGTCGGGGTTTGGGATTGCGGATTGCGGATTTTGGATTGCGGATTGCCTGACTAGCTGACAAGCTGAATTGCTGAATTGCTAAAATTGCCCGTTACTTTTTGTTTCCTCGTGCGACTTATAGATTGTGAGCGCGCATCACGCTGATTTATAAGTGAAGTTATTCGTTACTGGTTATTCGTTATTGGTTATTGGCTTCCAATTACCAACGAACCAATAACCAGTAACAAATAACCAATAACACCCTAGAACGAGGAGACAAACAATGCGAACACATCAATTGGGAATTTTGGTCGGCCGAATCGCGGCCGTGTTGTTACTGGGACTAGCGGCCGTGGGACTTAGCACGGCCGTGCGGGCCGCCACCACAGGAGACGATAACCCCGAAGTGCGGGGCATTCTCGAAAGCTTCCCCGCTGGACTGGTGGGGGAATGGGTTGTGGCGGGGGTTAGCTACCAAGCCGATAGCAACACCGAATTTAAGCAAGAAGATGCCACCTTCGCCGTAGATGGCTGTGTGGAGGTTGAATATGTAGCGGGTTCGCCCAACCAAGCTGTACGGATAGATGCCAAGCAGTTATACGAATGCCAAGAGGGCGAGAATTCGTGGCAAGCATACGGCCGTATCGTCACCTTCCCCGCTGGGCAAGTGGGCACATGGGTCGTGGGCACAACCACCTACACCGCCACCGTTAGCACTGAATTCCAGCAAGAGCACGGCCCCTTCGCCGTGAACCAGTGCGTGGAAGTTAAATTCGAGCCAATCACCCTAAACGCCCTCGAGATTGAAACCGAGGACGATTACCATTGCGCGAACCCTAACCAGCCCTTTGCCCAACAATATGGCTTGCTGGAAGTGTTCCCTGAGGGGTTGGTGGGCAGTTGGACAGTCAGCGGGCAGAGCTACACGGCCACGACCAGCACCCAATTTGAGCAAAGCGATGGCCCGTTTGTGGTCGGCCGTTGTGTGGAAGTGAAGTACTTACCCACCGATCGCACGGCGATTGAAATTGAGACCAAAGAGCCAGCCCGGTGTGCGGGTGTGGGCGGCGGCGGGGGCAACCCGGCCGTGACCAAGAGCTATGGCACACTGGTGGCACGGCCAGAAGGCACCGTGGGCGATTGGACAATTGGCGCATTGACCGTCGTTGCCACAACCACAACCACGATCGAAGAGAGCCACGGCATGTTGACCGTGGGTGTGTGCGCCTCAGCGACCCATGCCAATGGGGTGGCCAGCAAAATCGAGAGCGAAGAGCCTTACCACTGCCAAGGTGGCACGGCCACTAACTTCGCCTATGGCCTCATCGAAACATTGCCCACCAATTGGTACGGCACATGGCTCGTCAGTGGGGTAGCTTACCAAGTGAACCCCAGCACGGAGTTGAAACAAGAAGCTGGCCCATTTGCCCTTGCGGCCTGTGTCAAAGTGGAATACTTCACCACCAATGGGGTGAATCAAGCGACCGAGGTAGAAACGGAAGGCGGCGATGATTGCGCCCCCAACCCCCAAGGCCCCCTGCCCACCAGCAAAATTTACGCCACGGTGGATAGCTTGCCCGCCAGCCCATTTGTCGGGGCATGGATGATTGGCGGCCTGAATTTTGCGGCCACGGCCGAGACTTTCATTGAGCAAAACAATGGCGCATTGGGCGTGGGGCAATGTGTTGAGGCGCTGTTCACGGCCGACGGCACACTGGCTGTGGTGGAAACCAAAACGGCCGACCGTTGCCAGCCCCTCTTAAAGCTGTATGGCATTGTGGAAGCGATGCCACCCATCGGTCAGGAAGGTTCGTGGCAGATTAGTGGCCATGTGCTATCGAGTATCGTCCCCCAGATTGACCAATCGAACGGGTTGTTGGTGGTGGGGGCATTTGTAGAGGTGGGTTACGTCTTAGATTTGGGGGTTCCTGTCATCATGCGGGTGGAAACGCATGTGGCTCCCGGCGCGGGGCGCACCAATAGCGCGGGCACGCTCCAAAGCGTCTCGGCCGATGGGCTGACATGGCAGATTGACGGCCAGAGCTACACGGCCGACCCTGCGGCCGAAATCGGCCGTGGCAACCGCGCCCCAGAGGTCGGCGGGCTAATCTTCTTCAATAGCTACGCCACGGCAGGTACAGAATACCTGACCCAAGCCGCCGCTGGTTCGCAAAGCTTCCTGCCTGTTGTCGTTCGGTAATTAGAATCAGTGGTTAGTGGTTAGTGGTTAGTGGCTAGTGGCGAGAAACCACTAACCACTAATCACTAGCCACTAACCACTCCCCAGAGGAAATCATGAATAACACAAAACTCATCAATACATTAGCCGCAGTTAGTTTGACCATTTTAATTTTGGTTGTAGCCGTTGGTTTTGGCTGGCGGCAGGGGGACGAGACGGCCGCTGAGTTAGAAAGCACAGGCACAGTGGGCAGTGCCGCTTCGGCCGAGGGGGGCGATGCCTTTGCCGCGCCCGCCGAATTGATGGCCAAGCAGGCGTTGGAAGCGCAACTGACCCAAATGAATGCCACCATTGAGGTGATGCAAGCGCGTGAAGCGGAGTTCCAAGCCCAAATTGAGACGGCCAATGGGTTGTTGGCCAATTCGGGTGGTGCTGGTGGCACAGACCCCGACCCTATCCTCACCCAGCAAATGGCTGATTTGCAAGCCAATTTGGCCATCATGCAACAGCGGGAAGCGGAGTACCGCGCCCAACTGGAATTGGCCAACCAACGGTTGCAAGCACAGGCCACGGCCGTGACCCAAGCGCAATCGGCCGCCGCACCCGCCACCAGCTTCACCGCACAAGATGACGATGAAGACGAAGGGGATGAATATGAGAATGAGGGTGGTGAGCATGAAGATGAGGGGGAAGACGACCATGACGATGACCATGATGACGATCATGGTGATGACGACGATGAGGACGGGGACGATGACTAGAACCAACGAACCGAACTGGTTGGCACGCGCCTTGGTGGGCGGTGGAGTCGCCGCCTCCTTGCTCGGGGCCAACCTTATTCACCAGCAAACGCAATTGGCCAGCCTCATGCCCGCTTCCGATACACCCGCCATCGTGTTGGTGCAAGCAACCCCAACGGCTCCCCCTGCACTCCTGTTGGATTTGCCGCCCATCCCGACTTTGGCCGTACCACAGGCCGCAAACGCGAACCAAACCAATCAAGCAGTGGCTCCTCTGCCCAGTTTGTCGCTCCAACCCATCCCCACCGTAGCCCCCGCCCCACCGCCGCTGGTTTTTGCCCCCGTTGCCCCTGTCACGACTTCGCGGTCGTCGCAATGAGAGAAGTAGTAAATAGTCAGTAGTAAATAGTCAGTAGTCGTGAAGTCGCCACTACTCACTACTCACTACTCACTAACCACTAACCACTTATGTCACCCACCCCCTACACATGGCCCCACCGTCGCTTGCGGGCGATGGGATGCGAAATGGCGATTTGGTTGGACGTGGATACAGCCACGGCCGAGGCCATTTTGCCCACGGCCGCGCAGATGTTCCACGGGGCCGAAGCCCGCCTGAGCCGTTTTCGGCCGACCAGCGAGCTGATGCAACTGAACCAACGGGCAGGCGAGTGGGTGGCTGTTTCGGACGAATTGTGGGGCGTGGTGCAGGAAGCGTTGCACTGGGCGGCCGTCACCGAGGGTTTGTTCGACCCCACCCAACTCAACGCCTTGGTGGGTTTGGGGTACGACCGCTCGTTTGAGCAACTGCCTATGCAAAGCATGACCGTACCCCCAGCACCCCGCGCCAGCCAGTGGGCGGCCGTGGAGATGAACCCCGACGGCCGTGCCATTCGCTTGCCCGCCACGATTCAGCTCGACTTGGGCGGGATTGCCAAGGGGTATACGGCGCAACAAGTGGCCGATTTTTTGCGGCCGTGGGGGCCTGCGCTGGTCAATGCGGGAGGAGATGTGACGGCAACGGCCGCACCGCAGGGGTGGGCGGGCTGGCCTGTGGGGCTGGCTAAACCGCTGGGCTTGGTGGTGGCGGAAGATGTGCCGGGCACTGTTTGGTTGGTGGAGGCGACGCTGGCGACTTCGGGCACGGATTACCGCCGCTGGCAACACAACGGCCGCACGGTTCACCATATTATTGACCCGCGCACGGGCACGGCCGCCGAAACCGATTTATTAACGGTGGCGGTGCTGGGGCGCACGGCCAGTGAGGCGGAAGCGTGGGCCACGGCCGCACTGGTGGCGGGGCGCACGGCCGCCCAACAGTACCTCCGCGCACAGGGGTTAGCGGCCGTGTTGTGGGATGTGAAGGGCGAACGCATCGTTTTATAAAAAATGATAGAGACGAGAGATAGCGGGGGAACGCGGTAGGCTGGCCTACTATGGGTTCCTCTATCTCTATCTCTACACTCTATCTACATTCCCAGAGAACCAGATGAAATACTTGAAAATCGCTTTAATTATTGTTGTATTGGGTGCGGTGGTTATCCAATTGGTTCCCTACGGCCGTAACCACATCAATCCCCCTGTGCTGGGCGAACCCAACTGGGACAGCCCCGAAACCCGCGAACTGTTCTACCGCGCTTGTGGCGATTGCCACACCAATGAAACAGTTTGGCCGTGGTATAGCAACATCGCCCCCGTTTCGTGGCTGGTGCAACACGATGTGGATGAAGGGCGGCACGAATTGAACCTCTCTGAATGGGGCTACATTGCCAACAAAGAGGCAGACGAATCTTCTGAAGCAATTGAAGAAGGGGAAATGCCCATGCCCGTTTACCTTATCACCCACCCCGAGGCACGGCTGACCGAGGCGGAAAAAGAAGCCCTCATGCGCGGCCTCGACCGCACGTTTGATGATTAAGTAAAAGGTGAAATGTGAAAGATAAAAAGTGAAATGTGGCGCACAAGCCACCTCTCACTTTTCACTTCTCACTAGCCACTACCACTAACCACTAACCACTAACTATGACCACCTCTGCCCGTCCTTCTCCTCGCCCCGAACGGCCGTCGCGCTGGCAACCTGTGCTAGAAACAGGGCGCGGGGCACTGATTGTTTTAGCCGTTGCGACCCTCATCTGGTTTTTACTGCGCTACACCTTGCTGGCCGAATCGTTTGCATGGGCACTGCCCTACGGCGGCAAAACAGCGTGGTATCTCACCCGTAGCACGGGGGTGGTGGCCTATTTGTTTTTGACAGGCTCGACCATGTGGGGCATTTTGCTCAGCACCAAATATGTGCGTGAACAAGTGCCCGCCCCCGTGTCGCTGGAAATGCACCGCTTGCTCTCGTGGCTCACGGCCGCGTGGTCAGCCACCCACGCCTTTCTCCTGCTCTTTGACACCTACTATGTCTACACCTTGCGCGATTTGCTCGTGCCCTTTGTCGGGCCGTATCGGCCGATAGACGTGGCGTGGGGCATTATCGCCCTCTATGTGTTGGTGCTGGTCAATGTCAGCTTTGGCTGGCGACAACTCATCGGGGCAAACACATGGCGGCGGGTGCATTACCTGACTTTTGTGGTGTTTGGGATGGTGACATGGCACGGCTGGGCGGCCGGAACAGATACATCGCTCATGGGGATGCGCTTGTTGTATGGGGGCAGTACGGCCGTGGTATTGTTCCTGACCAACTACCGCATCATTACGGCCGTGCAGGCCAAACGCACGGCCGCATCCGCTCCTGCACGGCCATAACCTGACAAATGGCAACTGCTTAGCGGACGATAGTCCAGTACAATTAGGTGGCACTGTTTATTATTTAGCCACCCGATTGTTATGCCGACTGATTTGGACACCCACGAGGAACTGGCGCTGTTGCGCCGCGCCGAAACCTTCGATAGAGAGGCTTTGGGCGAGGTGCATGAGCGATACTATAGCGACATTTTTCGCTATATTTCCTTTCGGGTACAAGATTACGAGGCCACGGCCGACCTCACCAGCGACGTATTTGAGCGATTGCTTCGCAATTTGCACGACCAACAGGCCCCGCGCAACACGATTCGGGGCTGGCTCTATGGCACGGCCAAACATGTTGTGCAAGACTTTTTCCGCCAGCACACCCGTCGCCACCCCACCCCTGTATCAGAGAACTGGCCCAGTGGGGAAGAGGCACCCGAGGTGGCACTGGACCAGCAATGGCAGGCGGATAAGCTCACGGCCGCGCTCCGACGCCTGACCGAAGAGCAACAACAGGTGCTGGCCATGCGCTTTGGGCAAGGGCTTTCGGTACAAGCCACGGCCGAACAGTTGGGGAAAAGCGTCGGCGCAGTTAAAATGCTCCAAGCGCGGGCGGTGGCGATGATGACGGAATTAATGAGTAATTAGTAATTAGTAATTGGGTGTTGGTTGGGCGAGGTAATTACCAATAACCACCAATAACCAATAACCAGTAACCAGTAACCAGTACCCATACCGATGGATAAATCTTTGGAAGAAAAGCTAATTGCTTGCTTGGATGCGCTGGAGCGCGGCGAGTCGGTGGGCGCGATTTTGGCGCGTTACCCCGAATCGGCCGCGCAACTGCGCCCCATGCTGGAAACGGCTCAACTTCTGGAGCAAAAATCCTTTTTCCCCAGCAACGCCACCCATCAGCAAGCCAAGCAAGCCTTTTTGGGCAAGGCGACGCAAATCCGGTACGCCAATGTTGCCCCGCGCCGCTCGTGGTGGCGCTGGCTATTCAAGCCTGCCCTCTCGCTGGGGGTGGGGTTGGCTTTGGTGGTGGTGATGGCGGTGTGGGGGGCGCAATCGGCCGTGCCGGGCGATGCGCTTTATGGGGCCAAACAAGCCAGCGAACAGGTGCAATTGCTGTTCGCTGGCGGCGGCACCGAGGGGCTGTCCATGCAACAGCAACTCAACCAAGAGCGGTTGCGCGAGATAACTGTGTTGTTGGCCGAACGGCGCACGGCCGAGGTCAGTTTTGAGGGAGTGGTGGAGCAAGCGGTGGGGGATGTGTGGCAAATCGAGCGATTGCCCGTGGTGATTCAGCCCACGACCGATTTTGCAGGGTTTGTGGGCGAGGGGCAGTTGGTGCATGTGCGTGCCCTGACTGTGGATGGCCAGCTCTTGGCGGTGGCCATCACCCCACTAACGGCTCCTGTGGCCAGCCCCAGCCCCACCGTGATGGCTACGCCGACTTTGCCGCTGACGGTGACAGCCACCGTAACTGGAACCATCCCCCCCACGCAGACGGCCGACGGGCACGGCCGTGGCCACCCCCACGCCCACCCCTTCCACAACGACCACGGGGACAGTTCCGCCTGTGGGGACAACGGCCGTGCCCGCGCCCTCCACCCCGCCCACGCCCACCTTGCGCCCTTCGGCCGTTCCAAGTAGCTCCCCCACCCCTTCGGTTACGCCGGCTCCCCAACCATCACCCGACCCAGAGCCAGAAAAGACCGACGAACCCGAGGAGACGGAAGAGCCTGAGAAAACGGAGGAGCCAGAAGAGACGGATGAGCCAGAGAAAACGAAAGAGCCTGAGGATAATGACAATGAGGATGATGATTAGGCCGTTGCATCCAGCCATTATCCAACGTGGGAGCGGAAGAATTGTGAATGGTGAATGGTGAATAGTTAATTGTGAATGAGGGTTTGTGGTAGGAGCGACGTTGTAGGGGTGGGGGGCACGGCCGTTACGCTAACGAAGAACATCTAAACCCATCAGCCGTGCCACTCACCCGCATTGCCCCCCCGACCAACAGGCTAGTGGCACATTTCTGGCGGAACAAAGCAGATTGTTCGAGGAACAAGGCAGATTGTTCGAGGAACAAAGCAGATTGTTCGAGGAACAAGACAGATTGTTCGAGGAACAAGGCAGATTGTTCGAGGAACAAGGCAGATTGTTCGAGGAACAAGGCAGATTGTTCGAGGAACAAGGCAGATTGTTCGAGGAACAAGGCAGATTGTTCGAGGAACAAGGCAGATTGTTCGAGGAACAAGGCAGATTGTTCGAGGAACAAAGCAGATTGTTCGAGGAACAAAGCAGATTGTTCGAGGAACAAGGCGCAAAAATGCTCTTGCAAACTTCCCAAACTTTGCTATACTTTTCTTAGGCTCCCTCCCGAGGTGGTAAGGACATCGCCCGATGCACCTGCCACCTATTTTTTTGCCTATCGGCCGAAAGTTACGCCAGACAAATGAACGGCCGCACGGCCGTTCATCTCCCTCTCGATTCAATTATTCTGTTTCAGGCTCCTCCAGCACCCGCTAGAGGAGCCTTTTTATTGCCCATGGCCAGCCCTGCCGAGGATAAACGCGCCCATTTCCAGTAGTCAGCCAGCGCAAAAACCGTTTATACTACTTCCCAGCAGTTCATTGCATCCCCCTTGTGGCTCTTAGCCTTTCCGCCACGCCGCCACTCACCCTCTCTCCCACATTTCTCGACGAGGTCATATGAAAAAACTCGCCTTCCTCTTGTTGGTCTGTGCTTTTTGGGTCGCCACCCTCCTGCCCGCCCGCGCCGTGCCCACGGCCGATGCCGAACGTGCCCTCGTCGGGCCATCTGGCGTGGCCGTCGCCCCCAACGGCCGCGTCTACGTCGCCCTCTACCCCGCCAGCCGCGTCTGGAGCTGGCCTAACACCGCCAGCCTCTTCGCGGGCGACGCGGCCGACCTCGTCTTCGGCCTCGACCCAGATACCCAAACGGGCAACGGCGACCCCGACAGCGGCCAATGTGCAGGCGCAACCACCTCCCTGCTGTGCGGCCCCGAAAGCGTGGCCGTAGATTCCGCGGGCAACCTCTACCTCGCCGACACCTACCACCACCGCGTCCTCATCTACCTAAACCCCGACAGCGATGCCACGCCCACGGCCGCCGATGGGGTGCTCGGCCAGAGCAACTTTACCAACAACGGCACGGGTGGCGGGCTAACAGGCTACAACTTCCCGCGTGGCCTCGCCCTAGATGCGGCCGATAACCTCTACGTCGTAGACGAATTCAACCACCGCGTCCTGCGCTACGACACCCCCCTAACCACCGACACCACCCCCGACGCTGTGTTGGGGCAAGCGGATTTCAATGGCTCCAGCACAGGAGCCACCGCCAACAAATTCAACCTCCCTCTCGCCGTCGCGGTAGATGGCAACGGGCAAGTCTATGTCACCGATTTGCTCAACGGCCGTGTGCAACGCTTTGCCCCGCCGCTCACCAACGGCATGGCCGCCACGCAGAGCTTTACAGGGCTAAATTACCCGCATGATGTGGCCGTGGACAGCCAAAATCGGCTCTACATCGCCGACACCCACAACCAACAGCTCTTGCAGTTCCTCGATCCCATCAATGCCCCCACGGCCGACAACACCTTTGCCGATTTATACTTGCCCATGGGGATGGCCTTCGACCTCAATGGGGATTTGCTCGTGGCCGATTGCGGCCGTGCCGCCAGCGGCACAGTCGGCGACTTCCCCCCTTGCCGCCTCGACCCGCGCCGGGTGGTGCTGTTCGCCATTGGCGAACCCCCACCCCCCACGGGCCTTCTCTTAAATGTAGATGTCGCGGCCGACCGCGCCGCCATCAGCCCCGACATCTACGGCCTGCACTACAACTTCACCTCCAACGCCAACCGCACCTTCAACAACGCCTTGGCCGACGAGTTGGGGCTGACCATTCGCCGTTGGGGGGGCAACGATACCACCCGCTACAACTGGCAAAACAACCGCACCAACAGCGGCTACGACTACTTCTTCGAGAACAACACCAACACCACGGGCACAGAGTCGGCCGATGAGTACATCACCAACGCCCGCGCTTCGGGAACCCAAACGATTGTCTCCGTGCCCCTCATCGGCTGGGTCGCCAACGACAATCCGCTGGGCTGTGGCTACAGCGTCAGCAAATATGGCTACGTGCCCCAGCCCTATCCCTACGGTAGTCAGCCGGCCGTGGATCCGTGGCGACCCGATTGCGGCAGTGGCATCACCGGCTATACAGACAATGACCAAAGCAAGCCCATCTATGTGGCTGGCAACGACCCACTCGATACGAGTATCGCCAGCAACGAAGCGTTTGTGGCAGGTTGGGTGGCTCATTTGCACACGCTCTTTGGCACGGCCGCCAACGGGGGCGTGCGCTACTACTCGCTGGACAACGAACCCGATTTGTGGCACGAAACCCATCGCGATGTGCACCCTGACCCCAGCACCTATGACGAGGTGTACGGCTTAGGGGAGAGCTATGCGGCGGCCATTAAAGCGGCCGACCCCTCCGCCCAACTTCTCGGCCCCGTCCCCCACGGCTGGTCCAACTATTTTTACTCCCGCCACGATTTAGTGGAAGCGGCGGCCAACGGCTACTCCAGTTTTCCCGACTACGAAGCACATGGCTCCATCTATTTTGTGCCGTGGTACTTGCAACAGATGGCCGCCTACGAGCAAACCAACGGCACGCGCCTGCTCGACTATCTCGATGTCCACTTCTACCCTCAAAATGGGGTGTCGCTAACGGGCGCGGGCGATTCCGCCACCCAAGCGTTGCGCTTGCGCTCCACCCGTGGCTTGTGGGATGCCACCTATGTGGACGAAAGTTGGATTGCGGCCGCAGGCCCCAATGGCGGCATCGTGCGCCTCATCCCCATGATGCGGGAATGGATTGACGCGCACTACCCCGGCACCAAGTTGGCCATCACCGAATACAACTGGGGGGCGTTGGATTCGCTCAATGGGGCGTTGGCGCAAGCGGATATTCTGGGGATTTTCGGCCGTGAACGGGTGGATATGGCTCTCCTCTTCGATACTCTTTTTGGCGGTGGCGGTCAGTTCACCCCCACCAGCCCCGCCGCTTTCGCCTTCCGCATCTATCGCAACTACGATGGGGCAGGCGGCCGTTTCGGCCAAACCAGCGTCCAAGCCACTAGCGAAGACCAAGGGCAGTTGGCCATCTACGCCGCCCAACGCTCGGGCGATGGCGCACTCACGTTGGTCATCATCAACAAAACGGGGGAAACACAGACAGGCACGCTGAACGTGGCCAATTTTGCGGCCGCTGGCACGGCCGAGGTCTACCGCTACAGTGCGGCCGACCTAAACGCCATTGTTCGCGAAGGGGATGCGGCCGTGGGGGGTGGGGAATATACGGCCGACTACCCCGCCAACTCCATCACCCTCCTCGTCCTGCCCCGCATCCCCCTCAACCTCACCGTGCAAGGGTACTTGCCCCTTGTCGTTCGATAAGTAAGAAGTGAAAGGTGAAAAGTGAGAAGTAGCACCAGCTACCCCACTTTTCACCTTTCACTTTTCACCTTTTACTACCCTATCGCTCTCCCCGCCAACGCAATATGCAACTCATCCAACTGCCGTTGCACCACATGGGAAGGCGCATCCGCCATTAAGTCCATCGCGTTCTGGTTCTTGGGGAAAGCCATCACCTCGCGGATATTCGGCTCGCCCGCCATGAGCGCCATCAGTCGGTCAATGCCCGGAGCGATGCCGCCGTGCGGGGGTGCGCCATACTCAAACGCTTCGAGCATGTGGCCAAACTGCTCCTCCGCCTCTTCCCACGAGAAGCCGATTAAGTCCATAATCTTGCGTTGCAACGGCCGTTCGTGGATCCGAATACTGCCGCCCGCCACCTCAAAGCCATTGCACACCAAGTCATACTGCTCGCTCAACACAGCGTGTGGGTCGCTATCCAGCAACGGAATGTGCGCCCGTTTGGGAGAGGTGAACATGTGATGGCTGGGCGCATAATGTCCTTCCTCGGTCGTGGTCTCCTCAAACAAGGGGAAATCCACCACCCAACAAAAGGTCAGCCCTGTATTTTTGGTCAGCCCCAAACGGCGAGCCAACTCTTGGCGCAACTCACCCAACACCTTGTACACCGTCCACTTCACATCGGTAGAGATGAGAATCAGGTCGCCCGGTTCTGCGCCCATGCGTTCGGTCAAGGCTAACAGTTGCTCCACCGTAAAAAACTTGGCGATGGGGCCGCGAATCTCTTGCGTTTCGGGGTGGATGGCCAGCCATGCCAACCCCTTCGCCCCGTGCCCCTTGGCAAATTCTTCAAGGTCGCCCATCTCTTTGCGGCTATACCCACCACACCCCTTGGCGCAAATGGCTTTGACAGGTTTGCCCGCCCGCACATTGTCCGCAAACAGTTGGAAGGCTGTTTGCCCCGCAATCTCGCTAATATCAATGAGTTCCATCCCATAGCGCACATCGGGGCGGTCGCTCCCGAAGCGTTCCATCGCCTCGTGGTAAGACAAGCGGGCAAATTTCTCCGAGGTCAGCGGCACAAGGCTGACCTTTTTGGCCATGCCCACCATCAACTCTTCGATGAGATTGAGAATGTCGTCCCGCTCCATGAAGCTCATTTCCATGTCGAGTTGGGTGAATTCGGGTTGGCGGTCGGCGCGTTGGTCCTCATCGCGGAAACAGCGGGCAATTTGGAAATACCGTTCGATGCCGCCCACCATGAGCAATTGCTTGAGTTGTTGGGGGCTTTGGGGCAGGGCATAAAACTTGCCCGGATGCACTCGGCTGGGCACGAGGTAATCCCGCGCCCCTTCAGGTGTGCTCTTAAATAGGATAGGCGTTTCAATTTCGAGGAAGCCCCGCTCATCGAGAAAATCCCGAATAAATTTGATGGCTTTGTGGCGCAGGATGAGGTTGCGTTGCGGCCGTTCGCGGCGCAAGTCGAGGTAGCGGTATTTAAGCCGCAACGATTCATCCTCGTTAGCCTCTTTGTCTATTTGCAAAGGTGGGGTTTTGGCCGTATTCAAGATATTGATGGCGGTGGCCAAAATTTCGATGTCGCCCGTGGGCAAGTTGGGGTTTTCTTGCCCCGCCATGCGCCGGGCAACGGTACCGCTCACTTGCAAGACATATTCGGAGCGGATTTGCTCGGCCGTGGCAAAGGCCTCGGCCGTTTTGCTCGCATCCACCACCACCTGCACCTTGCCACTCCGGTCGCGCAGGTCTATGAAAATAATCCCCCCCATATCCCGCCGCTTATGCACCCAGCCGGCAAGGGTTACTTGTTGTTCAACATGTTCAGCGCGGATTGCCCCGCAATCAATGGTTTTTAACATCGGTATCTCTCTTCTTAAAACGTTTTTAGGGAGTGTGGATTTTATCGTGCAATAGAAAGGGAGGGTAGGGGGATTGGGTTATTGGTGTAGAGGTGTATTGGTGTACTTGTATATTTGAGGGGCAGTACCCGAATACACCAATAGACGAATAGACTTATACACCCCGCTCGCGGCACTTGTGAATTATTGGACAAACAAGCTCGTCTGGGATAATATCCCCCCCGTGACCTATCATAGGTCAACGCTCTTTTGCCGCCAAACGGCAAAGCAAAATATCTTCCCAGATAACCTGTTTCCAATCAAACATCTGCATTTGGTGAGACCACTTGATCACAAGGAAAGTCGTTTGTACACGATAACTTGCCACTTGCTTCCAACCAGAACATTCCGTTAGGAGGTTGTTTCATGGGTTCCTTCGCCCCAGACTATGAGAATATCGCCGAGAGTTTCCTCAAGCAGATTAATTTGTTTGAGCGCAAAACGGCCGTCCGTAGCGTCGGCACTGTTAAAGCAGTGTACGACGGTGTCGTTTTGGCCGATGGTTTGGCCAACGTCACCGCCAGCGAAATCGTCGAGTTTAGCAACGGCGTGCGCGGCATTGTGTTGAACTTGGAGCCAGATACAGTGGGTATTGCCGTCATGGGCAACTACGCCACCATTGAAACAGGGGCCGAAGTCCGCGCCACAGGCGAGGTCGCCTCGGTTCCCGTGGGGGATGCCCTCATCGGCCGTGTCGTAGACGCGCTCGGAACCCCCATTGATGGCAAAGGCTCCATCCAAACAACGGAACGCTTTGCCATTGAACGCATCGCCCCCGGTGTTATTCAGCGCAAGCGGGTGGACACCCCCATGCAAACGGGGTTGATGGCCGTGGACGCGATGACCCCCATCGGCCGTGGCCAGCGCGAACTCATCATTGGCGACCGCCAAACGGGCAAGACCGCCATCGCCCTCGACACCATCATCAACCAAAAGGGGCAAGGTGTCATCTGCATTTACGTCGCCATTGGCCAACGGGCTGGGCAAGTAGCCCAAGTAGTGGCCGCACTGGAAGAGAACGGGGCGATGGAGTACACCATTGTCGTCGTTGCCAGCGCCTCTGACCCCGCGCCGATGCAGTTCTTCGCCCCCTACTCGGGTTGCGCGATGGGCGAGTATTTTATGGAAGACGGCCGTGATGCCCTCGTGGTGTACGACGACCTTTCCAAGCAATCGTGGGCGTATCGCCAAATGTCGCTGATTCTGCGCCGCCCCCCCGGCCGTGAAGCATACCCCGGCGACATCTTCTCCGTTCACAGCCGCCTCCTCGAACGCGCCGTTCGTCTGCGCGACGAGTGGGTGATTGTGGCGAAAGGCACCGAAGTGGCTCGTGGAACCACCGCTGGGGTCAACGGCAAGCTCTACTTCGGCAACTCCGACGTGGAACATGCTGAACAAGACTTAAAGGCGATGAGCAACTCCGACAATTACGCAATTGTCAAAGTGCCTGGCTCGGGTGGTTCGCTCACCGCTTTGCCCATCATCGAAACCCTCTTGGGCGACGTGTCGGCTTACATCCCCACCAACGTCATCTCGATTACCGACGGCCAAATCTTCTTGGAAACAGACTTGCGCGACTCGGGCCAGTTGCCCGCTATCTCGACAGGTTTGTCGGTTTCCCGCGTCGGTGGCGATGCTCAGCGCAAAGCGATGAAGCAGGTGGCTGGTGGTATCAAATCTGACTTGGCGCAATACCAAGAAATGGCCGCTTTCGCCCTGTTCAGTTCCGACTTGGACGCTTCGACGCAACGGTTGCTCGGCCGTGGCGAGCGCCTCATGCACTTGCTCCGCCAACCGCAATATGCCCCCTACAGCTTGGCTCACCAAGTGATGCTCATCTATGCGGGCACACGCGGTTACATGGACAAATTAGCTGTGGCCGATATTACCCGCTGGCGCGTGGACTTCTTGCGCTACATGGATACCGCACACGCGGCCGTGGGCAACACCATCATGTCCGCCTACCGGCTGACGGATGATGCCGAAGCCCAACTCAAGCACGCTCTGGCTGATTTCAACGCCTCTTGGAGCTAAGGGGTTACTCGTTATTCGTTATTGGTTACTCGTTAGGCCATGAGTTCTTCCCCCGAAGTACCTCTAATAACCGACTAACCCAATAACGAATAACCCACTAACCAATAACTCTAAAGGAGAAACCTTTTGGCGACTGAAAGAGAACTAAGAAAACGCATTAAGAGTGTTAAAAACACTTCGCAAATCACCAGTGCGCTGGGGGCGATTTCGGCTTCTAAGGCGAATCGTGCCCAAGCACAGGTGCAGGCGACGCGGGCGTATGCGGGCAAGGCGTTTGAGATTCTGAACAACTTGGCCGCCAGCACGGCCGCTACCCAACATCCCCTGCTCACAACACGGAGCGAGATTAAAAACACGGCCATCATCCTGATTACGGGCGACCGTGGTTTGGCTGGCTCGTATAACACCGATATTGTGCGTTTGGTGGAGCGGTTCTCGGCCGCGCTCGGCCATCAACCGCAACTGGTGACAGTGGGCAAAAAAGGGCGCGATTTGGTCATTCGGCGGGGGATGAACGTCATCGCCTCGTTTGAAGGCATTCCCGATGCCCCCAACATGCTCGATATTACACCCATCGCCCAAGTGGTGGTGAAGGATTATTTGGCGGGGAAGGTGGATGAGGTCTTTGTCGCTTACACCGATTTTCTCAATATGGTGTCGCGGAAGCCGAGTGTCAAGCAACTTCTGCCCCTCAAGCCACTCGATTTTGAGGGTATGGCCGTGGCTGAATATGTCCGCAACGTTGACCTGACTGGGGTGAGCGAGCGGGATTACACCTATGAGCCAGCGGCCGAAGCTCTGCTCAACACCATCGTCCCTCGCTTTGTGGATCTCCAGCTTTACCAATCGGTGCTGGAAGCCAAAGCCAGTGAACACAGCGCTCGCTATGTGGCCATGAACAATGCCACGGATAACGCGGCCGTTTTAATCGAAGATTTAACCTTGGAACGCAACAAAGCACGTCAAGCCACCATTACGGCTGAAATCCTCGACATTGTCGGTGGAGCAGAAGCATTGGCGGCCTGATGAAAAGTGAAACGTGAAAAGTAAAAGGTAAAAAGTTAGACACCCTCTTTTCACTTCCTACTTTTTACTTTTTACTACTTAGACTTGGAGGATTCATGACCACTGGTAAAGTAAACGCTATTCGCGGCGTGGTTTTGGATGTGGAATTCCCGCAGGGGGATTTACCCGAAATTTTTGAAGCACTGGAAATCGCTCGCCCCGGCAAAACGCGGTTGGTGCTGGAAGTACAACAACATCTTGGCAATAACGTCGTTCGTACGGTGGCGATGGACTCCACCGACGGCTTAGGCCGTGGGGAAGCTGTTAAACGCACCCATGCCCCGATTATGGTTCCTGTGGGTGATGTGACGCTCGGCCGTATTTTCAACGTCATTGGCGAAACCATTGACGGCCGTCCCACCCCCACCAGCGATACCTATTATCCCATTCACCGCGACGCACCCGAATTCAAGGAGCAATCCACCGAAACCCAAACCTTCGAGACGGGTCTGAAGGTGATTGACCTCCTCGCCCCCTTCATTCGGGGTGGTAAGACGGGCATCTACGGCGGCGCAGGGGTGGGTAAAACAGTCACCATCGCCGAACTGATTCGCTCCATTGCCCGCGAGCATGAAGGCGTATCTGTGTTCGCTGGCGTGGGCGAGCGCACCCGTGAAGGGACCGACTTCTACTACGAAATGCAGGAGTACGGCGTGATGGATTCGGTTATCATGGTTTTTGGCCAGATGAACGAACCCCCCGGCGTGCGTTTGCGCGTCGCCCTGACGGGCTTGAGCATGGCCGAGTATTACCGCGACCAAGGCAAGGACGTGTTGCTCTTCATTGACAACATTTTCCGCTATGTGCTTTCTGGTTCGGAAATGTCGGCGTTGCTCGGCCGTATGCCCAGCGCTGTCGGTTATCAACCCACTTTGGCTTCGGAAATGGGGGCGTTGCAAGAGCGCATCACCTCCACCAAGACGGGGTCTATCACCTCCATGCAAGCCATTTATGTGCCTGCGGACGACTACTCCGACCCCGCTCCTGTGGCCACCTTTGCCCATTTGGACGCGATTTTGACGCTGGAGCGCAGTGTGTTCGCCAAGGGTATTTTCCCGGCCGTGGATCCTCTCGCTTCTTCCAGCCGCGCCTTGCAACCCAGCGTTGTCGGGGAAGAGCATTACCGCACCGCCCGCGAAGTGAAGCAGATTTTGCAACGCTACAAGGATTTGCAAGACATCATCGCCATTTTGGGTATTGATGAGTTGAGCGAAGACGACAAGCAATTGGTGGCTCGCGCTCGTAAAGTCGAGCGTTTCCTCGGCCAGCCCATGTTTGTGGCCGAGCGGTTCCACGGTTTGCAAGGGCAATATGTGCCCATCCGCAAGACGGTGGAAGGGTTCCGCGCCATTTTGGATGGCAAGTGCGACCATCTGCCCGAACAAGCCTTCTATATGGTGGGCGATATTGATTCTGCCTTTGCTAAGGCAGAGCGGATGCGTAGCGAGTAATTAGTGGCTAGTGGTTAGTGGCGAGTGGCTAGTGGTTTAGTCACTAATCACTAGCCACTAACCACTACCCACTTTGCTGAGGTTTCCATGCCTATTCGTTGTGAAATTGTCACGCAAGAGAAATTGGTGTATAGCCATGATGTGGATAGTGTCAATTTGCCCGGCATTGAAGGGCGGATGGGCATTTTGCCGAATCACTCTTCGTTGCTGACGGTGTTGGATTTTGGCGAGATTATCATCCGCCGCAATGGGCAGGAAGAGTATTTTGCCATTGGCGGGGGTTTTGCCGAAGTACAGCCCGATAAGGTGATTATCTTGGCGGATTCGGCCGAACACGCCGAGGAAATTGATGAGCAACGGGCGGCCGCCGCCCGTGCCCGCGCCGAAAAGCAGATGGTTGAAGGGGTGAAGGATGATTCCCACAACTATGCCCTCATTGAGCAATCTCTGCGCCGAGCCAATATCCGCCTTGATATTAGCAAGCGGCGCAAGCGGGAAGGCGGCCACCATCGCAATATCCCCGACTTTTCTGAATAAGTCGTAAGCAAATTAAACCGAAGTTTGGCAACAAGCGGTGAGGTGTTTATCCTTACCGCTTGTTTGTTTATAAAGGATAGATACAGGAGATAGAGATAGAGGAAAACGCACTAGGCCAGCCAACCGTATACTCTTCTATCTCTATCTCTACACTCTATCTGTTTTTATCTTTTCACTCATATGTCTTTTTTTCAACCCCCAAATTGCCATAGACCTCGGCACAGTGAACATTTTGGTTCATGTGCAGGGCAAGGGCATTATTATTCAAGAGCCTTCGGTGGTAGCCATTACGGATGATGGCACACGGCCGAAGATTGTCGAAATCGGCCGCGCGGCGCGGGATATGTACGGCCGTACCCCTGAGATGTTGGAAGTGGTGCGGCCGTTGCGCAATGGCGTTATTGCCGATTACTTCGTGACAGAGACCATGTTGCGCCACTTTATCCAAAAATCGGTGGGGGCGCTCAACTTTCGGCGGCCGACGGTGATGATTAGCGTGCCCTATGGCGTGACCAGCGTGGAAAAGCGGGCTGTGCGCGAAGCGGCCATGAACGCGGGGGCGCGGGAAGTCTTTCTGATTGCCCAACCTCGGGCGGCATCCATTGGGGTGGGTTTGCCCGTTGGGACGGCCACGGGCAATATGGTGGTGGGTTTGGGCGGTGGCTCGACAGAAGCGGCCGTGGTTTCGGTCAACGACATTGTCTGTGCCGAATCGGTGCGCGTCGGTGGGGTGCATTTTGATGAGGCGATTGTCTCGTTTGTGCGTAAAAAGTTTAATTTGGTGATTGGTGAGCCAACGGCCGAGGCGATTAAAATTAAAATTGGCGCGGCCGTGGAACCTGCGGAGCGGCAAGAAATGGAAGTGCAAGGCCGTGACCAAGTGACGGGCTTGCCGCGCACGGTCAACATTAACTCGAGCGAAATAGCGGAAGCGCTCTCCGAGCCATTGGATGCGGTGATTAGTGTGGTGCGGGCCGTGTTATCCAAAACGCCACCTGAGTTGGCCTCGGATATTATTGACCGAGGAATGGCCTTGACAGGGGGCGGGGCGTTGTTGCGCGAGATTGATACGCTGTTGACGACGGCGACGGGTGTGCCCGCTTATGTGGCGGATAATCCGCTGGCTTGTACGGCACTGGGTGCGGCGCGTGCCTTGGCGGATTGGGCGGTGTTGCAACGGAGTGGGTCGAATTTTTAGGTAGGGGTAAGGGGGGATAGACGGCCGCATATTCCCCAGTGGTTCTGCTGAAAATGATGGGAAGGAGCCGCTAGCGGGGTGGTGTGCTTTGGCGGTGGGGGAGGCGGACGGCCGCCCCGCCAAAACAAGGCCATTATGCCACACCCGAGCTACAGGCGGGAGCCACCAGCCACCCCCCCATCATCCGTGTACCCATCAAAATAGCCCCTACCTTGACATCCCCTACCCATTTGCTACTCTTTTCCCAGAGTGAGTACACACCTATCGGAGGTAAATGAATATGGTTACGCGCGTTGCTGATATGAGTGTGGATGAGTTGAAGTGGCTTATTCAAGAGACAGTCACTCAAACAATAACTGAATTATTGAGCGACCCTGATAAGGGATTGGAGTTGCGCCAAGAGTTTAAGATGGCGTTGAACCGCTCTCTCGAAACGCTTAAGCTGGGTGGGGAGACAATCTCGGCCGACAGTGTGGCGGCCAATTTAGGCTTGACTTGGTAAGAGGTGGGTAAGGGGTGATATGCTCAAGGTTGAATTTATGCCGACTGTGGCCGACGATTTGGCTGGTTTGCCCAAGCCAATTGCGCAACGCATACTCAACAAAATTCGGTGGTTGGCGGAGAATTTTCCCTCATTGGTTCCTGAACCATTAACAGGGCAATGGGAAGGTGTCTATAAGTTGCGGGTGGGGGACTATCGGGTGTTGTATACGTTTAACGAAATGAAAACGAGTATCACCATCCATTTTGTACGGCATCGTCGGGAAGTGTACAAACCCAAATAGGGAATCTTGCCTAGGAGTGGGAACGGGGAGACGGACGGCCGCATACCCCCGCTGACCCTGCTGAAGATGATTGCGAAGGAGCCGCCAGCGGCGTGACGCGCTCTGGTGGTGGGGGAGGTGCACGGCCGACCCCCTTCACCCAGCCAAACGGCCGTGCTACAATGTGCCCATGATCACGAATATGCCTGTTGTTGGCCGTTAAAAGGAGGTAATCCATATGCACCCACCCTTCACCATCACCCATCTGAACCCAACCGTTACCCGCTGGATTGAACAGGAAGCCGAGCGCACAGGACTAACGGCCGAAGAAGTAGTGCGCCAACTTATCTACCGTGGGTTAGAAACGGTGCGCCCAACCAGTAGCCGCCAGCGATTCCACGATTTGGATGCGCTGATAGGGACGTGGAGCGAGGAAGATGCGGCCGAGTTTAACCTCGCTCTTGCCGACCACAGCCAAATTGAACCTGCCTTATGGCCGTAAAGACAATTCTTCTCGATACCAATTCCATAAACGTCTTATACAACACGTATCACACTTGAACAGCCATGCCAACACTCAGCAGATTTTTAGGCATCGTCATTGTCATGTACTGGAGTGACCACCTGCCCCCTCATTTTCATGCCAAATATGGCGATTATGAAATCACCGTGGAACTAGAGACAGGAATTGTTGATGGAAAATTTCCCCGCCGCGCCTTAAGGCATGTCTTGGAATGGCACGAACTCCACCAAGATGAGCTTTGGCAAGCGTGGGACGCATGTAGCCAGCAGAAAACCCCACAACCGATTGCCCCCTTGGAGTAACCGATGTTTTTGCATATTAAACAAGCGACGTACATTTCCGATTATAAAGTGGAGGTACTCTTTAATAATGGGCAACAGGGGGTTGCTGATTTGAGCGAGTTGGTGGGTGAGGGGGTTTTTGCTCCGTTGCAAGACCAAGCATTGTTTGCCCAAGTGCAAGTAGATGATGAGTTGGAGACGCTGGTGTGGCCCGTTGGGGTGGATGTTGCCCCTGAGTTTGTGTATTACCAAGCGTTTAAGGATGATCCGCGCTTGGCAGAGCAGTTTAGGCGTTGGGGGTATGTGCAGGAAGAGGAAGAATTGACGGCCGAGGTAGCCCCTGCTCTTTAACCCGCCAACCCTGCTGAAAAATGATTGAGAAGGAGCTGCCAGCGGCGTGACGCGCTTTGG
>JADJSZ010000002.1 GCA_016711405.1 Candidatus Hadersleviella danica | reverse complement strand
GTCGCCACCTTCGACCTCATCCGTGCCTATTTGCCCATCGCGAGCATGGCAGAGATGGGGAGCGTAGAGCGGCTGGAGGAAATTGAGGAGCCATTGTTACGGCCGACCGTCGTCAAGCCCTCATCGCCTTGGGGATATGGCCCAGCACGCCTTGGCCTATTGCGAAGCGACCAACCCCACCGTGCAAGCCACGGCGCTCAACTTAGCGGCCGGGCAATTGCGCGAACTGGCCCACTACACTACCACCCAAGTCTTGCCCCCCGAACGCGCCCTCATCCAGCGCATCATCAGCGAATGGGAAAAACTAGTGGCCGAAGAGCAAGGGGCGTTGGGGGCGCGGGCGGTGCAGGGCATGTCGCAGGCAGAGTTGCGGGCGGCCGAATTCGCCCCCCGCCAATCCACCATCTGGGAACGCCCCCTGCAACCGTTCGACAACCCCTATGTGGTGGGCGACCCCGTTTACCCACCCCTGTTTGTGGGGCGCAAAGATATTTTTGACCAGATCACCCATGTGTGGGGGGCCAAAGAAAACCCCGATTCCATCATTTTGTTTGGCCACAGGCGCATGGGCAAAAGCAGTATCTTGCGCAACTTGGCCGAATACGCCCCGCCGGGGCATCTGCTGGCCTATTTGGACATGGGCGGCGAGACGAGTTTTGTGGAAAGCACGGCCGACCTCCTGCTCACCCTCGCCGACAAACTGTACGCCGTGACCCGCGCCGCCCACCCCGAAGCCACCTTGCCCGCGCCCGATGCGGCCGATTACGAGCAAGCCAACCGCGCCCAACGCGCCTTCAACCAACTGGGGGCGCACATCGCCACGGCCATCGCCCCCCACACCCTCATCTTGGCCTTAGACGAGTTCGAGGCGATTGAGCAGGCGGTGGAAGCGGGCAAAATTGGGCCAGAAATTTTCCAATTCCTGCGCACCAAAAGCCAAGAGCGGTGGCTGACCCTCGTCTTTGGCGGCTTGCACACGCTGGACGAGATGAGCCGCGATTACCAACAGCCCTTCTTCGGCTCCTACAGCAACATCCACGTCTCCTACCTCGGCCAGCAGGAGGCGGAGCGGCTGATTACCAACCCCTCGCCCACCTTTAAGCTGAACTACGAGCGGGAGGCGGTGGCGGAGATTATCGCCCAGACGGGCGGCCAGCCCTATCTGGTGCAACTGGTCTGCCGCGACGCGCTCGACCACCTGAATCGGGAGATGTTGGATGAGGGGCTGGACAGGCTGGCCAAAATCAACACGGCCGATGTGGCGTGGGCCACCAGCGACGAGTTGTTCCAGCGGGGGGCTATCTATTTTGATGGGGTGTGGCGGCAGACGACGAGTGACGACCAGCGGCAACTCCTGCGGGTGATGGCGCAACGGCCGGAGCCGTGGACGGTGGGCGAGTTGTTGCCGCTGGTGGGGCTGGCCGAGGAGCCACTCCAGCAGGCGCTCCGCTGGGGGGAGCGGCACGATGTGTTGCGCAAGGTGGGGGATGGGGATGGGGCGACGTGGGGCTTTTTTGTGCCCCTCTTTCGGCGTTGGGTGGCCACCCGCAAACGATAGTCACTGTTCAACTGCTCACGGCCGTACACGGCAACCTCCAAACCAACACGTGTTCGTTATCAAACCAACACGTGTTCGTTGCTAAACAAGACGTGTTCGTTGTCAAACAAAGTGTTGCAAACACGTGCGTACCTGTTGGCAAACACGTGCGCACCCGTTGGCAAACACGAACGCACGTGTTTACAAAGACAAGCGCACGTGTTTGCAAACGAATGGGCAATCGATCGCCAACGAATGGGCAATCGTTTGCCATCGATTGGGCAATCGTTCGCTCATCTAATTGTCGTAGGGGCGAAACCCCCAAAACACCCCCCCCCCCCCCCCCCCCCCCCCCCCCCCCCCCCCCCCCCCCCCGCGAGGAGGCGCGGAACGGCCGTCTCGCCCCTTATTTGCTCCGTTCGGCGGCCAACCCTTGGGTGGCCCACTGCATCGTATAGAGGTTGAAATAGCGGCCGTGTAAGGCCAACAACTCCTCATGCGTGCCCATTTCGGCCACCTGCCCATTTTCCAGCACCACAATCTTGTCCGATTTCACAATCGTGTTCAGCCGGTGGGCAATGACAAAGCTGGTGCGCCCCGCCAACAGCTTTTCGAGGGCCGATTGAATCTGCTTCTCGGTGGCCGTGTCCACACTGCTCGTCGCCTCATCCAGCACCAAAATGCGCGGGTTGGCCAGCAGGGCACGGGCAAACGACAGGATTTGCCGCTGGCCGACGCTCATGTTGACCCCGTTTTCGCCGACATCGGTGTGGTAGCCTTGGGGCAGTTTGGAGATGAACTCGTCGGCGCCAACGGCCGTGGCCGCCGCAATCACCTCGTCGTCCGTGCCGTCTAAGCGGCCGTAGCGAATGTTGTCCATGATGCTCCCCGAGAAGAGGAATGTATCTTGCAAGACCACCCCCAACTGTTCGCGCAGGCTGGCTTGGGTTACATCGCGGATGTCGTGTCCATCAATGGTGATGCGGCCGTCGGTCACATCAAAAAAGCGGGCCAGCAGGCGGATGATGGTACTTTTGCCCGCGCCTGTCTCGCCGACAAGGGCGATTTGTTGGCCGGGCAACGCCTCCAAACTAATGCCGCGCAAAACAGGTTCGTCCACTTTGTAGCCAAAGCCGACGTTCTCGAAGCGCACAGTGCCTTCGATGCGGGGCAGGGGAACGGCCGTGGGGGAATCTTGCAAATCGGGCTGGCGGTCGAGCAACTCAAAAATACGCTCGGTGCTGGCCATGGTGGATTGAAAGACGTTGAACCGCTGGGCTAACTCCCGAATCGGCTCGAAAAAGCGTTGCACGTAGAGGACGAAAGCGAGGAGCACGCCGGGCGTTAAGCTCCCCTGCGTAATCATCCAGCCCCCCACCCCAACCACAATCGCCATCGAAAGGGAGCCGACAAAGTCTACGCTGGGGAAGAAATAGGCCGTCAGTTTGGCCGCCCGAATGTTGGCCTCGTAAAAAGAGCGGTTGAGCATGTCGAAGAAGCTGGCATTTTTCGGCTCGCGGCTAAAGCTCTTGGTAACGCGGATGCCTGTGATGGATTCGTTCAGATAGCCCGTCATCAGCGAACTGCGCCGACGGGAGGCGCGGTAGGCCAAGCGCACTTGTTTGCGCCAGACGTTGGTGGCAATGACCATGATGGGCAGGACGACAAACGAGAGCAGAGCCAACTGCCAATTGAGCCACAACATGGCCACGATGATGCCGAACAGGGCAAAAAAGGAGCGGAACAGACCCGTGATAGACCATGTAATAAAGTCTTGAATGACGCTGACATCCCCAATCAGGCGGCTCATCAAACGGCCGACGCTGTAGTTGATATGGAAGCTGAGCGACAACTTGTGCAGGTGGCGGAAAAGCGCACTGCGAATATCGGCCACCACCCCTGTGCCGACATAGGCCATGATGGCGATGCGCCCCTTGTTGGTGGCCCACTCCACCAGCACACTAATGGCGAAAATGAGCGTCCAAAAGCGCACTTGTTGGAGGTTGTTTTGCTCCACGCCGCTATCCAATGTTTGGCCGATGAGCCACGGCCCCGCCACGCTCAGGAGGGAGGAGACGCTCATGAGGATAATGGCCCAGATGAGTTGGGTGCGATACGGCCGTACATAGCCAAACAGCCGCTTCAACAGTTGGTTGTCGTAACTGCCGAGTTCGTCGTCGTCTTCATCTTTGAGCAGACGCTGGATAATCGCTTCGCGCTCTTCCAGTTCTTCGAGTTGTTCCGCCTCTTGGCGTTGTTGTTCTTGGGTAAGGGTGGTCATTTTTGTTTATGGGTCTATTTGTTTATGGGTCTATTTGTTTATTGGTGTATTGGTGTCGTTGTTTATTAGACCAGTACACCAATACACCAATAAACCCATCCCCTACCAGCCAGCCATATAAGCAATGGCCAACAAGGCGAGGAGCACGGCCGTTGCGCCGGACAGAAAGCCGAGGAGGAAGTAGAGAACGCGCAGAGCTTTCATAAGAGTGCTGAGTGCTGAGGGCTGAGGGGGAAGTGCGTACTCAGCACTTAGAACTCAGAACTCAGCACTAATTCTTCTTGGTCTTTGAGTTGCAAGTCGTAAATTTCGCGGTAGAGGCCGTGTTGTTGGAGGAGTTGGTCGTGCGTGCCTCGTTCGGCGATGTGGCCTTGGTCGAGCACCAAAATTTGGTCGGCGCTTTTCAGGGTGAGGAGCCGTTGGGCAATGACAAAGGTGGTGCGCCCCTGCATGAGCGTGTGCAATGCTTGCTGAATGAGGTATTCCGTTTCGGTGTCCACACTGCTGGTCGAATCGTCCAAAATGAGAATGCGCGGGTCGGCCAGCAGGGCGCGGGCGATGGCCACCCGTTGCTTTTGCCCGCCGCTCAGCGTTACGCCGCGCTCGCCGACCATCGTCTTGTACCCGTCGGGGGTGCGCATGATGAAGTCGTGGGCGCGGGCGGCTTTGGCGGCCGTGATTACATCTTCCATCTTGGCTCCGGGGCGGCCGTAGGCGATATTTTCGGCGATGGTGTTGCTGAACAGGAACGAATCTTGCAAGACCATGCCAATTTCGCGCCGCAAACTCTTCAGGGTTACGTCGCGGATGTCGTGGTTGTCAATGAGGATGCGGCCGTCGCTCACTTCATAAAAGCGGGGGAGCAAGTTGGTAATCGTGGATTTGCCCGAACCCGTCGAGCCAATGAGAGCGACGGTTTGCCCCGGCTGTACCACAAAATCAATGTTGCGCAGAATGGTACGGCCGCCTTCGTAATGAAACCCGACCTGCTCAAAACGCACCTCCCCCTTGATGTGGGGCAATTCTTGCGCGACAGGTTGGTCGGCCACTTCGTTGGGCAAATCCATAATCTCGAAGACGCGGGTGGCGCTGGCGCTGGCCGTGGCCGCCAAATTCACTTGGAAGCCAATCCGTTGCACGGGGCCGTTGAGCAACAGCACATAGGAAATCATGGCGAAGAGGGAGCCGATGGAAACCTCGGCCGCCAAGGCCATGGGGCCGCCCCACCACAGCAAAATAAAAATACTCAGGGCGACGAGAAAGCCCATGAAGGGCCAATTGTTGGACCAGACGGTAATCAGCCCCACCCGTTGGTCAAACCAGATGTTGTTCTCGTGGTCAAACTTCTCCAATTCGTGCGGCTCGCGGGCAAATACTTTGACGAGGTTGATGCCCGTCAGGCTCTCTTGCATGATTTTGGAGATGGTTCCCATCTGCTCCTGCAACACTTGGAACATGCCCCGCACCTTAAAGCCAAAGCGAACGGCGACCCACACCAAGATAACCATCGGCCCTGTGGCCAGCACGGCCAGCCGTGCATTTTCCACAAACATCGCCCCAATCACCCCCAAAATGAGGAAGATGGTGGAGACGAGGCCAATTGCGCCCGTGCCCACAAACCGCTCGGTTTCGCCCACGTCGCTGGTGGCGCGGCTCATCAAATCGCCTGTGTGGTGCTTGTCGTGGAAGGCGAAGGGCAGGTATTGGACGGCGTTGTAGAAGTCGTTGCGCAGGTCGTAGGAGAAGCGGAAGGTGAGCCATTCGCCGCCGAATAGCTCGGCGAAACTGACGATGGTGCGCACAAGCGCGACGAGGAGGATGAGGCCCGTGGCGCGCCACACGGCCGTCATATCCCCTGCCACCACCCCTTCATCAATGGCGTTTTTAACCAGTTGGGGAATGTAGAGGTTGAGCAGAACGGCGATGAAGGTGGCGCTGTAGGCGAGGAAAACTTGCCATTTATACGGCCGTAAATAGGCCAGTAAACGTCGGTAAACGGTAAAGCGATGCATGGTAGTTAGTGGGGAGTGGTTAGTGGTTAGTGGCTAGTGGGCTGGCCAAAATCGCCAATCCAAAATCGAAAATCTAAAATTGTTAGACGTTTGTCTAATGATAGTTTAACCGATGAAATGAAAAGCACAAGCGACTAGGACAAAACTCATATGGAAGGCAAAGGGTAACTACGTGGAATGACGTGATATCTACTGGCATAGAATGGCAGAAGAGAGCCATTGCCACAAGTTGTAATTTAGGTTACAAAATGGTGTAATGCTTTAGATATCGCTTGAGCGTGGTGAAAATAAACCGCTCAGCGCAAAATCAATTCGGTATTCGGGTAGGGTTACCTTGCACCATATACCGGGAGTAGTAGTACATCATGCCTCGGGAAGATTTGCCAGTTGCCCTTGTTGTAGGCTTGTTCGTTGCCTTTGTTGTTTTCGCGGTCTTGTCCTTCAATATTCTGCTATTGGTCAAGCTCCAAAAAACAGAACGAACCTTTAACCGAGTTCGCGAAGCCCTAGACCCACCTCCCCAACCATCTAATAGAGGGGGATGTTTTGTCATTATTATTTTTGCCTGTGTGGGGCTAACATTGGCCAACGAACACCTTGTGGTGGTGCGGGAAGTTGTGGTCCAAGCAATTTTCCCCGCACCCCAACCAACAGCCCCTGCGGTTATATTGATTACGCTTCCTGCACAATCCCCCACCCTGCTCTGCCCTGCCGTAGCCCCCTCACGGCCGCAACCAACGATAATACCACAGGAAGCACGGCCGTATCCCCCACTACCTGTGCAAGAACCCCAATCAATCGCCCAGCCACCCTAAACGGCTTTATACATGACTCACCCGAGAAAAACGATATGCCAGAACCTAACCAATCCCGTATTCACGCCTTTGAAGACTCGGCCGCCTTTTGGGCGTGGTTAGAGGCCAACCACGCCTCTGAGCCAGAATTATGGCTCAAGATTTTTAAGAAGGCTTCGGGTACGAAAACCATCAATTGGGAGGAGGCGGTGATTGAGGCGCTGTGTTGGGGGTGGATTGATGGGGTCAAAAAGAGCTTAGACGATGAGGCTTACCTCCAGCGGTTTACGCCCCGCCGCCAAGGGAGCAATTGGTCGCAACGCAATCGGGAACATGTGGAGCGGCTGATGGCGGCCGGGCGGATGCAAGAGGTGGGGTTGGTGCATGTGCGGGCGGCGCAAGCCGACGGCCGTTGGGAAGCCGCCTACGCCCCCGCCAGCGAGATGACCATGCCCCCGATTTTCTGGCGTTGCTCGAACAACGCCCAGCGGCCAAAGCGTTCTTCCAAACCCTCAATCGGCAAAATCAATATGCCATTGGTTATCGACTCCAAACGGCCAAGAAGCCCGCAACGCGGCAAAAATGGGTGGAAAAAATTTTAGAGATGCTGGATAAGGGGGAGAAATTTTACTAATGCAGTTCAAGAAGCCGTTGCTTTGTTTATTGGTCTATTGGTGTAGTCGTATATTGACATACACAACTACACCAATACACCATTACACCAATCAAGGAACAAGATGAATTTATTTGAGAAATTGGGCGAGTGGTTTGGGTTTGCCAGAACCTATGCCGTGGCTTATGGGGTTCCGGGGGGCAAAGCGCGGTTGTTCAGGCTGTATCGGCCGTTCATCCGCCAAGGAATGCTCTGCTTTGACATCGGCTCCCACTTTGGCAACCGCATCCCCATTTGGCGCAAATTGGGGGCTACGGTAGTCGCCATCGAGCCACAACCCAGCCTTCATGCGTTTTTGGCCAGAAAATACGGGGGGATGATGGGGTGACGCTCCTGCAAGGGGTGGTTGCCCGAGAAGAGGGGGTTGTTTCTTTCTACCACAACAGTAAAAACCCCAGCCTTTCCACCATTGACCGAAGCTGGATTGAGGACAAGAAAGCCGACCCGATGTGGGGCAAATACAGTTGGGACAAAGAGTTTCAGGTGCAGGCGTTCACGCTTGACCAACTCATCGGCCGTTATGGCTCCCCTGATTTTTGCAAGATTGATGTGGAGGGGGCGGAATTGCTGGTCTTGTCGGGGCTATCGTCGCCGCTCAAATGCCTTTCGTTTGAATACCTGACGATAGAGAAGGAGCGGGCGTTGGGTTGTATTGAGCGGATTGAAGAACTAGGGCGGTATGAGTACAACTGGACTTTTTCAGAGGCGAGTGACCTGAAATCGCCAACATGGGTAACGGCCGCTGAGATGAAAGCGGCCGTGCAGGGCATGAATGGGGGAACCTCGCCCCGCGCCCCCCCCCCCCCCCCCCGGCCCCCCGCCGCCGGCGGCCCCGGGGCCGGCGGCCCCCCCTCGGCGCCCCCCCGGCGGCCCCCCCCGCCCCCCCCCCTTCCCCCCCCCCCGCCCTTCCCGGGGTCCCCGCGCCCCCCCCCCCCCCCCCCCCCCCCGGGGCCGGCCGGCTCGCCCCCCCCGGCGGCCCCCCCCCGGGGCGGGGCCGGGGCGGCCCGGCCGTGGGGGCCCCCGCCCGGTAAATGGCGGGCCGGGGGCCGCCCGAACCCCGCCGGGGGGACCCCCCCCCCCTCGCGCGTTCCCCCGCCGCTCCCCCCTTTTGGTGGAGGGGCTGGGGGTCGGCACCTCCCAGCTAAACTTTGGTCTTTATGTGGGAGCTTGCGGAAACCCGCCCGGGGGGGGGAATCCTCCCCGGCGCGGGGGGGGGGGGGATCCGGGGGGTGGGTTTTTGGGGCCCAGGGTGAAAGGATTTGTCGTGAATTTTTTTTTGGTTGCGGCAAGGGGGGCCGGAATTTCTGGTGGCGGGGGGCGGGGGGTTTGGGGGCCCGCGGGGGGAGGGCCCGCGCCCCTTTTTTTGGTGGGGCGGGCAGTGTGTAAGTGCCGGGGAAATTTTAAAAGGGGAAGCGGGGGGGGCCCAGGGGGGGAGGAGTTGGGGGGGGGGTATCAAGGAATCCCCTGGAGGTGCCGGGGTTGGGGTGAAAACCGGGGGGGGGGGGGGGCTTATTGTTTTTTGGAGGGAGGGGGGGGTGGGGGCCCGCCTCTTTGGGGGGGAGGATAATGGGGGGGCGGGCTCCCCCCCCTGGGGACTCCGGGGGGGGGGGGTTGGGGGGGGTTCGCGCGGCTGGGGCGAAGGCTTATTGGGGGGGGGGGGTTTTTGTTGTGGGGGGGGGGGGGAAAACAGAGGCAAGCCGGCGTCCCGTTTTTTGGGGGAAATTTTTTTTTTTTTTGGGGGGGTGCGGAAATAGGGGGGGGGGGGGGGGCTTCCCCCGGGGAGGCCGCCGGGGGGGCGGGGGTGTGAACCCATCCCAACCGGGCTCGGGGGGGGGGGGAATTAAGCCGGGGGAATGGGGGAGGGGGGAAGCGGCGCCCACCCCCCCGCCACGGAGGGAATTTTTGACTCTGTGAGCACGCCCCCCCCCCGGGGGGCGCGGGGCCGGGGGGGGGGGGCGGCCCGGGGGGCGGGGCGGGGGCGGGGGCGCCGGCCGCCCGGGGGGGGCGGGGGGGCGGGGGCCGGGCCCCCGCCCCCGGGGGGCGCCCCCGCGGCGGGGGGGGGGCGGGCGGGGGGGCGGGGGGGGGGCCGGCGGCGCCCCGGCGGGGCCCAACTAAAACAGCTCGTGGTGATGAATTGCCCAGACTGGGTACAGAAAGTGAAACTTGGCTTGACCGTCCCAGAACACGGCCGTTCTTCCTTTCCCCTACTCCTCCCGCAAAATCTCCACCCGCCCCGTCATCCCCGGCCGAATCTCCACCTCGGCCGCATCCAGCCGCACCACCACAGGGAACACGGCCGCATCCCCCACCGTCCCCTCCGCCTGCACCCCAATCCGCCAGACAGTTCCCGCCAAGGGCGTATTCGGATAGCTCTTCAGCGTCACCACGGCCGTTTGCCCCGGCACAACCTGCGCCAAATCCCGCTCACTCACATTCGTCGTGTGGAACTCCAACTGCGTGTTGTCCAACAGCGTCAGCACAGGCGAGCCAGCCCCCACCATCCCCCCTTGTACAGCCTCCACCGATAACACCACCCCCGCCCACGGGGCCATGAGTTGCACCTGCGCCAAATTGTCCTGCGCCTGTTGCAAGGCAAACTGCTCCTGCTCCAGTGTCAGTTCTGCCCGTTCGACGGCCAGTTCGGCCGTGGCCAGTTCCGCGTCCGTCGGCCCCGTCGTCGCCCGCGCCAACTCCTGTTGCGCCGTCAATACACTCACCTCGGCACTCACGGCCGAATCCTGATTCAGCCGCGCCGCCTCCAACGCCCAATTCGAGCGGGCAATCTGCAACTGCTCCTGTGCCGACTGCAACCCCGCGTCGCTCTATCCCGCTCCGCCTTCAATGCCTCACTCCGCCACGGGTCATTTAATTCCCACTCGCGGGCGGGGTCAAAGGCTGTGTCATACGCCTTTTGGGCATCGTCCACGCCTCGTTGCGCTTGGGTCACTTGGATGTTAACGGCCGTCAGGCTATTCCCGGCCGCGCCATCCTGTACCTCGGCCCGCGCCAAACTCGCCTCGGCCGAGACCAAATTCGCCTCCGCCACCGCCACCGCATTGGCATCGGGTTCCCATGTCACCAATTTCTCCAAATCCGCTGGCGACTGCGCCAAACTGAGTTCCGCCTGTGTCACCCGCAACTCAGCACTGGTGATGGCATCCTGCAGGGCGGCATCATCCAGCGTGCCCAGCAGTTGCCCTTCGGCCACCACATCCCCCGGCTGGACAGCCAACTCGAGCAGTCGGCCGCTGGTTTGGAAGCTAAGCGCCAACACAGGACGGCCGACTTTAATCACCCCATCCGCCAAAATGGTCAGGTTGGCCGAGCGGTCGGGCACGGCCGTAGCCGCACCTTCGCCCACCATCGCCTCTTCCGTGGCCGATGGCACGGCCGTAGATAGCCCCGCCTCGGGCGGCGGCCCCGCTGGTTGCCCACACGCGGCCGCAAAAACGGCCAAACTCAAAACCAAAATCGTTAGGTTGTAAAATCTGTTCATAAGATTGGTACTCGTTAATCGTTACTGGTTATTCGTTACTCGCTACGTATTCCGACCAACACCCCCAATAACGAGTAACCAATAACCCTCCTTTACATGCGCAAAATCTCCACTGCCTTGTACTTCACAATGCGGCGAGCTGAAAAGAATGTGCCCACAATGCTGGCCAACACCACCATGATGACCACAAAGGGCATCACCGTCGTGTCCACCGCCCAAATCATCGGCCGTTGCGCCGTCGTGTTGTCAATGTAGGCGAACAAATACCCCATCGCCGCCCCCGCCACAATGCCCGCCAAGGCCGCGCTCAGGGTCATGGCGATGGATTCGAGGATGAGCGTACCCGTCAGCTCCCATTTGCGCGTGCCCATCGCCTTCATCATCCCAATTTCCAGCCGACGGGAATAGATGGTCACATAAATGACGGCAAACACGCCAAACACGGCCGTGGTAAAGCTAATCAAAGTCATCACCAGCAACAGCAATTGGGATTGAAACTGCTGGTCACGCGCCTGTTGCAGTTGCACCTCCATCACCCGCGTCCACATCCCCCGCTCAAAGCCATATTCGCCGCGCAACACAGCATCCACCGCTTCCACATCGGCCGTGGGGCTAACCGTGGCCAGCACCCGGTTTAACACGGGGTCATCCATGCCCGGCAGGGCCAAATTGGGGGCGGTGGAGAGGCGGTGAAAAGCGGCCAGCGAGACCAGCGCGGTACTGCCACTCGCTTGGGAGCGGGCACGGCCGATTCCATCAAAGCCCGGCAAGCGGCGGGCAATGCCCACCACCGTAAACTCCTCCACATGATCCAACCCCTCCCCTTTGAGCTTAATCACCCCGCCCAGCGGGATGGCCAGCGTTTCGGCCGCCGCTTCGCTAATCACAATGGCATAAGGGTCGGCCGCAATGCGGCTCAGAGCCTCTGTGCCCCCCCCCGCCATAATCACCATATCCCCATACATCACCTCGTTTAAGTCGCCCGTCACCCCAATGAGCGAGAGGTTGTTGGTGCGCATATCCACCGCATCCCCCACGTTAATGGGGTAGTCGCGGGTCAGCCCAATCATGTTTTCGATGCCTTCGATTTGGCCCAACTCTTCGGCCAAAAAGCTCGGCCGTAGCCAATCCAGCGCGGCCAACTGCGGTTCCTGAAAGCGGGTGAAGACGCGCATCTCAATCGGTGCGCCCATGTCCAGCCGCACATCCGTCTCAATGTTGGCATAGTTGAGGGCGTTTTGGGTGGCCAAAAAGCTGGGCAACACCCCACTAAACAGCACCATCAGCGAAATCAGGGCGTTGCGTTGGTTGCTTCGGCCGACGTTGCGCGTGGCAAAATAGGCCAAGCGGGGGGCAAACAGACCCATCCCCAACAGGAGCAGTTGCTCAAACGGCCGCGTCACAATCAAAAAGACCAGCCCCAGCCCCAACACCATCATTAAAATGGCCGCAAAAAAGATGGTCGCCTCGAGGGCGGGGTTGCCAAGGGTGGAGACGATGTTCAGCCCCAAGACCATCGAAACGGTGAACATGAGCACGAGGCCGACGATAAAAAAGCGCAGGTTCGGCCGTTTTTCGCGCAGGGCGGCCAAATCTTCCAGTTGGATGTTATCGGCCACGCCGGGATTAATGGCCACCATGACCTTGGTGCGCGAGGCATCTTGGGCGGGGCGCAGGGCGCTGATAAACAGCACGGCAAAGGCGGCAATCACCGAGGGCAAAATCACGGCCGCGCTCACCGCTGGCTGAATGGTGATAACCAGCCCCTCCGTCGCCATTTGCCCCTCGATAAAAGGCACAACGGCGTATTGGGTGAGCAATTGCCCCAGCACCACCCCCACGCTGACTCCCATCACCCCAATCACGGCCACTTCGGCCATGACAATGGCAAACAGATAACTGCGCTGGCTCCCCAAAATCCGTAGCACGGCCATTTCGCGCCGTTGCTCCTGTACATTGGTCATTACCAAGGTGTGGATGAGCAAGCCGACCACCCCAAAAGCCATGAGGCCATAGGTGTTGATGAGCGATTGCAACACCAAAAACCCTTGCGCCGATTGGTCTAAAATGCGGGCCTTGTCGAGCGAATAGCTGTATTGGTCGCCGAGCGCGGCTTGCACCTGCACCGCCACATCGCGCACGGCCAGCGCCGCCTCTTCGGAGTTGCCCGCCTCGTACACGGCCGGGTTGACAATGGCGATAAGGCTGTTGGCTTGTCCCGTTAGCCCCAGCCATGTTTGCACTTGCTCAAAATCAGCTATCAGGCCATCGCTACTGCCAAAGCCCACCACCCCTGTTTGGCGCACAATGGCGGTGATGGGAAAACGGCCGACGACGCGCCGTTGGCTGGCTCCCACAGCGGCCGTTTGCCCTTCGGCACGGGGTTGGGGAAAGCTATAAGCCACCTCGATAAAATCCCCCACACCCAAGTTGAAGGCATTCGCGGTTGGCTCGAGCAAGGCCACCCCTTCGTTGGCAAAGTCCAAACTCCCCTCCACCACATCTATTTTGCCCACCCCCTCGTCGGGCAAAATGCCAATGAGGTTGCCGTTGGTCTGGAAGCCATTGCCGCTCAGTTCCGCCTCGACCACAAAGCGGGGGTAAACGGCCGTGATGCGATTATCGGCCGCTAAAATCGCCTCGCGTACCCGCGCCACCTCCACAAACGGGTCGGGGCTAATATCTGTCTTGGCCACCGAAATATCATAGCGGCCAATCGTAGACGAAATTAAATCCACATTGGAGCGGCGCACCGTCTCCACCGTGGCACTCATGGCCACAATCAGGGCGGTGCTCACCATCAGCGAAAGCACCATCAGCAACGTCCGCACCTTGCGCCGCTGGAAGTTTTTGAGAATGTATTTGATAACCATAGGGGGTTCGTAGTAACGACTTTAGTCGTCTCGCTTGCATTTGCAGAGGAGCGGAGAGGCAGAAGGGCAGAGGAGCGGAGGAGCAGAGGAGATGCTGACAGACTAACCACTAACCACTAACCACTAACCACTATCTAGCCACTTCTTCCCTCAGCAACTGCCCATCCTGCAAATGGATGAGCCGCGTGGCAAATTCGGCCATGCGCGGATCGTGGGTGACAAAGACGACGGTCATGCCTTCTTTGTTGAGGTCGCGCACCAAATTCATAATGGCGAAACCCGTTTCGCTGTCCAAATCGCCCGTCATCTCATCCCCAATTAGGATGGGTGGGTTGTTGGCCAAGGCGCGGGCGATGGCCACCCGCTGTTGCTGGCCGCCCGATAGTTCGCTGGGGTAATGGTGGCCACGGTCGCCCAAGCTCACTTTTTGGAGCAAATTAATGGCGCGTTGGCGGCGCTCTTTACGGCCGACATTGGCCAAAATCATGGGCGCTTCCACATTTTCTTGCGCCGTAAAGTTGGCCAGCAAATTGTAGTTTTGGAAGATGAAGCCCATTTTTTGCAGGCGCAAACGGGCCAATTTGTCCTCACTCAGGGCGACGAGGTTTTCGCCGTCCACGACGATGTGCCCCCGGCTCGGCTCATCTAGCCCGCCGATAATGTTGAGCAGGGTTGTTTTGCCCGAGCCGCTGGGGCCCATCAAACAGACAAAATCCCCTTGCTGTATTTCGAGGGAAACCCCGCGCAGGGCGGGCACAGCATCTTTGCCCATTAAAAAGGATTTGTGGATGTTATCTACCGTGATAATTGGTGTGGTCATGGTGGGGTGGTGGTTCGTTATTGGTTATTGGTTGGGGGGAGTTTAGGAGGCGTATTGATTCCAAGGTGAAACCCACCTTAGCGTTGGTGATACTGCTTTCAGTACGTTAAGGAGAAGCAAAAGTTGGCAAACAAATTTGGACGGGGGACTGGGGACTAGGGACGCTTGTAACTTTGAGTCCCTTGTCCTTTGTCCCTTGTCCCGTCCCTGTCACGCATTTTCAGCGACGGCGACGACCACTTTGCCTGTTGCCTGACGGCCGAGCAAGACATTCATGGCGGCGGCCGTTTCGGCCAAGGGGTAGACGGCCGAGATGTGCGGCCGAATTTGCCCCGCTTCGTACCACTGGAACAGTTGCCCCAACGAGCGCAAAAGGGTTTGCGGGTCGCGCTGGGCGTATTTCCCCCAATACACCCCCACAATACTGCAATTTTTGACCAAGGCAAGGTTGGCGGGCGCACTCGGAATACGGCCGCTGGCAAACCCAATCACCACCAACCGCCCCTCCCACGCAATACAGCGCAACGATTCGTCGAACACATCTCCGCCCACAGGGTCGTAAATCACATCGGCTCCCTTGCCGTGGGTGATTTCTTTGACCCGCTCGCTGAATTTCTCTTCGCGGTAGTTAATCACATAATCGGCCCCATTGGCGCGGGCGATGGCTAGTTTTTCGGCCGTGCTGGCCGTGGCAATGACCGTTGCGCCCAGCAGTTTGCCAATTTGCACGGCCGTTAATCCCACCCCCCCGGCCGCGCCATGCACCAGCAAGGTCTCGCCCGCCTGCAAGTTGGCGCGGTGCGCCAGCGCAAGATGGGAGGTTCCATAAGCGACGGCAAAGGCCGCCGCATCGGTAAAGCTCATGCTGGCGGGGATGGGCAGGGCGGTGTAGGCGGCCGTGACCACCTCCTCGGCCAGCCCGCCATGCCCGACCAGCGCGGCCACCCTATCGCCCACTTTCAGGTGTGTTACTCCCGCGCCCACTTCGCTGATGATGCCGGCCGCTTCTAGCCCCGGACTAAAGGGAAAGGGTGGCTTTTCTTGGTACAACCCCTGAATCATGAGGACATCGGCGTAGTTGATGCTACACGCTTGCACGGCGATTTTAACTTCGCCTGTGCCCACGCTGGGGCTGGGGATTTCTGCGAGGGTTAATGTTTCAGGCAGGCCAAATGCTTTACATAAAACTGCTTTCATGGGAACTCCTTGGGGGCATATGCACAACGGCCATCAACTGATAGGCGATGCTGGTGTATAAATATATTGGTATACTTGTGTACTAAAATACAGCAATACACCAATATACCAGTACACCAATAAACAAAATGCCAGATTATGACAGTGAAAAGTATAGGTGCTAAGGCATAACAAAAAAGCGGGTCATCTGACCCGCTTTTTAAGCAGTAGGAATGCGCTGGTTAATTCAAGTATTGGCGCAGGTGGCCCGCAAAATTGGGATGGCGCAACTTCCGCAACGCCTCCTTCTCCAATTGGCGAATTCGTTCGCGGGAGAGACCAAACATCTCGCCCACTTCCTTTAGAGTGCGCGATTCGCCATCTTGCAACCCATAGCGCAAGCGCAAAATACGCGCCTCGCGGGGGGTTAGTTGGTCCAAAATCTCGCTAATCTCTTCGGTGAGCATCGTTTGCGCCACCGTTTCGGCCGGGGGTGGGGCTTCCACATCTTCGATAAAGTCGCCCAACTCTGCATCCGATTCATCGCCAACAGGGCGTTCGAGGTGGACGGGTTGCCTGCTCGTGCGGAGCATCCAGCGCACCCGGTCGGCCGGCAATTCCATTTGTTCGGCGATTTCTTCGGCCGTGGGTTGCCTGCCATATTCCTGCTCTAACTCTTGGGCCACTTGGTACAGTTTGCTAATCCGGCCGCCCAAATGGGCAGGGATGCGAATGGTACGGCCGTGGTTGGCCAGTGCCCGCGTCACCGCTTGCCGAATCCACCATGTGGCATAGGTGCTGAACCGGTTGCCCCGCGTGTAATCGTACTTCTCCACCGCCTTCATCAGGCCGACATTCCCCTCTTGGATAAGGTCGAGGAATTGCAAGCCACGGCCGCGATATTTCTTGGCAATACTGACCACGAGCCGAGTATTCGCCCGAATCAAATGTGCCCGCGCCGCATCCCCAATCTCAATCGCATTCCACAACTCGCTTTGCTCTTCATCCCCTAAATTAGCCCCACCTTCGTCATAATCTTTCTTGGCCGCCCGACCCGCCTCAATTTCTTTGGCCAGTTGCACCTCTTCGGTGGCCGAAAGCAACGATTGTTGCCCCATCTCGCGGAAATAAAGCCCCACCGAGTCGTCAATCGGCACACCGCTTAAATCAAATAAGGGGGCAGTGTGATCGGCTCCATCAAATAAATCGTCATCATCGAGCAGAAGCAGGTCATCAAAGTCTATCCCGTGCATAGCCGCATCGTCGTCACTTTCATAGACGGTAATGCGGGCGGTTTTCGCCTCTTCCAGCACCAGTTCAAACAGAGCAGGGGTCGTTTCTGCTTCGGGGAGGGCTTCGTAAATTTGCTCGAAAGTGATATACCCACGCTCAATTGCGTCAGTTAACAATGTTGAAACCACTTCCATTTCTTCTAAAAATGGATTATCCATAGTTCCGCCTATCCTTTTTGTTTATTTTTTCGTCTGCGAGTTTGGCTCATGCCCTAAAACCAAAATGTTAACTGTCACAATTAAGAATAAGTAAGACCCTAAGCATGGGCTAACACGCTTAGGGTCTTTACGTCTAGTGATAACTAGTTAACAATTCTGGGTCAGTCTAGCATAACCGTTAAATAAAAGTCAACCCCATTGTGAAAAAATTAACTTGCGTTTAGAAGCGGTTCCACTCGAGAAAGAAAAGCACGGCCGCACCCTTTTCGCCCCTTCTCACCGCCATAGGACTAAAGAACTATTCATCACTGCGCTTAAGGAACTCTCTCATCTAACAAATAACCAATAACGAATACCCTCTAACGCCCCATCGCCTCATCCACCCCCCACAAAGGGGTGCGAAGCAACAGCGTGGCGCGGGTCAGGTCGAGGCGCACATCGGCCGGCCACGGTGCTTTGGGGGGGCAGGGGGCAATGGTGAGGGTGGTGCGCTCGGCCGTGGGGATGCCCCACCAGTCCAACATTTTCAGGCCAAAAGCGGCCCGGCTGAGTACCTGCCGCCCCGCCACATGCAAAATGCCGCTGTAGGGGTGGGTGAGCAGTTCTAAGCAGGCCGAGGCGAGTGTCTCGGCCGTGACGGGCATCCGCCACTGGTTGTTGAAGAGCGTGACGGGTTGCCCGTGGCGTAGGCTATCCACCACCCATGCCGTGCCATGATCCATCTGGTGCAAGCTGTAGATGAGCGAAGTGCGGATGATGACATGGTTGGGCACGGCCGCCACAATGCGCTCGGAGGTGGCCTTGGCACGACCGTATTCGTGGATGGGGGTGGGGGCATCCGTCTCCTCATAAGGGGCTTTGTGGCCGTCAAAAAGGACATCGGTGGAGAGGTGGATAAGCCGCACCCCCGCCTGTTTGGCGGCCGTGGCGATGGCTTCCGCCCCCAACACAATCACCCGCGCCATGTCGGTGCCCCGGTTGGAGCCAGCCAAATGGATGATGGCTTCGGGCTGGAAGTCGGCCACCAAGTCGGCCACGGCCGCGCTGTCGCGCACATCCAAGGGCACGGCCGTCACCCCATCCTGCCCCCACGGGGTTTGGTGATAAGTGGCGCAGACGGTGTGGGACACGGCCGCCGCCTGCACCAATTGCTGGCCAAAATAACTACTACCACCTGTGATAAGAAGGCGCATAAATTGTTTCTGGTTTTGTTACAGGTTACAAGTTACAGGTGGTAAGCGACTTGTAACTTGTAACCTGATACTAATTTACCCCACGGTGTACCACACCCAAAACCACTCTCCCCACACGAGCATAACCATGCCTGCAAGGGCGAGGAAGGGGCCATAGGGAATGTAGCTGTGCCGCGAGGCGAAGCGGAAAAGGATGAGCAAGGTGCTGATAATGCCGCCGATGAGGATGCCCAAAACCAAGGCGAAGATAATCAGCTTAAAGCCGAGCATGGCTCCCATTGTCATGGAGAGGGTCACGTCGCCGAAGCCAAGGGCACCGGGGCAAAAACGATTTGGCCAATCCAATAAAAGATGTAGAAGATGAGGAAGCCCGTCACCGCCCCCACGGCCGCCGACCGCCAACCATTCCCCACCAAAAATTCGCTCAGGCCAATGGCCAGCAGGGTGGTGGGGAAGGTGACAATGTGCAAAATGAGCCGATGCTCCATGTCTATGACAATGACCAAAACCAACACAGCTTCGTAAAAGGCGATGATGGCGAGGGAAGCCCACCCCTCGACAAGGTTGGGGAGGGCGGCAAAAAGCACGGCCGTACCCAACTCCACGGCCAAGTTGCGCGGCCGTGTGGCCAGCCCACAACTGGCACACGCTCGGCCGCCCCACAGCCATTGCCCCACCGCCAACCAACTGCCCACGCCGTGGGTGTGGCCGCAACGGGGGCAATGGGGAGCCTGCGGCCGTTCCCGCTCGGGTAAATCATCCGCCAAAACATTAATCAGCCCCCCCACCAATAAGCCGATAATACCGAAGAGCAGGTTTGTCATTGGTTATTTGTCCCTTGTCATTGGTTATTTGCGCACAAATGGCAGATAAATCATGGGTGCGAATTCAAAGGCGCCGCTGTCGCATCCTGCGCCGAGCGGCCGTGGCACACCCCGTTGGTCTTCGTGCAAGCCACACTGGGCAAGGGGGATGGCATCGAGAGCGGCATTGCCCGCCAGCAAAGGCATGGTCAATGTGGAACCGCCGTGGGCGGCATAACTGCCCAGCGGCAAGTTCGCATTTTGTTGGTCGCCTGTTTGGGTGAACGCCCCACAGCCCGTGTCGTTGGTGAAATTATAACCCGCCGAGGTAATGACCCCATCACAATTGCCGACGCTGTTGTGGGCGACAATGGAGTTGCTGATGGTCAGCGAGTTACTGCCCCCGCCCCCATCATTGTAAATACCCGCGCCAAATATGCCTGCTGTGTTGTTGGCCACGGTGACATAGGTCAGCACGGCCGTGCCCGCACCCGTTTGGTAAACTGCGCCACCCCCGCTCCCCGCCCCATTTTGGCTAAAGGTGGTGTTGGTGATGGTCAAATCGCACGAGCTATAAATGGCCGCCCCATTGCGGGTGGTGGTGTTGTAGCCAAAGCTGGACTGGCTGATAACGGCCGTGCCCGATTCACACCGCACTGCCCCGCCATCCCCATTAACGGCCGTGTTTTCGTTCCCCATAAACGAACTATGGCGAACGGTCAGGTCGCCATAGTTGGCCAAGGCCGTGCCATTGGTGCTGTTGTCGGCCACCGTCACCCCCTCCAAGGTTAGTGCGCCAAAGTTTTCGAGGGGGTGGCTGGCGGAAAAAGCCCCATTTTCGAGCCGTAGGTTTCTGAGGGTCAGGTTCGCGCTGAAAAAGACTTGGAAAAAAGCGGCCGTGCCCTGCCCATTGAGTGCCACCACATTGCCCCCTTCCACAACAACGGCCGTGCTAATTTGCTTGTAGCTGGTGAAGTTGATGGTGTGCGGAGCGGCTCCACAATTAAATGTCACCGTGCCGCCGCCACTGCCCTGCACGGTGGCCAAGACAGTGTCAAATGCCACTTCCGTGCAACTGCCCGGCAAGCCATTGCCCACCACGCCATCGGCCGCGCTTACCTGTGCCCCGCCCACCCCCACAAGCACCAAACCGAGTAAAAGCCAATTGATTGTTTTCATCATTTCGTTTCCTTGTCGAATAGTGCCGATTATACCATGCCCCTCTCAGGTTGTTTTAAGAACAAATGTTCTGTACAATTTAATGAACCTATTCCACTTTTTAGGAGTTGTACCCATGGTTGGCTGGTTAAATATCTTGCTCGGGGGGCTGTTTATCTTGTGTGGGTTGATGGGCTTGTTCATCTTACATATGGTTTGGAGCGGCTTGCTCTTTAGCGTGAGCGGGGTTCTGCTGGCGGCCGTGGGTGTCCTTCACTTCCACGATGCGCGAAAGCCATAAAACACTCACCTAAAATTCACTTGCTTTTTAGGCAAAACATCTCGCTTTAGGTGTATGATGTTTGAGATGGTTATTCGTTACGGGTTATTCGTTATTTCCTTGTAACTATTCAGGCGTGATTTGTCGTGGCGGCTTTAGCCGTTTTTTCTAATCTCAGAGCGCGGAGGGCGCGGAGTTTTCTCTAAAATTCCCTTGGCGCTCTCCGCAGTCAACACACCCCTGAATAGATACATCTTCTTTACCTTTAGTGCCATAACAATAACCAGTGACTAATAACGATTTAGCCCAAGGAGCAGGCTTTGAAGTTTGGCGTTCGCACCAAAATTATCTTACCCTATCTCTTGCTCACCATTCTCATTGCAGGAGTAGGAACTTATGTGGTTACGCAACTCGTAGCCAGCAACTTGCAAGAGCGGTTCGACAATCAACTGCTTGATGCAGGTCGTATTGTTGCCTCGGGCATGATCACGGCCGAAGAAGAGCGCCTGCAACTGCTCCGCGCCATTAGCTTCACCACAGGGCTGGTGGCGGCCGTGCAAACGGCCGATGCCCCCACCACGGCCGCCCTCGTCGAGCCACTCATCCTCAACCAACCCGCCGATGTGGTCATTGTTTTGCCCAGCGCAGGCCCCACACTCTACACATGGCCAGCCAGCTTGCCCGCTGTGGAATACCGCCAACTGCCCGCTGTGCAACGCGCCTTGCGCGGCGAAGTAGATGCCCTCGGCGATAAACGCGCCCTGTTGGCCACCATTGGCGAAACCCCCTACTTGTTCACCGTGGGGCCACTCACCACGGCCGCTGGCGAGCCAGCCGGCGCAGTGCTGGTCGGCACGGCCGCCCCCCAACTCGTGCGCCAGCTCACCAATACAGCCCTTGCCCGAGTGACCCTCTACACTCCCGACGGCCGCGTGCTGGCCACCACCCTCGGCCAAGGCACGGCCGACCAAGCCATCCTCTACGAAGACCCCGCCCACTACACGACCATCACCACCCAACTGGCCGAACTGCCCAGCCAACACGAAGTTGTCAGCCGTTCTGCCGATACCCAAGTGCCCCTGCGCCAAGTCGAAATAATCGGCCAAGCGTACCAAATTGCCTTTGGCGATTGGCGGTTGCGCCAAGAATCGTTCGGCTTGTTCAGCGTCGCCCTACCCAGCAACTTCATCGTCTCCACCACCGCCACCAACCGCAATTGGCTGGCCTTTCTCTTTTCGCTGGCCACCATGGCCGTTTTGGGGATTGGCTTGCTCATTGCCGAACGGATTTTGACCCCGTTGGATAGGCTGGTGCGCGTCTCCACGGCCGTTGTCCAAGGCGATTTAGACCAGCGCACAGGCGTGACCCGCACCGACGAAATCGGCGTTTTGGCCACCGCCTTCGATACCATGACCAACCATCTGGTCGCTCGCAACCGCGATGTGGCTTATCAGGCCAGCAACTTGCAAGCCATCCTCAACAGCATTGCCGATGGGGTGCTGGTTTTCGACCAAAACAACAAGCTCATCCACGCCAATGCCGCCGCCCAAGCTGTGCGCCAACACACCCTGCTGGCCAGCCGCAACGGCCACACGGCCGATTTGCCCGGCGACGAAGCCGAACTCGCCCAACTCTTCCAAAGCACCCACCCCCAAGCGTTCCGCCGTTATGCCGTCAGCGGCCGAGTCTATAGTGCCTCGGTGGCCCCGGTACTCGGGCCAACAGGGGAACCCATCGGCCGTGTCGTCGTCTTGCGCGATATTACCCTCGAGAGCGAAGCGGAACACGTCAAAGATGCCTTCATCCAAAACATCTCCCACGAACTCCGCACCCCACTCACTTCAATCAAAGGCTACCTCAGTTTGTTGCAGATGACGGCCGCTGAGAGCTTCACCGCTCAACAACAAAATTTGGTGCGCGTGGCCAGCACCAATACCGATTTGCTCGTTGAACAGGTCAACCAACTCATCGAACTGAGCGAATTACAGGCGGGGCAACTCAAACTCAACCTCCAACAACTCAACCTCGTCACCTTGGCCGAGCAAGAAGTCACCTCATGGCAAGCCCGCTTTGCCGAAAAGCAGATTGCCCTCTCCTTCAGCCATTCGGCCGACCAACTCTGGGTGGAAGGCGACCCCGTCCGCCTGCGCTGGATGCTGAACAGTTTGCTCGACAATGCCCAAAAATACACCCCCGCCGCAGGCCAAGTGAAGGTCCATATCGGCCGCAAGGGCAACCAAGCCCAATGGACAGTGAGCGATACGGGCGTTGGTGTGCGCGAAGTAGATATTCCTTACCTGTTCACTCCCTTCTTCCGTGGCCAGCACGGCCCAGAGGTGGATATACGGGGCATGGGATTAGGGCTGTTTATTGTGCAAGCGTTGGCCAAGGGACATGGCGGCCATACGTGGGTCCAAAGCCGCACAGGGGAGGGAAGCACCTTTGGGGTACTCCTACCCCTCATGGTGCGCCCCGAACAAGTGGCGCAAATGGCGCAAATGGAGGCAGAAGCAGATGACCAGCGTGAAACAGCCCGCGTTACAACCCTCTCTTAGCTCATGGCTCTTGCTCCTGCTCGTGCTTCTCTTGGGGAGTTTTGGCTGTGTCTTTTTGGCTTCGTGGGCGGCCATGCGCCAGCCTGCGGAGCGGGTGTTGGCGGCTAGTTTGTTGGCCGAAAATGGGGCCGATTATGGGGCGGATATCCCCCTCTTGGCTCCGTTGGAGCCAGAAATTGCCACGGCCGTCGCGGCCGATTCGGCCGCGCTGGAAGCCACCCCCGCCCCGAGTGAAAACCAACCGCTCCCAGCCAGTCCCAACTTGCCCCCCGCCTTTACGCCCACACCTACACCCACAGACACCGACACCACTTCGGTTCCCGCCAGTGCGACGGCCGCACCTGCTTCGACACTCAGTGCGCCATCGCCTACCCCTAACCAACCCGCACCCTCGCCAACCCGCCCACGGCCGACGGTTGCCCCCACCTATACCAGCACCACGGCCGCTATCACCACCACACCCACCCACCTAGTGCCACCCGCACCACGCCTACCCCAACCCGCTGGCCAACGGCAACCCCTACGGCCAGCAAGACAGGTACGGCCGTGGCTTCCACCGCTACACCTCAACCACCCCCCACCCATCCCCCCACCCATACCCACCATCACCCTCACCCCGCGTGACACACCGACACAAGTGCCGACGATAACGCACACGCCCGCCAGTGCCACCTTCACGCCTTCACCCTCTCCCAGTGCCACAGCGGCCGTGCCCACGGTCACGCACACGCCGCCACCATTGCCCACCTTCACCGCCACGCCCATCCCAACCGAAACGCCCAGCCCCACACCTCCCCGCCAAGGCATTCAACCCTCGCTCACCTGCATGGCGGTGACAGGTATTCCTTCCGCGCCCTATATCGCCTATTTTGGGTATAACAATCCGAATGGGTTTGCGGTGGGACTGCCCGTTGGCTCGGCCAACTATTTTGAGCCAGACCCACCCGATGTGGGGCAACCGACGAATTTTGAGCCGGGGATGTGGGAATTTGTCACGGCCGTGACCTTCGATGGCTCCGCCCTGACATGGCATTTGGATGGCTCAGGGGTGACAGTGGATGGCAACAGCGGCCCAAGTTGTAACCCGTAAAATGACGGGCGAAAGCCACTATCAACAAACGGCCGAACCGCACGCGGCGAATTTCATTATCAGGCCAAGCATCGAACCCTGACTTAGATATTGTTATTCGAGTGCCATTGTTTTCTCCACCCCAAATCTATAGACGGCCGTGAACCATAGCACCCACGGGAAACCTTACCCATAGGTTGGGCGCTGTGGAAAGCCAGCGGGAGAATCTTCCCAATCTTCCTGTCGGCCGTAGGGAGTCATATCAAGCAATCTATACACATCACTTAACGATTCACAACCACGTTTGTAAGTTGAGTATGTATGAAAGATGTCATCATCAACTCGGAAAAAAACAGTTAACCCATGTCTTTCACCGCCATCCACTGTCACTTCAAAATCCTGATTGAAATCAGTGTCAAAAGCTGAATACCACGGCCGTTCCCAACCCATACGTGCTTTATACGCGAGTAGCTTTTCCAATGGCGCACGCGAAATAATTACAAACTGGGTGTGACGCACTTGTAGTTCCGATAAATCTCCCAAATCGTTTACAAACCCTGTACAGCCCATGCAACCATTATCCCAAGAGGGGTCGAACATAAAATGGTATACGATGAGTTGGCTATGCCCATCGAATAAATCGTAAAGGCTACGTTTGCCTTCGGAACCATTAAACGTATAGGTTTTTTCGACCTTTACCATGGGCAATCGGCGACGCTCGGCACTAACTTTGTCTTGGTGTTTGGTGAGTTCCTTCTCATGGGCCAGCAATGTTTCTCTTGCGGCCAACCATTCCTCTCTACTTACAATTTGAGGATGTGCAGAATTTTGAGTTGTCATATTCTTGTCCTTTTTCGGTTTGTTTGGGAAAGGGAAATTTTGGAACAAAAGTTCTATTTGGTCAAGAAAAAAATACTCTAAACCCCAGATAGGGGGCAAGTACCGAGCGGTTTAGGTTACGGGGGTGGGGGGCGGCCGTGGATTCGGTATTCTATTTATGAGGGACAGCTTTGTGGGGGAGTCGAAATACTCTGAACGAATAACAACAAAAATTTATTGACAAACGATAAATCGCATGTTACAGTACACCTATCTCATGACTAAGCGAGGCGTTCAGTATGAAAAAAGGGTCAACACTATTCTTAAAGTTTGTCATCTGCCTTATCGCAATGGGAGCTTTGACATGGCTGATATGGGCACCACAACTCGAAGGAAGAGCCACCAATTTGGATCTGATTAGCATTTATGCAGATCCACTAATTATCTATACCTATATCGGTTCAATCCCATTTTTTGTGGCGTTATATCAGGCCTTTAAGCTATTAGGCCATGTTGACCACAATAAAGTTTTCTCTCAAGCATCAGTGAATGCTGTAAAGAATATAAAATATTGTGCCCTCGCCTTTAGTGGCTTTATCGTGCTGGGATTACTATACATAATGTTATTTGTTAAAGGAGAGGATCCAGCGGGTGTGATAGCCTTGGGCATGTTTACTACCTTTGCTTCTATCGTCATGGCAACTGCGGCGGCTGTTTTCCAAAGACTTCTACAAAATGCTGTAGACATGAAATCAGAAAATGATTTAACGGTATAAAGTGCAATTATGGCGATAGTAATAAATATTGATGTCATGCTGGCCAAAAGAAAAATGAGTGTTACGGAGCTTACCGAGAAAGTTGGTATAACCTTGGCCAATCTTTCTATCTTGAAAAATGGAAAGGCCAAAGCTGTCCGTTTTTCAACGCTGGAGGCAATTTGTAAAGCCTTAGATTGCCAGCCGGGAGATATTTTGGAGTACAAAAGTGATTAGCTTGCTGATGGGTTGCGGTCCGCGCCGTGTTTCTTTTCATTGGCGGGGGGGGGGCCCCGCCCTTTCGGCGGGGGGGGGTGACGGGCGGCCGGTTTTCTTTGGGTTGGTCACCTCGCGCCCCCGGGGCGGCCTCGGGGTCGGGTGGCGCTCGCCCCCCCGTGTGGGCGTCGCCCCCCCCAAAAAAAATAAAAAAAAAATTACTTATTAAAAAAAACAAATTATAAAAAAACCAAATAAACCCCCTTTTTTTTTCTCCCAAAATTTTTTATTTTTTCCCCCAAAAAAAAAAAAAACAACCCCCAAAAACTTTCCTTTTTTAAAAAAAAAACTCAAAACTTCTTAAAAAAAACCCTCCCCCTTTTTTTTTTTTTTTTTTTACTTTTATATTTCTCCAAAAAAAAAAAATAAACTAAAAAACTTTTTTTTTTTTTTAAAAATTTCAAAAAAAACACCCCCAAAAAAAAAAATTATTTTTTTTTTTCACAAAAAAAAAACTCAAAAACTACAAAACCCCAAAAAAATTTTTTTATAATTTTCTTTTAATTTTTTTTTTTTTTTTTTTTAAACCCCAAAACCCCCAAAAAAAAAAACCCCCCTTTTTTTTTCTTTCTTTAATTTTTTTTTTTTTTTTTTTTTTTCTCCCCAAACAAAAAAAAACCAAAACCCCTTTCCCACAAAAAATCTTACTAAACGCCCCCCCAAAAGCTAAATTTAACCGCCATGCAAGGCGTACAAGGAGGACACGGCCGCATTACGGCCGCACCACCAACGGCAAATAAATCGTCGGAATGGGAGGCGGGGGAACCACCACCTCATCATCATTCACAATTGTGATAGTGGCCGTCAGGTTGCCCGCGAGAAGCGGGGCCGTGGGGATTAGCACCAGCCCAAACTGCTTGTCCGCCTCGTGGGTCGTGTTGCCCCCCACAAACAGGGTGATGGTTTGCGTGGTTTGGCCAGCGGCGAAGAAGAGCGTCCCCCCTGCCGCTTGGTAATCCACCCCCGCCACGGCCGAGCCATCGGCCGTGGCAAAATCGACCGTGTGCGAAAGCCCACTGGGAGCGGAGAGCGTGACAGTGACCACCACGGCCGTTAACCCCGCATCCCCCTCCACCACCGACCACTCTGGCTCAACAGCCACCGTCGGGGCGGCATCATCGTTGGCAATCGTCAGCACGGCCGTGCCCTTGCCGAGTTCCGCATTGGCAGGGTTGCTCAAACTAATCCCCACCGTCTTGTCCAGCTCATACAGCGCATTGCCCAGCACCGTGACCGTGATTATTTGGCTCGTCTCGCCGGGAGCAAAGGTCAGCGTGCCGCTGATGGGTTCATAGTCGAGACCCACCACGGCCGTGCCGCCGCCCGTGACGTAATCCACCGCCACCACCTGCCCGCTGGCAGGGAGCAAGTGAATGGTCAGGCTGACCACCTTGCTGGTTGTGTCCCCCTCGGCCGTGGTCACATCCTCCACGCTTAGGGCGGGTGGGCCATCCACATAGAGAATGGTGACAGAAGCCTCGGCCGTGCCCAGTGTGGCGTAGCTCGGGTTGGCAAGGGTGACGCTAAACGTCTCTTGTGGCTCGTCGAGGCCATCTAACAAGGCCGTGACGGTGAGGGGGTGGTTGGTTTGACCGGGGGCAAACATTAGTGTGCCGCTGATGGGTTCGTAATCGTCGCCACTGACGGCCGTGTCATCGGTCGAGGCAAATTCCACCGTAATCGTAAAACTGCTCGGCGCAGAAAGGGTGGCGGTCAGGACGGCCGCCTCCCCTTCCAGCACGCTCCCATTGCCCAGCGAGACCAGCGGCGGTTCATCGTCATCTTCAATTGTGCCGATGGCTTCGCTCTGGCCGAGGGTGGCGTGGCGGTGATGATCCGCACCGTGAACGTCTCGTCGGGTTCATCCAGCACATCCCCCACCACGAGGACGGGGATGGTGGTTTGGGTGATGCCCGGCGCAAAGGTAATCATGCCCGTTTGGCTGATGAAATCGGCGGGGGCGACGGCCGTTTGCGGAACCGTCTCGTACACGGCCGTCACCGTGTAGCCACTCGGCGCGGTCAGGGTGATGGGGAAATGGAACGGAGTGGTGCCGCTGTCCCCCTCGGGGCCAGCCGTACCGCCCAGATGCACCAGTGGCGCAGGGTCGCCATCCCCAATAACGGCCGTGCCCTGCCACTGACCAAGGTAGGCTCGGTTGGGGTTGCTCAACCAGACCCCCAAGGTTTCGTTCGGCTCGTCTAGCCCATCGGCCATGAGAGTGACGGGGATGGTGTGGCTGGTTTGGCCGGGGGCGAAGGTGAGCGAGCCGCTGGCGGGCACAAAATCTTGCCCCGCCCACGGCCGTGCCGTTCACCGTGGCGTAATCCACGGTAATGGTCATGCCGCTGGCGTGGGCGAGGGTAACGGTGAACCACGCCGTTGCGCCCTCGTTCACCTCGGCGGGGCTGGCAATCGAAGCGGCGGGGAAATCGTCGTCGTTGTGCCGCCCGGCCGTGCCTTTGGCGGTCAGGCTGGCCTCCCAACTTGCGCCGTCGCGATTGTCTAAAGATGGGTGGCGCAATTCGAGGGAGCGGCCGTTGCCCGCTGGCTCGGTTGGCCACGGCGGGGTGGTTTGGTAGATGGCGCTGTCTTCGGGCAGATGGGCGGCCGACCCCAATCGCTCGAGGCGAATTTCCGCCCCACCATCGGGCAATGTGCCGCCCGTCCATGGCCCGACAATGGGCACGTTCATGGCCACTTGGTAGTGGGCGCGGAAGGCGTTGAGTTGGCTGGTGTTGCTGGGATTAAAGCCAACCACGAGGAGAGCGGAGTTGGGGGGAATGACGGCCGAGCCGCCAAAATCGAACGACATTGCCCCGCGCAACTGCCACCCACCTAAGTTTTCGCTCTGCGAACCAAAATTATAGAGTTCGATGTACTCGGCTCCGCCGCTGGGCTGGTAATAGAGTTCGTTGATGACCACAGGGCCGTGGCAAAAGCCCGCTGTTGGCGTTGCTTGCGCCCAAGCTGGGGGTGCAGAGGCGCACGTAGTCGCCTGTGCCGTCGGGCAGGTAGCCGATGGCTTCGTTGGGGTAGGTGGGGCCGTAAGCGATTGTCTTCGACAAAGCGGAGCAGGTTGCCGCCGCTGTCCGCCTCGAGCAGATACAAATCGCCGCCGACCTCGAGCAAATCAAAGCCGAGTTCGGCCGTGCTGACGGCCAAAAAGCCGCCCGCCGTGATGATTGTGCCGGGCAGGATTTGGTGTTTGGTGTACACGGTGCTGTCGCTGATGAACCAGTGCGAGAGGTCGAGCGGGGCGGCCGTGGTGTTGTACAGTTCAATGGTGGGGGTGATGGCGTGGCCGTGCGCCAAAATCTCGTTGAACAGGATGCGGTTGTCGGGGCCAAGGCCAGCACGGCCGGGGGAGCCATGATACTCGCTGGACGGCCGCCAATTAGCCCCATCGGCCAAGAAGGTGTTGAGGGCGGGTTGGGTGGTGGGTGCGGCCGTGGGGTCAATCAGTTCGGCCGAACTGCCCTCATCGTCGGCGCGGCCGGGCCACACCCCGCCGTCGTCGTAGCTAAAGCGGAGCAGTTCCGCGCCGAGCGCATCTAAAACGGCCAACTCCTCGCCCATGTTGTTGAGCGCCCCTGCCCACTCGCCCGCGAGGCGCAGGTTGGGCTGGTGCCACGCCAAGGTGGGGGTTTGGTAGCGGCTGGCAAAAAAGGAGGGTTCTTCCACCACCAAAATGTGTTGGCCAATGGGGAGCAATGTCTTTTCGGGGAAAGTGAAGACAACGCCCGCCACAATTTGCACCCCGCTCAGGTCGAGCCGGTGGGGGGCGTTGTTGCGGAACTCGATAAATTCGTACTCGTCCGTGCCCGCTGGGTTGTAATTGATTTCGCTGATAACCAAGTCGCCGGGGGTGGGCGGGAAGTAGTCGTTGAGGGTGAAGGGGGCGTGGTTGAGGGCGGACCATTCGCCAGCCAGCATGGCGCGGGCCTTGACGTGGGCATCGGCCGTTAGCTCGAATTGCCCTGTGTAGATTTGCGCCTCGGGATGAATCGCGCCGCCGATTTGGCGCGGGTCACGGCCGTCGGTCATGTAATAAATAGTGGCTGATGGTTGGCTGGTGCTCATGGCCAACTCAAAACCAACGGGAACGAGGCCGCCGTGTTGGTTGAAACTGGGGGCGACGACGTTGGGGTAGAGGCCGACGAGGCGCAGTTGGTCGAGGACTTGGTCGGTTCTACTGTTGTAGCCGGGGATGTTTTGGCCGTTGACGAGGTAGTTGACCATGTTGTTGGCGGCCGTGTTCCAGTTGGCCACGGTGAAGGGCACGGCGCGTTTGGAATCCCCCCAGCGGGCCGATTCGGCCAAAATGACTTGGGCGACGGTGTCGCGCCGGGGCTGGATGAGGGTCATCACCCCTGTGGGGGTCATTAGCCCTTCGTTGAACATCATTTCGTGGACGCGGTCGGCGAAGTTGAGGCGGTATTCGGCCGTGGGGAGCAAATCTTGGTGCAAAAATTGGGGGTTACTGCGGTTAAATAAAATTTGTTGGTCGGGGCGGAAAGGGGAGCCATCGGCATTGGAGACGCGGTTGTTGAAGGTGGGGTCGCCATTGGTGGCTTGTACGCCTGTGCTGTGTTCGCCATCGTGGGCAAAAAATTGGAAGCCCATGTCGGGGTTGGTGCTGTCGCGCATGGCAAACCAGTTGTTGGAACCCCCGTTACGGCCGTAGGGATTGGTGCTGAGAAACCATGAGAGGGCGTTATCGGCCGCGCCGACATAGAAGAGCGAAAGCATGTAATCAATTAGGTTGTCGGCATCGAGCAAGACGGGCAGGGCGGGGTTGCGCGTGCCATCGGGGTTTAAGCCTTGCATGGCCATGTACCCTTCCAGTGTGGGGTTCCCGTGTTGGGCGCGGCTTAAATTCCATAAATCGAGCCATGCCCCGTTGAGGTTGCCATCGGTCGCTTCGGTGACATAGCCAACGGAGCTACCACCTGATTTGATGGTGTCGTAGTTGGCCGCATCGCCGCCAAAATAGGTTTCGCCATAGGCGGCTTCGGGGCGCTCTTCGGTCATGTAGATGCCCCAATAGACCCCGTTGATGTAGAGGTGGTGGTAGCGACTGCGGGTGTAGGGTTGCCCTTGGGCGCCCATCAGGTCGCGCCAGAACACATCGCGCAAAAAGGTGTTTCTGGCATCGTTGCCAAATGACCATGAGTAGTTTTGGGCGGTGCGCAGGTCGAGGTTGCTAAATTCGGCCGCGCCTTCGTCCTCAAAAATGGCATATTGTAGGGAGCCGTCGTCGTAGCCATTGCGAAAGAAGAAGCGGAAGGCGTGTTTGGGGTTTTGGATGTTTCGGCTGTATCCGCCGCGAATGCGCAGACCTGCGTTAATTTGGAACCCCTCAGAGCCATCGGGCCAGATGAGTTCGATGGAGGTCGGCCGTTCCCAGTTGAACCCCCGCTGGCCGGGGTTGACATAGATGCCAATGGTCGGGTCTACCAAGTTGGGCAAATCGGTGACGATGGAGAGGGTGGAGATGGCCGTTAGAGCCTCTTTCATGGCCGTAATGGTGACGGTGTTGGTGATGTCGGGATCCATCCCATAGTTCATGTGGTGGTTTTTGACGGCCAAATGGGCGGGCCAGCCGGGTGGAGGCGTGCCATCGGCGTATTGGGTGATGATGTCGTCGAGAAAGAGGTAGCTTTGGGTGGCTACGGTGCTGGTGATGTGGCCTGTGTAGGTGGCGATGGCGCGGATAGAAGTGGTGTGGCTGATGGGGATGGTGGTGGTGTAGAGGTGGCTGGCGGCCGTGGGGGTACTGCCATCGAGGGTGTAATAAATGGGGGCAGAGGGATTAGCGGCCGTGAGTTCTAATCCAAAGGGCGCGTCGTAGAAGCCGTGGGGTTGGCTAAAAACGGGGGGCTGTTCAAAGGCGGTGAAGGTGGCGGCCGTGTTGGCTGTGCCGGGGGTGGGAACCATGAAGCGGAGGTCGGCCGTGCCGTCTGGTGTGCCGTAGCTATAACCTGAGCGTTGGGGGGGGAAGATGGGCGCAAACTGGTAGGCGATGGTCTGACCGTCTGGCTCGACCAAGGCCAAATACTCGCCATCTTGGCTAAGGCTGAAGTTGGTGTGCAGGGTGGCTCCCGTGCGGTTTTTGCCGCTGGCAAAGATGACCCGATATTGCCCCGCGTTGAGGGTGAGGGCGGGAATTTGCCAGAGGGTTAAATTGGTGGGGTCGTCGGTCAGATACCAACCTGTCAGGTCTAGGGGTGCGGCCGTGGGGTTGTGTAACTCCAGCCAATCTTCGTAATCCCCATTTTCGTCGGCGTAGCTTTTGAGTTGTTCGGCAACGAATTCGCTGATATACACGGTGTCGGCCGCGTGGCTGGGGTGGGGGGTGGCGAGGAGGAGGACGGCCGTGAGTAAAGCCACAAAGGTGAGGAGGGCGTAGAGGGAGGCTTTCATGGGGAATACCTGTGGGGTGGAGATTGGTACAATCACCCTCATTTTACGGAGCAGGGCTTACGGGGGGGCTTTCTGGTTATCCTCCTTGACTTTCCCCTTACTGGATGGTTTATACTCCGCACAAATGTTCAGTTCTGTGCGCCCAGAAAAACGATATGTACAAGATTGGTGAATTTTCTAAATTGAGTCGGGTTCCCGTCAAAACCTTGCGCTATTACCACCAGATTGGTTTGTTCCAGCCAGAAAAAGTGGATGATTTCACGGGGTATCGCTATTACACGGCCGCGCAACTGGCCCATCTGCATCAGATTTTAGAACTGAAAGGGTGGGGGTTTTCGTTGGAGGAAATCGGCCGATTGCTCCAGCACCCCCTCACCCCTGCGGTACTACACGATTTGTTGCAAGGCAAGCGCGAGGAGCTGACCGCCCAAATTGCGGCCGAACAAGCCCACTTGGCTCAGCTAAATACCCGACTCCAACAACTCAAACAGGAGATACTCATGCCGACTTATGATGTCACAATTAAAGAGGTAGCCCCTTACCAAGTTGCAGGTTTGCGCGAAGTGGTGGCCAACTATGGCAGTGTGGGGCCACTTTACCAAGAACTGTTTGGCACTCTGGCTCAGCACAGGGTTGCTCCCGCTGGGCCAGCGATGGGCATTTTCCACGATGAGGAATATATGGAGCGGGATGTGGATGTGGAAATTGCGACCCCTGTGGTGGAAGGAACCTTGCCTGCCGATTCGCGGGTAAAATTGCACACCTTGCCAGCGGTGCAGGTAGCGGCCGTGGTTCACCAAGGCCCTTACGAACCTGCTGGTTTTGAGGCGGCCTATCAGGCGCTCATGGATTGGATTGCGGGGAATGGCTACCACATCATCGGCCCCAACCGCGAAATTTACCTGCGCGGCCCCGAAACAGGCGTACCCCCTGAAGAATTTCTGACCGAAATGCAGTTCCCTGTGGTGCAAAAATGAAAGTTGATGTCAAACAAGAGCTAAAGCCGTGCTACCATGCCTCGGCCAAAGAGGTGGTGGAACTGGCTGTGCCACCTCTGCGCTATTTGATGATAGATGGGGAGGGAGACCCCAATCATTCGGCCGACTATGCCCAAGCTGTGGAAGCGTTGTTCGCCACCTCCTATACAGCCAAGTTCATGGTCAAAAAGGGGGCGTTGGCCATTGATTATGGGGTGATGCCGCTGGAAGGGTTGTGGTGGGCGGATGATATGTCCGCCTTTGATGCTCAGCAAAAGGGGCTGTGGCAGTGGACGATGATGATTTTGCAACCCCATTTTGTGTCCGATGAGATTGTTGAAGCGGCCGTGGCTGAGGTGCAACGCAAAAAGGGGCTTTCCGCCCTGAGCAAACTGCGACTAGAGGAGTTGTCCGAAGGGCGGTGCGCCCAAATTTTGCATCTTGGCCCCTTTGCCGATGAAGGCCCCACCATTGCTCGTTTACACCAATTTATTGATGCACGGGGCGGCCGTCGGGGCAAACACCACGAGATTTACCTAAGCGATATTCGCCGCGCTGACCCCGCCAACTGGAAGACAATTATCCGCCAACCGATGCAGGCGTGATAACATGAAAAAAAAAAGACCTCTGAGGTACCAACTCCTCAGAGGTCTTTTGTGCCCAAGTGGGCAATTACTCAGCTAACCCAGCCACAATGGTTTGGGCGTTGTGGCGCATGAGGTCGAGATAGGTTTCGGCACCACTGCCCGTTGGGCCGAGGGCATCGGTGTAGAGGGGCAAGATTTGCACGGCCGCGCAACTACCCAATTCCGCGCCAATCGCTTGGGCTAATTGGCCGCTGGTGGTGTTCTCGGTGAAGAGCGTGCAAACCCCCTCGTCACGCATCAACGCCACCAATTCAGCCAAATCATTGGCCGATGGCTCGGCCAAGGTGCTACTGCTGGGAATCACCGTCCCCACCACTTCAAAACCATAATCGGCCGCAAAATAGGCGAACACATCGTGGTTGGTGACCAATTTGCGCTTGTCGGCGGGGATGGTGGCCAAGGCGGTGGCCAATTCTTCTTGCAAGATGGTTAGTTCGGCCGTGTATGCCTCGGCTCGGGCGGCATAATCGGCCGCGTGGGCAGGGTCGAGCGCACTCAACGCAGTGGCCGCGTTTTGCGTCCACTGGATCACATTGGCCACCCGAAACCACACATGAGGGTCGGCTGGGCCATGTTCGTGTTCTTCGTCACCCTCTTCTTCCTCATGGCTAGATTGGCCACTTTCGAGCGGTTCAATGCCCGCCGAGATGGGGACGATGAGGACATCGGCGGCCGTATTGGTTAGACCCCCCAAAAGACCTTCCTCGAGGCCCCAGCCATTGGTGAAGAGGACATCAGCGTCAGCCACGGCCGCGAAATCCCGCGCCGTGGGTTCGTAGCTGTGCGGGTCTTGCCCCGCCCCCATTAATACGGTCAGGCTGATGGCATCGCCGCCAACCCGCGCCACGGCATCGGCCACAAGGCTGGTGGTAGCCACGACGCGCAGGGGACGGCCGTCTAACACGGCCGCTTGGAGCGGTGGCAGAGCCAGCAAGTCCGCTTCTTCGTGCTCTTCTGGCGTGGTGGGGGCGGCCGTGGGCAAATTCGCGGCCGTGGGTGAACTGGCACAGGCGGCCAGCAGAGAAAAGAGGGCGAGCAGGGCTACCCATTTTAGATTCTTGGTCATTCTTTTGTGTACCTCGTTATCAAATGATATTTTGTATCATTTTAGCAAAAGATGGGAATTTAGCCAAAAACAATCCCCAACAGCGTAAAATCAATGAGCAATGAGCAATGAGCAATGAACAAAGAGGTGTTGGTTTCTGTGAACCAATAACGAATGACAAAAGACGAAGGACAAAGGACAAATGATTACAAAACGATTTTTTTGGCTGTGGGCGGGGGTGTTGGGGTGGAGTTTGACGGGTTGTGGGGGGCAGGCGGGCATTGCGGCCGTGACTCCCTTGCCGATGCAGTCGCTGGAGATTGCGGCCGTGGACACCCTTGCCACGGCCACGCCCGCGCCGACGCTGGCCGTTTTGGCGGGCACACCCACCCCGGCCGTGGCGGCCGTCAACATCGCCCCCATCGCCACCCCCACCCCGCTGACCATCCGCTTGGCAGAGGGGGAGGCGTTGGCGCAAATGATGGCACTCGATGAGGAGATGAAGCCCACGCCACGGGCGGAGTTTGTAGCGGTGGAAGAGGAGCTACCCCGCCTCTATTTTTGGGAGTTGTTTGATGGCTACGAACCCGAGACAGGGCTGATTTTGTCGGATAAGGCGGTGTCTCTGGACGGCCGTCAAGTCATTATGCAGGGGTTTATGGCTCCCCCCCTCCAGCTCGATTTAAGCTGGTTTCAACTGACCCTGACCCCCGTGGGGGCGTGCCCGTTTTGCAGTAGTGCGGACACTGTGTTGCCCGATATGGTCACTGTTTACCCCGTCAAAAATTCGACCATCTACACATGGGAAGGGGTGCAAGTGACGGGGAGACTCGAGGTTGGCCCCGCTTCTGACCCCGAAACGGGCACGTATAGCCTGCTCCGCATCTATGCCGAGGATGTGACGATTGGGGTGGTGGATTAAGGGGAGTTATTGGTTATTGGTTATTCGTTATTGGGTTGTTGTTGAGCCACCCTAATAACGAATAACCAATAACCAGTAACCCTCCTACTCGACAGAGAATCCTGTTTGGGATTGGTAAAGCTGGTCGTCGTCGGTAAAGCTGGCGGTGATGAGGATGAAGGGAGGGGTGTCGGCGGGAAGGAGAATTTCGGCCGACCAGTAGCCGAAAGTGTCAACCACGGCCGTGGTGTTCACAATTTCTGTGCCGTCCTCGCGGGCAATGAGCAGTTGCACGGTGTTGTCGGGCGCGTTGACGGCCGAGCCAAACAGGGTGAAGCTCTGCCCTTTGGCGAAGGAGCCGTACTGGTTGCCAATCTGGATGCGGGGGGCGGTGGGGTCGTCGGCCGTGACAATTTCCGTTTCCACCAGCCACATATAACTTTCGCCAGTGCCAGCATACGTGCCTGTATAGGCTCCTACACACGCAGGGCCAGCACTATCGCGTGGCAAAATGAGTTGCCCCGTCCACTCTCCCCCCGTCACGGTAAAGCTCTGGCTGGCAATCGTTTGGCCGCATTCCCCCTCGTAGACAACAATGGTGACGGTGTCATCAACGGGGTTGCTCACTTCCCCTGAAATGAAGTTGGTGATTCCTGCGACAAACAGTTCGCCTGTATAGGGGCGGTGAACAATGATCCTTGGCAGGGAAGAATCTTCTGGGTCGCCTAACTCGGGATAGATGTGGAAGGGGTAAAACTCGACATAGTCGCCCGCTTGCACACGAAGCTGGCCGGGGCCGACGAAATTGGCAGGGAGTTCCAGAGCGGTTGACCAAGTGCCTGTGTCATCTACGGCCGCACTCGTCTCGATGATAAATTGCGGGCCAGCGAAAAGAATCAACCCAATTTCGCCTGAATTAGGGGCGGCTATCCCCGATGCTTGCATGGTCTCGCCCGCCAGATATTGCCCGTGGGTTACAGGAGATTCCACCACAAAGCGATTATTGACTGATAGCTCGACTTGTGGGGGGATAGCTTCGAGTGATTGCACCAATTGGTCGAGGGAAGAGAGGGTGGGCAAGAATTCATCGGCCGTGAGGGCATCGAGCGCGGCCGTGGTTTCGGCGAGGTATTCCATGTAATTTTCGCCCAATTCTTCCCACTCTTCGGTGGTCAGGTTGGGGGGAGTGTTGGGCAAAATGGCGGAAGAGATGGGGAAGATGGCCGAAATGTAATAAGCGCCATCATCGGTTAGCCCTTGGAAGGTGTAAAACAGCTCTTGGTTGCTGAGGGGGAAGATGCTTTGGGCATAGGCGGTGAGGTAGCGCACACCACGGCCGTTGCCAAATTCCACTATTTCCGCTTGGCTGTGGAACACTTGCGCCGCATTGAAGAGGGGAATGAAGGGCAGGTTGTCTTGGGCCAACCCCGTGGCTGGGTCAGCCAACAACGTTGTCAGGGCTTCGATTTGCTCGCGGGCGGCCAAGTTTAGCCCCGCATAGGCAGGGGCGGGGTAGATGGTGAGGCGTGGAGTGTGGAAGGTTTCTTCCAAGGGGTAGCCCTCAAAATCGAATTGGTAATAGGCGGGGTATGTGTCCCAGTAAGGGCCGTCATTGCCCGTGATTTGTTCGGGGACAAGGGTGGGCAGGACGGCCGTGGCCAATCCCCCTTGCTCAAACTGGATGCCTTCATAGATGACGCTGGGTGGTTCGGGGGTGGGCACGGCCGTGGCTTCTTCCTCGGCCGCTTCTTCTTCGACAGGTGTGGCGGTGGGTTCGGCCGTTGGTTCGGTGGTCGGCGGAAGGGTCGGCTCGGCCGTGGGGGCATCGGTGGGGGCAGGTTCGGCCGTGGCGGTCTCGGTTAGGGCGGTGGTGGGCAGAGGGGCGGCCGTGGGGGTGGCAGGTTCCTCGGCCGTTTGGCACGCCACCAAAGCCAAAATTAGCAAAACAAGAGTGATGAATCGGTTGCGAAACATAGCATTGTCCTTGATAGGGTTATTGGTTATTCGTTATTGGTTATTGGCTTCCATTTACCAACTATATTTGTTCCTTGTTCCTTGCTCATTGTCCCTCATTTGTCTTTCTGGTGGCACAACCTTTACCCGATGCTTAATCTCCGTTTGCTAGGCGAAAAAACGGGTTAAAGCTGAATGGTTGAAGAGATACTTGTCGTTACCGCGCAAACGTGGTCACGGAGAAGAGCAGGAGAATGGCAAAGATGCCTAAGCCAAATACCCATTGGCCTGTGAGGGTGACGAGCAGACCGATGAGCAGAATGAGGGTGAAGATAGCCATCATTTGCCCTTTTTGGAGTGCTTGCCCAACCACTGGCCGATGAATCGTCCACCACATCCCCGTACCCACCACCAATCCCAAAACGGTGGTGGTTAGAAGCGCGGCCGATAATTGCCGCCCTGTCACAAAAGGCACATTGGCCACAACCACGCCACAAACACCCGATTGCGAGGCAAAGGTGTTGTTCCGCAAGACAGTGGCGTGCAGGAGAATCATGCGCCCCCATGCCGCATCGCTGGCTGTCATGGGCCAGACGAGTTCGTGTTGTTCGCCGGGTTGCAAGTCAATGCGTTCTTCGAGTTCGCGCACAAAGATGACGGAGCCTTCGCTGATGCGGGTTTCGATAAAGCGGGGCATTGGCCGGTCGGTGGGATTTTCTATCCATGCGCTGGCGTAACTCGTTTCATTGGGCGTGATGAGGGTGGGGCAACGCAAGGATTCGAGTGGTTCATCGCCCATGACGGGTGGCTCAAACTGGGAAGCCTCGAGGCGCCCCCAGAGGGCGACTGTGTAAAAAAGAAGCCCTGTGACAAGCCCTATGGCAAAGAGGGCGATGCTGAGGGTATAGGTTGTTTTTGTTTTTTCGATTGTGGGCATTACCATGATGTTTTGTCCGAAGGGGTGAGTGGATCGTTTTCACGGTCATATTTTGGCATTCTGTGTATTGGTGTATTGGTTTATTGGTGTATTAAAACACACCAGTACACGAGTAGACTTATATACCAATGTTTATGACCGTGGTGAGTGTAACTGGAGGGAGTGCAAACAGTTGTGTCGGCCGAAATACGGCCGCACGATAATCCGCTATGGATTTGGTGCGATTGGGTAGGGGTGGAAATAGGATAGCAGTACGAAAAAGATAATAAAATAATTTAGCATCGTTGTCAAGTATTCTGTATCGTTTTGGGCAAAAAATAAATTTATTGCACAAACAATTAAAATAACCAACAAATTTCCAATAATTTTAGATTATCGTTTACGGGCACGGCCGAGCAGAGGCAAGACGGCCGTCCACAAAACCCCCACGGCCGTGAGCGCCCAGCGGAACGAGCCAACCGTGGCAATGACCCCCATGAGGGGGCCGCTGGCGATTTGGCCCAGCGAATCCATTTGGCCGTGCATGGAAAGCACTGTCGCCCGCACCTGTGGCTCTGTTTGGCGAATGAGCCATGCGTTGTAGATGGGGTAAGTGAGGGAGCGAAAGACGAAAGTTGTCCAGTAAGCGGCGATGGCCACGGCAAAGTTGCCTGCCCATGCCAAAGCAAAAACCCCACCTATCATGACAAATTTGAGGGTAAAAAGGAGGCGCACGGCCGTTTGGTCATCCTCTAGGTTGCGCCGCCGCAACCATTGGGTTAGCCCCAGCACCAGCAAGGTGGTGACGATTTGCATGATGCCAAACCACGCCACGCTATCCAACGCCCCCAAGTTGGGCAATGTAAAATTGGTGAGGAAATGGGCTTGCCAGAACCTGTCTAACCCTTCGCTGGCCAAGCCAATGCAGAGCGAGATGGCAAAGATGGTCATCAGCAAGGGGGAGCGGCGCACGACACGGCCGCCCTCGCGGAAAATATGCCCCATTTGCCCCCATGTGGTGCGCTCTTCGCGGGGGGTGGGATGGAAACCCGTTTCGGGCATGGTGAAGGCGAGGGCAACGGCCGTGGCCAGCATCACCCCGCCGCCCAGCCACATGGGCAGATTGAGCCGTACCGTGGCTAACAGGGTGGCCAGCCCCACGCCCACCAAGCTCATCGCTTGCCCCACTTGGGCGGCGCGTAAATAAACATGGGACAAGTTTTCCTCGCCCACTTCATCGGCCAGCCATGCCTCCCGCGCCCCGCTGGTGAAGGTGTAGCCGATGCCCCACACCCATTGCGCCAGCCAAATGGTGACGACCCACGGCACGGCCGCCTCGAGTAAAAAGCCCAACCCAATGAGGGCATAGCCAGTAATGACTGACAAACGGCGGCTGTACACATCGGCCACAATGCCTGTGGGTATCTCGAACAAAAAAACGGATAGCTCGAGCATGGTTCCGACCAACACCAGTTGCATGGCGGTTAACCCTGCGCCAACGCGGTAGACATTGCTCATGGTGAACATGAGTGCCAAACCCAATGAATTGGCTCCGATAATGAAGAGGTAGATGGTGGTGGGTTGGCGCCAAATAGGGGGTTTAGATGGGGTGTGGGGATGTTGGGACATTGGGTCTAAAAGGGGTATATTGGTGAGGTTGAATTAGCAATGAGCAATGAGCAAAAAGTAGTTGGGGAAGATGAGCCAGTGACCAATGACAAATGACAAATGACCATGACAACTGAAAATTTAAGTGAATTTTGTGCCGTACAATCTGTGCAAACGGGGGAGCCGTTGGCGGGCACGGCCGCCGACGAAACGGTGATTTGGTTGATTTTAGAGTATGCAGGCCCGTGGGGAGCGCAGGCGGTGGAGCAGAATGAGTTGCCCACGGCCGTGCAGGCGTGGTTGCAGGCCCAAACGGCCGCGTTGCCCCACAGCCGCGTTTTGTTTATTCGCCACGAGCGAGAGCAAGCGGGAAGCGGCCGTCATTTTTTTGTGGCCATTACCCGCGAGAGCGACCAGCGGCTGTACAGCCTGTTTTGCGCCACCGATGAGGCGCTTTTGGCAGTGGATGTGGCGGAATTGGTGGCGGACACGGCCGCCCAACACCCCGCATACACGGCCGCGCCGCTCTTTTTGGTCTGCACCAATGGCAAGCGCGACCAATGTTGTGCCAAATTTGGGTTGCCCATTTACCAGCAGATGGCGGCCGAATTGCCCGCCGAACAGGTGTGGCAATGCACACACATTGGGGGGCATCGGTATGCGGCCACGGCCGTGGTGTTGCCCCACGGGGTCTATTATGGCCAAATCAGCCCCAGCCGTGTGCCCGCCATTATTCATGCCAGCCAACAGGGGGAGGTGGTGGCGGCGGGGTATCGCGGCCGAACCTGTTATGCGCCAGCGGTGCAAGCGGCCGATTATTTTGTGCGCCAACACACGGGGCAGATGAGATTGGGGGCGTTTGTGGTCACGGCCGTGGAACTATCCGCCGAGCCGTGCATCGAATTTGCCACGGCCGAGGGTCTCACCTATACCGTTCAGCTTCGCACGGAAGAGGTGGCCAATTTATTGGTGGGCTGTAGCAAGCAAAAATACGAAGCGCAAACGTTTTTCCACTTGGGAGCCATTGAACAGACCCCCAATCTATAAGGGTGGATTGCACTTGAAGCATGACCCAAACTATCTATTCTCCACAACCATGTTTTGTGAGGGCGGTTTTCCCAGAGAGAAAAAGATGTGGGTAATAGTAGATGACCCAAAGAGGCTAAAATGATGGACGGTACTTGGCTCTATATTCTTATTACCTTAGCTTTCCTAATTGTATTCCCTTTGTTTTGGTCGGCCATCATCTTTCTCATTTCGGCCGTCGCTGGTTGGGGAACTTTAGCCACCGCCTACCCCTTTACCACGGTTTGGGATGAACCACTAGGGCAGTGGAAGTGGCAAACGCTGAGTATGCGCTGGGCCAATTACAGTGCCGCTGTGGAATTTACCGCTTATGAGGAGGGATTGTTGTTTGGGGTGTTTTGGATGTTTCGGGCGGGGCATCGGCCGTTTTTGGTACCGTGGGATGAGTTGTCGTTGACGAGTAAGGAGATGCTATGGCAAAAATTTGTGCGGATTCGCTGTGAGCGTGCCCCCCATATTTGGATAGATTTGCCCGAGCGCACGGCCGCGAAAATTGCGGCGGCCGTAGGCAAACGCTGGCCCACCGAAGCCAAAGAAGATACCTCTGGCTATTGAAATGGAGATAGAGGAAACATGATAGGCTGGCCTATTGCGTTCCCCTCTATCTCCAATTTCTATCTCTAACTTTTATAACCACTTTATAACCATTGCGAAGCCTCAATCGTAAGATAAGACATGGTATTATGGTACTACTTGTAATTAAATTTGGGATAAGGGCAAGTTGTTTCCAGCTTTGTATCCAACGCCTAGACCAAAATAAGGAAGGTATACCATGCAAACCAAACAGATTCTCTCGCTCATCGCACTCTTTGTGGCACTCGCTTTGTGGGGCACAGTGGGGGTTCGCCCGGCCGAAGCGGCCACCTTTCAAGTCGCCGCACCCTGTGGGGCGACAGAATTTATAGCCGCTTATAATGCCGCTCGTACCAGTGGAAATCCTTCTGATACGGTGTCCTTTACTGCTAACTGCACATTTCCCGTAAATATTACCCTAGCCGCGGCCCTGCCCAATATGGATCAAGCCAAAACCCTCATCATTGATGGCACGAATGGGGTGGATAATTACGCTCGTGTCACTATCAATGGTGGTGGGGGAGCCTCAGATTTCCGCTTTCTCGCACTCATAACGAGTGGTGGGGCAATAGAAATTAATGGATTAATCCTCCAAGATTTCCGCAGAAATAATAGCAGTGGTTCTGTCTTGCGAGTTAATGCAGGTACCACTTTAACGATTCGGAACTCATCCATTGTTAACAACACAGGGATTGGATCAACAGCAGGTGCTGTTTATGCCACAGGGGCTGGGGCAACAGTAACTATTAGAGAGAGCTTTTTTGGGGGCAATAATTCGGCCGCATCTGGTGGTGCGGTACGCTACGATACAGCTAGCGGGAGCATTCACAATACGACATTTATAGGGAATAACACAGGCAATAATGGTGGGGCGATTGCCATCAATGACGGAACCGTAACGCTGAACAATGTGACAACCCATAACAACACAGCATCAACGGCAGGTACAGCCATTCGTGTTGCTTCAACGGCAACGGCCAATGTCAATAATTCTATATTTTCAGGAGCAGGGAGTTGTTCTATCCAAGCGGGGGGGACGTTTAATGTGACCAATAGCTATGCCTCGGCCGCTGGTTGCACGGGTTTCACTCAGAATGCCAACGTGTCAGATTTTGCGGCATTGACCCCTGCGGCACCCACGGCCGGGACACACCCACCCGCCTTGCCGCTTCTCTCCACGAACTCGGCCGTTAACACAGGTAGTGCTACCTGCGAAGCCACCGACCAACGGGGTTTCTCCCGTGCGGGCCAAAATTGTGATGCGGGCGCGGTGGAGAGCTTTACCCCCACGGCCGTTACCCTGAGCGACCTCCAACTCGGCCAATCGGCCGTGCCCGTTGCCCTTGCGGTCGGCATGTTCCTCCTGCTCGGTTTGGCCACGGCCGTGCGCCTTGCCCCCACCCGCCGCCGTTAACCTTCCCCCACGCCATGTTCAGCGGGGTGCTGTCGGCCGACAGCACCCCGTTTTTTGTTTACAGCCACCCCACCTTGCTGGTATAGTCAGAAGATAGAGAAAAGAGATAGAGATAGAGGAGAACGCAGTTGTTCAGCCTATCGCGTTCCTCTATCTCTACCCTCTATCTTTTTCTCGAGTACCTTACTCAACACTCACATGGAAACTTACCCCCAACTCAACTTATGGGAACGGCCGCGTAGCCAGCACATGCACCTGATTTTGGGCTGGCGACAATGGGCAGATGCAGGCAGTACATCCTCCGCCCTACCCCAATACCTTGTGGAGCTGACCAACGCCCGCAAAATTGGCGAAATTCGCCCGGATGACTTTTACCTCTTCCAACTGCCGGGGACTCATCATTTTTTGCGCCCCATGATTCAACTAGATGAGGGCATGGTGCAGGGGCTGGAAATGCGGCGCAATGAAATTTTCTACACAGGGAATGAAGAACAGGGTCTGCTCATTTTTATTGGGGATGAGCCACATTTGCATGTGGAGCAATATGCGGCCGTTCTCCTCCACCTTGCCCAAACCTTGCGCGTTGAAAAAGCGGTTGCCCTAGGGGGTGTCTATGGCTCCATCCCCTACGACAAAGAGCGGTATATCTCTTGCTCCTACAGTTTGGCCAGCATGAAGGCGGAGCTAGATGAGTATGCGATGCATTATTCCAACTATGAGGGGGGGGTCACCATTGGTTCTTACATGGTTGCCCGTGCGGCCGAGCAGAAGCTGGCATGGCTCGCACTCCACGCCTTGGTTCCCGCCTACGATTTTGGCTACGAACCCATCGCCCAAGGGTTGCGTATCGAAAACGATTTTAAGGCATGGTACGACATTTTGCGCCGCCTCGGCCGACTGTTTGGCCTCAGGCTCAACCTCAGGGAACTGGAAGAGCAAAGCCTACAACTACGCCTTTCTCTTGATGAGCAACTAGCCACGCTGATGGATGAATCGGCCGATTTCGACATCCAAGCCTACATGACCCAACTGGCCGAAGAGTTTAATGAACTGACCTTTGACCCGCTGGACGATGTGTGGACGGAAGGGTTAGAGGGGTTATTTGGGGATGAGAGCTAAGTCTGGCAAAAAAATGGGATTTAAGCGGAAAACGCAAAGGAAATTCCAGAGGACCCTCTGCACCTCGACGCGCTCTGCGATTAGAAAAAAGCCAAAACCGAGATATATCCATCAAACAACCGTAATCCCTGTTGTAACTCCCTGTACCTATAATTGAGTACGATTGTGAATACGAAGCGATTGCAGTTGTAAGGAAGTGATATGTCGGAGTATCGTATTGAACCCAATGCGCTGGCGGAAGGAAGCCTTCCCACCGAAATATATTGGGGAGTACAAACCGAACGAGCCATCGAACAAGCCCTCATTACGGGCCAAAAACCATCCCCCGCATGGGTGTGGGGCGTGGCTTTGGTCAAGCGGGCGGCGGCCGAAGTCAATGCCGATTTAGGTCTGTTCAAAGATAAGTCAGTAGGGGAGCAAATCATTTCAGGCGAGGCAATTGCCCAAGCAATTATCGTCGCGGCCGATGAAGTGCTTGAAGGGCGCTGGCACACCCAATTTGTGGTAGACCCCTTCCAAACCGAAGCGGGAGCCAACCACGACACCAATCTGAACGAAGTCTTGGCCAATTTGGCCAACGAACGGCTGGGCTATCGGCTGGCCGATTCGCGCAAGCCCATCTCGCCCCACAACCATGTTAACCTCTCCCAAACCACGGCCGATACCCTCACCACCGCCGCTCGGCTGGGCTGTTTGTGGCGGTTGGATGAGATGCTGGCCGAGTTGGCCCAGTTGGCGGCCGTGTTGCGCCAAAAACAGCAACTCGAGATTTTCGCCCTCAGTCTCGAGCGGAGCATGGATAAAATTCGCCATTCGGCCGACGATTTGCGACGACTGGGCATTGGCGCTACCGCGCTGGATGGCGACCCCGAATACCACAGCCGCATGGTGGCCGTCCTCGGCCGTCTCGCCGCCCTCACCCTTTATGAATCAGATAACCCGCTGGAGGCGATGAACGGCATCGGCGATTTTGTTCATTTCAGCGGGGCTTTACGCACCTTGGCACATGAACTCATTGGCATTGCCCAAGCAGTTCCGTCGGTCACTTACTCAACCTCGGCCGTGCCCCATGCCCAAATGCTCCACATGGCCATGCTCCAACTGCTGGGCAACGACCTCACCATTTTGCTGGCCAGCCAAATCGGCGCGACCATCCCCCACCCCGCCCTGCCCCTCATTGCGCATAACCTATTCCAAAGTATGGCCATCCTCATCAACAGCACCCGTGCTTTTGGCCAATGGCGCGTGAGCACTGGTTAGCGCATTAACAATTCACCATTAAAAATTAAAAAGCCTCGGCCGTTTGGCCGAGGCTTTTTTGATAAACCACAGGTTTGTGCGAATTACTCCGCTTTCTTCAAGACGGGCAAGCCATTGCGGCTCTCCACAACTTGGTAGCCAGCGGGTACGGCATCTAGCGCACCATCTTTCGCTTCTTTAGCGAAAAAATAGATGGTCTGGGTACGGCCGTTCTTGAGTGTTGTTTGACGATTGTGCAACACGTAAGTCGTGCCCTTCGAGTTGGTGTAAGTGTAAGCCATTATTTACCTTCCTTATAAGAATTAAGTGATAGTAGGAAACCCACTGACACGCCGCAAGCGGCTTTTAGAATATCATTCTGCCGTTATGTTAAACGATTACTCGAGTAGGTGCAAGTACCTAGCCCAACATTTAACCAAACAGCCTCTAACTCCCTTAACCTCGGCCGAATTTCACCAGAGGTCAGCCCCTTTTGACGGCCTTTTGCCAGACTGTTATACTTTTTCACCTGACTTAAGTGATTACTGGTTGCTGGTTATGGTACTCCCCAATAACGAATAACTCAATAACAAATAACCAAATAACCCAATAACGAATACTCCCCCCCAACCTCATGCGTTTATCACAAACATTTGGAAAAACCCTGCGCGAAGCACCCGCCGAGGCAGAACTGGCCAGCCACCAATTGCTCATTCGCGGCAACTTTGTACGGCCGCTCGGAGCTGGTATCTACACCTACATGCCCTTCGGCTACCGCGTCCTCCGCAACATCCAACGCATCATGGAAGAGGAGATGGACGCATTGGGTGGCCAAGAGATGCTCATGCCCAACCTACACCCCAAAGCCATTTGGGATGTCACAGGCCGCTGGGAAGAGATGAAGAGCATTATGATGCGGATCCAAGCGGGTGGCAGCCGCGAATATGGCATGTCACCCACCCATGAAGAGGTGGTGGTAGATTTGACAGGCCGCGAAGTTGAAAGTTATCGCGACTTGCCCCAACTCATCTACCACATCAGCAAAAAATTTAGGGATGAGGCACGGCCGCGTGGGGGCATGTTGCGCCTGCGCGAATTCATCATGAAAGATGCCTACAGTATGCACATCTCCGAGAAAAGCCTCGACGAGTTCTACCCCAGCATGGTGCAGGCCTACCACAACATCTTCAACCGGGTGCGGCATCGAAGTCATCGCCGTCAGTGCCGATGTAGGCGCAATGGGGGCAAATCCTCCCACGAATTTGTGATAGCCCACGAGCAAGGCGAAGATTTGTTCATCCAGTGCGACACCTGTGGCTATTCGGCCAATGTCGAAGCGGCCGTTTTTGTGCGCCACGGCGAAAAGCCAACCACGGCCGACCCCCTCACCAAGTTGGAAACCCCCAACTGCAAAACCATCGCCGATGTGGCCAACTTTGTCGGCGTGCCCACCACCCAAACGCTCAAGGCGGTGCTGTATTGGGCCACGCCTGTGGGCAAAGGCGAAAAAGAGGGTCGTTTCGTCTTCGTCGTTGTGCGCGGCGATTTGGATGTGAATGAAACCAAACTAGGCAACGCCCTCGGCGGGGTGGATTTGCGCCCCGCCACCGAAGAAGAAATCACGGCCGCTGGCACAGTGCCCGGCTACGCCTCGCCCATCGGGTTAACTGTCGCGGCCGATTTAACAGCCCAAGGCATCCTCGTCGTGGCTGATAGCTCGCTGGAAAACGGCGGCGACTACGTTTTTGGAGCCAACGAAGCGGGTTATCACTACACAGGGGCCAACTATCCCCGCGATTTTGCCATTTCCAAACTGGCCGATATTGCCGAAGCGGCCACAGGCCACACCTGCGGGGTCTGCCGCAAAGGGCAACTCGTGGCTCGCAAAGCCATCGAGGCGGGGCACTGCTTTAAGCTCGGCTTGCGCTACAGCGAACCGACCAACACCACCGCCCTCGGCGAAAATGGCAAGCCCCAACTAGTCTACATGGGGTCTTACGGCATCGGCTTGGATCGGCTGATGGCCATTATTGTGGAGATGCACCACGACAAAGATGGCATCATCTGGCCCGCCAGCGTGGCTCCTTATGATGTGCATCTGATGCACCTTGGCAAAGGGGCAGAACCAGTGGACACGGCCGAACAACTCTACCGCGACCTCACGGCCGCTGGTTTCACCGTCCTCTACGACGACCGGCCGTCCAGCCCCGGTGTCAAACTCAAAGATGCCGACCTGATTGGCATTCCCGTGCGCGTGGCCGTGGGGCAAAAAAGCCTCGAGAACGGCGGCGTGGAACTCAAGCGGCGCCATGAGTCGGAGGCGACGCTTGTGCCCGTTGGCGATTTAGTAACCACCCTCAAAGCTTAACCATTCGTCATCTATTCCAAGTCATCAAGGTCTGTTATTCAGCCTTGATGACTTTTTTATTTTCACTCAACTGTGAATGCGCCGTTTTCTCGTTGTTGCCGCTCTGCTTTTGCTGGTTATTCCAGCCGCCTCCCCCTATTTTGGGGCAGGTGTGCCCCGCACCAACGACCTATTTCCCCACCTGCACCGCACCTTTGCCCTTGGGCAAGCTCTTGAATGGGGCGGGAGTTTATACACGCTGGTCGGCCGAACTCGTGCATGGCTATGGCTACCCCGTTTTTAACTTTTTCCCCAGCCTGAGCCATCTCCTCATCTATGCCATCCACAAACTCGGTTTAGGTGACCAATGCCTATCGCCTTGGCGTGGGAATCCATTTATTCGTTGCGGCTGGTGGGGCCTATTTATTGGGGCGGGAATTGAGCCACGGCCGTGTTCTGGCGGGTTACGCCGCCGCTTCGGCTTACATCTACTCCCCCTATCTCCTGTATGATGCCCATGTACGCGGTGCGCCGCCCGAATTGCAAGCCCTCGCCTTGTTGCCGTGGCTGGTGCTGGGGCTGATGCGGGTCGGGCAAGGGGGATGGGCGTGGCGGCGGGCGGCCGTGGTCTCGCTGCTCTTCGCCGCCACCTTTCTCAGCCACTATGCGTTTCTTTTCCAACTCACCATCCCACTAGGGGTGTGGTTGGTGCTAGGGTCAAGGGGGGAGCAGGGGAGCATTACCCAGCAGGGGAGCAGGGGAGCACTCAGCACTCAGCACTCAGCACTTGTCACGCAATTCCTTGCCCTTCTCTGGGGTGGCTTGCTGGTCGCTTTCTTTGCCCTCCCCGCGCTGGTCGAGCAACCTGCCACCCGTGCCAATTTAAGCATCAGCCAAGGGTATACCTATGAGCAAAACTTTTTGTCGCTGGGCGACTTGGTGGCTTGGCCAGCCTTTCCGGCGGACCCAGCGCTCATTAACCCGCCTGTGGTACGGCCGTTGCCCCTCATCGCTCTGGCATGGGTCGTTCTGCTGGGGGTGATGGGGTGGCGCACCTTTTCGGCCGCTAACCGTCGCCAAATAGGGGTATGGACGGCCGTCCTGCTCACCACCCTCTTCTTTGCCACCCCTCTTTCGCGCTGGTTGTGGGCCAATCTGCCCCTCCTGCACCTCACCCTTTATCCGTGGCGCATGTTGGGCATGACCAGCCTTGCCACGGCCGCCTTAATTGCCTTGGTTTGGCCACCTCATCAAGAAGGGAAAGTGGCCAAGCTCCTGCCCCTCCTCTTCGCGGCCACACTCCTGCTCGCCATCCTCCCGTGGCTTTACCCACCCCGCGAACCCGTGGCCGAACAAATTACCCAAGAAAGTGTCAGCCGGGCGGAAGTCCCCCCGCTCTTTATTGGCACAACCACCTTGGGCGAGTTTTTGCCCATCGCGGTCACTGAATTGCCCGACACGGCCGCCCAGCGCGACGCACTTATCGCCACAGGCAACCCTGATAGGCTTCAATCTGCGGAGGGAGTCACGGCCGTGCGCCTTGTGGACAACCCCACCGATGCCTATTACACCCTGCAAGTCAGTCAGCCCGTCACCCTCACCTACAATCAATTTTATTTTCCCGGCTGGCAAGCCACGCTGAACGGCAGTTCCCTTCCCCTGACACCCAGCACCCCCCACGGACTCATCACGCTGGCCGTACCCACGGGGGAGCATGAATTGCACCTCTGGTTTGGGGCGACGGCCGTGCGCCGCCTTGGCACGGTTATCAGCGGAGTGGCCTTCCTCGCGGCCGTGGCCGTTCTCCTTTGGTCTCAATTACCAGCAAAGGCCGAACCCAAACCAGCGCCCTCTCACTTTTCACCTTTCACCTTTCACTTTTACCACCTCCTCCCCCCTGCTGTCGTTATTCTCCTCTGGCTCCTCATCACTTTGGTAGATACACCCTTGCGCCGCCCGACGTTGTTGGCCGAGGGTGTTCTCGGCCAGCCAGCCATCACGCCCATTGATTTTGCGGGGGAGTTGCGCTTGCTCAGTTACACGCTTTCGGCCACGGAATTAGCGGCCGATGACCCCTTGCTGGTGACACTGTTCTGGCAACCACAACGGCCGATTGGCCTTGATTATGCCATTGGCTTGCAACTGCTCGATGCCAATGGGTTGCTGTGGAGCGAACCAGAGACGGCACGGCCGTCCGATTGGCGGTTTGTGGCGGGCGACGACCCGTGGCCACTCGATGGCTATCGCATGGATCCTTACTTCATCCGCTTTTTGGATGGCGCACCACCCCAAACATACACCTTGCTGGTGGGCCTCGTGCGCAAGGATACGGGGCAAACGGTGGCCAGCCACACCATCGCCACTGTCACCATCACCAAAGCCAGCCAAGGCGCACGGCCGCTAGAACCCGCCCTAACCCCCCGCCACACCACCACCAACCCCCACTTGTTGGGAAGCAAATTAGACCGTGCCACCGCTCGCCCCGGCGACCCACTTCGCGTCACTTTGCTGTGGGAGGTGGGGGAGGGTCAGCCCACGGCCGAAACATTCTCCCTGCACCTGCGCGATGAGGCTGGGGTGAGTTGGTGGCAAGCCGAACGCCCCATCGCAACCCTGCCGCTCTCCCAATGGCAAACAGGGTCTCGTTGGCGTTCCGAAACGCTTTTGCGCTTGCCCGCCCACCTGCCCACAGGGGTTTATCAGTGGGAAGCGGCCGTGGGCGACCAAACCGTGGGGCTGGAAACAATCACCATCACTGCTCCCGAACGGCAATTTGCCCCCCCGGATATGGCCTACCCCTTGGATACACCGATGGGAACAGTCGCGACCCTTCTGGGGGCAAACCTGACCACCCAAAACGACACGTTGCAGGTCGAACTCATTTGGCGGGCGGAAGCCAAAACCGAGACAAGTTATCACGTTTTTGTGCATTTGCTGGCCAAAGAGGGCGACGGCCGTCCCGTGGCTCAAGCAGATGGCGAGCCAGCCAATTGGTCACGCGCCACCACAGGTTGGCTCCCCTCGGAAATCATCACCGATTTGCACACCATCCCCGTCCCAGCCGATTTGCCAGAACCCTACACCCTCATGGTAGGGCTATATGACCCCGCCACAGGCGAGCGACTAGGAACCGCCCAAATAGAGCCATAAAACACGCCTGTTCACCTTCATTTTTTACTTTTCACTTCTTACTTTTCCCGTTCTCCCTTATAATGTGGCCATACATCACCATTTTGGAGTAGCACCATGCGCCTTGGCAAAGACCTTATCGGCAAACCCATTTACACCATCAGCGACGGCCGTCACATCGGCAAAGTCAAAGATATTTACCTTGACCGCAATTTGTACTGGATGACAGGGTTGCACCTCGGCCGTGAAGGCATTATCCGCCGCAAAGACAACCTCATCTCCCGTGAGCAAGTCGTCGTCTTTGGCGTAGATGCCATTCTGGTGCGCGACAGCGAAGCCGTTACCGACAGCAAAGCTGTGGATATTACCGACTGGTTGCGTTTGGCCGATTTGGAAGGGCGGGGCATAGACACCCCCGGCGGCACCAAACTGGCCGTTCTGGGCGATGTCATTTTAGACACCGAAGGGCGCATCACGGGCTTCAGCCTTGCCAAAGTGACGGTAGAAGGCCCCATCGCCCAAAACCGCGCCATCGGCCGTGAGGTGGTCATAGACAACGGCCACGAAGATGGCGTAATGACCATTGACCTCGTCAAAGCGGAACAACAAGGGGTGCGCCCCGAAAACGGCGAAGAGCCAATCGCCAAAGCATAAATTTCTCTGTTTCTCGAATGGCGCTGCCGCGCCAGTTTTTATAATGTATTTTTTAGCTAATCGCTTAGTAAGTGGTTAGTGGCTAGTGGCTAGAAAATGACACAACTACCCACTATTCACTATTCACTACTCACTGAACACTACTCACTAACCACTACTCAAAAGGAGACAAAGACATGGCACATGGCACACAAACCTCTGGCATGGTTGGGGTCGGTTTCGCCCTCACCGAAGAGCAAAAGATGATTCAGCAATTGGCGCGTGATTTTGCTCGCAACGAAATTGCTCCTGTTGCGGAGCATTATGACCGCACCCACGAATACCCTTGGCCTGTCATCAAGAAGGCGCAAGAGTTGGGGCTGACCACGATGAACACCCCCGAAAAATATGGCGGCCTCGGCCTGAGCATGTTCGACGAATGCTTGGTGAGTGAGGAGTTGGCGTGGGGCTGTTCGGGCATTAGCACCGCCATTGGGGTGAACAGCTTGGGGATGTTGCCCATTTTGGTGGGCGGCAGTGAGGAGCAAAAATCAGAATATGGCGGCCGTATGGCCAATGGCTCCCTCTGCGCTTATTGCGTCACCGAACCCGAAGCGGGGTCCGATGTGGCGGGGATTAAGACAACGGCCGTGCGCGACGGCGACCACTACATCCTCAACGGCGGCAAAACCTTCATCACAGGCGCCACCAACGCCAACTTCTACACCGTGTTGGCCTACACCAACCCCGATGTGCGCGACGACCGCAAGCGGCGTTATGGCGGCATGACCTTTTTTGTGGTGGAGCGCGAGTGGGAAGGCGTGAGCGTGGGCAAGCCATTTAACAAGATGGGCCAACACGCTTCCGACACGGCCGAGGTCATTTTCGACAACGTGCGCGTGCCCGTGGCCAACCGACTGGGCGAGGAAGGCTCGGGTTTCATCAACGCCATGAAGGTGTTTGACTACAGTCGGCCGTCGGTGGCCGCTGGGGCTGTTGGGGTGGCGCAACGCGCCCTTGATGAGGCCATCAAATACGCCAAAGAGCGCACCACAATGGGGATGCCCATCTGGCAACACCAAGCGATTGGTCACATGATGGCCGATATGGCCATTGAAGTGGAAGCGGCGCGGATGCTGATGTGGAAAGCGGCGTGGTCGGTGGATAGCGGCTCGCGCAATACCACGGCCGCCGCCTTTGCCAAGGCCAAAGCGGCCGATATGGCCATGAAAGTAACGACCGACGCCGTGCAAGTGTTCGGTGGCTATGGCTACATGTCCGAATACCCTGTTGAAAAGCTGATGCGCGACATTAAGATTTACCAAATCTACGAAGGCACCAGCCAAATCCAGCGCAATATCATTGTGCGCGAACTATTCCGCTAAGGATCAAAAAAGGTCAAACCCCCCCCCCCCCCCCCCCCCCCCCCCCCCCCCCCCCCCCCCCGGGGGGGCGCCGCCCCCCCCCCCCCCCCCCCCCCCCCCCCCCCCCCCCGAAAGCCCCCCCCCAAACCCTTTGTGCCCTTGGCGACAAAAAAAGCCCCGTGCTGGTTAGCACGGGGCTTTTTTATTTCAGAACTCCTTCCTCTCGCTTTTTATACCATCGCTGTGGCGGTGGCCAAGGCGCGGCGTAGCTCGTCTAAGCTCCGCACTGGGCCACTATCGGCCGAGAGGCTGGTGACGTTCACGGCCAGCCGTTCACTGCTTGGTTTTTGGGTCACGCCTTCGCGGTCTACAGCGGGGTAAAAGTAGGGCAGGGATGGTTCGAGGCGCATTTCGCACTTGCGGGCGAGGCGGGAGGCTTTGTCGGCCGTGGTAATAATCACAAAATCGGCCGAATCCACATGCCCGATAAAATCGGAGTCGGGTTCGCCGTTTTGTTGCTCTTGCAACGTTTTCACCAACATCAAACTGACCGCCCGCGCCACATCATCAGAAGCGACAAAGCCATATTTGTCGCGGAACGGGCTGAGATTGCGCACACCCGCTAGGACGACACCCCAATTGGGTTGGTGCAACATCGTCTCCAGCTTTTCCATGACCAATGGCCCCTCGGGCAAGCCTGTGATGGGGTTGACCATTGTCTGAAAACTGGCGCGGCGGAGGACATTTCGCACCCGTAAGCGCAACTCTTGTACATCAAAGGGTTTGGTAATGTAATCCACGGCTCCCAATTCTAAACCCGAGAGCCTGTCGTGCCGCTCCCGCTTTTCGGTTAGGAAAATGACGGGCAAATTTTGGGTGCGGCGCACTTGGCGCAAACGCCGGCACACCTCAAAGCCGTCAATATCGGGCAGGCGGATGTCTAACAGAGCCAAATCAGGTGGTTTGTCTACGGCGCTTCGCACGGCATCTTCGCCCCAAGAGGCGGTACGCACTTCATACCCTTGCACCCGGAAATAGGCACTGAGCATGTCCACGAGGTCTGTATCGTCTTCAACAATGAGGATTTGCTTTTTTACTTCACTCACGGGTTGCCTTCCTCATAGAAAGGTTATTCAGTGGTCAATCCATTGCCCTGTGCGGGTTAACGATTCCCATTGAATTACGACTAGGTAGCAAGCCTAACAAGCCCAAAATAGCCCTACGGCCGAGGTCTTGCAAGGAAATGAATTGTGGTCACTACAATTAGAGCGTCAAAATTAAGTGTGTACTCGCTGGGCGAGTTAGGGAAAATCATAACCCTTTCAGGGTGTATTTTCAAGGGGAGATGAAGTTGGGGTGTCTTGGTAACTGGGTATTTGGTACGTTTATTCGCGGGGAACCCATGATTGGGTGATATACAGCGGCACATCAGCCAGAATGCGGGCTGTTTCTTCGGCCGTGGCCATGCGCGGTGCGCCCGTCTCGGTGACCATCGCTGGGAAAAGCCGCCAGTCGAGTACCCCCTCTTGCCCCAACGTAATGTGGATAATGGCCGTTTCGGGCGGGCCATCTATATTGAAGGCGAAATTGCCCAAACTGTAGACGATGAGTCCGTTTTGGTACTGCTCAATGGCTTGCAAGATGTGGGCATGGTGGCCAATGTACAGCGTGGCTCCCGCATCAATAGCGGCGTGGGAGATGTTGTATTGCTCGTTGCTGGGGCCTTTGACATATTCGTAGCCCGCATGAACGACGACAATGACATGGTCTACAAGGGGAGCCACGGCCGACACATCTTCCACCACCCGCTCCACAGTGCCCCACGCCATGCCAGGCGTATCCTCGGTGGCATCCCAAATTTGCACATCATAAAAGGAACGCGCCTCGACGGGCACGTTGGCATAGGCCAAAAAGGCGAGGCGCAGGCCGTTCACTTCGATGATATAGGGGCGGCGGGCCTCGGCCGCGTTGGCTCCCGCCCCGATTGGCTCCACCCCGGCCGCCCGCAGGAGGCCAATGCCCTCCATCAGCGTCTCCGTTCCGTAATCAAGGGCGTGGTTGTTGGCGAGGGAAACGATGTCGAAGCCTGCGCGGGCGAGGGATTCGGCCGTTTCGGGGGGCGAGATAAAGGGGTACGCTTTGGGAGCAGGTTCGCCACCCGTGCCCAAGGCTGTCTCGAGGTTGCCAACGGTTACGTCGGCGTTGATGAGGTATTCCACCACCCCTGCAAAGGGATAGTCGAGACGGCCGTCGCGCAAGACGCGCCCCAAGGTGCGGTCGAACATCAAATCGCCCACGGCCGCGAGTTTCACTTCATAGCTCGGCTCTTCTGTGGGGGTGGGGGTGATGGTCGGTGTGGCTGTCGCCGTAGAGGTGGCAGTGGGGGTGTTGGTGGGGCTAGGCGTGGGCGTGTAGGTGAGGCTGGGGATGGGGGTGAGCGTTGCGGGTGTTGTGGGCGTATGGGTGGGGAGTAGGGCAATGGCGGCCGTGGTGCTGGTGGGGGGCACAGGCGTAGGGGAAGGTGGTGGTGTGGCCGTTTGGCCACACCCCAGCAGAAAGCCCCATAAGAGGATGAGCAACAAGCGTTTGGGCATGGAGGCAGTGGTTAGTGCGGAGTGGTTAGTGGCTAGTGCCCACCCAACCCATTTGCGCCCCGAGGGATTGCATCGTTTCGACGAAGCCGGGGAAGCTATCCGCCACACAGCCCGCATCGTGGATGAGGGTGGGGGAGTTGGCGATGAGACCCGCCACGGCCAGCGACATGCCCAAGCGGTGGTCGTCATGGCTGTCCACGGCCGCCCCCTGCAACCGTGTCGGCCCTGTCACGGTAAAGCCATCGGGCAGTTCGGCCATCTGCACCCCCATGCGGCGCAATTCGGCCGCCAACATGCTGATGCGGTCTACCTCTTTGACGCGCAACTCGGCCGCCTCGCGCACCATGCTGAGGCCATTGGCTTGGCTGGTGGCCACCGCCCACACGGGGAACTCATCAATGGCGCGGACAACGAGTGTGCCGCTGGCCTCGGCCGCGTTTAATTCGCTCCCGCGCACGCGCACATCCCCCGCTGGTTCGCCGCCTGTCACGCGTTCGTTGAGGAACTCAAAATCCCCCCCCATCTGGCGGAGCAAATCGAAAATGCCCGTGCGGGTGTCGTTCAGCCCCACATTTTCGATGAGAATGTCGGAATGGGGCACGAGCAGGGCGGCCACAAGGGGAAACGCGGCCGAGGAGGGGTCGCCCGGCACTGTCAAGTCGAGCGGCTCGAGGTGATCGGGGATGCGGTGTAAAACGACCCAATCTCCATCTTGTTCGATTTCGACCCCCATCGCCATGAGCATCCGCTCAGTGTGGTCACGGGCAGGGCCGGGCTGGTAGATGCGGGTAGAACCTGTGGCGTAGAGACCCGCCAGCAAAAGGGCACTTTTGACTTGGGCACTGGCCACGCTCATGGTGTAGCTGATGCCTTGCAGGGGGGTGGGGGTGATGTGGAGCGGGGCACGGCCGTTTTCGGCCGCAATTTGCGCCCCCATGTGGCGCAACGGCTCGGCGATGCGGTTCATCGGCCGTTTGCGGAGCTGTTCACTGCCATCCAAGGTGACAGGAAACGCCTGCCCTGCCAGCAAGCCCGCCGCCAGCCGAATGCCCGTGCCCGCATTGACAAAGTTGAGCGGTTTTTCAGGGGGGAGCAGGCCGTGCAGGCCACGGCCGTGAATGGTCAGTTCCCAATCTTGAGGGGAATGCTCCACCACCTCGATTTGCACCCCCAGTTGGCGGAAGGCGTTGAGGGTGGCCAAGGTGTCGCCTGCGGGCAACCATTTGCGAATATGGCTCACGCCGTTGGCAATGGCGCCAAACATAATGGCGCGGTGGCTAATGGATTTATCGCCCGGCACGCTAATTGTGCCGCGCAAGGGGGTGGGTTGGGGGAGGATTTGGAGGGTGGGCATGGGTTAGCTGGTCAGCGGGTCAGCATTTCAGCTAGTCAGCATTTCAGCCAGTCAGCTTTTTCGCTGACTGGCTGACTGGCTGACTAGCTCATTTCCGCCGTACTTTCATGACGACTTTCTTGGCCGTGCGCTGGATGGCTTTGTCTACTCGTTTGGGGTCGAGGCGGACGACGGGGTAGCGGTCGTTGGCTTCGGCTTGGGCGAGGGCGTGGTGGACGATGATGAGATTGCCAGCGCGGCGCATGAAGGTTTGGTGTTCTTCGCCTTCGTGGCGGGCGGCCGTTAATTGTTCCATCAGGTCGCCCACTTCGGCGCGGGGGATGTAGGCGGCCACGGTGCTGAATTCGAGCCGCTCGCCGACGGGGACGAGGCGAGCCATGATGAGGTCTTCGGGCTTGGCACGGCCGCTTCCCGCCCCGCTGAAGACGATGTACGTTTCCTCTTCGTTGAAGAAGTCGCGGAGCTTAAATTGCTGGCTGAAGCCATCAAACCCTTCGTAGATATAGACCGAGCTGGCGGGGGCATCTAGCCACTCACTCAGGATTTCCTGCTGGTAGACCGTAATTTCGTCGCGCATTTCGGTGGCAAAACGCTCGATGAGCCGTTCTCCATCGGGTAGGGCATAGTCAAAGGTGAACCAATCGAAGAAGCGAAATGCTTCGTTCATGTCCATTTCGTCAGCCGTTTCGATGGTGTAGTGGCCATTCCAAAATTGGGTGACTGCTTTGGCAAATTCTTGGGCCATCTCTGGCTCTTTGATTTGCTCACGGGTGTAGCTGGAGATGGTGCGCCGCAAATCGCGGGCTGTTTTCTCTTTTTGGCGTTGTTCATCACGCGCCGCTTTTTCGGCCGCTTTGCGCTCTTTTTCCGCTTGTTTGGCGAGTTTTTTGTCGTCCATAGGTGTTATTCGTTATTTGGTTACTCGTTATTGGTTATTGGTGTCTCGAGAGTAACGAATAACCAGAACGAAGAACGAATAACTCCTTATCCCATTATCCCAATTGTTCTAGGATGGGGAGGAGTTCGCTGAGGGAAGCGATGGTAAAGTCGGGTGTTTGCCCGCCGAGGTCGTGGTTGAGGTAAGGGGGAGCCATGAGCACGGCCGTCATGCCGACGCTGTGCGCTCCCTGAATGTCGTGGGTGGGGCGGTCGCCCACAAAGATGGCTTCGTGGGGCATGAGGTTGAGCAAGCCCAACATGCGCCAATAAACGGCGGGATGGGGTTTCAGAAAACCTGTATCGCCCGAGGTGATGCGGGCGGTGAAGAAGCGGAGCAAATCGTAATGCGCCAGTTCGTTGTCGCGCATCCACATGGGTTGGTAGGCGTTGGTGATTAGGCCAATTTTGTACCCTTGGGCTTGGATGGCCTCGAGGACAGCATGGGCATCGGGGAAGGGAGTCACGCCGGGGAGGGGTTCCCATTGGTATGCTTCGAGGATGGGTTGGGGGGTGAGGTCGGCCGTATCTACCCCGCAAAAGGCGAGGCCACGCAGAAGCACGGCCGCCAATCCCTCGGCGCGTCCCGTCTCCAACGCTTTCTCCCACGATTGCCGATTGAGTTCGTTAATGACATCGGCGAATTGCTCTTTCGGTGGCAAAGTATGCCCCCATTGAGTGACAAGGTCGTGAATGCGGTCGTATTTCGGCCGATTAAACTCACGCCAACTCATATGGGCTAGTTTTTCCCAGCTAATCAGGGTGTCGTCAAGGTCAAAAATAACAGCTTTGATGCGTTTGGTGTCTCTCATAATAGGCTGTCAGCTATAAGCTGTAAGCCGTAAGCCAGAGAGCTTACGGCTCGCTTCTCACTTCTCACTTCTCACTGGTTGAGTCCCATTCGCCAATCGCTCCAGCACAATGACGAGGACGAGGCCAGCGGCCATAATGGCTACGGCGACCAAGATTTCGGTGGCTCCGTTGCGGCCGAGGGTGGGCAAATAATTGTGCTCTTCGATGACAATCTGGTGGCCATCACTCAGGACAAAATTGCCAGCCGCATCTTGGAGCCAACTGATGGGATCTTTCCACGGCCACACCTTGCGCAAACTGCCCAACATAAAACCAATCAGCACGGCCACGGTCACATCATGGTAATTCTTAAACAACCAGCCCAACAGTTGGGCAATGGTGACAATGCCCACCACCGCCCCAATGCCGACCATTGCGACAGTTAAAAGATCGCGGTCGTTGACCGCACTGAGGATGTATTGGTATTTGCCGAGCAGAACCAAAATGAAGGAGCCTGAAATACCGGGCAAAATCATGGCGCAAATGGCCACCATGCCGCTCAGAATGAGGAACCACCAATCGTTGGGGGTTTGGGTGGGCACCAGCCCAACGAGGAGAAAAGCCCCGACAGTACCCAGCACAAAGCCAATGATTGGATTGAGGCTCCATGCCTTGATGCGCGTCCGCACGGTGACAATAGAAGCGAGGACGAGGCCGAAGAAAAAGCTCCACAAATAAACGGGTTGGGTTTCAAGCAGGGTTTCGATGACTGGGGCGAGGGTGAGTACGGCCGTAAAAATCCCCACCAAAACCGCCACCAAAAATTGCCAATTCAGCATGGCAAACATCTCGCGCAAGCGAAACTTGAACACCAGCCGCAAAAAATCGGGCTGGCCGACGGTGCGGATGGAATTTATCAGCTCCTCATAAATGCCGAGGATGAAGGCCATGGTTCCCCCCGAAACACCCGGCACGACATCGGCCGCGCCCATGCAAAACCCCCTCGCCGCCAGCCCCACATAATCCCGCAAAGTGCGCTTTGGCGCCTGATTGGTTGTCGTCATACTGTGTCTACAATCAACAAGGGCTGGAGGGTGAAAAGTAAAAAGTAAAAGATAAAAAGGCACATCACTCCTTTTTCACTTCTCGCTTTTTACTCTGCTTTTTGCCTTGCGTTGTCTCTCCTTTATTACAAATTAGAATGGCGCGTAAGATACAAGAATCACCCTGTTTGGGCAAGGTAGGGGGGAGATGGGTTATTCGTTATTTGGTTATTGTTCAGCCATTTACATAACGAATAACCAATAGCGAGTAACAAGTAACACCCCATAAGACTTTTTCTGAGAATAATGATAAAAATTGACACCCCCTAGCAATGTTGCTAAAATGCGACCCATAACTCATTCTGAAACCGTTCTAAACTTCTCAAGTTTTAATAACCCTTGAAAGTTTGTTATTTGGAGGCTTTCCCCATGTTCGCAGATGTCTTAGAAAATACAGGCGTTATCACCATTACCCCCGCCGCTGGGCAAAAAGTGCGCGATTTACTCATTTCCAAGAACGTGCCCGATTACGGTTTGCGCGTTTTTATCTCGGGCGGTGGTTGCTCGGGGATGCAATATGGGATGGCGTTGGAAGCAGAAGCACGGCCGTATGACAACGTTCTCGAAGGCACTGGCTTCCGCGTCTTCGTAGACCCCACCAGCATGATGTACCTCGAGAATGCCGTCATTGACTTTGAAGACAACATCATGGGCGGCGGGTTCAAGATTGAAAACCCCAACGCCGCCGCTTCGTGCGGTTGCGGCACTTCCTTCAAGCCCAAGAATGGCGAAGCCACGGCCGCAGGCGCAGGGTGTGGTTGCGGTAGTGGCGGCTGTGGCTAAGAAGAGTTATTGATTACTCGTTATTGGCTATTGATTTCCCAACAGTCCCACGAATCTTGAGGGGTGACAAATGTCACCCCTTTTTAGTTACTCGTTATTCGTTATTGGCTACTGGTGTAGACACCCAATAACGAATTCCCCCCCTATGCCAGCTCGTTTTTTCACCCCCGCAGAAGCGAATGCGTTGTTGCCCGAGATTCGGCCGTTAATGGGCGAACTCCTCGAGCGGCAAGCGCGTGTGGCCACCCACCACCGCGAACTTGGAGCCATGCTTCAGTATGCCCACCACAACGTCGGCAGTCCCTTGGGCAACCGCATGGTGCAAGATTTCGAGGCGATGGAGCAACTGTTGGCCGCCATTCGCGCCTATGGGTGCATTGTCAAAGATTTGCGGCTGGGGGTGGTGGACTTTTTGGGATTGGTAGACGGCCGTGAAGTCTACCTCTGCTGGCGCTACGGCGAATCCCAAATTACCGCTTACCACGATTTAGACAGCGGCTTCAACGGCCGACGGCCGCTCTAATTGTGAATTGTGAACAGTTAATGGTGAATTATGAATGGATGCGCCATTGACGATACCTTTACCCTACCAGATGGGTCGGCGGACAAGCTGACCGACTGATAGACTGATAGGCTACTATGAACCTTTGGCCATTCCACACCCCAACGAAAAATAAAATCTTGTGGCTCGACTTGGGCGACTTGGGCGACCTTGTCAACCCTGCGGGGCCACACGAGCAATGGCAAGACCACGGCCTTGGCTTGCTCCGCCCCATCATGCACCAAAACGGCATCCTCACCGATTTGGCTTCCACCCGTGCGGCCACCTCATGGGAGCAATTGGCCACCCAACTAAAGGGATATGAAATTCTGCTGATGAATGTCCGCAGTTACACCTATCCCGTGGCCTATAAAGCGGCCAAAATCTTCAAAGAACTCAACCCCCAAAGTTGGGTGATTGTGGGTGGGATGCACGCCACCGTGGCCAGCGATGAGATGCTGGCCGTGGATGAGTTCGACATTGTTTGCCAAGGCCCCGGCGAAAACATCATTTTGGATTTGGTGCGCGACCCAGCCGCGTTTCCTCGCTTGGTGATGGGTGTGGGCGCCAAATCTATGGCCGAATGGCCCAAAATTGACCGCGAGTTATGGCCAAAACCAACCAGTCGCAAATTGGCCAAGAACTTTAACTGGCCGCTCGAACCCGAGTGCGGCTGGGGGCCACCCCCTGTGGTCACGCTGATGACCAGCCGCGTGTGCCCGTGGCAATGCGTCTTCTGCAACGAAAATTCCTACATTCCCAACATGGGACGGCCGTCCGTAGACTCTGTCATTGACGAGTTGAACTACCTTGACCGCAAATACGGCGTTGGCTCGGTGGTCATCCACGATTCGATGTTCTTCCAAGGGCCAAGTTGGCTGGAGGAGTGGATTGAAAAGTACCCCCGCAAAGCGAACAAGCCGTGGCCGTATTGGGCGGCTGGCCGAGCGGACACTGTGCGCCAATGGCCCGATTTGTTCGAGGCGTTGGTCAAAGAGACCAACTGGACGACGATTTCCATTGGTTTTGAATCGGGGAGCGACCGCATTTTGCGCTTGCTGAACAAAGAATGTACGGAAGAGGACAACTACTTCGCCATTGATTTGCTCAACCGCATTGCCGATGAACAGAAGCGCAAGGGCAAAATCATCCCCTATTTTTGGTCCAACATCATGTTGGGTATTCCCGGTGAGTTGCCCGAGGATGCGTTTAAGACGATGCGGATGCTGAAGCGGATGAAGTACGTGATGCCCTCCATTTCGTTCTATGCCCCGTACCCCGGCTCCGCCCTCGGCTATCAGCTCATCGCCGAAGGCAAGAGCCTGATGTCGAAGGAAAATTACCACCGCTATCCCGATGATGAGAAGGTGATTGGGGTAAATTACCAGTTTTACCGCGAACTTTTGGCGGGCAAATACGACCACGAGATTAACAGCGGGCTAACGGCCGTCGAAACCCAACGCGCCACCGCCTCCATGGAAGCCGTCGCCAAAGCGTAGTTAAGTAGAAAGTGCTGAGTGCTGTTATTGGCGCATCGTGCGCTTTTTTGCGGCCATTATTATCCAACTCGCCTTTGTAGATATTACCCTCGGCCGCATCCCCTTTGTCGGCCATGCCATTCGGCGCAGTCGGCCGCGCCGGTTCCGCCAAATGGCGCGGAACTTCCGCTACCTCGCCATCGAAATGGGCGGGGTGCTCATCAAACTGGGCCAATTCCTCAGCGCCCGCGTCGACGTACTCCCCCCCGAAATCACCCAAGAATTGCAAGGGTTGCAAGATGAAGTGCCCGCCATCAGTGCGGCCGACCTCGAAACCATCCTGCGCCGCGAATACCCCGATTTAACCACCCACTTTGCCCATGTCGAGTTCGAGCCGTTGGCCGCCGCCTCCCTCGGCCAAACGGTTCGCGCCACCCTCACGACAGGGCAAGCGGTGGTGCTGAAGGTGCAACGGCCGAACATCGCCACCATTGTCCACACCGATTTGGCCGCGTTACGCGCCATCGCCCCGTGGGTCATGCGCTATCGCCCCATCCGCCGCCGCGCCGATATACCCGCCCTGCTCGAGGAATTTGCCCGCACCCTGTGGGAGGAATTGGACTACGAGGCGGAGGTGTTCCACGCCCAAAAGTTCGCCAAAATGTTCGCCCACGAGCCACGGGTCTACATTCCCAAGGTGTATGAGGAGCTTTGCACCCCCCGCGTGGTGGTGCTGGAAAACGTCGAAAACCCCAAAATTAACGAGGTTGAAAAAATTAAGGCGGCGGGGATAGATACCCATGCGGTGGCAGAACTGCTCATCGAGGTGTACCTGTACCAACTGTTCAAACAGGGCTTTTTCCACGCCGACCCGCACCCCGGCAACATTTTTATTCGCCCTGTGGGCCAGCCGCTAGACGAGGAGGAGTTGGCCGAGGGGCGGGTACGGCCGTTCCAAATCATCTTCATTGATTTTGGGATGGTCGGCCGCATCCCCGATGATTTGCGAACCAATTTGAGCCAAGTGCTGATTGGCGTTGTCCAAAACGATGCCCGCGCCGTGATTAACGCCTATGACCGCATGGGCTTTTTCCTGCCGGGGAGCGATTTGGAACGCATTATCCAAGCGCAAGCGGTGTTGATGGAGCGGCTGGAAGGGCGCAATTTGCGCGAATTGAGCAACCCCGACCCCGCCGAAATCCAACAAATTGGGCAGGAGTTTCGGGATATTTTGTTCGATTTTCCCTTCCAAATCCCGCAAGATTTTATCTACCTCGGCCGTGCCCTTGGCATTCTCTCGGGCATCGCCTCGGCTCTCTACCCCGAGGTGAATCCGTGGTATCAGATTGAGCGGTATGGCTTGGAGATGTTTAACGCGCAACGGCCGCAGTTTGAACTGAGCCGCGAATCGTTGCTCCGCTTGGTTGATACGGTGCGCCCCTATTTGGGGATGCCCGCCCAACTGCAACGGGTGTTGCGGGCGGCCGAAAACGGCCGTTTGCGGGTGCAAACCAGCAATCCCATCAGCGAACGCCGCCTCGAGCGCATCGAGCGGCGGCTGACGGTGCAGAATTGGTTGTTGGTAGGGGGGATGGCCGTGTTGTCGGCCGTGTTGCTCCACTTGCGGAAGGAAGAGGAGGGGAGTAAGAGAGGAGGATTGAGGTGTTGAAACGTGTGGCGTTCGCTAAGAGAGGCTAGGGTGCGCCGTGAACAATCTCCCACCCTCTATTTCTCCCCCCCTTTAGCGGCGGGTGGCTCCCCCCCCTCCTCTCAGCTTATACCCCATGCCCCAAACTGTTTCGATGTGCAACTCGCTATCGGTCAGTTTTTCGCGCAGATGGGCGACATGGACATCTACCGTGCGGGTGTTGCCGTAATACTCGTACCCCCACACCAAATCGAGCAATTGGTCGCGGGAGAGGACTTGGTTGGCGTGGTCGAGCAGGGTCAGGAGCAAATCGAACTCTTTGGCGCGGAGGGGCACGCGCTGGCCATTGACCATCACTTCTCGGCTGGCGGGGCTGAGCTGGAGACGGCCGAGTTGGCGCACATCCCCCACCCCAGCGGCCGTGGGCACGGCCGTCGCCCGGCGCAAAATGGCTCGCACCCGCGCCACCAACTCACGCGGGTTAAAGGGCTTGGTCATGTAATCGTCCGCGCCCATTTCCAGCCCCACAATTTTGTCTATATCGTCGTCCCGCGCCGTCAGCATCAGCACGGCCGTGGCCTCATACTCCGCCCGCACCTTGCGGCACACCTCCCAGCCATCCACCACGGGTAACATTAAATCGAGCACGACTAAATCGGGCACGTTTTGGGCGATTTTGTCGAGAGCCTGACGGCCGTCGGCCGCGCTCTCCACCACATACCCCGCTTGTTCCAGATACAAACTGGCCAAGTCGCGGATATTCGCCTCATCATCTACCACCAAAATACGTTCGTTGGCCACAGGTGTTACTCGTTAGTCGTTAGTCGTTATTGGTTGCTGGTGGCTGGTGTGTTTCAGTTCTTCCTTTAACCAACCATAAATAACCAGTAACGAATAACCAATAACCCATTATTTCAGTATCGCCACCGCTTCAATTTCTACTTTTGCGCCCAAGGGGAGGCCAGCCACGGCCACGGCCGAGCGGGCGGGTGGGGTTTCGCCAAAAAATTGGGCGTAGATGACGTTCACGGCCGCGTAATCGCTCATGGATTCGAGGAAGACGGTGGTTTTGACGACGTGGTGCAGGCTACTGTCGGCCGCTTCCAGCACGGCCGTCAAATTCCGCAACACCTGCGTCGTTTGCAGTTGAATCGTCTCGGCCGCATCTGCCCCCGCCACCAACTTGCCCGTGGCTGGGTCAAGGCCAATCTGACCCGAGGTGTAAATCAAATCTCCCACCCGAATCGCTTGGGAGTAAGGGCCAACCGCTTTGGGGGCCTGTTCAGTCGCAATCACTTCTTTATTCATAGGTAGCTCTCAGCTAGTCAGCTAGTCAGCTTTTACGTGGTTGTTGAAAATGTTGAGCCAATGACAAATGACGAAGGCCAAATGCAATTCTGCCCTAATTGTGGTAAACTGCAACCGTTGGCCAAGAGGTTATGATGAAAGGCTTAGAACCGTCCGCCATTGATTTAGGAGAATTTAGCATCAGCAGTGCCACCTCCTTAAACGATATGATTTGGTTTATGGCGGGGTTGCTGTTGCTGATGGGGTTAACGGCCGTTACCCTCTGGTGGCAACGCCGCTCCCAACCCGACCCTTTCACCGCTGAATAAACACCGCCAGCCCCCCACCTTCACCTGAAAATCTATCCATAGGAGAATCAACCACCATGATTGATGTCAATCAATTGCGCCGTGGCATTACTTTCCTGCACGACAACAACCTGTATCGTGTGCTGGAATATAGCCACAACAAACCCGGCCGTGGCAAGGCCACCATTCGCGTCACCGTTCGCAATGTGCGCACAGGTGCCAACCTGCAAATCACCTTCACCTCGGGCGACCGAGTCGAGGACATCCGCATCGAAAAGCGGGCCATGCAATACTTGTACGATGATGGCACATTTTACGTGTTCATGGACGTGGCCACCTACGAGCAAGTCTTAGTGACCCATGCCCTCCTCGAAGACCACAAAAACTACCTCAAGGAATCAATGGAGCTAGAATTGCTCTTTTATGATACCGAAGTAGTGGATTACGCCCTCCCCCAAACGATGGATTTGTTGGTGGTGGAATCGGAAAATGCTGTGGCAGGCGATACCGCCTCGGGCGCAACCAAAGAGGTCATCACCGAAACGGGCTTGCGCGTGCGCACCCCCCTCTTTGTCAACACAGGCGATACCATTCGCGTCAACACGACCGAAGGAACCTACTCGACACGGGTTTAGGACAAATCATCATGCGGAGCCTACGAGAAGAGGAGATTGGGCGGATTAACCGCTCAATCTCCTCTTTTTTATTTCTTCCCCATTAGCCGCATCCCATTTAGTGTGACCACGAGGGAGGTGCCCACATCGGCCGCGACGGCCAGCCACATACTGCCCAGCCCCGCCACCACCAGCCCCACAAACGCCAACTTCACCCCCACAGCCAAGGCCACATTGACCCAAATCGTGTTCATCGTCGCTCTGCTCAGGCGATAGGCGAAGGGGAGTTGGCTCAAGTCGCCGCTCATCAGGGTGATGTCGGCCGTCTCCATTGCCTGCGCCGTGCCACTGGCCACGGCAATGCCCACCTCGGCCGTGGCCAGCGCGGGCGCATCGTTCAGGCCATCCCCGACCATAGCTACAGCACCATGTTGCGCTTGTAACTGGCGCACGGCCGCTACCTTTTGCTCGGGGAGCAACTCGGCCAGCACGGCCGTCACCCCCACCAGCGCCCCAATTTTTTCGGCCGTCGGCCGATTGTCCCCCGTCAGCATCACCAAATGGGCGATGCCCGCCTCGCGCAAGGCGGCCACGGCCGAGGCACTGCTCGGCCGCACCCCATCCGCCACACTAATCAGCCCCGCATACGCCCCATTTGTGCTGACCAGCATGGGCGTGTGCCCCTGCTCCGCTTCGGCGCGGGCGGCGGCGCACTGCTCGGCCGAATGCTGGACAGCCGTGTCAAACAAGCTGTGGCTCCCGATGAGGATTTCCTGCCCAGCCACCCATCCCCGCACCCCCCGCCCCGCCAACGCTTGCACCCCTTCGGCCGCTGGGTAGCGGTGTTGCACCCCAGCGCGGCTGGCCTCGGCCGTGATGGCGTGCGCCAGCGGATGCTCGCTCCGTTGCTCCACAGCATGGGCAAGAGCGATGAGTTCGTCGCAAGGGGCGCAACTGGGTTCGCCCGTACAAGCGGCCGAACGGACAGCAACCACGGCGGGTTGGCCGGCCGTCAGCGTGCCCGTCTTGTCAAAGGCAATCGCCTTGATGTGGCTCAACGCCTCGAGATGCGCCCCGCCCTTGAATAACACCCCGCGCCGCGCCCCCGCACTCATGCCGCTAATCAGGCTGACGGGGGTGCTGATGACCAAGGCGCAGGGGCAGGCGACCACGAGCAGAGCCAGCCCCCGATAGAGCCAGCCCGTCGTTTCGGGGGATGGGTTCCAGAATGGCAATCCCCACAAAACGGGGGGCAAGATGGCCACCAGAGCGGCCAACACCATGACGGCCGGGGTGTAATAGGTGGCGAATTGGTCTACAAAACGTTGGGTGGGGGCGCGTTGCTCTTGCGCCTCGGCCACAAGGCGGACTAGGCGGCTAATCGTATTGTCGGCCACCAGATGGGTCACTTCGACCTCGAGTGCGCCCGCGCCATTGAGGGTGCTGGCGAACACATCATCCCCAGCCGTTTTGTCTATCAGCTTGCTTTCGCCCGTGATGTTGGCTTGGTTGACGGCCGACTCGCCCGCCAACACACGGCCGTCCATGGGGATTTGCTCGCCCGGCCGCACCAGCAGGACATCCCCCACCTGCAATTCGGCCACAGCAACCTCGTGCAGATGGCCGTGGGCCATGCGCGTGGCGGTGCGGGGCACGACGGCCATGAGTTCGCGCACGGCGTGGCGGGCGCGTTCGGCCGTGTAACTCTCCAACGCCTCGCCCAGCGCAAACAACACCATGACCATGCCCGCCTCGGTGAATGCGCCGATGACGACTGCGCCGATGGCGGCCACGCTCATCAGGGCGTTCATGGTGATGGCGCGGTTGATGCGTGCCGCTCGCCATGCGCTCTGGAAGACGGGCCAGCCCGCGCAGAGCATGGCCAGCACGGCCAGCCCATCCAGCACGGGGTGTTCGATGGCGGCCAGTTCGGTGAGGAAGAAGGGGGGCAGGAGGAATATCGCCCCGAGCAAGGCCCAGCGGGTTTCGGGGCGTTGCCAGAGGAATCGGCCGAAGCTGGGCAGAGGGTCAGGTGGCTCGGCCTCGGCCGTGGGGATGGCCACGCCGTAACCCAACTCGCGAATGCGGCCGATGACGGCCGTCTCATCTACCCCGCCCTGCACGCGCAGGGTGGCGGTGGCGAAGTTGACAGCGGCCGTTTCGACCCCCGCCAACTGGCTAACCCCTTTTTCAACGGTTTTGGCGCATTCGGCACAGTCCATGCCGGTGATGGTGTAGGTGGTGGTCATAGTGGTTAGTGATTAGTGGCGAGTGGTTAGTGGAATGCGGCTCACTAGCCACTAACCACTTACAACTAGCCACTCTAGCAATTCAGGTGTTCGCGGCTCCGTTGGAACATATCGCGGACGTGGTCGTCTTGGAGGCGGTAGAAGGCGTGGCGGCCGACTTTGGTGTATTGGACAAGGCGCAGGTGGCGCAAAACGCGCAGTTGGTGGGAGATGGCAGAGTGGCTCATGCCCAGCAGAGCGGCTAAATCTTCGACGCACAGGTCGGCCGCGTACAGGGCGGCGATGAGGCGCACACGGGTGGGGTTGGCCAACGATTTGAAGAGTTCGGCCAGTTGCAGGGCTTCGTCTTCGTTCATTAAATTGTCTTGGGCTTGCTGGATGAGACTTGATGTCATTATTTTTTCACAAGATACATGAATAAACGCTCATGTGTTCATGCAGTTTAGGGGAAATAAGCGGCCGTGTCAATCTTTTTGTCTATGGGTGTATCGGTGTATGGGCGAAGCTCATTGAGAAAAGCATAAACGAAGGAGTAGACTCTTGAGTTTTATAACGCACCGTGTTATATTTTTGACGCAATGTGTTATATGCAAATTGCCCGAATCCCTGCCCCTTTGCATCGTTTATAATGTACAAGCAAGATAGAGGGTAGAGATAGAGATAGAGGGGAACTCAGTCGGTTGAATAACCAAGTTTTTCTCTATCTCTATCTCCCATCTCTATCTAAAAGGAACCCCATGAGCAACTCAACAGAAACCTTCGATTTTGTCATCATCGGCTCAGGCTTTGGCGGTAGTGTGTCGGCCATGCGGCTGGCCGAAAAGGGGTATAAGGTGGCGGTTTTGGAGCGGGGCAAGCGGTATAAGGCCGAGGACTTCCCCGAGACCAATTGGAATATTGGCAAGTTTTTGTGGATGCCCGCCGCCCGCTGTTTTGGCATCATGGGCATCAACTTTTTTAAGGACATTATGATCCTGAATGGGACGGGGGTGGGTGGCGGGAGCCTCGTTTACGCCAGCACGCACATCAAACCTACCGAAACCTTTTTTAACGCGCCCGAGTGGCGGGATTTGGCCGACTGGCAGGCGGAGCTAGAACCCCATTACGAGACGGCCAATCGGATGCTGGGCACGGCCGCCAATCCCCGCTTGTGGCCCGCCGACCACCTGCTCAAAGAGATTGCCGACGAGATGGGGCAGGGGCACACCTTCAAGCCCACCCCCGTGGGCATCTTTTTTGGCGAGCCGGGCAAGGTGGTTCCCGACCCATTTTTTAAGGGGGAAGGGCCAGACCGGGCGGGGTGTATCCACTGCGGCGGGTGCATGGTGGGGTGCAAGCACAACGCTAAGAACACCCTCGACAAAAACTACCTCTTTTTGGCCGAAAAGTGGGGGGCAGAGGTGCGCCCCGAGAGCCAAGTGGTAGATGTTCGGCCGCTCTACGGCCCCCAACCAGATGGGGCACGGTATGAGGTCGTCTACGAAAAAATCACGGCATGGGGGATTAAGCCACAGACGATGGTGCGCACGCGCAATGTCGTCTTTTCGGCCGGGGTGCTGGGCACGGTCAATTTGCTCCTCAAGTGCCGCGATGAGACGAAGAGCCTGCCCAAACTCTCGGCGCGGCTCGGCCGCCGGGTGCGGAGCAACAGCGAAGCGTTGATGGGCGTGACCGCCCGCGAGGGAAGCGAAGAGCGGGACTACTCACAAGGGGTAGCTATCACCTCCCACTTTTGGGTGGACGAGGTGACGAGTGTGGAACCCGTGCGCTACCCGCGTGGCTCGACCCTGATGCGCAACTTGGGCGTGCCGCTCATCAAACTAGATGGCGGGACGGGCAATCGGCTGTGGCGGTTTGCCAAGTACACCATCAAACAGCCGTATGACTTTCTAAAAGCACGCGTTTTGCCCGATTGGGCGCGGGATAGCACCATTTTGCTGATTATGCAGAAGGTGGATAACAAGATGGAACTGAAGCGCGGCCGTAGTTTTTGGAATTTGTGGCGCAAGGGGCTGGTCAGCGATTTGGACAAGAGTGTGCCCATCCCGGCCGTGATTGATGCGGGGCGCAAAGTGGTGGAACGGTTCGCGGAGAAGAGCAACGGCATTGCCGCCTCGACTTTTAACGAGGTTCTGCTGGATATGGCCTCGACAGCGCACATTTTGGGTGGCTGTGGCATTGGCGCAGATGAGGCGACGGGGGTGATTGACAAGCACCATGAGGTGTTTAATTACCCCGGCTTGTATGTGGCCGATGGCTCGGCCATCCCCGCCAATTTGGGGGTGAACCCGAGCCTGACGATTACCGCAATGACTGAGCGGGCGATGATGTTAATTCCGCCAAAGAATGGGAGTTATTGGCCGGGGGCACTGGAACGGCCGAGTGATTATGTGGAGCCTGTGTCTGTCTCGGCGGGGCGCAAGCGGAAGGTGGCGGCGTTGGCGGCCGTGGCCGCGCTGGCGGTGTGGCTGGTGGGGCGGAAGTTGTAGGGGGAGATAGAGACGGGAGATAGAGATAGAGGGAAAAGACGGCCGTGTTTCCTCTATCTCTATCTCTATCCTCTATCTGTTTTTGTGCCATTTACCCCGCCTAGCCAACCCTGTTACAATAAACGGGATTATCCAAGGAGGTTATGATGGCAACTCACCCAGCCCCACCTGTCTTAGAAAAACCTGCCGAGGCGCAAACGGCCGCGCTTTTGCCCAAAATCCACCTACTCCTCGACCAGCTTCCCCCCGAGCGATTGTCCGAAGTGCAAACTTTTGTGGACTTTTTGCTTTACCAAGAAGAGCGAAAAGGAGCCGTTCAGAAACGTATCCCCGGCCTACATCATGGGGCAGTTACCTATATTGCCGATGATTTTGATGATGATTTAGGGGATGAGTTTTGGTTCCCCGAAGAGGATATTTTAACGGCCGCACAAGGGTAAAATGAAATACCTCCTCGATACACATACTTTTTTGTGGTGGGCAACTGACCCAAGTCGGTTATCTGACCAGTGCCAACAAGTGTTAACCGAAGCAAATGAAGTGCTTTTAAGCGTGGTGACGGCATGGGAGTTGCAAATCAAACAACAAGCGGGTAAGTTGAACTTAACCCTGCCCTTACGCCAACTATTACAAGAACAAATGGCACAAAACCACTTGCGGTTACTCCCTATTCGGTTAGAGCATATTTTTGCGCTGGAGCAGTTCCCGCTCCACCACCGCGACCCGTTTGATAGGTTGCTTGCGGCACAAACATTGGTGGAGCAAGCGACATTGCTCACAGCCGATACAGCCTTTGCCGTTTATCCCATCCGTACCTTTTGGTAGTTTAAACCCAGAGCGGGGGTGGGTGGGGCGCAAGTTGTAGGTTTTTAGGGGAGGGGGAAGGGAAAATGAAACGGCCGTTCTCCCGCGAACGGCCGTTTTGCATCACATACCCTTCCCAACTAAGCGTGAAATAAGACAACCTTCAATGCTTCAGGGCTGTTTAAGGGAATTTCCCATACAAATATCTCAGGATATTGCCCTGAGCGTGCCCGCATCACCCCATTCTCCAACGCAATCTCGGTGAAGGCTTCCGCCCCTTGCAAGTGCAAAAGCCAAATCAACTCACCGCTTGAGGCATGAGACACGGCCAAAAAACCATCCCCTTCCCATGAAGTTGAGCCCCCCCAAATGATAAGGCCTTCTTTTTCGAGGCGACAGTTTGGGTTCTCATCTAGCTCCGTCCAAACTGCCGTGCTTTGTGCCAACATGGTGTGAATAGACAGACGGGCAGAGGAGATATACCCACGGCGCGGATTTCCAGAAAAGAAAATGGCTTCATCATTGGCAAAGAAGAAGCCACTTTCGATGCGACACAATTGTTCGCTCAATTTGGCTTGAACGATGCTGATGGAGTGGGTAGCAAGCGACATGCACCCAGTATAAAAATGGCCTCCCCATTTCGCAAGCCAACGGCCGCGTTTCACCCTTCCCCATTCTTGCTTTTATGTCAACTTTTTTGTATGCTTTGCTTCAGAAAAGTGTGTTATAATGCCAAAATCAAAACATATGAGCTAAAACCCTTTTAGCCATTGGTCATTCGCCCCTAGCAATTACCCCAACTACCCCGCTCCTCATGGCGCAAAAGCAGGCAAAACCCGAACCCCAACCGAAAAGCACGGGCACCAAACGGCAAGCCAACGCCCAAACACGCGCCACGGCCGCGCAACCTCCCGCCACACGCGGGGGAACCAAAGCCACACGGCCGACCACACCCCCATCCCAAACACCAGCGCCACCCCCCAAAAGCAAAGGCAAAGCCAAAACCACGCCCGCCAACCCCACCCCGCGCAAATTCAGCCTGCCCAAAGTGCAGTTGCCCCGCTTAGAATTTAATCCGCGCCGCCAAGCCATTGTGCTGGGGATGGCTCTCATTTTCTTTAGTTTGTTGGTCAACCTGAGCGCCCTTTCCAGCAACCAAGGGCGACTGATGGGCAACCTGATAGACCTCATTTGGGGGCTGTTTGGCTGGGGCAGTAGCCCCATTTTAATCGGGCTGATGTTGACAGGGTTGTGGCTGATAGGTTGGGGCATGTCACGGCCGTGGTCACTCCCCCCTCTGCGGGTCGTAGGTGGGCTGGGATTAACGGCCGTTCTCCTCGCCCTCACCTCCCAAATCGCCTACTTGGCCGATAACGGCCTAAACAGTTTTGATGCCATCGTGGCCGCCCGCGCTGGCGGAGGGCTGATGGGCAACTTGCTGGCCGAGAGCCTTGTCCGCACGGCCGGGCAAGGTGGAACCCTGTTCATTTTACTCGTGGCCGGCCTCGCTTCGGGAGCCTTGGCGACGGGCATTAGCTGGGCCGAAATACGTGAATTGTTCACCCGCCCCGAACCAGCCCCCGCCACCCAAGCCCCCTTGCCGCTCGAAACCTATCGGCCGCCAGCCGAGACGGGTGCGCCCACGGCCGCTCTCGCCACCACCCCCGCCCCCGCTGGCGATGTGGTTCTGCCGTGGGTAGAACCCCCTGCGCCCAATGGCACGGCCGCGCCCCTGCCACCCATCGCCCCCGAACCAGAAGGCGAGGCGGAACCCGAGGGGTTGCTCAAGCGGTTGGGCGGCGGCCGTAGGCGCACCAAACCGCCAGCCGAAGGGTCGCCCTTGCCGCTTATTCTCGGCCGTGATGAGAAGCAAGGCCACCTGTGGACATTGCCCAGCCTCGAGGAAATGCTCAACAAGGGGAGCGACTACGTTGAAAACCACGATTACATGCGCCAACAGGCCAACACCATCGAGGAAACTCTGCGGAGCTTTGGCGCACCCGCCAAAATCGTGGATACCCTGCCCGGCCCAACGCTCATCCAATATTGTGTGGAGCCGCTCTACATCGAGCTACGCAACGGCAAACAAACCAAGGTCAAGGTCGGCAAAATCGCCAGTTTGGCCGACGATTTGGCCTTGGCTCTTTCGGCCCGCTCGGTGCGGGTAGAGGCTCCCGTGCCCGGCAAAGGGTATGTGGGCATCGAAGTGCCCAACGAACAAAAAGCGCTCGTCTCCCTGCGCGATGTGATGGAATCGGAGGCGTTCCAAAAAATTGCCAAAAAATCGCCGCTGGCCATTGGGCTGGGGCAAGATGTTTCGGGCCATGCGGTGGCGGTGGATATGACCAAAATGCCCCATATGCTCGTGGCGGGGGCTACGGGGTCGGGTAAATCGGTCTGCGTCAATACGATTATCGCCTGCTTGCTCCTCCAAAATAGCCCCGAAGATTTGCAACTGGTCATGGTAGACCCCAAACGGGTGGAGTTGACGGGCTATAACGGCATCCCCCATTTAGCCGCGCCCGTGGTGGTGGAGATGGAACGGGTGGTGGGCACGCTCCAATGGGCCTTGCGCGAGATGGACAACCGTTACCGCGCTTTTGCGGAGACGGGGGCGCGGAATTTGGTGGATTACAACAGCAAATTGCTGAAAAAAGGGGAGCGCAAACTGCCCTATATCGTCATCATCATAGACGAATTGGCCGATTTGATGATGCTGGCTCCCGAGGACACGGAGCGGGGCATTACCCGGCTGGCGCAAATGGCACGCGCAACGGGTATCCACATGATTTTGGCCACGCAACGGCCGTCGGTGGATGTGGTCACGGGCCTCATCAAAGCCAATTTCCCCGCCCGCATCGCTTTTGCCGTCGCTTCCAGCACCGATAGCCGCGTGGTGTTGGACACGACGGGCGCGGAACGGCTGTTGGGCGCGGGGGATATGCTCTTCCAAGACCCCAACGCCCCCGCGCCCTTGCGGATGCAGGGCTGTTTTGTGAGTGATGCCGAGCTAAACCAATTGATTGATTATTGGAAGCACGCCCGCCGTTTTGGGCATGTGGAGCGGGAAACCAATTTTATCCGCGCCAATACCGATGTGGTGAGCAAGGCGGAGCTGGACCAAGCTGTGTGGGATGTGGATGAGGATTTGGCGCGGATGATAAAAACGGCCGAGACTGCGCCCATCATCGCCCCCGCCCCGCCGCCCATCCCCGCCGCCCCGAGCAAATTGGCGCAAGCCCCTGCGCCGCCACCCCGCTGGGTTCCGCCCACGCGCCCCACGGTAGTTATGGAGGGGGTGGTGGAAGTGGCCAAAGCGGCCGAAATTGAACCAGAACTCGAGGAAGAAGCCGAACCCGAGGAAGCCGAAGAAACAGTGGCAGAGCCTGTGGTGGAAACGGTGGCGGCCGTGAATGTTGAGGAGTACACGGCCGATCCGCTCTACCCCGAGGTGCTGGCCTTTGTCGAAAAGCACGGCAGTGCCTCCACCAGCATGATTCAGCGTCATTTCCGCATCGGCTACACCCGTGCGGCGCGGCTGTTGGAGGCTGTTAGCGCGAAGTCGTAAGCAATATGTGCCAGTTTTCCTCCCTTTTACCCGATGCTCTCTTCTATTCTTTACTTTCTTCTCGCGGGTTTGCTGGAAATCGGCGGGGGGTTTTGATGTGGTTGTGGTTGCGGGAGGGGTATAGCTGGTGGTGGGGGGCGGCCGGCGCGGCCGTGTTGGTCATTTATGGGGTGGTGCCGACGCTCCAACCAGCTAGTTTCGGCCGTGTGTATGCCGCTTATGGCGGCGTTTTCATTGCCCTCTCCATTTTGTGGGGTTGGGGGATAGACCAAATCGCCCCCGACCGCTACGACTTAATCGGGGGAGCCATCGCTTTAATCGGCGTGGCGGTCATTATGTTTTGGCCGCGGTAACGGGAGTTTAGAAGCGGAACAGGAGCCAATCCTCTCTCTTTTTAGAATAAAAAGCGTTTATTGATGAGTTGTGGAGCCAATCTAACTTGACATATTCCTTGACAGGCATAAAGTTTTGTTGTATCGTTGCAACAGTTGATTTTGTTGTACTATCTCAACAGGTTGTGCTACCACAACAAAACAAGAAAGCCATGCCGACTAAGGACGATTTACTGGGAAATTATGCAGGTGTAGAAGAAGTGAGCGACCGGCTCAATATTCACGCTGAATCAGTTCGTCGCCTCATTCGGCAAGCCAAACTACCCGCCATTAAATTTGGCAACAAATGGCTGGTAGACAAATCAACCCTCGAGCAATTTGCCAGCCACTACGACCCCGTCCGAATAAAAGCGACATTATTGTAAAAGGTGAAAAGTGAAAGGTAAACCGACTGGTCAATCAGTACCCACTTTTTACGTGTCACCTCTCACTTTTAACTTCTGACTCCCCCTCTTTCGCCTTCGCCATGAAACGACCCAACTACCCATCCCGTTCAACTGAAGAGAGGATTGCTATGCAACGAACCCCAGATTACGAAAATTTTGCCCGCATTCGCGTTGTGGGTGTCGGCGGCGGTGGTAGTAATGCCGTCAATCGCATGATTGAAGCTGGTGTGAATGGCGTTGATTTTGTCGCCGTCAACACAGATTCCCAAGCCCTTCTGCTTTCCAACGCCCCCACACGGGTACGCATTGGCGAAAAGCTGACCCGTGGCTTGGGTGCAGGCGGCCACCCTGAACACGGGGAAAAAGCGGCCAACGAGAGCATCGAAGAGCTGTACCAAATTTTAGAAGGCTCTGACATGGTCTTTGTGACGGCCGGCATGGGCGGCGGCACAGGCACGGGAGCCGCGCCTGTCATTGCCAAAGCGGCCAAAGAGATGGGCGCACTCACAGTAGGGGTGGTGACACGGCCGTTTATGTTCGAAGGCTCGCGCCGTTCGGCCTCGGCCGAAACGGGCATTGAGCGGCTCCAAGAATTTGTAGACACGCTCATTATCATCCCCAACGACCGCTTGCTCGAACTGACCGACCGGCGCGTGTCGCTCTCCGATTCCTTCCGCATGGCCGACGATGTGTTGCGCCAAGGCATTCAAGGGATTAGCGAACTCATCACCGTCCCCGGCCTCATCAACTTGGACTTTGCCGACGTACGCACGATTATGTCGGGCGGCGGTGCGGCACTGATGGCCATTGGCTACGGCGAAGGGGAAGACCGGGCGCGGATTGCGGCCGAACAAGCCATCAACTCCCGCCTGTTGGATGTGACCATTGACGGCGCGAAGGGCATTCTGTTCAATATCACGGGTGGGTCAGACCTCAGCTTGTATGAGGTGAACCAAGCGGCCGCGATTATCCGCGAGACAGCTCACCCCGATGCCAACATGATTTTCGGGGCAGTGATTGACGAAAGCATGGGTGAGGGGATTCGCCTGACAGTGATTGCCACGGGCTTTGAGCGGGAACAACAGGTGCGCCGCCAACGGTTGCACCAACAACTCAGCCGTCGGCCGAGCAGAATGGATGAAGTGCCCGCGCCACGAAGCATGGCTCCCGTGCCCACCCAATCGGCCGAGGTATTGCCACCGCCCACCGAAGCCCCCAAACGGCAAGAAACGGCCAAACCCCGCTTCTCGCCCAACGATTTAGACATCCCCGCCTTTTTGCGGAAACGATGATGAAGCGGAGCAGTAAGAAGTGAAAAGTAAGAAGTAAGAAGTGCCACAAGCCTTTACACCTTTCACCTTTTACTTTTAACCTTCCACTTCTCCCCCCTAAGTGAATCCCCTTAGCGAGGCTCTCTCCCCTCTCTAAGGTGCATCCTCTCTCTGCTTGCTCCTCCTGTCGGCTCCTGACAGGAGGAGCACTTTTTTTGGCGCGTTTTAGTTGAGTTGAGAACCCTTTTTGGGTAAATCTTTTTTAGACACGAATTTCACGAATGAAATTAGAGACAATTCGTGTAATTCGTGTCCAAATTTTTATCCCTTTCAACTGATTTTTGTGGGGGTTTTTAGCCAGCGAGCAACGCCTCGGCCGCGGCGAGACCCGAAAGGGCGGCTCCTTCGACCCGCGCTTCGTGGAAGGCATCGCCCGCAAAGATGACGGGTGGGGTTTGGCGCACGAACAGATAGCGTTGGGGGTGGAGTTGGGCGGGTTGGGCGTAGCGCCAGCGGTGGACTTGCACGTTTTGCACGGCCGCTTGCCTGAGCCAGCCTTGTGCCTCGGCCGCCTCGAGCAATAACCGCGCCACCTCTGAGTAGGGGGTCTCGAAATAGTGGCGGGTGAAGGCGGCCGAGGCGTGAATGGTGACGGTGGGAACCTCAGACACCCCTTTTTGCTGATTATCGGCTATCCAAATAATGGGTTCGCCCCACGCTTGCACCGCGCCGGGGTGGGGAATGGTGCTTGGCTCGCTGAGCGTGGCCAACACGGCAAAGCAGGGGTCGTAGAGAATTGTCTCGAGGGCGGCGCGTTCGGCCGAGGGGAGTTGCACGTTGCCCGCATCCAACAAGGCCAAGGATTGGGGCACGGGTGGGGTGAGGAGCAAGCGGGACGCGGTAAACTTCTGGCCACGGCCGGTGGTCGCCAGCCATTCGTTGCCCACTGTTTGCAGTTGCACCACTTGGGTGTTGGTGACCACATTTAGCCCTTGGGCGAGGTGCTTGGCCACGGCCGACATTCCCCCCACCCCCCGATAACGAGCGTGGCCATCCCCTGTGGCGGAGAAGCCGCGACACCATTCGACGGCCGTGCCTGCTTGCTCCCACGCTTGGACATGGGTGGCAAATTTGGGGGAGCGAATGGTAAAGAATTGCGCCCCGTGGTCGGCATGGGTATGGGTATCGAGGCGACGAGTGGCCATACGGCCGCCTACGCCGCGCCCTTTGTCCAATACGGTGACGGCCCAGCCCTGTGCTTGGAGGGTCGTGGCGGCCATCAGACCTGAGATACCTGCGCCAATGATGAGACAATCCATGAGAGAAGAGAGAAGAGAAAATCGTCTTGGGGGTGGAGGTAGTGGCGCAATATATTGCGCCACTACGGGTAATTATTGGCGTTATCGGCCAATACCATTTCGGCTACGACTTTACCCGAAAGTGTGACCATTGGCACGCCGCCGCCGGGGTGGGTGGTGCCGCCCACGAAGTAGAGGCCGGCCACTTCGCGGCAACGGTTGTGCGGCCGACGGAAGGCGGCCCACATGCTGTTGGAGGAAGGGCCATAGAGTGCCCCGCGATGCGCCCCATTCAGGCGGAACAAATCGTGCGGGGTGAGCACCTGTTCGTGGCGTATCCGTGTCTTTATGTCAATGCCCCACACTTGCGCCAACAACTCGTAAATTTGCGCTTTGTAGTCGGCCAACCGCGCCGCCCAATCCCAGTTTGGCCCTGTGGCGGGGGCATTGAGCAACACAAACCAATTTTCCCCGCCCGTTGGGGCGTGGCTAGGGTCGGTTTTGCTGGTGATGGCAATGTAGATGGTGGGGTCGGTTGGCATCTGGCCACGGCCGAAAATGGTCCACGCCTGCATTGAGGTGGATTTTCACGCCCAACTCCTCGGCCAATTTGGCCATCGCTTGGGCAATGGCGTAAATGCCCCCCTGCGGATACCACACCCCGCCGTTTAGCTCGACATCGGCAATGACGTTGAGCGTGGCAGGGGCGGCATAGGGGCTGGCACCGACGTAGGTGGCAAAACGGCCGAGCAGTTGCCGCAAATGGGGCGTTTGGACAAAGCTGTTAATGGCTCCGCTCATCGTGCGCCATGCGTCTACCTTGAGCATATCGCGCACGGGCACGCGCAGGAAGCTGGCGGGGGTGGGAGGCTGGTCGTAGATGAAGACGGGGCCTGTGATGCGGTGGATTTCGGCCGCGTAGGCCAGATAGCGCAAATAACCCGCTTCATCGCGGGGGTTGAGACGGCCGATGTGGGCGAGGGTGGTGGCCATGTCGCGGCTCACATCGAGCACTGTGCCATCGTGGAAAAAGTAGCGGGTGAGTGGCTCGACGGGGAGGAGGGGTGAGGTAATCGGCGAGTTGGCGGCCTGCGCTGGCGAATAGCTCCTCGAAGACATGGCGCATGGTGATGACCGAGGGGCCTGTGTCCCAGCGGTAGCCAGCGGCCGTGATTTGGCTCATCTTGCCCCCCACGGCCGTGTTTTGCTCGTAGATGGCCACTTTTTGGCCAGCGGCGGCTAATCTGATGGCGGTACTCAGCCCGCCAATGCCTGCGCCGATGATGATGTTCATGGAGGGGGGATGGGTTATTCGTTACTGGTTATTCGTTATTGGTTACTGGGGCGAGTACCCCAATAACCAATAACGAGTAACGAATAACGCTATTCCGTGGCGGTGAAGGTGATTTCCACGCGGAAGTCGTCGGCGACGGTGAAGAGGCCGAGCATGGCGGGTGGCTCAAAGCCAAAGTCGGTCATGGTGAGGGGGGCGACGGCCGTACCTGTAATCGTGCCATCGGCGAGGGTGGCGGTGACTTCAAAGGTGGCAGGAATAGTGATGTCGCGGATGGTTAAATCGCCCAAGAGGAGGAAGGTGGCTTCGGTGCCTTCGACGTAGTTGGCGGGGAAGTTTTCCACGGCCGTGGCCACAAACGTGGCCAGCGGATAGGTTCCCGATTCGAGCCAATCGCGCTTGATGCGGTTGTCGCGCATGTTTTGGCCGCTGGAGAGGGTACTGATATCCACTTGGAAGGAGCTGGAGGTGATAGGGTTTTCTTGGCTGAGGTCGAGGACAAATTCCCCTTCCATCACTTGGGTGGTGCCGATGGTATCCACCAAGCCAGAGGGGATGTTGAGTTGGCTGGCGGCGTTTTCGAGGAAGGTTTCGGCGACGATGTAGGAGGCGCTGGATTGTTCAGCGTCGATGGTGAAGGTGCGGGGGGCACTCGCTGTATCGGCCGCTGGGGCAGGGTAGCTGTCGGTGGCGGGCACATCGGCCGCTAATTCGGGCGCGGGGTAGCTTTCAACAACGGTTTGCGATTCGGTGGCGGGAGCGGGGTAGCTTTCGGCCGTTGTTTCAGCCGTTTCGCTTTCTTGAGCCGCACTGCTGGTGGTGGGGGTGGGGCGTTGCTCGGGGGCGGGTTCGATGGCGGGCGCGGCCGTGGGGGGCACGGCCGTGGGTTCGGGAGCCGTATTACAAGCGATGAGGCCGAATACGGCGAGAATGAGCAGGGTTAAAAAGGGAAATTTGCGAAACATATACACTCCTTAGGTGAAATTTGGATAGAGACGGGAGATAGAGATAGAGGGAGCCATCATAAGCCAACTCACCACGTATCCATTTATCTCTACCCTCTATCTTAATTGGGAAAAAGGCAACCTGAGACCCAGAACTGTAGGAGTGTACGGGCAAATGGGTGGGTTTTCTATAAAGTTTAGTGACTACTTATGAATATGGGGACTGGGGACTGGGCGAGAGTCCCTAGTCGTTGGTCCCAAGTCCTTATTTGCCCGTGTGGAAATTGCACACGGCCGTGTCGAGGTCGTTGAGGGGGCAAAAATCGCTTTGGTTGCTGTTGAGGGCTTGCCAATCGGCCGTGGTTAGCTCCAAGCAACACACTTCGATAATGTTGGGGAGCGATTTGGTGCGGTGCAAGAAGCGCACCGTTTGGCGGGGGGAGGAGACCTCGAGGCGCATGACAATGGTGGCTTGGTTGGCAAGAGAGCGCGAGCAGAGGAAGGCGATGTTAATTTGTTCGTCGCGCAACAAGTCGGTTATCTCGAACAGGAGGCCATCGCGGTCGTGAACGCGTAGGTGGACGAATATCGGCCGTCGCGGCTCCTCATCCCCCACACCCCAGCGCAACTTGAGCGCACGGCCGGCGACCATCTCATCGGGGCTGGTGCGGGGGCAACTGACATCGTGAATGGTGACGCTGTTGTCTTTGCGAATGAAGCCGATGATGTCGTTGCCCGGCCGTGGGTTGCACGCTTGGCAGAGCCGCAACGGCCGTCCGCCAGCGTTGTGAATCGTAAACCACTCATCGGTGCGCGTTTTGACAATTTGCCCTTGGGGAACTTTGGTTTTGGGGGTGGCGGGGGTGGGGGATGGCGTGTTGGTCCAATAGCTGGCCAGTAAGCGGGTGGCCATTGTGGTGGAGAGCAATTCTGCTTTGCCCAAAGCGGCGTAGAGCTTTTCGGGGTGGTCGTAGCCCAGTTGCTCGGCTGTTTCTTGGGGCGTGTAAGAGGCTAGGCCGATGAGGTGCAACTCCGCCTGTAAAATGCGTTGCCCTTGTTGCAACGATTCATGGGGTGCATCCTCGGCCAATTTGCGGATACGGCGGCGCACGGCCGTTCTGGCTCCCGTGGTCTTGATGTAACCCAAATCCTCATCCAGCCAACTGCGGAGCGGTTCGGAGCCGTAGTGCAAAATTTTGACCGAATCGCCATCTTTTAAGGTGTGGGTGAGGGGCACGGGGCGTTCGTTGACCAGTGCGCCTCGACAACTGTGGCCGACTTGGGTGTGGATGAGATAGGCAAAATCGAGGGGGGTGGCGCCTTGCATGAGGGTGCGCTTGTCGCCTTTGGGCGTATACACTGTAATTTGGTTGGGGCGCATCACGTCGGTGACGACGGTATTGACCCCATCGTTCATTTCGCGGCCGTGGGAGCGAATGGCTTGGCTCATGTTGTAGAACATGTCGCCGACTTGTTCTTCGGCCGTGGAAGACCAAATGGGCGAAAGCCCCGTCCTGTCCATCCACTTGGACAAAACACCTGTTTGCGATTCGATTTGCATCCGCACCGTGCGAATGCGGATTTTGAGCGGTTTGCCTTTGTAGACAACGGCCGTGTGCAACGAACGATACAAATTGTCGCGGGGCTTGCCAATGTAATCGTCAAATTGCTGGCCAATGGATCCCAAAGCTGGTGAATTTTGCCCAAGGCGATATAACAAGAAATCTCCTCTTTTAACAGCACAATCAGGCGTGGTGTGTTATCAAATCCTTGGGTTTCGTGGAAAACTTCCTCGCTTTCGACATAGGTTCCAAAAATATCGGGCTGGTCAGGCATGATTTCCACAGGGCCTAACCCAGTTAAGGCATCGAGCAAGGTTTTGGCCATGGGGCCAAATACTTTTTTTTGCTTGGCTTCATAATCGGCCAAACGCTGTTGCAATTTTTTGTAGTGGGCAGGCTCTAAAATGGCGATGGCTAACTCTTGTAATTCGCTTTTGATTTTCCACATGCCCAAGCGATAGGCGAGGGGGGCATAGATGTTGAGGGTTTCGCGGGCTTTTTCGCGTTGCTTATGGGGGGGCATAGACCCCATCGTGCGCATGTTGTGCAGGCGGTCAAAAATTTTGATGATGCCAATGCGGTAGTCGTTAATCATGGTGTCGAAGAGCTTGTAGTGGGTGGCGTTTTTTAGCTCTTCGGCCGTCAGGTGGCGGCCGAGTTGGGCCTCGGCCGTTAATTTGTCAAACTTGGTCAGTCCATCCACCAATTTGGCCACTTCTTCCCCAAACCGCGTTTCAATTTCCTCAATTGAAATCGTCGTATCTTCGGCCACATCATGCAACAAGGCGGCAATGAGGGTTGGCGCGTCGGCCTCGTATTCGGCCAAATAATAAGCCACAGTCAGGGGGTGGAAGAAAAACAGCTCGCCCGATTTGCGCTTTTCCTCGCCATGCGCCTCCCGCGCCCAAGCCACGGCATCCTTCACCCTTGCAATGTCATCCACACTTAAGTAGGTAATGACAACCAGAAATTCATTTCCTTCGGGGTCAAGTAGGGTGAGTTTCATCTTGTTAATCCCTCGTGGTGTTTCTTGGTTTGGTGGCTGTGGGGAGAGATAGTTACAGGTCACAAGCCACACAAAACATGTGACTTGCAACCTGTTGAATGACCAAAACGCAGGTAGTTAAGCCTGCTGGTTGCTATAAGTGGTGTATAAGTCTATGGGTGTAATGGTGTATTAAAATAAACCAATATACGCCTACACCAATAAACCAATCAACAAAATGCCTGATTGACCACGGTAAACCCCCTCTTGGAGGTCACAGTTACTCGTCGGCCGTGTGCCCGCCGCTCTTAAAATCCATAAACCGATACCCCACCCCGCGCTCGGTGAGGATATACTGCGGGTTGGCTGGGTCTAGCTCCACTTTTTTGCGCAGATAATTGATGTAGAGCCGCAAATAATGAGTCTCATCGCGGTATTCGTAGCCCCATACTTTGGCCAAGAGCGTTTCGTGGGGCACAACCCAGCCCGCGTTTTGGATGAGGTGGTTGAGGAGGCGGTATTCGGTCGGCCGTAAATCAACCCGCTCCCCCGCCACAATCACTTGGTGGCGGTTAAAATCCACCGACAACCGCTCATCAATTTTCAGCACTGTGCGCGGTGCAGGGGCGGGCCACTCCGCCCGGCGCAAAACGGCCAACACGCGGCTGTTCAACTCACGGGGGCTAAACGGCTTGGTCACATAATCATCCGCGCCCAGTTCTAAGCCACGTATTTTGTCATCTTCATCCGATTTCACAGTGAGCAAAATGACAGGCACTGTCGAAATCTCGCGCACCAAGCGCAGGGTCTCAAACCCATCTAGCTCGGGCATCATCACATCCATAATAATGAGATCAGGCACATGCTGGCGCAATTGTTCCAACGCTTGCACCCCATTTCGCGCTTCCACCACTTCATACCCTTCTAATTCTAAATTCATGCGAATGAAACGAATCATGCGCGGTTCGTCATCCACCACCAAAATCAGACGGGGAGCGGTTGCTTCAAGGTTATCGGGGACTTGTTCTAACATAGTTTTTTTGCATATCACAGATGGTTTGTGACAAGTTGCACCGTTTCTCACCTGCAACTTGTCACCCAAACCATTCTATTGATGGTTCTCTGAGGTTGGGTGTGGGAGGGGCGCACCCTCTGGGCAGGTAAAAGGCCAGCCCCTACACCACTACTAAAAACATCAAAGACCCCTATTTATTCGCGGATAAAGCCAATTACCTCGTCCACATCGCCCGATGGCAAAACTTGAATAAAGTTAATGCGGTGCATGGGCACAATCATGGTATTGACTTCTTCGTCTAGGTAGTGCAAATCTTTGCCATCTTTGCGGCGCGGATTTTGTACACTCACTAATTGGTCAGTGGCTGTCGGCAAGGCTTGCACCTCACCCATAACGGCATCTTCGTTGTTGATGTGAACAATGATGGTATAGCTCATAAGGTTGTTGATCGGTTGAGAAGAGAGCCAGAAAACGACTCATGGGGTTAATGTAACAGTTGTTAAGCAAACAAAAGGTTAACAACTCCCAAATGTGAGTAATTACTCAGGTGGGTCAAGATAGAGTGTAGAGATAGAGATAGAGGATCTCTTAGACGGCCAAACAATCTCGTTTCCCTCTGTCTCTATCTGCTGAATAAATACGCTATTTTTCGAGTAAAAAGATGTGTATCAACAGGCTTCCAAATTGAAGCTCATCCCCATTTTGAATGGGGTAAGGGAGTTCGGGCGGCAGGCGGAAATTGTTAATAAAGGTGCCGTTGGTGCTGTTCAGGTCAATAATGGTAATGCCCTGCTCGGTGATTTGGATGGCGGCGTGGATGCGGGAAACGCCGAGTTCGGCTCCGTGATGGGGGGTTAGGTCGAGCGCAGGTGGGTTTTCTTGGCCAGCCGTAGCACGGCCGACTAAAATTTCGCCCGCTTCTAAGGGCAACGTCACGCGCTTGCTGGTCAGCGGCAAAAAGGCGACCAGTAAACGGGGCAAATTCCGCGTATGGCTAACAGTTTGGCCGAGTAATGGGGGGGGCTTAGGGGCACGTGGCGCATCCAAAACAGCCACCTCACCACCTAGTTCCAGCAGAGAAGCGCCACATTCGCTACAAAACAGTGCCCCAGCAAATTCCTGATGGCCACATTCACGACAAGTTATCATGCGTTGTTTGCCCCACCCTCGGCCGCATCTAACCCCACACCCAAACTACTGGTCAGCAAGGTACGCGTGCCATACTTGAGTTGTTTGTGTCCTTCTAAAGAGAGTGCCCCTGTTTGCAACAAACGCTGAGTTTCGGCCGAGGCGTGTTGCGCCAATTGGGTAAAGCCCGCCTCGCGGAAGCGTTGGGTGAGGCTTTCCATCCGCTTGGTCGCCGCATCAATGTTGCCCCCTTCCACATCGTGGAAGATTTTTTCGTTCATGCGGTACATGTTAAAAATTTGCACCGCCTTCACCAACGCCTCGGGCATTTTGCGGTCTCTGGGCTTACTGACCACAGCAAATTGTTGCATACTGTTGACTGTCACCTCTTCCTTCTCTTGCCCTGCGATATTGGCCTTGAACTGCAAGGGAATGGCCAAGGTACGGCCAGCGGGGACAGGGTGAATGGTTAGCTCCAACAAAATAGAGAGGGGGGCACGCCCTTCGACAGCCCCTAGAGCCAACTCGCGGTTGGCAAACGTCAGTGGTTGGGCAAAAGGGGCTAACTTGAACGCTTCTTTAATTTCGACCGATTCGGGGAGCTTGGCGGAAAGGCGCACATTTTGGGCGTAAACAGCTCCCAATCCTTTAATACGTTGGCGCAAAAAGTGCAAAATTTGCTCTGGTTCGGCAATAAAGCCCGATTGGCCGCCCGAAGGTGCCACGAGTTCATCTAAAAATTGGTCGTTCCATTCACTGCCAATGCCAAAAGCGCTGAAACCAATGCCACGGCCAGCGGCCGTGCGTGCCAGTTCCAAACATTGCTCCCCATCCCCATAGGTGTGTCCATCGGTCAGCAAAATGAGGTGGCTGATATGCTGGTCGAGGGCAACTTTGGACATCTCCTTCATACCAGCCGCTAACCCTTGGTAAATTTCGGTGCCCCCCGAGGCTTGGATGCCCATGATTTTAGCTTGGAGGGGCAGGCGATTGGTGAGGGGGGTGGCGGGAACCACGACTTCGGCACGGTCGCTGTAGGTGATAAGCGAGACGGTGTCGCCTGCGGCCAGCTTTTCGATGACGAGGTTGGCGGCCGTTTTAACCCGTGCCAACCGCTCCCCTTTCATCGAAGTACTGCGGTCTATGACAAGGGCTAGGTTGAGGGGTTGGCTGACTTGTGCCGCAACCTGCTTTTTAGGCGGCCGTAACTCAGCCAGCATATATAAAACTTGGGGCGTATCTATTGCCCCAAGCTGTGCCAGCGAAGTTTGTACCGTAATATCGAGCAGGTTTTGTGACATAAAAAAGAGAGAGGTGCGGTGTATCTTCTCGGTTTTGGTTACAAGTTAGAGGGCCTGATGTAATCTGTAACCTCTTTGGTTCTAAGTTAAGGGTTTTAGGCAAAAATCACGGGTGAACAAGAAGCCCAAATCCCTTTGCTGTATGATTTTTTTGCCCTTTGGCCATCAATTTTTATTGTAAAAAGGCAAAAAAGGAAAAAGGGCAAAGGGTATTTGGTCGGAAAAAGGCTTGATGGAATGCTTTGCTATCCCATCTGGATCACAGTCTAAAATCCATCAACACGGCCGTGACATTATCTGTACTTCCCCCCGCAATCGCCTTGTCTATTAACAAATTGGCCCGTCCTTGGAGGGAGAGATCGCTATTTTCTAGCACAGCTTGCATCTCCGCATCCGAGACAGACCCCCACAAACCATCGCTACAGAGCAAAATTAGCCCTTGGCGGGGCAAGGAGCGGGTGTAGGTGTCTATTTCTAAATCGCTTCCTGTCAGGGCGTTGTAGAGCAGGTTGCGGTGGGGGTGGTTTTCGGCTTCTTCGGCCGTGATTTGCCCCGCCTCTTGCAACCGTTGCACCACAGAATGGTCGGTGGTGAGCAATTGCATCTTGCCTTCAGCCAGCAAATACCCCCGGCTATCGCCGACATGGACAAGGTAAAGGCGACGGCCGACGACAAGCGCGGCCGTGAGCGTCGTTCCCCCTTCTTTATCGGGGTCGGGCGTGTACAAACTGCGGTTCGCCGCCTCCACCGCCTTCAACATCACATCCCGAATCGGCTCGGCGGCGGGTTCGCTCCGCACCAAGGGCAAGTAAATCTGCGTCAGCACATAGGTTCCCACCTCCCGCGAAACGCGCCGGCTTGCTTCGTGGCCCGCATGATGCCCCCCCATCCCATCCGCTACCAAGCAGAGCGAAAAGGGCAACAACGCCTCTTGCCCCCCTGTTTGTGAGACAAAAACAAAGCTGGAATCCTCATTGCGGGAACGCACCACGCCCACATCACACCGTTGCGCCACCTGAATGAATGGCTCTGCTGGGAGAGGCAGGCCATTGTTTATAATGGATGGGGGCATTTCAGGGATAGGCAAATTGCCCAAGGGAACCGTTTGGGGCAATTCCTCACGGGTGGGAATGGTATCATTGGCGTTGGGTTTTTCCCCACTCACAGGGATTGGGTCTTCTTGGTTATCAGCGTCTTGCATAATCGAATGCTCGGGAGGCGTAAGTTGTAAAAAGCAAAAGCGAGTGTGGGTCTCTCGTTTTTCATTTTTTATTTTTGGCCTATTTTTTAGACAGGCAACGCATAAAGATGATGGTCACACGAGCCGACAAGGACAAGGCCATCGGCAATGACAGGGGAGGAGATGACGTAGCCACGGGTGCGATAGCGCCAGCGGAGCCGCCCTTTGCGGGCATCTATGGAGTAGATGTAGCCATCGGTAGACCCAAAGTAGACGGCATCTTGCCACACGGCCGGGGAGGAGGCGATTTGCCCCGTTGTATCAAATGTCCAAATTTGTCGGCCGCTGAAAATATCGAGCGCGTACAATTTGCCATCCGATGAGCCGATGTACAAAATGTCGCCCGAGACCACAGGGGAGGAGATTATCGGCCGACCTGTGCGCGTGCGCCAAATGGCCCACCCCGAATTGGCATCCAAGGCATAAATTGTCGAATCCATTGAACCGACAAAAATCATATCCTCGGCCAAAATGGGGCTAGAGGTGACGGCGCGTTTGGCTTGAAACTGCCATTTCATTTGGCCGCGCATGTCGAACGAGAAGACGTAGCCCGCCTCGGTGCCAAAATAGACAAATTCATCGGAGACAAAGGGGGAGGAGCGCACGGGGCCGTGCGCTTTCACTTTCCACAACGGCCGTCCATTGGCGGCCGAGATAGCGTACATATGGCCATCATCAGAACCAAAGAAGATGTGGTCGAAAGCGGCCGTGGGCGAAGAATAAACGGGGCCACCCGTTTGGAACCGCCACTGCAACTTGCCTGTCATGCGGCCGATGCTATAAACGTGGTGGTCGGCCGAACCGATAAAAATATCGTTTTTGTGGACACAGGGGGAGGAGGCAATGCCATCGGTGGCAGGGTATTTCCACTTAAATTCGCCCGTGTCTTTGGTCAGCGCATACACGTTGTTGTCATAGGCTCCCACATAAACCATTTTGTCCGCCACCACAGGCTTCGAGCGAATTTCATCCTCGCACTTGAATTTCCACAATGGCTGAACTGTAATTTCGTTGCTGGTGGTGGGTTCTTCGTAGGCGGGTGGGGGTGGGGCATAGACGGGCTGGGGTAGGGGGGGAACCACGGCCGCTGGCACATTGCTCACGGGGGGGGGAGTGGCGGCCACGGCCGCTGGCGAAGCTGTTTGGTTCGGGTTAATGGCCTGCACGGGGGTAGAAGACGGCCGTGCCAGCGCTTGCAACGCCTCGCGCAACTCCATCGCATTTTGGTAGCGGTCTTTGGCGTTATAAGACAAACAACGCACCACCAAGGCATTCATGGCGGCCGAGACTTTGGCGTTCAAATCGGGGAGCAACCGCTCTTGCCACGAAAACGGGGGTTCAAGGCGCGGGTCTTTCAGCGAGAGCAAATGGTGCATCGTCGCCCCCAACGCATACACATCCCCTGCTGGACTGGCCTCCCCGCGATACTGTTCGGGCGGCGAATACCCCTCTGTGCCAATCATTGTCCCCTTGGCATTGCCCTGAAACACCTTGGCAATACCAAAGTCAATCAGCCGAATGCGCCCTTGCTGATCCAGCATGATATTAGAAGGCTTGAGGTCGCGAAAAACGATGGGCTGGGGCTGGTGGCTATGTAAATAGCTCAACACATCACACACTTGCAAGGCCCACTCCACCACCAACGCAGGCTCAAACGGTTCATTGCGCTCCTCCATTGTCCCTTCCAAATCCTTCCCCCGAATATACTCCATCACCAAATAACTGCGGTCGCCCTCCGAAAAATAATCATACACCTCGGGCACAGCACTGTGTTCCAGTGTGGCCAAAATGCTCGCCTCGGTCTCAAAGGAACGTTTGGCCAACTCGCGCGCCGCTGGGTCGCCTGTGGCATTCACCATCTCTTTGATGGCACACAGGCGCGTGACCGAGGCAAAGCGCATATCGCGGGCTTGGTAAACAGCGCTAAACCCACCCACGCCCAAGGTTCCCATAACCCGGTAACGCTCTTGAAGCATATCTCCCGGCTGAAGTTGGGCGCGTTGGTTCAGCTTGGTGGTACTACGGCGTTTCCCGGCAAGCTGTCTGGTGGTAGAACTCATAGGTAGGGGGAAAAGAGCAGGGATGGTGAGTTGATTATAATTTGTTATTCATAATTGGTTAATCGAGACTCTAATAAAGAGCAACGAGTAACTTAAGAATGGCTTTAGAATACTTGTAAATAGGAGGTTCGGCAAGTGGAAGGGCGAATTAGCAGTTGCATGGGAATGAAAGCCATTTTTGCTTTTTGGATTGGTGGCTCTCCTTAAATCGTGGTAGACAAAAATAAGAGGTCACTCTATCATCAGGGAATGAGTAGGGTGAGAAAAATATCTCGTCCTGCGCCGCTATGATTTCTGAGAACAAACAAGTTTTAGAACTCATTTTCGACCACCAACCTCCCCTTACTAATCGCGAATTGTTCATTGCCATGCGTTTCCTAACCCTCTCTCTGCTTCTTCTTACTCTCCTCGTAGGGTGTAGTTCCCCATCCCCTACACCCGCTGTGCCCACGGCCGAACCCACGCCCACCCCCGACCCTCGCGCCATTTTGCGCCAAACGGGGGAGGCGATGGAAAGCCTGACCAGTGCCCAATTTGACATCACCCGCACAGGTGGCCCTGTCTTTATGGATGCCGACGGCCTGCTTCGCATCAACCAAGCCACGGGGAGCTATAGTGCCCCCGATGCGGTGCAAGCGACCATTCGGCTGGCCGTGCCCGGCTCCAATGTGGAGGTGCAAACGGTGGCCATGGGCGAGACGCAATGGATTACCAACTTTCTGAATGGGCAATGGGAGCAGTTGCCACCGGGCTGGGGCTTTAACCCCGCCATTTTGTTCAGCGAAGCGGAAGGCTGGCGGCCGTTGCTGACCGAGAACCTCACGGCCGTCTCCCCCCTGACCGAAGAAGCGTTAAACGGCCAAAACACCCTCGTCATCGAGGCGACAGTAGAGGGCGAACGAGTCAGCAACCTAACCGCTGGGGTGGTGGACATCACCGAACCGCTGGTGCTGAAGCTATGGCTCGACCCCGCCACCTACACCATCACCCAAGCCCAATTTACCACCCCCGCCCAGCGCGGCGACGAACCCGCCGAATGGTTACTCCAGTTCAGCAACGACAACGCGGCCGTCACCGTCACACCACCCGTTCGATGAGCAATGAGCAATGAACGAAAGGGCACGGCTTCACCCCCCTCATTAACAATTAACCACCCACAATTCACAATTAAGCCCCCATGCGTCGTTCTCCTGCCACTATTCTCGCGGTCATCGCCTTTGGCGTGTTTGTCGCGGCCGATGATTTAACGGTCGTCTCGACTATGTTGCGCCAAATCGCCTTCGATTTGGAGCTGGTACTGCCCGACCAGTTAGACAAAGTGGCGTGGATTGTCAACGTCTACCTCATCGCCTACGTCGTCGTCATGCCCTTCATCGGCCGCGTCAGCGACATTGTCGGCCGTCGCGCCGTGTACATGGCCGCGCTCGGGCTATTTTTGGCAGGCTCCATCTGGGTTCCCCTCGCCCCGAGTTACAACTGGTTCTTGGTCGGCCGTATCCTCACCGCGCTGGGCGGCGGGGCAATGGTTCCCGTGGGCATGGCCATCATTGCCGATGTGTACCACAGCCGCGAACGCGCCACGGCAATGGGCATTTTGGGAGCCATAGACACGGCCGGCTGGGTGTGGGGGCCGCTCTACGGCGCGGTGCTGGTGCGCTGGCTGACATGGCAATGGCAGTTCTACCTCAACATCCCCCTCAGCCTGTTAGGGTTGGCGGCGGCGTGGTGGGCACTGGCCGATTTGCCCCAGCCCCAGCTCACCCGGCGGGGCATTGATTGGCTGGGCACGGCCCTGCTCACTATTTTTTTGCTCGCTCTTAATATCGCCCTACTCGGGAGCGGGGACGTGGGCGCGGCCGGGGGGTTTGCCACGGCCGCCGAAACCCAAGCCACATGGAGCAGTCTCCCCTTTTATGTGACGGCCGCCATCGCCTTGGCCCTCTTTTTGGCCAGCCAACGCCGCTTGGCCAACCACCCCACCACCCCGCCCCTGCTTGATTTGTCGCTTTTTCGGCGGCTAAATTTTACCCCAGCCGTCTTGGTCAATTTCATCGTCGGGGCGGTGCTGATTGTGGCGATGGTCAACGTGCCGCTCGTGGTCAATGTGTTGGAAGGGGATGTGGGGCAGGCGGCTCTGCAAAGCGGCTATCTGCTCAGTGGCATGACGGGGGCGATGGCCATTTTGGCTTATGTGGGCGGCCGAGCGACCGCCCGCGCCAGCTACCGCCCTGTCACGGCCGTCGGTTTGCTCCTCTGCACCCTCGGCTTGGGGCTGATGGGGTGGACATGGGATGCGGCCGTGGGCTACGGCCAAATGGGGTGGCAATTGGTCATTTTGGGGATGGGTTTTGGGCTGGTGATAGCTCCGATTGGCACGGCCGTCATCAATGCCGCCCCGCCCGACCAGCGCGGCATCGCCTCGAGTTTGGTCATCGTCATGCGCCTCATCGGCATGAGCGTGGGGCTGGCGGGTCTAACGGCGTGGGGGCTGGAGCGGTTCAACGCCCTGCGCGTCACCATCACCCTGCCCGACCTGACCGACCCGACCTATTTTACGCAGTTGGTGGAAGGCTTGACGCGCATCACGGTGACTGTGCTGGCCGAAACATTTCTCATTTCAGCAGGATTAGCGGCCGTGGCCTTTCTCATCAGTTTGCGGCTCCAGCGGGATGAGGAAGCGTAATTCCAGATAGAGGGTAGAGATAGAGATAGAGGACAGCCGATAGACTGACCCTCTACGTTTCCCTCTATCTCTATCTCCCGTCTCTATCTGTTTGCCCCAAAGCCACCAAACGCTGGTTTAGCGCTTCGCGGGCGGCGGGGAGGTGTTGCAGGGCGGCCCAATTGTTCACAAAATCGGCCGCTTGTTCGGCCGCCAACAAAAAAGTTGGTGGTTGCTCCATTGGCTCAGAAAACGGCTAAAGGGGTTCATGTTAAATGGGAGTTATAGGTGGTAGGCGATTTGTAACCAATCAATGAATTTCCCGCGCCGCTACTTATACGGCCGTCCCAACGCCAAAATTTCATACGCTTCCACCGACTGATTCACATTTTTGAGGGTTAGGTAGCCCAATTCGCGGGCATTGACCCGATTTTTAATGAGATTGTAGCTCTCGGCGCTGGTGATAATGGTGTTGGGCTGGGCACTCGTTTGCAGGCGGGAGGCGATGTTGACGGCCGAGCCAACCATCGTGTAGCTCTGGAGCAACTCATTGCCAAATACGCCCACGGTGCAATAACCCGTGTTAAAACCAACCCGCACTTGGAGCGGCCGTGGCAAATGGGAGCGCCAAATCATGTCTAGCCCCTCCACAATTTTGAGCATTTCCACGGCCGTTTGCGCCGCATCCCATGCTTGTTGCTCCTCATCCGCCTCTTGCGGTGCGCCATAAAGCACCATCACCGCATCCCCAATAAATTTATCCACCGTGCCATTAAATTTAATGGCGGCGGCCGTCATTTCGCGCAAATATTCGTTGAGCAGTTCCGCCAACACCGTCGGGTCGAGCCGCCCCGTTAGGTCGGTGAAGCCGACAATATCCACAAACAACACCGTCGCTTTGGTGCGGCGAAATGGTTGGGCACGGCCGCTAATCTGCCCCGACATAATCTGCTGGGCCACCGTGGCGGGCAGGAAATTGAGCAGTTCCCCACGCCGCATCAGCTCCGACATCTGGTTGAGCGTTTTGTCGTGGAGCAACCCAATCCGCATTTCATACTCCTGCTCACGGGAACTGACCTCCAGCCAATTGTGAATGCGGAACAACAATTCGCCATCGGTAAAGGGGATGGTTAGAAAATCGTTCACGCCCGCCTGCATCCAATCAGTGGCGGCGGCCGTTTGTTCCCGTGTAGCCATGAGCAACACGGGCAAATGGCGCAAGGTGCGGTGGCGGCGCAACGCATTCAGAAAATGAAACAGTTCCATGCGTGGCGAGGCGGCGTTCAGCAAAATTAAAACGGGGTCGCATTGCCGCGCTAATTGCAACCCATCAATGCTGTTGTTCGCGGCCGCCACATCGTATTGTTGCGCTTTAAGCAGTTGGTGGAGATGTTTACTCACCCCACTATTCCCTTCAATGACTAAAATAGTCGGCAATTCGCTCTGCCTGTCTATTTGGGCGGCCACACTGGCCAAGGTCGGCCCACCATCCCCATTGGCGGCCGATTTCACCTGCGCAAGGGCCTGTTTTTCCAGCCAACTGCTCCGCGCCACCTCAATGTTTTTGGTCAGGTCAATCCAATCTTGCACCAAGAGCAACAGCCCCGGCCGTTCGGTGGTAAACAAAAAACGGGGGAAAAATAGATGACGCGCCCAACGGCCGACGGGATACTCATCCAAGCGCACAAAAGCACACGGCACTTCATACAGGGTCGTCAGCAAACGCAATTCACGAACTTTAAGCTCGTCTAGCGGATAATGTTTGGCAATTTGAGAGGGGGTAATGCTCCGCACATCCCCATAAGGGATGCGTAAATTATAGAAAGAGCCTTGCACCAGTAAGTGGTCTGGTTTGACATATACGTAGGTGCGGCGCACCCAGAGCAAATAGTAAACAAAAATAAACGCGACGAGGAGCAAGGCCACCCACAACTGCGATTGCCACGCCCCCAGTGACAACCATCCCCCGTAATCGAATGCCCACAGCACCGCGACAATACCAAACACACCTCCAACACGGATGATGCCTTGGTTGCTAAGCTGATTGTAGAGCAGAAGGCGATGGCGGGTTTTCATGGCGCGGGGCTGGCACGAAAGAGTTTGCGCCTCATTATAACATGGCTCAGGGGGGGGATTCGTTATTTGTTATCGGTTATTCGTTACTTGAGGTAATAGCCAATAACAAATAACCAATAACCCCTTATATTTGGAACCCCTGTTTGTAGGGAATCACTTTGTAATTAAAGTTGGTGATGTAGTTGAAGAGTTGGTCGTTGAGCAGTCGCCATGTGTCGCTTTCCAGCAAATCAAACACGGATTGTTCATCGCGGGCGACAAAGCCGACCAGTCTATCGGGGCCGTTGCCGTATTGGGTGCTCCACGCTTCGCTCATTTGCAGACCTAAACTTTGCATGGTGGGAATGTAACGGCCGAGGACAAACTGGTAATACTCTTGCCCTGCTTCGGGCAACATATCATAGCTCAGGAGTAGTTTTACAGGGTTGGTGTAATCGTCCATCATGCCTCTTCGGTTTCAGGGAGGGCTAGGGGAAGGGTGAAGATAAAGGTACTGCCTTCACCAACAACAGAGTTGAAAGAGATTTCCCCTCCCTGTTCTTCGACAAAGAGCCGCACCACGGCCAGCCCCAAACCCCAGCCCGTTTGTTCGCGCACGGCCGGGTCTTCGGAGCGGAAAAATTGTTGGAACAATTGCGTTTGGTCTTCGGGCTTAATCCCAATGCCTGTATCTATCACCTCGAAACGGGCATGGGTGGCGGTACGGCCGAGATGCACCGTAAGATGCCCCCCAGCAGGAGTGTACTTGTGGGCATTGTTGAGCAAATTAGAGAGAATTTGCCCCATCCGGGTACGGTCGGCGTAAACGACCAATGGTTCCTCGGGCAGTTCAACGGCCAAGATTTGCTGTTTGCCGTTCAGCGCTTCTTGCAAGTCAGTCGTTACTTCGCGGATAACATCGGCCGCAGGGAAGGTTGTGTAATCGAACTTCATACGGCCGCTTTCCAGCCGATTTAAGTCCGACAGGTCGCTGATCAATATGCTCATGCGTCCTGCATTGCGCTTGACCACGGCCAACATCTCTTTTTGCGGGTCACTCAGTGCCCCCGCCAACCCTTTCAGGAGCAAATCGGTGTAGCCATTGATAGACGTGAGCGGCAGGCGCAACTCGTGCGTGACGAGGGAGATGAATTTGCTCCGCGCTTCATTGGCTTCGCGCACCTCGGCGTAGAGGCGCGAGTTTTTAATGGCCACGGCCGCTCTATCCGCCAACCGATTCACAAATTCAATATCTTCTTTCAGGAAGGTGGTGACCATGTGGCTCTCCAGAGCAATCAGCCCCAAAAATTCCCCTTCTTGCTGGATGGGCACGGCCAATTGCACGGCCGCGGGCGAGCCATCCAACGCTTCCTCCGCCTTCACGGCGTAGGTTTGCACAGTCTTTTGGGTGGCCAACAATTCGGCCACAACAGGGTGGGTGAGGGGAATTTGGCGGTCGGTTTCGGGAGTGACCACCTGACTACGGTGGACGCGCAAGCGGATATAGGCGGGGTCGGCCGTGTCTGCGCCTTGTTCCAGCAAACCCACCGCCCCCCCATCGGAATCGGTCAGCCGCAACGCCCAATCGAGAGCCAAGTTCAGCACACGGTCTAAATCGAGCGATTGGTTTAATTCGCGGTCAATGCGTTGGAAGAGGGTCAACTCGTCCACCCGCTTCCGCAACGCTTGGTCTGTCTCTTGGAACAGCCGCGCATTGTCTATGGCCATTGCCGCTTGGTTGGCAAACATGACCAACAGTTCCAAATCTTCGGCCTTGAACAGCCCCGACATGAGCCGATTATCCACATACACCGCCCCAATCACTTGCCCACGCACAAGGAGGGGGGCACACATGATGGAGCGTAGTTGGTAGCCAATGACGCTTTGGGTGTCGGCAAAGCGGGCATCTTCTTGGGCATTATCGGTCAGGATGGGCTGTTTGTTGTCCACTGCCCGTTGAACAATGGAGCGGCTGATGTTGAGGTCGGCCGCTGGAATATCGCCATTTTCCAAACTGCGGGCGGTGATAAACTGTTGTTCCCCAAAGCCATCTACCAGCATGAGAATGCCACGTTCGGCCGAGGTCAGCTTGATAATGGAATCCATGACCAAATTGAGCAGTTCGCCGACATCCAGCGTCGTGCCTAATTGGGCGCTGACCTCATATAAGGCGGCCAGTCGGGCTTGTTGGTTGATAGGGGCGGAGGTCATAACAATGTGCAAAGAACAGTGAACAAGTAATTAGCGCATCGCCCTGCTATGGGTTAAGGCGCAATGCTCCTCAGTGATTACTATACAACGCAATGCTTTTTTTTGCTGTACGCCGCATTACGTTTGCGGCTCCCCGCTGCATTTCGGCCTTAGTTTGGCACCAAAACTATACTCCAACTACCCATTAACGGCCGTTAATAAACAGTATAATTAAATGAGTGCTGAGTGCTGAGTGGAAAGTCTTTCAGTCTCTCAGTCTCTCAGTCGCTCAATCCGCATTCCCCATTCCCAATCCGCATTCCCATGACCGCCTTATCCCTGCCCCAATTTTTACACACCCTGCCGCCATTGGTACGGCCGTATTTGCCCTTGGGCTTGCAGGGCATTCAGGTCAACCAACCTTTTCGTTGGATTATCCAGTTCCATTTTGGCGAGCCACGGCTCCATTATGAAGTTTCCCGCATCGCTGGGCAAGCGGATTTGGAACTGGGTTTACATTTTGAGGCCAAAGACATCAACTTAAACCAGTACCTACTCCGAGGGTTTGACCATCACTTATTGGAAATTCAGGATGTGTTGGGGGGGCAAATCACGGCCGAGCCGTGGGATAATGGCTGGACGAAGGTGTACGAGCGGTATCCAACGGCCGAACTAACGGCCGCCACCCAAGCGGCCGTGGGCCAACGCCTCGCCCAATTTATCACCTGCCTGCACCCCTTTTTCGTCGAGTTGCGCGGCGAAGTCGCCCGCGTTTACCGCTCGCTCCGGGGGGGGTGGGGGGCCGGGGGCCACAAGTTCCTTTGCTTTTTTTCTTTTTAATAAAAGCAAAAGGCAAAAAAAGGGACTGTTTTTCACCCTTTTTTCCCTAAAACCGTAATATATCCCACATTGGCTGTGGGATATATGTGGGATAAAAAGCTGACCGCTGATAGCTGAGCGCTAAAAGCTATTTCAAAATGTAATACGTCCCCTTTTTGGAGCCAATCTTGAGCAGGTGGCCTTTGTCCACCAAATCGGCCAAGTCGCGGCGCAGGGTTTCGGCCGAGACATCGCCCGAAATTTGCTGGTACTCGCTGTTGGTAATGCTCCCCTGTTCGCGCACATGCGCCATGGCGCGGGCTTGCCGCTCGTTAAACGGGTTGCGCTGAGGGGCGGCGGCCGTCGGCGGCCGATTGGGGCGGTTGTTGGAGAGTGTTACCGTAAACGAGTACTCCGTCGCCTTAAACTCGGGCGGGGGATGGCCGAGCCGCACCATCTCGTCAATCATCAAATCAATGCCCAAACCCAACTCCTCAATGTAGCCCCACTGGTACAAGCCATTGACGAGGCGCGGGTTGCGCGAGTAATGCTCCTCCACCAAATTGTCGAGGGTGATATAGCCGGGCAGGCCACCGGGGCTAATCACCTCGAGGCGGTCGCTGTACATGCGCACCTCAATGCGCCGCCCTTTGATGCGGTAATCGCGGTGGGCGACGGCGTTGATAATCGCCTCGCGCACGGCAAAAGCGGGGTACTCGGTCAGCTCTTCGCGCTGGAGTTGGTTGACCACGGCCCCAACGCGCATCTCTTCCCACACAATGTTCCACAAACGTTCCACAATGCGGGGCAAGGGGCCACGCAACTCGTCGCGACGGCCGTAGCCCGCCCCACCCTCCTCGTTGCGCGGCTCGGTGCTGGGAAAACGCACAAAGATGGCGCCGCTTTGGGGCAAGAAGGTTTGGGGCTGTTTGCCAAAGAGGAGAATGCCCGTCACTGTCGGCCGTCCCTCGTGGTCAATCGCCCCCACCTCAAACAAAATCTCATCGCGGGAACTGGTTTGCGCCGCGCCGCGCTCTTCGCGCATGGCCAGATATTCGCGCAAAATTTCAGGGTCGAAGTCGGCCGTGGTGGCTCCCGGCACATGCTCGTCCTCAAAGTCGCCCGTCGTGCGCCCAGCGGCAATGCGAGTCACTTCTTCGCCTGTCAGCGGCCGATTTTCCGCCCCGCGTCGGACGAGAATGCGGCCGTCGGCCGTGCTGTGCAAATCCATGCTCCGCTCCACCCGAATGCCAATCAACTGCCCTCCTTGGGCAATGGGGATGGTTTGCCATTGGCACAACACAGGTGGGTGGCATTGGGCGACGGCCTCTTGCAGGGCAATTTCGGCTTCTTCGGGCCAAATTTCGGGGGCAAGACGGCCGTTTTCCTCCACACCCAACACCACCAGCCCACCCAAGTTATTGGCAAAGGCCAGCCCCCCGGGGGGGGAACGCGCGCCCTGTCAATAACGAAAAACCTTGTTCAGCAAAATGATCGGCCAACAACCCGCAATCGCCGCGTTGGCGACGGGGAGAAAGGCCAATTCACCTGTAAAAATGGGCAAGGTTTTCCTGCTTTTGGTGCGCAATGGTTTCCATGGGGACTAATCGTCTCCAAATTTGTTGGGCTAGGGCATGATTCGATTGACCAACATCAATGAGAGGCAAAATGGCAGAGGTATCTATAAAAACGCTCATTAGCCAACCTCAGCATAAATCTCGGCCAGATATTCATCGTGATTGGTCGCCAAATCAGGATCTTTTTCCCCACGCCTGACTTTGTTCAATGTAAAAATTGACACTGCGGCGAATGATTTCAGCCACCGAAACCTCTTCCTTTTCAGCCAGTTGCTTCAAGATGATAGATTGTTTTTCTGTCAGTTGAATTTGAGTGCGTACCATGATTAACCTCTGAATGTGATTACATATCACAGAAACATGATAACACATTTGGGCAGGGTATGAATAGACCTACAAGATTTTGGAAACCTTGCAGGTCTAAACGAGTTAATCTCGCCAGAGGGGGAGACTGCAACAGCGGAAGGAGCCGCCTGTTTTGGGGGCTTCGGTGTAAGGCAAATCGTACACGGTTAGCCCCGCTCCGCGCAGAGCCGCGCTAATGCGGGGCAAATCGGCACGGCCGATGACCTCCGTGGGAGAGATGGAGAGCACATTGGTTCCCAACTGGTCTTGCTCGGCGCGGGTAATGGGGATGAGTTCGTAGCGTTGGCGCAGGGCGGGGGGGATATGGTGCATTCCCTCGGGGTAGATGAGGGCGTGCTGTTCGCCAACGGGCACGAAGGCACAATCGAGATGCAAGACGTTTTCCCCTTCGGCGATACTTTTGAGGAAGACGGGCACGACTTCGTAGTCGCGGAATTGCTGGGCGAGCCAGCGTGCACCCTCGGCCGTGGTGCGCTGGCCAATCCCCACAAAAATGCACCCCTTATCCACAACAATATCGCCCCCTTCAACGACAAAATCTTCGGGAACGGGGAGGAGGCGCGGGTTTAATTCCTCTAAATAAGGGGCGATGCCCCGCCACTCGGGTTGGCGGCTGGCGTTGGCCATACGCGTCAGCAAAAAGGTGTCGCCAATCACCACGCCAATATCACGGGGCATGAGTTGGTCGGGCACGCCGGGGAGGGGATGCGGCCGCCACACTTCCACGCCACACGATTCAAGGCAGGCGACATAGCCATCCATTTGCGCTTTGAGCAGATCGAGGCGCGGCCGATTTTCGCCAAAATAGTACTGTTTTTGAGTCTCGTTGATGATTTCAGCGTGTTCCAAATCAAAGTTATCGGGATAGCCAATAATCACCCGGCGCAAGTGGCCTGTTTCGGATTCAGCATGAACGGTGGGTGCGGCCGTCCATGTGGTGGGTTGGGAAAGGGTTGTTTCGAGCATCATGGGAAGGGGGGGTAGGGATTGCGGAATGGGGAACGCGGAATGCGGAATGAAAGTGACTGACCGACTGACTGACCGAGAGGCTGAAAGACTTTTGACTAGCCAACAAAAAAGCCTGAATTCACAGGGGAACTCAGGCTTTGCTCAGACGTTGGGGGGCCAGCCCCTGCAACGCATCTTTTCGCTATGGGTTTAATGGGGGCATTATAGCGTATGGGGAGGGGGTTGTAAACGGCCGTTCCCTCATTACCTCATTTCATTAATGAATGAATGGGCTTAAAGCTTACGGCTTATGGCTTACAGCCGCCTTACGGCCGATAACCAAGTCGTAGTTCGATTGCCAATCTACAATGACCACATCGGTGAGGCCGAAGGTGGCCAGCCATGCGGCGAAGGCGGGGCGGGTGCGGTAACGGCCGATGAACAGCCGCGCCTCCCAGCCTGTGCGCCGGGTGAGCAGGAGCGGTGCGCCGGGCTTGAGCACGCGCACCATTTCGCGCACGGCCGCTGATTCATCGGGCAAGAATTCCAACGCTTCTAAACATGTCAGGGCATCGAAGGTGGCTGAGGGGAAGGGGAGGGGCACGGCCGTTTGTTGCACCCAATCCAGCCCGCCCTCGGCCGAAAAGGGCTGGGTGTTGGCCACTGCCTGCGCCAACATTTGGCCCGCTGGCTCGAGGCCGATGATGCGGCCGTGCAGGCGACGCGTGAGGCGGCCGTCTTGGAGCAGAAAATAGGGCACGCGCCCCGTCCCCGTGGCCACATCGAGAATGAGCGGCCGTGAAACCCGCCCCAACTCGCCCAACAACGGCTCCACCACCAACACCTGCTCTTCCTCCGTCACATACTGTTTAATGCCATCGTAGCGGGGCGCGTACCAATCGTACAGCCACACCACCACCCGCTGACCCAAATACAACCCCTCGGTCACGATAAAGAGCCAGTAATAAACGACCCACAGCAATGCGGCGAAGGGAATGAGCAGGAGGTAGAGCATGGGGAGAGGAGTGGTTAGTGGTTAGTGGTTAGTGGTTAGTGATTAACCACTAGCCACTAGTCACTCGCCACTAGTCGTGAAATCGTATCACCCGCCGCCCTGCGTCGCGGAGGGCTTGGCCGTCGCCGAGGGCTTGGGTGAGGATGAGTACGCCGAAGCTCATGCTGGAGGCATCGCTCCCAGCTTGGTCGGGGATGGGCACATCGTCGGCCGAGGTGTAGGTGAATTGGACAAAGTGGCCGTTGCCCGCATCCCCTTTGTGCAATTGGCCTGTGGAGTGGAGGAAGCGGGGGCCAAAGCCAAAGGTGACGGCCAACTTGGTTTGGTCGCGCAATTCCGCTTGCAGGGCGCGGAATTTGGCCATCGCATCGGCCGTGGGGGGCAGGTACGCTTGCAGGGCGATGTAATCCCCCGCTTTGGCCTCGGCCACAAACGCATCCAGCGCGGCGCGGCTGTAGGGCTGGCTTTCGCCCTCGGGGATGCGCCCTGTGTCGTGGTATGCCTTGACCATTTGGCGGGCGGCAATTTTGGCGAACTCGACGTTGGGTTGGTCGAAGGGTTGCACGCCGAGGAGGTGGCTGGCCACGGCCGTGGCCATTTCCCACAAGAAAAATTGGCCGCCAATGGCGTAAATATCGGGCAACACGAAGCGCAGGATGGGGTGGCCTGCGGCGTGTAGGGCGGCCAGTTGGGGTTCGGCCGTTTCATCACCGGCCAGCGTGATGGCCACAAACAGGCGGTCGTCGCCATATACCTCGGGCGCACCGAGTGGTTCGCCGACCACGGGCAAAATGCCCATCCCGTTTTTGCCCACGCTCTCGGCGATGAGTTGTTCGGCCCAATCGCCCAAGCTGGCCAGTTGGGGCGAGGTGACGAAGGTGAGCTTATCCCGCCCCACTTGTGCCAACGCGCCCATGATGGCCCCCACGGTGGCGCAGAGGTCGCTATCTTCGCTGGTGGCCACGGCCGCTTCCAGCAAACGGGGCACATCTACCCCCACAAGGGCGGCGGGAACCAGCCCAAAATGGGAGAGGACAGAATAACGGCCGCCGATGTTGGGGTCGTTTAGGAAGGTGCGGCGAAAGGCGTATTGCTCGGCCAGTGTGACCAGCGAACTGCCGGGGTCGGTAATGGCGGCGAAGTGGTAGCCGGCTTGTTCACGGCCGAGGGCGGCCGAAACCCAGTTGTAGAAGAACTTGAACGCGGATAGCGTCTCGACAGTACCACCCGATTTGGTGGCCACGATGAACAAGGTAGTGGCGGGGTCGTGGCTTTCGGCCAGATGGGTCATCGTTTCGGGGGCGGTGGTGTCTACCACACCCAGCCGCAGGCCATCCCCCTGCCCGCCGTTGCCAAAAATGAGGCTGAATAGTTCGGGGGCGAGGCTGGAGCCGCCCATGCCGAGCAGAAGCACATCGGTAATGCCGGCCGAGTGGATTTCGGCCGTGAAGTCGGCGAGATCGGCCGTTTCGGCTTGCATGGCGCGGGGACTGGTCAGCCAGCCCAGCCTGTTGCTGATTTCGGTGGGGCTTTCGTGCCAAACGGTGTGGTCGAGCCGCCAGATGCGGGGCAAAATATCGGCTTGGCGCAGGGTGGCAAGGGCGTGGTCTACGGCCGTTTGGTGGCCAGCCAATTGGGTGGAAAATTGTAAGTCAGTCATGTTATCTCTCCTTTTTAGCTTTCAGCGGTCAGCTTGTCAGCCATCAGCTAACAAATGGCTCATAATGATTCGTGCGTAACCTGTGGCTCCCAACCCTTAATCATAGCCTATTTGGGGATATACTGGGGAGAGAAAAGAGAGGAGAGAAGAGAGAATGAAACGAGGAAGATGATTTGGCTCCCCTGCGCCCCTGCCCCCCTGCTCCCCTGCAACTAACGGCCGTGCAGTGGGACACCATTTGGGCGCATTTGCGTGCGGTGGCACCGCAGGAGGGGTGTGGGTTGTTGGCGGGGGTGGGGGGGAGAGTGACGGCCGTATATCCCATCCCCAACAAGTTAGCCAGCCCTGTGGCGTTTGAGATGGAACCAGCGGCGCAAGTTGAAGCGATGTTGGCGATGGAACGACAGGGCTGGGAGCTACTCGCCATTTATCATTCCCACCCCACCAGTCCCCGCCTACCCGTCCCCGACCGACATCGCCTATGCGGTTAACTACCCCGAGACGGGCTTGCTCATTGTTTCGTTGCTCAATAACCATGCAGGCTTGTTCTGGGTGCGGGATGGGGTGGTAGTAGAGGGGGAGTGGTTAGTGAGTAGTGAGTAGTGAATAGTTCTGCAATCCCCATTCCGCATTCCGCAATCTCCATTCCACAATCCCCATTCCTGCAACCATTGGTGACGCACCGTGTTATATTTAGGCAGACCACTACCAATCAATGAGCAATTATCAATGAGCAAAAGAGCCTTTTGTTCATTGCTCCTTGTTCATTGTCCATTGAACTATCCCTAGGAGAAGATGATGATAGCCGTGTATATGTTGTTGGCGGCCGTGATTGGGTATTTTTGCGGAGCCATCCCCTTTGGATTTATTTATGTTAAGCTGGCCACGGGGCAAGATGTGCGCCAAATTGGAAGCGGCCGTGTAGGCGGCACAAATTCCATGCGCGCCGCTGGCTGGAAAGTTGGCTTCGCCACGGCCATGAGCGATGTGTTCAAGGGGGCACTGGCCATTTGGATTGTCAATTGGCTGTGGGCGGGGCCAGTGAGTGCGGCCGATATGCCCTTGTTGCACATTAGCGCAGGGGTGTTGGTCGTCATTGGGCACAATTGGTCGGTGTTTATGGGCTTTAAGGGGGGGGCGGGCACAGGGCCGAATATCGGCTGGGCGGCCGTGATTTGGTTCCCCATGTTCCCCGTTGGCTTTACGGTTATGTTGGGGCTGATTTACTTTTTGGGCATCGCCTCGGTCGCTTCGATGACAATGGCGTTGGTGATTCCCATTGGCTTTGGGGTGCTCTATTTCACCAACAACCCTGTGCTGGAGCCGATGACACCGATTTACATGGTGGGGGGAATTATCACGGCCGCTATCGTGGCCTTCGCCCTGCGCGGCAATTTCCAGCGGCTCTTGCGCGGCGAGGAGCGCATTGTGGGTCTTCGGGCCCAGCTCCGCAAGCGGCGCGAGCGGCAACAAGCGGGGGGAGGATAAGAGGGGGCAAAAAAACGGCCGTGGGAATTCCCACGGCCGTTTTTTTTGGAAAGTGTGCTGACTTTAGCCGCCCATCGCCGAAGAAATAGCCGCTTGATTTGTAATAGCACTTACTACAACAGCGATACTCCAAACAATCATCACATTACGCATGTTTTCATACTTGGAACTGTTTTGCCAACCCCAAATAAAGGCATATAAGCCACAAAGAATAGCCAGAATGCCATGCAATGCCCCTTTTGCAGGGAACATCTTCGTCAGCACAAAAATCCAACAGACTAAATTCACCAACCAAGCAAGATAAGCAAGAATGACCACAATAACCTCCTAAAGGGTGTAAGGGTTAAGGACAACCAATCAGTTGCCCGTGATTAAAGAGACAAATGCGCCCTGTAGCCAAAAGAGGCGACCCAACCAATAGAACACCAAGCCCAACAAAAAGATAGCCACGAATCCTGTTTGATTTTCCCAATGGGCAATCGTGGTACGAATGTCAGCTCGGCTTGTTTTAGGCAAGAACGAGACAAAACCCACAAACAGAACCCCTAGCAAAATTGGCAATGAAAAGGCGTGATAGGTAAGTGAGGCTCGCCAATCCCCTTGCCCCAGAGCCATCATCCCCCGCGATAAACCACAACCGGGCAAGGAACCCCAGTCACTTTTAAGATGGGGCACTCCCAACTCGGCAAACCCGCCGCACTGAGAGCAAGATGCACGGCCGAAGCTCCCGCAATAGCCCAGCCCGTGCTAGGCGTTTCCAGCACATAGGCCAAAATTGGCTGATACAGCCATTGCTTAAATTGTTTGCCAAGCGATGTGGGGAGAGAATGGGTCATCGTCGAGAGAAAATGTTAGATGAACGCCACGAACAAACATAAACATAACATAAGCAACCCCAGCAAGCAAATAGACCAAGCGGCAACAAAAAAGGTGAGCTGTGTCACTTGACACAGCTCACCTTTCCACAAATTTCCCTCTAGCTCTATCTCACGTCTCTAGCTTATTTCACCACTTGCACCACGGGATAAAAAGCCACATGCCCCTTGATGTGCGCCGCCCGCTCCGAGGTATCGGGGTAATACCACGCCGCATTTTCAGAGGTTTCGCCATTGGCGACGACGTTGTAATAGCTGGCTGTGCCTTTCCACGGGCAAACTGTGTGGCGGGAGCTTTCCGTAAAATGCTCCATCTTCACCGCATTGGGGGGAAAGTAATGGTTACCTTCGACAATGACGGTGGTGGGACTTTCGGCGATAACAACGCCGTTGAAAATTGCTTTCATGGATTCATTCTCCTGTTGTGAGGGTAAGACTGCCTAGGGTTTAGTAACCTGCGGACTCTGTTTTTGTACAAAATAGCAGATTTTTAGTCAATCATTCTTGTGAAGGTTATACAACGGCCGTACACCTCTCTCGAGAAAACGGCCGTAGCCAGTGCCCTATAGACGGCCACACGGCCGCTCATCTTACTTGACAAGCGGCCGTTCATCCCTGTATATTTCCCGCCACAAATAAATAGCCATTGTCACTTTTATCCAGAGAGGCTAAGGGAACGGCCCTATGAAGCCTCGGCAACCAGACATTCCGCAAAAATGTCAAGGTGCTAACTCCGACAGAAAATTATTCTGGAAGATGAGAGAGACGGAATCCAAGTATTCCACCCTCATCCCCACCCTATTGATGAGGGCGGGGTATTCCAAATAAATCTGTACGCCCTCTGGTCAAAAGCCAGAGGGCTTTTTATTTCCAGTCGGTGAAAAAAGTACGAAGGACAAAATACAAAGTACGAAATTGCTCGAGAGATATCGTCCTTCGTCATTCGTAATTCGTCCCTTTTTCCGCAGGCTCAAAAGCTGACCGACTGCTAGACTGACAGACTGATAGACTTACAAGGAGAACCCATGAGTGACCGACAACTAGGCTTTACCACCCGCCAGCTCCACGCTGGCCAAGTGCCCGACCCCACCACGGGGAGCCGTGCCGTGCCCATCTACCAAACCACCAGCTACCAATTCAACAGCACCGAACACGCGGCCAACTTGTTCGCCCTGAAAGAGTTCGGCAACATCTACACCCGCATTATGAACCCCACCACCGATGTGCTGGAGCAACGGCTGGCCAGTTTGGAAGGGGGTGTGGGAGCATTGGCCACCAGCAGTGGCCACGCCGCCCAACTCATGGCTATTTTGACGCTGACCAATACGGGCGGGCACATTGTCACCAGTAGCCGGCTGTATGGGGGAACCTACAACCAGTTCAAGAGCACTTTCCCCAACTTGGGCATCAGCGTGACCTTTGTAGACCCCAAGGAAGGGGCTGAGGGATTTGCCAAAGCCATCCAGCCCAACACCAAGCTGATTTATGGCGAAACGCTGGGCAACCCCGATATTTCGGTCTTCCCATTTGAGGAAGTGGCGGCCGTGGCCCAAGCCCACAACTTGCCCTTGGTCATAGACAACACCTTCGGCACGCCCTATCTGATTCGGCCGTTTGAGTGGGGGGCTAACATCGTTTTACATAGCACCACCAAATTTATCGGTGGCCACGGCACCACCATTGGCGGGGCCATTGTAGACGGGGGCACGTTCGATTGGACGAGCGGCCGTTTCCCCAATTTCACCGAGCCAGACCCCTCTTACCACGGCCTGCGCTACGCCGATTTGGGCGCGATGGCCTTTATCCTGAAGGCGCGGGTGTTGGCCTTGCGCGATATGGGGGCGTGCCAAGCACCGTTCAACAGTTGGACAACCATTCAGGGGTTGGAAACGCTCAGTTTGCGGATGGAGCGGCATGTGAGCAACGCCCAAAAGGTGGCCGAGTTCCTCGAGGCGCACCCGCAAGTGGCGTGGGTTTCTTACCCCGGCTTGGCCAGCCACCCCGACCATGACCGCGCCAAGAAGTACCTGCCCAAGGGGGCGGGGGCGATTTTGGGCTTTGGCATTAAGGGCGGCCGTTCCGCTGGCGAATCGTTCATCAACAGCCTCAAGCTGTTTAGCCATGTGGCCAATGTGGGCGATGCCAAGAGTTTGGCCATCCACCCCGCCAGCACGACCCACAGCCAGCTTTCGGCCGAAGATTTGGTCACGGCCGGGGTCACGGCCGATTTCGTCCGCCTCAGCATCGGCCTCGAGGACATCGAGGACATTTTGTGGGATTTAGACCAAGCGTTATCCGCTTAAATGGATTGCGGAATGCGGAATGCGGATTGCGGAACAGACGTGTTCCGATCCGCATTCCGCATTCCCAAATCCACAATCTATTATGTCGTTTGTCGTTGACCGCCAATTCTTCACCTTTGCCCAAGAGGAGCCGTTCCGCTTGGAAAGCGGGGCGACCCTCAGCCCTGTGACAGTGGCGTATGAGACGTATGGCACGCTAAATGCGGCCAAGAGCAACGCCATTCTCATCTGCCATGCCCTTTCGGGCAGTGGCCACGCCGCAGGGTTGCACGACGAGGCGGATGCCAAACCCGGCTGGTGGGATGAGTGCATCGGCCCCGGCAAGGCGTTTGATACCGACCAGTTTTTTGTGATTTGTAGCAATGTGCTGGGCAGTTGTTATGGCTCCAGTGGCCCGCCCAGCATCAACCCAGCCACAGGACGGCCGTATGGCCTCAGCTTCCCCGTCGTGACCATTGGCGACATGGTGCGGGCACAGGTGCATCTGGTTGATCATTTGGGCATTGCCAAATTGCTGTGCGTGGCGGGTGGCTCGATGGGCGGAATGCAAGTGCTGGAATGGGCGGCGCACCATCCCGAACGGGTGGGGGCGGTCATTCCCATTGCCACCACCGCCCGCCACAGCCCCATGCTCATCGCGTTTAGCGAGGTGGGGCGGCAAGCCATCTATGCCGACCCTGCGTGGAACCAAGGGGCGTATTACGACCAGCCGCACAAACCCGATGCAGGTCTGGCGGTGGCGCGAATGGTGGGGCATATCACCTATCTGAGCGATGAGTCCATGCAACAGAAGTTCGGCCGTCGCTTGAAGGCCCGCGAAAAGTATGGTTTTGAGTTCCAGACGGAGTTTGAGGTGGAGAGTTACCTCAAGTACAATGGCAGTAAATTTACGGAGCGGTTTGATGCGAACAGCTATTTGTATGTGACGAAAGCGATGGATTATTTTGATTTGACGGAGGCGACGGGGACGCTCACGGCCGCTTTCCACCGCTCCGAACACCTCAAATACCTCGTCATCAGCTTCACCAGCGATTGGCTTTACCCCAGCTACCACAGCAAGGAACTTGTCCGCGCCCTGAATGGGGTGGGGGCGGATGTGACTTATTTGGATATTGAGAGCAGTTGGGGGCACGATGCCTTTTTGCTGGAGGTGGAGACCATGACCAATCTGTTGGGGAGTTTTATCGGCCGTCTCGCCCGCGAAGCGGGAGTTTAGAGTGCTGAGTGCTGAGTTGAAAGTCTTTCAGTCGGTCAGTCGGTCAGTCAATCAATCCGCAATCCAAAATCCAAAATCCAAAATCCCCCATCCCCCATGTCTCTTCCCACCGCCCTCCGCGCCGATTTACAAGTTGTGGCCGAATTTATTCCCACCAAGGCCAAAGTGCTGGATTTGGGGTGTGGCGATGGCGAACTGTTGGCGTATCTCGCCCACCATAAACAAGTGCAGGGGCGGGGGATTGAACTAAGCGAGGCGGGGGTGTTGGCCTGTGTGCGGCGGGGGCTGAGCGTGCGCCAAGGCAATTTGGAGGAGGGGCTGGCCGATTACCCCGACGGCCGTTTCGATTTCGTCATTCTCAGCCAAACCCTGCCCTTCCTCAACAACCCCGCAGGAATGGTGTTCGAGATGTTGCGGGTGGGGCAAAAAGCCATCGTCACCTTTCCCAACTGGGGCTATTGGCGATGTCGCCTCGAGTTGCTCTTCACTGGGCGGCTCCCCCAAGCCCCCGCCTTCGAGCAACAGTGGCACGATGCCAAGCGGTGGCAATTCTTCACGGCCGCCGATTTCGCCGATTTTTGCCGCTGGCAGAACATCATCGTGCAGGAGCAGGTTTATTTGGCGGGCAATCGGCGCATCCACGGCCGTTGGCCCAATTGGCGGGCACGCACGGCCGTTTTCGCCCTCCAAAAACAGTAAGCCAGCCCGAATCTCTCCCTCCCCGCCGCCCCGCCCTTCGTGCTACAATCCCACGGTATGAGTACCTCCATACCACTCCCCCCTCCGCCAGCCCGCACGGCCGTTTCCATCATGGCCCCCCTCCTGCTGGCCGCCATTCTCTCCACCGTCATCAACAACATTCTCGGCCAGCCACTCACCAGTTCGGGCGGGATGGCGCTGTTTTGGGGCATCGTCGGGCTGACAAGTTGGTTCATGGGGCAAAGCTGGTATGGTCTGGCGGGGATGGGGTTGCGCGGCAAACGGCCGCTCTTCGCCAGCGCAGGCTTCGCCGTCTTGGGCTGGATCGCCCTCCTTCTCCTGCGCATCTGGTTCATCGATTCGCAAGAGCAGTTCCCCACCACCCTCGCCACAGATTTCTTCTTCCTCCTCTTATTTGAAAGTTTCAGCGTCCAGCTATGGCTCTTTGGCCTCGTCTTTCGCAGTGTGGCCGACTGGCGCGGGCCACTCACGGCCGCCGTGGGCACAGGCTTGCTCTTTGGCTTGGCCGGAGCCTTCTTCTTCCGTGAATCAGCCTACATGATTTACGCCCCCCAACTCACCGCATTGCTCTATTTTGTGGCGTGGGGATTATTCTACGGCCTCATTCGCCTGCGGACGGGCAGTTTGCTGGGCATGGTGCTTGTGCAAGCCCTGCAAGCGCTCACCGCATGGTACATTCTCATCCCCCAACTCCCCCCCACCGATGCCCGCGCCTATGGGGCGTTTTACGTCGGCATGGGCATGGTTTACATGATTTTAATGTGGCGTTTATGGCCCACCGAGGAGAGTGATTATCGTGTCTGAAGTTTCCCCTGTCACTGTGTCTCTCGATAACCGGGTGCGGTTGCTGGCGGCCGTGTTGGCCACCAGCCACTGGCCCGAACTAGAACAGGCGCAAGCCCCCCACGCCGTCCACACCCAATCCAAGCTCACCAAATTGGCCATGTCGGCCGCTTTTCCCGAGCCACCCGCCGCCACGGCCACCGTCAATGCCGCTCTGGCCGCTGGGGTAGGATTGGGCGATTTGTTCACGGCCGCCCTCTGCGGCCGTTGGCCCGATTTTTGGGAGGAGGAACCACTCCCCGCCACGTTGTCCCACACCGACCTGCTCCGCCATTTGGCCGATTGCGCCGCCCAAGTGGAGCTAGAAACGGGTTTGTGGGCCGAACAAGAAGTGGTTTGGCACGAGGCCAAAGCCGACCTCGAAGCCATCTTCCACAACACCCCCCTGCCCGATTTCCTCGGCCGTGCCCTCGGCCGCCCCCTCACCAAAGCCATCACTATCGTGCCCACGCTGGTCTACCCCATGCTCAATTCGGCCGTGGCCGAAACGGCCGCTCACCTCACCCTCATCATCCCGCCCCCCAAAGCGTGGGGCGAATCGCCGCCGTGGCCCTACCGCGATGGGCATGATGTGGTGCTGGCCGAAACATGCCGCGAACTGCTCCACCACCTCCTCGCCGATGAACTCCGCACCCGTCCTGCCCATGAGGTCGAATTGCTCAAACACGCCGCCGCCACCCTCTTTTTGGAGGAGGCGCTGACCGACGGCGAAGGCATGTCCTACCTCGTCCGCGCCAAGCGGCAATACAGCTTGCCGGAACTGCCCGCTACGGTAGAACGGTTACGGCCGTTGCTCCAAAACGGCCGTGGCATTTTGGGTCAATGAGGGGACTGGAGACAAGGGACGAATGACGAGGGACAAATGACCAATGACAACTAACCCACCCATCCACGAAATCGGCCGCATTCTCGACGAGTTGTACCCCGAAACGCCCATCCCGCTGGTACACGCCGATTCGTATACATTGCTGGTGGCTGTCTTGCTATCGGCGCAATGCACCGACAAGCGGGTCAACCTTGTCACGCCCCATCTATTTGCCCGCGCCCACACCCCAGAGGAAATGGTTCAACTCGAGGTGGCCGACATTGAGGCGATTATTCGGCCGTGCGGTCTTGCCCCCCGCAAAGCCCGCGCCATCCACGAACTTTCCCAGATTTTATTGCGCGAACACGACGGCCGTGTGCCCCCCTCCTTCGACGCGCTCGAAAAACTGCCCGGCGTGGGCCACAAAACAGCCTCCGTGGTCATGAACCAAGCCTTTGGCCAGCCCGCTTTTCCCGTGGATACCCACATTCACCGCCTCGCCACCCGCTGGGGGCTGACCAGTGGCAAAAATGTGGAGCAAACGGAGCGCGACCTGAAACAGATTTTCCCCGAGGAGGAGTGGGGTCGCCGCCATTTGCAGATGATTTACTTCGGCCGTGAACATTGCCCCGCCCGTGGCCACGACCCGCAAAAATGCCCGATTTGCAAGTTAGGACTGGGGACAGGGGACGAGGGACTGGCGATTGTCCCCCGTCCCTAGTCCCCAATCCTCCCGTCCCCCTCCCCTCCCCATGCCTGATTACGACCACATCTTGCGCGGCCGTTTGGCCACCCAACGCAATGGGCGGCTCGATGTGCGCTCGGGATTGCACCACTTTGCCCTCATCAACTACGCCTTGCCCAAGGCGCGGCTGGAGCCACACCTGCCCACCAATCGCTTCGAGATTCCCGAATTCGACATCAACGGCCGCCCCCTCGCCCTGATGAGCGCTGTGCCGTTTGTGGATGTGGATTTTCACTTCCGCCGCCTCTTCCCCTTTGCCAAATTCCGCTTTGGGCAAACCAATTACCGCGTCTATGTGTTCGATAAGGAACGGCAGGAGCATTGTGTTTGGTTTTTCGGGACGACGCTTGGCTCGGCCGTGGTGTATCTGGCGCGAGGGGCGTGGCGAATTCCGTGGCACTACGCCCGCTACCAAATCAATTGCCACTACGACCAGCCCGCTGGCCGCTACACCACCTATCAGTACAGCGTCCGTTCCCCGTGGGGCGCGGCCGAAATTGACCTTGAGGACACGGGCGAGGCAATTAAACAGGACTCGGCCGCTGGCTTCACCTCCTTCGCCGAAATGCAACTCATCCTCACCCACCCTGTAGATGGCTTTTTTTACCGCCTCGATGGGCAGGTGGGGTCTTATTCGGTCTGGCACGAAACCATCCCCATGACGGTTGGCAAAGCGCGAAACCTCTATTTTGGCTTATACGAAAGGTTGGGTTTGCTCTCACGGGAGGAGATGCAACGGCCGCACTCCGTCTTCCTCTGCCCCGCCACTGAGTTTGTGGTTTTTTTGCCCCCCAAAATTACACGATAACGGCAAGGGACTGGGGACTGGGGACGAGGGACAGGAGCGGAATGCGGTCTCTTGTCCCCTGTCCCTCGTCCCCTTAAATCTCAATCCTCGCTTCCCAACCAATACATTTCCGCCAATTCATACGCCTGCACCCCAATCAGTTCGCCTGCTTCACGGCCGCGTATATTCGCATCCTGAATGTGGATACCCCCATAGAGCCGCGAAATGCCCGCTTCATACGCCGCATCCTGAAAAGTCGGCCAGCGCAAGGTGATGACTTGGGCGGGAGTGTTTGCCTCAAAGCGATTGTGCCCCACAGGCACGACATATTCGCCCAGCATATCGAGCAAGCCGTCGTTGTTGTAATCCTCATCGGCCACTGTCACGCCATCATAAAACTGGTTGGAGCCTGTGAAACGGGTCAGTACCTCGGCCGCCGCCGCACTAAACGTGCTGTGGCCCGAGGTGTATTCGGCAAAGGGCGGGGTCACAAAGGTCAGCTCTTGGTACGGCCGCCACGTCTCCCCCCGAATAAGTTGCGTACCTTGGCCGGGGCCGCCCCACGCCTCGACCATCTCCCCTTGGTACAAAAAGCGAATGGCCGATTGCGGCCGAACAAAATCATAGGCTCGCTTCGCCTCCCAGCAAGCAATCGAAGCATCGAACAAGGCGGCGTTGAGCGCAAAATAGAGCTTCACGTCCTCATCCAGCGTGTGCTGGTCGCGGTAGGAGATGCCGTGGGCGAGGGCGTTCCAGTGTCCCGGTGGGGTTTCGCTTCGTGGCCCATCCGCCCAGTATTCGGCGATGGCCTTCTGTTCGTCCGTCAAATTGGCACTGTAGGACAACACCTCGGTAAATTGGAGCCGGAACGCTTCATCATTGGTCATGGTTTGGCCGAGCGCATCGGTGTAGAGGAAATCGGAACCGTAGCGGGGAGGAGGAGCGGGGCGAAATTGGCTTCCGCTGGTGAGGGCAAACGGCCGTACTGCGCCCCAGTGGGGGGTTAAAAAGCGTTGGTCTACATACGAATTGGCTTGAGCCTCATCGGCCATGGGCACGCCTTGGCTATTTCGCAATTGGCCTGTGGGCACGCGCAGGGGTTGCCAGCGGCTGGGGTTAAACGCCTCGTCAAACAGTTCGGGCTTGTTCACAGGGCTGTACAAGAGGGGATAGGTGGTCGAAGTCATGTCGGCATAGTTGTTGAGCATGTTCGAGCCGTCATCGAGCCGCGCTTCAAGCAACGCTTGGGCGGCCGCTTGCCCCACGCCCGCAGGGGTAGCCATGTCGGCACTGAATTCAACGGGGTAGCCCAAGTTGCCCAGCAAGCGGCTAAAGGCTTGGGTTTGCCGCTCGTAATCGGGGTAAAACTCCATCAGGATGTGGTAAGCGGCATAACTGACGGCCGCTTGTTTGTTTTCGGCCGTGTGTTCCCGTTCAGGCCGCTTGAGGGCGGGGTCTAGCACGGTGGGCACGGCCGTGTCATCGTACATCGCCCACGCGTCATACATGGCCGAATGGAGCATGAACAAGAAGCGGCTCACTACAGGTGGGCGTGGCGCACCATTGCGCACGGCCGCCAACGCTACCCGATTCCATTCCACCACCACCGACCGCTCTGGCGGGGTCGGAGTGTCTTCGGCCGATGTCCGACAGCCAATAGTCAACGTGCTTACCAAAAGGAGAATCCATAGGAACTGACGCATGATATTGCACCTCGCAGTACTTCTTAGTTTTCTTATCCCCATTTACATATCTTTCTAGTATGGATAATTAGTAGTTAATAGTAGGCTTGTTGATAGTGGGGATAACCTGTTTATTCCCCCATATCCGGCGGGTGGACGGCCGTTGTCCCTGCTATGCGCGGCTACTTTGGTGGCAATTGGGCGCGGCCGTGGGGATAACTTTCTAATGGGGCTGGGGATGAAAATTTCACCATTTCTTTATGCCAAACTGATTGACATAACCTTGGCCGCCGGATATGTGTTTTGGGGACGCTCAAAACCCCATATCCGGCCGTTCAGCCGCTTTTTACTACGCATAGTTGTGATATAGCACAAATGATTTATCCCCTGTTTGCCTCTTTTGTCCACAGTTTTCCACTACTTATCCCCAAATATAACGGCCGAGGACGTGAAAAGCACATAAAGGAGCAAGTGAGGGGTTGGTTATCCACATGGACAGGGGTTACAAGTTACAGGTCATGGCGCGGCAATAACCAGTAACCAGTAACTTACACCACTGGCCGAATGCGGCGGAAGAGCAATGTCGGCAAAGCAATGCCCAAGGCCAGCGCGGCCAGCAACAGCCCTGTCTTAATGCCATTCGTGGCCGTCTCACTGAGCAGGTTTGTGAGCGAGCCAGAGGTGGCGGGGAGCAACACGCCGCCCAATTGCAACACGCCAATCATCGTGCCAAAGGCAAATGTACCCGGAACCATGGGGATAACCCCACTAATGGTGAAGATACTGCTGGGCACGCGGTGGCGCGGAGCCAAATAGGCCCCCGCCAAGCCAACGGTGGCGGCCGCTATAAAGCTGGCGATGGGCAAATTGCTCACGGCCGCCCACCCCGAGTGAATCAGCACAAAACGCACGGCGTGGCCCATAGCCCCCACGGCCGCGCAATAGGCCAACAAGCGCGGCGGCACATTGAAGAGCAGGGCAAACCCCAACGCGGCGATGGCCGCCCACAGCGCATCCAGCCCCACCGATGGCGGCGCACTGAAGGTGGGCCACGGGTCGCGCACCCCCCACACATTCATGGCAATGGCCAACCCGCTGGCAATGCTCAACGAAACAAGCGCCCCTGTAACCCCTCGCGCCATGCCCGTGACCATGTGCCCTTCCAACAAATCCTCAATCGAATTGATGAGCGGCACGCCGGGCACGAGGAGCAGGACACTGGCCGCGAGGGCAATTGTGGGCTGGTTGCCCAAACCCAGCCGCACCCCGAGGCTGGCCAGCGAACCCGCCACGGCCGCCGTGGCCAACACCACCAGCAATTGGTTAAAGTGGCGCAAGGTGAGCGTGTAGCGCACCAAAAAGCCGACGGCCGAGGCCACAAATGTGACCCCAAACACGACCCAATCCCCGCCAAAAAGCTGGCTAAAGGCGGCGCACGCCAAGCCGACAATGGCCGTGGTCAGCCAGCGGTCGTAAAAGCGGGGCATTTTGTCAATACGCTCCAATTCGCGGCGCACATCGGCGCGGGTCAGTTCGCCCGCACTCAGGCGGTAGCTCAGGTCGGTCACGGCCGCCATCACGCTCATGTTGACCCCCCCGAAGCGCACCACCCGCCGCGTTTTGGTGCGAAATTCGTGCCCGCTGGTGGTGGTGACCACCAAAGCGCTGGGCGAAACAAACACATCCAGCCAATCGCACCCCAAGCCTGTGCCCAAGCGGTGGACTGTTTCTTCAACTCGTGCCGATTGTGCCCCCCACTGGAGCAACAATTGCCCTGCCCACAGGGCAAGGTCTATCACATCGCGCAATTCCTCACGAGGCAAGGTTGCGGGAGAAACCGCAGGAGAATCATTTAATAGAGAAGACATTGTTTTTTTTGTTTTGGTTAAATCGTGGGGAGCGCGGGGGGAGGGAGCAGGGGAGCAGGGGAGCAGAGGAGCTGACTGGCTGACTGGCTGAAAGACTAACTTACGTTCGGCCGAATTCGCGGGCGAGTTGGGCGACGGAGAGGAAGATGAGGGTGGGACGGCCGTGGGGGCAGGTGTGGGGGTTGTCGCACGCTTCTAAATTGCGTACAAGGGCTTCCATTTCGGCCGTGCTGAGGGTGTGCCCCGCCTTAATGGTGGCTGTTTTGCACACCCGCCGCACAATTTTGGCCTCGATTTTGTCTTGCAACGGGGTCGCCTCCCGCTCCAAATCCCCGACTACATCGGCCACAATCCGCACGGGGTCGGCCGTGGCCACAAAGGCGGGCACGGCGCGAATGACAAATGATTGCGGGCCAAACGGCTCAATCTCAAAGCCCAACTGGGCCAAAATGGGCAGGTTTTCCTCGAGCAAGCGGCTTTGGTCGGGCGCGAGTTGAATGACAGCCCCGCCGACTAGCCCTTGGCGGGCAATCGCTTGCCGGGCATAGGCGGCCATGTACTTTTCGTACATAATCCGCTCGTGGGCGGCGTGTTGGTCAATCAAAAACATCCCCTCAGGCCCTTCGGTGATGATGTAACTGGCTCCCACCTGCCCCACCACGCGCATGATGGGCAGTTTGTCGCCCGCCAAATGGCGTTGAGGTGGGGGCGGGCTGGGGGGCGATTCGCCCGCGAAGGGCATGGCGGGGGGCACGGCCGTGGGCAGTTCCAGCCCCATCTGCCCCATGTCGGGGTCATCCAGCCACTCTTGCGGCCGTACAAACGATTGGCTGGCCGCACCGCTGTTGCCCCATGTGGGCAGTTGGGTCAAGGTTGTAAACGGCCGAATCCCGCGCACCTCCATCTGCCCCACCACCGCCCCGCGCACAGCTTTTTGCACAGCCCCAAAGACACGGCTCCCCTCGTGGAAGCGCACTTCGGTTTTGGCGGGATGCACATTCACATCCACCGCCTCGAGAGACAGGTTGATAAAAATGAGGGCGAGCGGATAACGGCCGACGGGCAACAGGGTATGATACGCCTGCACAATCGCATAAGTCAGGTTGTTATCGCGCACCCAACGGCCGTTGACAAACAGCGTAATGTGTTGCCGGCTGGCGCGATGCTCATTCGGTGGGGCGACAAAGCCAGAGATGCGAATTGGGGAATGCGGAATGGCGACTTGTCCTTCGTCCCTAGTCCCCTCCGCCCCTCTGCTCCTCGGCAAGTTCTACCAATTCCCGCGCCAACTCCGCCCCGTACACGGCCGCCAACACCTCGCGCACCTCCCCTTGGCCGCTGGTTTGGAAGGTGATGCGGCCGTCGTGGGTGAGGCGAAAGCGGACATGGGGATAGGCGAGGGCGTAGCGGGTAATCAGCTCATCAATGAGCCGTTTTTCGGTGGCCACCGTTTTGAGGAATTTGAGCCGGGCGGGGACGTTGTAAAATAGGTTCTCCACCGCAATAACCGTGCCTGCGGGTGCGCCCACGCTTTCGCGCTGGGTGATGTGGCCACCCGCGAGGGTGAGGCGCACGCCCACGGCCGCCTCGCGGGTGCGCGTGACCACTGTGGTTTGGCTGACGGCCGCAATGGCCGCCAACGCCTCGCCCCGAAAACCAAGGGTGCCGATGGCCGCCAAATCGGCCGCCGAGCGCAGTTTAGAGGTGGCGTGGCGCAAAAACGCGGTCTCCACCTCGTCGGCGGGAATGCCGTGGCCATTGTCGGCGATTTGGATGAAGGCACGGCCGCCTTCGCGCACATCCACATTGACCACGGTGGCTCCTGCGTCGAGTGCGTTTTCCACCAATTCTTTGACGACCGAAGCTGGCCGTTCCACCACCTCCCCTGCGGCAATTTGGGAAGCGAGTTGATCTGATAAAACGAGAATGGACATGGGGGTATTGTATCAATGAACAAGGGACAATGGGGAATGCGGAATGGGGAATGCGGAATAACCAATGACGAATGACAAGGGACAAATGACAAATGACGGCTGGTTGAGTAAACGACGTGCTTTGTGGCTGATGACGGCCGTTTTGTTGACGGCCGCTTTGTTGCGCCTGCCCGCCCTCGAGCAATTCCCGCCGGGGTTGCATTATGACGGAGCGGCCAATGTCACCTTGGCAGGCGATATTGGCTGGCGCGGGGAGCGGCCGATTTTTATCTCCAGCTATACGGGCAAGGAAGTGCTCTTTTTTTACCTTGCGGGTGGTCTTGTGCGCCTGTTGGGGGAGAGCGTCTTCACCTTGCGCCTCACCTCGGCCTTCGTGGGCTTGCTGACGGTGGCGGTGACATATGCTCTCGGCCGAGAAATCACCCGCCACAGTCGGTTGGTGCCTTTGCTGGCGGCGGGGTTGCTGGCCACCAGCTTTTGGCACTTGTTGTTTAGCCGGCTCGGCTTTCGGGTCATTACCCAGCCGCTCATGCAAGCAATTACGCTGTGGTTGTTGTTGCGGGGGGTGCGGGTTTGGCTCGATGGGCAACGGCCGTGGAGGATTTTTGCGGCCGCTGGCCTCGCCCTTGGGCTGGCGGGGCACACCTATTTGGCGGTGCGCCTGTTTCCGCTGTTAATTCTGTTGGCGGCCGTGCCGCTTTTGCCCCGCTGGCGAGAATTGTGGCGGCCGTTGGCTCTCACCCTTGCCATGGCCCTGCTCATTCTCGCCCCGCTCCTTTATTATTTTGCCACCCACCCCGAGGCGTTTTGGGTGCGTATTGGCCAAGTGGGGGGGGATGGCTTGACGCTGGGCGAAAGCATCTGGCGTTCCCTACTCATGTTTGGCTGGCGCGGCGACCCGTATATGCGCTTTAACTTGCCCGACATGCCGCTCTTCAATCCGTTGTGGGCGGTCTTAGGAGTGGGGGGCTGTTAGCTGTTAGCTCTAAGCTATTAGCTGTTAGCTTTCAGCGGTCAGCACTTAGCACTCAGCATTTATACCCGAATGGGTACTCAGCACTTTTACTACTTTTGCTTAACCCGCTGGTGATGTTGTTGCCGACGGCGTTGGCGACGAATGAGATTGTGCCCAGCAATTTGCGGGCGTTGGGGATGTTGCCTTTGCTCATATTTTTGCCTGCGCTAGGGATAGAGTGGTTAACGGCTAAAGCCGCCACGCCAATCCAAAATCTCCAAATCCAAATCCAATCTGTCCTCTGCTCCTCCTCTTGCAGGCGGTCCTAACGGGTTGGCTCTATTTTGGCGAATGGGGCACGCGAGCCGATGTGTTTTACGAAAACGATGGCGATTTGGCGGCCGTGGCCACCTATCTAAACGAGCACATGCCCACCGACCAGCCCGTTTTTGTGGCCGTTTTGCATGTGCCCCACCCCACCTTGGCCGCTTTGGCCACTGATTACGACCAATTGCGGCTCATTCCCCACGGCCGTGCCCTTGTTTTGCCCGCTGGCGGCCGTGCCACCTATATTTTTCCGCGCAATGTGCCCGTGCCGGTGTGGATGCGGCCGTTGTTGCCCCCGCCCGCCTTGCTAGGCTCGCTTGGGCCAGATGGGGAACCCACCTTTGCCCTGTATCAGCTCGATAGCTCCGTTTTGCGCCAGCCCAGCCATCCCCTCACGGCCAATTTTAGCCATGCCCTAACCCTGACAGGTTACGACGTGGGCAGTGGCGCCAGCGGGGCGGATTTGCCACTAACACTTTATTGGGAAGTGACGGGGGAACCCGCTGAGAGCTATTTGGCTTATGCTCATCTCGAGGACGGGACGGGGTTTCGGTGGAGCCAAATAGAGCAAGACGGCTACCCGACGGTCTTTTGGGAGCGGGGCGATAGGGTCATTCAGCAGGTGGCTGTGCCCATTCGGGCGGGTGCGCCGCCGGGGGCTTACCGCTTGCGGGTGGGCTGGTTCGAGCCAGCCAGCGGCCGACCGCTGGCTCGTTTGGATGGCGACGGCCGTTTTGCGGGCAACGCCCTGCTCATCGAAAACGCCTTTGTCCTGCCCGCCGAAGCACCGCCTGCCGTGTTGCCCATCCCGCCCGTGGTTTGGGATGAGGAACTGTGGCCGGGGTTGCGTTTGGTGGGCGTTGAACCCGCCCCGCCGACGGCCGTGGCCGGCCAACCCATCAGCGTGGGGCTGTGGTGGGCGGCCGAGCGGCCGTTGCCCCCCCTGCTGGTGCGGCTGGAACTGATTGGGGCGAACAATGTCGGCCGCATCCTGACCACCCGCCCACCCGCCCAAGGCAATTACCCTTTTGCCGACTGGCCCTCGCCCGCTTTTGTGGTGGATAGGCAAACTGTGGAGATACCTCTCGGAGCTGGCCAGCGGCCGTTATCGCCTGCAACTCAGTTTGGTGGGGGAGGAGGGGGTGGTGGCCACGGCTGCCTTGGGCGAGATGGAGTTGCTGGAAAGCGAGCGGTCGTTTGTGGTGCCAGAGGTGGACACGGCCGTGGAAGCGGAGTTTGGGCAGGAGATTCGCTTGTTGGGTTACAATTTGAGGAGGAGTGAGTTGACCTTGGTGTGGCAAGGGGTCGCGCGGCCGTCGGCCGATTACACCTTCTTTGTCCACCTGCTGAACCCCGACGGGACGTGTTGCGCGTGGCAAGTGGATGCCATGCCCCGCGCCAACAGCTACCCCACCACACTTTGGTTGCCCGATGAGGTGGTGGTGGAGACGTACACCATCACTTTGCCCGATGTGCAGGGCGCGTACCCGCTGGAGGTGGGGGTGTATGTGGCCGAAAATGGGGTGCGTTTGGCGGTGGTGGGGCAGGATAGCCAAGGGGATTTTGTCTATCTGCGGCCGATTGTGATTGAGTAAGGCCGATTTTTAGAGTCTTTTTTTTTTTTTTTTGTAATTTAAAAACTCGGGTGAATTTGGTGTTGATTTTAAAAGGGGGAATAATTTTTTTTGGCAACGAAAGTTTTTAACGCAAAGACGCAGAGACGCTAAGGCGCAAAGGGTGTTGTTTGCGCTCAAAAGCCCTTTGCGCCTTTGCGCGCCTTGGCGTTAAATTTCTAAACAAGTTGGTGGAAAATTTGGCTAAATGTAGACAAAGGGATTATTTTATGGTTTAATAACCGACAAAACATAGACAAAACGCCGACAATTCATTTTTTGCTCTTTTCATCTACGAGTTTCCCATGAGTGCCATTCAACCCAAACCATCTGCTGATAACCGTGCATCTTCCGCCCTGTGGGGTGGTATCCTGTTTAGCTTTCTCTTTACCGCCCTGATTTGGGTGGTACGGCCGTGGCTTCCCCAAATAGATTTCCTGCCCGATGCTGGCGCTTCGTGGTACTACTGGAAACTGCCCGAACCAACCGCCATTACCCGTGCCACGGCGTGGGGCGGCTATTTTCTCCACCAAGTTTTTATGTGGTGGACAATTTATAAGGCGCAACACAGCGACCTGAAATACACACCCGGCTTGCACCGCATTAATGTCATTGCGCTGGTGGGCAACGCTTTTTTTGTGTTTTTGCATCTGGTGCAAACGGCCGTGTGGTACGATGGCCTCGCCCAAGACACCTCCATTTTTAGCTCCCAAGGTTCCGTCATCCTCATGCTGGTCATGATTTTGCTGATGGAAAACCAGCGGCGGGGGTTGTTCTTTGGCCAAAAAGTGGGCTTCCTGCAAGAGACGGCGCGGGTGGCTCGCAAATATCATGGCTATATCTTTGCGTGGGGGATTATCTACACCTTTTGGTACCACCCCATGGAATCCTCCAGCGGCCACCTGATTGGCTTTTTGTACACCTTCTTGCTCATCTTGCAAGGCTCGCTGATGTTTACCCGCGCCCATCTGAACAAATACTGGACGGCCGCACTCGAGGTGTTTGTGCTGTTTCATGGCACATTGGTAGCGCTTATTACCCAAGGCAGTGATATTTGGACGATGTTCTTCTTCGGCTTTGCGGGTATCTTTGTCGTGACCCAAATGTATGGCTTGGGGCTGAAGCCGTGGATGCGCTGGGGCTTTTTGGGCAGTTATGTCGCGGCCGTGCTAATCGTTTATAGCCAGAAAGGGTGGGGGTATCTCAACGAAATCATCCGCATTCCGCTCATCGAATACCTGCTCGTTTTTGTGTTGGCGGGCATTATTTGGCTAATCATGAAGCTGGTGGGGATGTTCAGCGGCCGTGCCCAACCAGCATAACCGTGTGAAACGTAAACAGTGAAAAGTGGAAGGCCGCTCGGGGGACTGAGCGGCTTTTTTTTACCCCCGTCCCCTGTCCCAAGTCTCTCGTCCTCCCTTTGGCAAAGCGACTGGCTGTTAAGTACAATACAACCAGAGATAGAGGCTAAAGATAGAGGGAAATGCGCTGTTCATCATGCCTCTATCTAGCTGTTTGCCCTCTATTTTTTTCTCCCACAGACCACCCTTCATGCCCTACCAACAGATTCCCCCCCCACGTTCTAAAGCAATTGTGCTCATTGTGGATGACCAGCCCGCCATCCGGCGCATTATGGCGCGGATTTTGCAAACAGATGGGTATGAATTGCACACGGCCAGCAACGGCCGCGAAGCGCTCGACCTCGCCGACCGCCTGCGCCCTGATGTGATTTTGCTCGATGTGCTCATGCCTGATGGGTTGAATGGGTTTGAGGTGTGCGAGGCGTTGCGCAAAAATCCCGCCTTGGCCGATATTGCCGTTATCATGGTCACAGCGTTGGATGACAGGGAATCGCGGCTCAAAGGCATCCAAAGTGGGGCGGATGATTTCATTGTCAAGCCCTTTGACCCTGTAGAGCTACAAGCCCGCATCGAAAACATCACCAAATTGAACCGCTACCGCCGCCTATTGGTCGAGCGGCTCAAGTTTGAGTGGGTGGTGGAAGAATCAGATGAAGGGTATTTGCTGGTGGATGAGCACGACCAGATTAGCTATGCCAACGGCCGTGCCCAACTCTACCTCGGCCTCGGCTCGGCCACTGCCCACGAGAGCTTCCTCCAAATTGTTCAAAAACAGTACAACTGCGAACCCAAAAGCTCGTGGGAAAATTGGCCCGTCATTTTGGGCGACCGAGCCACACTGGTGCGCTATCTCATTCGCCCCGAGACGAGCCAATCGCCCGCTTTTTGGCTGGAGCTAACCGCCCTCAGTTTGCCCCCCGGCGCCGATGCCAGTCACATGCTCCGCTTGCGCGATGTGACCCGCCAAATGTCCACCCGCAAAGATGTGTGGCAACTCCATTCGATGATTTTCCACAAGCTCCGCACCCCCTTTTCCAGCGTGCTGATGAGCTTGGAACTACTCAACGATTATGGGGCAGACATGCCCGATGAAGAGCGGCAAACGCTTTATAGCACCGCTCTAAATCAAGCCCGCCGCCTCAATTTGGTCATTGATGGGATGCTGAAATACGTGGATGCGACTGCTTTGGCCTCGCACCAAGATGCCACGCCTTTGGTGTATCTGCCCCAATTGGTGGTGCGGGTGTGTGAATCGCTCGATTTGACCAAGGCGACTTGCCATGTCGCGGCCGATTTAGAAGAACGCGCCATTGGCCTCACCGAAGATTCGCTCTCGATGGTGTTGTGGGAGGTGCTTCGCAACGCCCAAAAATTCCACCCCCTGCAAATGCCCCAAGTGGAAATCTCGGCCGTGTCCCTGCCCAACAGCTACGTCGCCATCCAAATCCGCGACAATGGCGTGTCCCTCTCGCCCGACCAGCTTATTGCGGTGTGGCAACCCTATTACCAAGGGGAGCGCGATTTTACGGGCGAAGTGCCCGGCGCGGGGCTGGGCCTCACGGCCGTGGCCATGCTCATCTGGCAAGTCGGCGGCGAATACAAAATCTATAACCGCCCCGACGACCAGCCGGGGGTGGTGGTGGAGTTTATTTTGCCGCAAGTAGGATAGTCACTGGTCATTTGTCATTGGTCATTTGTTGCGGGTCATCCACGGTATTTCCCATTCACAATTAACCATTCATCATTCACAATTCACAATTCCCCATGCACTTTCTCACCCCCTATTTTCTCGACCGCTACGAGCCTGCTTTGCTTGAGTTGCCGCACGAGGCGGTGAACGAGGCGGGGTTGGCAGAAACGGCCGCTTCTATCCAAGAGCGGGTGCTCCCACTGTACCATCAACTGGCCGATTGGGTGGCGCAAACGGCCGCCGACGGCCGTGTGCCCATCAGTTTGGCGGGGGATTGTTGCGCCACGTTGCCCCTGTTGGCGGGCTTGCAACGGGCGGGCATCGCCCCGCGCCTGCTCTGGCTGGATGCTCACGGCGACTTTAACACATGGGAGACCACCCCCAGCGGCTTTTTGGGCGGGATGCCCTTGGCCATGATGGTCGGCCTTGGGGAGCAAACATGGCTGGCGGCGTTGCAGATGGACACGTTGCCCGCCCAAGATGTCATTTTGGCCGACGGCCGTGATTTAGACCCCGGCGAGCGCGATTTGGTCGAGCAGTCGGGCATTGGCCATGTGCCAGTGTGGGAGGATGTGCAGGCGGCCGTGGGGGAGGATGAGCGGCCATTGTGGGTGCATTTTGATGTGGATGTGTTGCGGCTGGAAGATGTTCCGGCTGTGAGCTACCCCGCCACGGGCGGCCCCAGCCATGCCCAATTGCGCCAGCTATTCGCCCATCTGCGCGGCCAAGGGCGCTTAGCGGCCGTCTCCCTCTCCCTCTACAACCCCAATCTCCCCGGCACGGCCGAAAGTCAAGCGGTGGTGCTGGACTTATTGGCCGAATTGGTTGGGGAGGAATTGTGAATTGTGAACGGTTAATTGTGAATTGTGAACGGGAAATACCTCCAACCACCCACAACCCATGACCAATGACCAATGACCCCCTCAGGAAGCCCCCCACTAACCACTAGCCACTCCCCCCTAACCACTATGAACTACGAAAACATCCTCACCCGAATTGAAGGCAAAGTCGGCGTGGTGCAGTTCAACCGCCCCAAGGCGTTGAACGCCCTCAGCCCTGAATTGATGGACGAAACGATGACCGCCCTCGAGGCGTTTGATGCAGACCCCGCCATTGGCTGTTTGCTGGTCACGGGCAGTGACCGCGCCTTTGCGGCCGGGGCAGACATTAAGGCGATGGCCACGGCCGGGGTGGTCGAGATGATGGCCGATACATTTATCAGCCATTGGGACCGCTTCAAGAACATTCGCAAGCCCGTGGTGGCGGCCGTGTCTGGCTACGCCCTCGGCGGTGGCCTCGAGTTTGCGATGGCCTGCGACATGATGATTGCCAGCGAGACGGCCCGCTTTGGCCAGCCCGAAATCAAGCTGGGGGTCATCCCCGGCGCGGGCGGAACCCAACGGCTGACCAAAGCAGTTGGCAAGGCGTTGGCGATGGAAATTGTGCTGAATGACAGAATGTTAACGGCCGAGGAAGCGGCCACCTTCGGCCTCATCAACCATGTCTACCCCGTCGAGGTCTATTTGGCCGAGGCGATTAAGTTTGCCAACCAAATTGCGGAACGCGCCCCGCTGGCCGCCCAACTGGCCAAGGAGGCGGTGAACGCCTCGTTTGAGATGCCGCTTTCGGCCAGCATCGCCTATGAGCGGCGGCTGTTCCACCTGTTGTTTGGCACGCAAGACCAGAAGGAGGGCATGGCGGCGTTTGTGGAAAAACGCGCGGCCGAGTGGAAGGGGAAGTGAGATACAGAAAGTGAAAAGTGAAAAGTAAAAAGATGGGGCGCTTTCCCACCTCCTTTTCACCTTTCACTTTCCACCTTTCACCTTTTACTTTTCACCTCTTACCACCTCCCCCCACCCCATGAACCGACGCACCATCTGGGTCGCCCTCACCCTGCTCATCCTCCTCCTCAGCACCACCACCGCCACGGCCGCTGAACGCATCTCCCAAACCATCTACCGCATCCCCGCAGGCGAAACCATCGCCGACGATCTCTACATCACCGCCAGTGAAGTTTACATAAATGGAACTATAGATGGCGACTTAATTGTTACCGCCAGCTATGTCGAAATCAACGGAACCGTTACAGGCGATGTCTTGTTGGCGGCCCTCGGCGCCAAAATCAGCGGCGAAATCCAAGACACAGCCCGCATGGCCGTCGGTGGCCTCGAAATCACAGGGCGCATCGGCGGCGATTTGGCCATTCTGACCAGTGGTGGGGCCACGTTTGCCGTGCCCCTCAACATCGCCGAGCAACAAGTCATCCAAGGGCTGACCTTGCACCCCGAGGGGGAAATCGCGGGGTCGCTCTTGTTGTCGGCGGGCACGGCCGTGCTCAACGGCCGCATCGGCCGTGACATTCTCGGCACGGCCACCGTGCTCACCTTGGCTGGCCCAGTCGGGGGGGACACGGCCGTCGAAACCACCCTGCTGACCATCGAACCGACGGCGGCCGTGGCGGGTTTGCTGGCCTACACCGCCCCCCAAGCGGTGGATGTGGCCGAAACGACGGCCGCCAACACCCAATTCACCCCCGCCCTCGCCGAAGACGCAGGCTTCGCCCTTGCCGAAAGCCTTGTGCAACTGATAGGCACGCTGACAGGGTTTGCCCTCCTTGGCTGGCTGATTCTCCACTACGCCCCCATCCTCATCTACCGCCCCATCTTTACCATTTCCAGTTTTACCCTCCGGAGTGCGTGGGTTGGCTTCATGGTTGGTTTGCTCTTTCTTGGCTTTCCCATCGCCACCTTGCTCATCTCCTTCAGTGTGGGCGTGTTCTGGGGAACCACGGCCGCCTTGATTTTGGGCTTGTTCATCATCTGCGCCTTGGTCTTAATCTGGATTTTCAGCCCCCTCTTCATCGCCCTGTGGTTGGGTTTGTTTTTCAACAACAAACAACCCCTCTCAGCACTGTTGATTGGCCTCGTCATCCTCATTCCCCTCTTGCAATTCCCCTTAATTGGCTCGTTGCTCTCCCTGCTCTGCTTCTGCCTCGTTCTGGGGAGCCTTGTCCTCTACACCCTTCCCAAACCAGCGGCCGAGGGATAACTCGAAATGAGTTCGTCTCTCGAGCTAACTAATTGCAGGTTACAAGTTACAAGTTACAAGTCGCTGATCCCCTGCAACTTGTAACAAATCCCCAGTGAGACATAAGTACCTGTTGCTTCCCCTTTTCGGGAGGGAGGCATAGAATGGAGCTACGTTGCGGAGCGGAGATTTCCCTTTCACGGCGTATCAAGCAACCCAGACACACATCGTAGCAGTACCATAACTCCATACACTACGCTTAGAGCTTGTTTGGTTCCTGTCAACCATCAGGCTATTTGCTCTTTATATTGTGTAAAGGACTCTACTAGTCTCCTCTACCACTCATCCATGAGTATGTGACTACCCTCATACCCAACTATCTCTATCTCGCCTCTCTATCCATCCCATCTGAACAGTAGCCTTCATTCATCCTACCTCCATCCCCGCCCGAGGCCATCTTTCATTTGTCCATGTCGAAGATAGCAGTACCCATCTCGCACGGCCGCACCCGCCGTGGCTTGACACAAATGAACCCTTATGAAAAAGCATCTCGTTTCTGATTTATGGCAAGCACAACACGGCCTTGTCACGGCCGAAAGCTACAGCACCGCATGGCTCGCCCTTGTGCCCGACACGGCCGAACCCAACCGCCCCGCATGGCCCATTGCCCTGCAAACCCTACGCGATAGCCAATTGGCCGATGGTGGCTGGGGCGATGCGGCCGTCTACTACCCCCACGACAGGCTCATCTCCACCCTCGCCGCCCTCCACACCCTGCTCACATGGAACCACCCCTGCGACGAAGAGCGCATTGAGCGCGGTGTGGCCGTTCTCTCCCGCTATGGCCAAGATTTAAGCCAAGAATGGCTCGACCCCATTGGCTTTGAGCTTCTCCTGCCCTCGCTCGTGCACGCCCTCGAACAACTCGGGCTAAAACTCCCCCGCGAATCATGGGTAGACATCAGCGAAACCACCCAAACCAAACTTAACCTAATAGGCAACTTGGAAGCCGACCCCAAAAAGCCGCGCACATGGTGGTTTAGCATGGAAATGCTCCCCCCCACCCACTTGGCCACCTTCCCCCATGCCATCTTAGATAGCTATGGCGCGGTAGCCACCTCGAGTGCGGCCACGGCCGGCTATCTCCGCGCCCAGCGCTTACACGGCCGCGATTTGCGCCCAGCCGCCCACTACCTCAACGAAGTCGTCAAAGCCACACGCGGCGGCGGCAATGTCACATGGCCCATTGATGTGTTCGAGTTGGCGTGGACACTCGACAACTTGCGCCGCGCTGGCGCATCCCCCACCCACCCCCAAATCGCCCCTATGATTTGGCGTTTGGCCAGCCATTGGGAATTTCCTCCCACGGGCATCACATGGAACCAAGCCTTTCAGGTGCAAGATGGCGACCATCCGGCCGTGGCCTACAAAGTGTTGCGCTGGGCGGGTCTCAGCCCCTCCGATGAGCCACTGCTCAAATTTTGGGATGAGGAATGCGGCGTATACAAAACCTACTTGGATGAACACGGCTCCTCCATTTCCACCTCCATTCACGGCCTCATCGCCTTCCGCGATAACCCCCACAATAAAACCCACCAACGCATCGCCACACGCCTCACCGAATGGTTGCGCCAACGGGTGATGGGGCCAGAAGGCTTCCGCGACAAGTGGCACCTCTCGCCACTGTACACGGCCGCTCGCCTCCTGCCCACCCTCATCGGTTGGGATGATGAGTTGGCACGGTACACCCTCGATTTTATCCTCAGCCAGCAACGGCCAGATGGCGGCTGGGGGGCAACCATTCACTCCAACCTCGAGGAAACGGCTCTCGCCAGTCTCGCCCTGAGCGAAGCGCACATGGGCGGCTTGTTCCGTGCCAACGGCGAACTGCGCTCCGCCAATCGCTTCTTGGCCGATAAAGCACACGAAATGCCCACCGAACGCCTCTGGATTGGCAAAAGCCTCTACCTCCCCATTGGTGTCGCCCAAGGAACCCGCTACGCGGCCGAAATGGCCTTGGCGCGGATATGTCAATAATTGTGAATTGTGAATTGGGAATGGTTAATTGTGAATGGGAAATACCTTCGCTGACCCAAAATAAATGACCAATGACAAAGGACAAATGACTACTCCCCCCAACTGGCCCCATTTCCTAGCCGCCCCTGCTGAGGAAGTCGCCCGCATTGCCCCCGCCACGGCCGTCTTTTCCGCAGGCGGAACCCGCCGCGCCGCCGCTCTGGCGGGCATCTCCGCCCAAAGCGATGCTTACGTTCACTGGGCGCGGGAGCAGAACCGCGACACCTTCGAATTGCTGTTCCAGCACGGGGTGCGCCATGTGCTGGCCGCCGCTATCACCCAAAACCAGTTGCAAGAGACGACCCCCATCTACCGCGAGCGCCTCTTGCAATGGACGGCATGGGGCATGAGCGGCCGTGAAGCACTGGCTGATTATGCTCGTTTGGGCTGGAAGGTGCGCTTGCTGGGCACCGAAGATGTGCCCGAATTACAGGCGTGCGCGGCCGAACTCGAAGCGAACACGGCCGCGCACAGTGACCATACCGTCTGGTGGTTCGTCTCCCCCACCCCCGAAAGCCACTGGCAACAGCTCCTGCAAGCGGCACACCGCACCCACGCCACCACCCGTGCCGACCTGTTGATGGCGCTCTACGGCGAGGCCATCCCCCCCGCCACCCTGTTTATCGGCTATGGCAAACCCCTGCTCATGCCCGAACTCGTCCCCCCCTTGCTGATGGGTTCGCCTATGCACTGCTACTGGCTCCAACGCCCCGGCTACCTCACCGACCCCACCACCTTGCGCGAAATCCTGTACGACTTCGCCTACCTGCGCGACACATGGCAAGCTGACAAAACCGAACGAGCCGCCTCGGCTCTCGCCCAACCCGCCCTCTGGCAACACACCACCCTCGGCTTGGGCGAACGGGTCGGGGCGTTTTGGGTTCCGAAATAGTATAGTCAATGGTTATTTGTTTTGGGTCGGCGAAGGTATTTCCCGTTCACAATTACCCATTCACCATTCACAATTCACAATTGCTATAATTCGCCCCATGCGTCAACTTCAATTCATCTGGGGTTTGTGTGGATTATTGGTCGCGGGGCTGGCTGTGCCGCTGGTGGGCTGGGTCTATAGCCATGAATTGCCCGCTGTCTATTGGTTGTTGCTGGGGGGCGTGGTCGTCGCGGGGCTGGCGTGGAGGTGGCCACGGCCGCTTTTAGCCGTCGGGGAGAGGCTCGGCCGTTGGTTGGCCATCGCCCCGTGGCAAGTCGCCCTGCTCGCCCTCGCCCCCGCACTGGCCGCCCTCACCCATTCCGCCACAGGGGATGATGTGCTGGCTCACGCCCCGCGTCTGGCCGTGGCTTGCTGGGTGGCGGCCGTGGCGGCCGTTCTCATCGGTAGCACCGACCGCACCGAACGCTGGCAACTCCGTTGGGGTGGCCCCGATTGGGTGGCGGTGCTGATATTGCTCTTGATGGCTCTCATCGTGCGCGTCCAAGGGCTAGAACTCGTGCCCACCACCCTTTCGGGCGACGAGGGTTCGGCGGGCTTATCGGCCGTGGCTTTGGGCACGGGGCAAGAAACCAACTGGTTTGGCACGGGCTGGTTCTCCTTCCCCTCACTCTACTTTTTAGTGCAATACCTTGGCATTGCGTGGTGGTGGCAAACCATTTTTGGCTTGCGCTTTATGTCGGCCGTGGCGGGAGCCTGCACCGTGCCTTTGCTCTACTGGCTCTTACGGGAGATGTACGGCCGTCCCACGGCCGTGGCGGGAGCCGCCTTTCTGGTGGCCAACCATTTCCACATCCACTTCAGCCGCATCGGCCTGAACAACATTTGGGATGGCTTCTTTGTCGCCCTTGTGCTGGCCGCGCTGTGGCAAGGGTGGCAAACGGCCGAGCGGCGCTGGTATTTGCTGGCTGGTTTTGCCCTCGGGCTGGCGCAATACTTTTATGTCAGCATCCGCGTCTTGCCCCTCCTGATTTTGCTCTGGGCGGGCTTACTCTGGCTCAACAAGCAAGAACGGCCGCGCTTGCGCCAGCAATTCCCCAACTTTGTCCTGATGGCCTACACCTCGTTGGTCGCCTTCCTTCCTTTGGGTCTCTATTTCAGCGACAAAATAGACCAATTTATGGCTCCCATGAGCCGCGTTTCTATTTGGGGCGAGTGGATGCAGTGGGAACGAGACCTGACGGGGGGCACAACGGCCGACGTGGTTCTCAACCAAATCAAACTCTCCGCCCTTGGCCTTGTCAGCGAGCCGTTGCGCCACTGGTACACCCCCGATGCGGCTTTGTTGTTGCCTGCGGCGGGGGCCTTGTTCGTTCTTGGGTTGCTCCTGCTCCTGTGGTGGCGCGATGCCCGCACAGGGTTGTTGCTCCTCCCGCTTGCGGCCAATATCCTGCTCAGTGCGTTCAGCCAAGATACCCCCGCCTCTCAGCGGTATATTATCGCCAGTGTCATGGCCGCGGCTATCGTCGGTGTGCCCCTCGGCTATGTGTACAACTTGTTGGCGGCCGAGTGGCCGCGCTGGCGTTATGGCTGGCAGGCATTGCTGGTGGTGGGTCTTATTGCTCTCATGGCTACCGATTTTAATTTTTACTTTTTCAAGGTGTATGATTATTACGTGTTAGGGGGAACCAATACGGAGGTAGCCACGGCCATGGCCTTTTACCTGCGCGACCAAGATGAGCCACCCGCGATGGTCTATTTTCATGGCCCCCCGCGCATGGGCTACCGCACCCACTCCACCATTCCCTACCTCGTCCCTACCATTCAGGGCACAGATATTCCCGAGCCAATCACCGCTCCGCCCGATTGGGTGGTTCCCACCCCGGCCGTCTTCCTCTTCCTGCCTGAACGGCTCAACGAATATGGCTACGTCTTTCAGGCGCACCCCGGCGGCCGTTACCGCGAATTTCGCAACACCAATAGCCAACTCCTCTTCGCCGCCTACGAAGTTAGATAGAGGAGAGAAAAGAGAGAAAAGAGAAAAGAGAAAAGCAATAGATGGCTGTCAGCTTATGCGTTTCTCTCTTCTCTCTTCTCTATACTCTCTTCTTCTCTCACCCCTTTCGCAAATAGGTGCGGTGCATGGGGCTTTCTTTGCTCGTCCATTCCCCTTCGCTGTTGTCGTTGTTGACATGGTCGTAGAAGCCTTGGACACGGCTGTCGAGCAAATCGAGTTGATGCAGGATGACCGCCTCCAGCGTTTTGGGCACAACGGGTGCGCCCCATTCGAGGTTGCCGTGGTGGGAGAGGATGAGGTGGACAACATCTTGCACAACACGGGGGGGGATGTCGCCGAGTTTCGCGGCCGTTTGCTCCACGATAACGGCCGCCCGCACAATATGCCCCACCAGCCGCCCATCATCCGAAAACTCAAACGAGCCATCGAAGGCGTATTCGTAAACCTTGCCCATATCGTGCAACAACGCCCCTGCTACCAGCAAATCTTGGTTGACCTTGGGGTAATGGCTGGCCATGTGCGCCCCCAAGCGGGCCATGCTCAGGGAATGGTCGAGCAAGCCGCCGATGTAGGCGTGGTGCATGTTTTTGGCGGCCGGGGCGTTGCTGAATTGGGTTAGGAATTTGTCTTCCAGCAAAATGGTGCGGGTCAGACGGCCGTATGGCTCCCCCAACCCGTCTATCAGCGCCCGCAATTCGGCCACCATTTCGGTGGTAGAACGCGCCCCTGTGGCCATAAATTCCCCCATGTCGGGGTTGGGCTGGGGGTAGGCATCGGTAATACCCACTTGGAGCGAATCTTTGTAGCGGGAGACTTTGCCCGTGATGAAGAGGACTTGCCCCGCCTTAATCCAATTGTCCACGGCCGTGGGCACATCCCAAAACACCCCGCCACTTGCCCTGTTTTGTCGGCAAGGGTGCAAAGAATGTAGGGGCGGGTGTCTTTGGTGGTGCGACGCACCATATCTTTCAGCAGGAGCAATTCATCCAGCAAATCATCCCCCGCCTGAAAATCGGTTACATATTGGTTTTTCAAAACAAAGTCCTTTTATAGCCAAGACCTCGCAGGTCTCTAAGACCTGCGAAGTCTATTTTTGTGAATCAGAAAGTTATTCTAGCCTGTTCCCAAAATGTTTCCTAGGAAACATGATTGCTCCCCACGGCCGAATGTTTCCTAGGAAACATCGCCCATCACCCACCTGCCCAACCCCAGCGGTTCTGTAGTGGCCGTAACTTACCATAACGCTTGCGCTTTGCCTAAACCATGTTACCATAATGTCCTACCTTTTTAGTAAACCACACCCCATAACCCATAATCGGCTCGCAATTACGAATTACTAATTGCACCCAAGGCAGGAGTTGTATGAGATCGTTCATCTGGCAGAGCAAACCGTGGCAAGCGTTTATGAACTTTGCCATCATCTTTTCCTTCATCGTCAACATCGTACTGGTCATTGTGCTGTTGTTGATAGCCCCCATTGTCTTGCCCATCGTCGGCCAAATCGTCAATCCCCTTGTCGGTGGCCTCACCGAGAGCTTTGTCGAAATGGGCGAGGCCAGCATTGAGCAAACCATCATTGTGGATGACGAAATTCCCATCCAGTTTATTTTGCCTTTAGATGCCCGTACTGATGTGGTTTTGGCCGAGGCCGTGCCCTTGCAAGTGCAAGCCCAATTTGTGTTGCCCAATGGGGGCGGCACCATCAACGGCATCGTGAACCTGCAACTGCCCAATAATTTGGTCTTGCCCGTCAATCTCAGCCTCGATGTGCCTGTCAGCCAGACGGTGCCCGTTTTGCTGAATGTGCCGGTGAATATCCCGCTGGCCGAAACGGAGCTGGGCACGCCCTTTAATCGCCTGCAAAGCCTCTTTGTGCCGCTCAATGGCTTGCTCAGCGGTCTGCCCGCCTCGAATGAGGAATTGGCCGAGCGTTTTGCGGCCGGTGAATAGGGCAGAGTCGTTAAAAGTGAAACGTGAAAAGTAAAAGGGCGAGGTGGATAACACCTCGCCCTTTTACGTCTATTTTTTGGGGTGTGTTTTATTTGGGTTGAAAGATTGTAGGGGGAGGCCTTGTGCCTACCCTAGTCTTGCATTTACCAGAGGTCAGGGCAACCACAAGGGTTGCCCCTACGACGGCTCTCAATTGAGATGAAAATCACCCGTTTTTTTTAATTCACGCGCACCAACTGGATGGGAATGGGTAGGGATTCGAGCGACCACGAGAGGGTATCGGCCGTACACCCATAGGTGACAGGCTCGCCGGCCATGCTCCCAAAGTTAAAAGCAATGCCCTGACTCGTTTCAGCCACGTTGAGGCTTTCTGTGTGGCCGAGCAACTGGCCATTTTCGGCCGTGTACGTCGCCTCCCCCACCGCATCAATGTTGGTGGCCACCGTTTGCCCCATCAGCGAGACAGTCACGGCAAACCCCTCATCCCGCATCGCCATCCTCTCCCCATCAAAACTGAGCAATAAATCGCCCGAGCTTTGGACGGTCACGTCTACTTGGGTTCCCGCTGTGGCCATCCCTTCATTGAAGGCGGCCAGCAAATAATCATCAAAATTGGCCACGCGCCATGTGCCCACGAGGCAAGGGTCATTGCCTTCGGGTTCTGGGGTGGGTTCGGCCGTGGGGGTGGGCGGTACGGCCGTGGCCGTCGGCTCCTCTGTCGGCAGGGGGATGGGTGTCGGCTCGGCCGTGGCAGGGACACCACCGCTTCCAATGGCCACATCGGGCGTGGCTGTGGCGGGCGAGGCGGCCGTGGCCATTGCGGTGGCCGTCACTGTCGCCTCCGCCAACCCATTGCTCGCCACAGGCTCCCCCTCGCCCCCACACCCGACCAAAACGGCTCCCAAAGCCAACAAAATCAATATCTTACGCATCAGAATCTCCTTATGAGCGAATGGTTTGTGGAGTTTGTCGCGGTAGTCAAAAATCACTCTCTAACCACTCGCCACTTAACACTAACCACTATTCTGATGCGCTATCGTCAATTCAACGTGAAGTGTGGGCACATCCCAGCCCAATAAATCTTGAATTTGGGTATGGAGCCGTTCTGGCTCGGCCGTGGTATAGGCTGTAAGCTGTAAGCCGTAAGCCGTAAGCGGCTCCTCCACCCCTCTGCCCAACAACCGCGCCACCTGTTGCGCCACGGCCGGGGCTGGGTCTACCAGCACCACCTCTGGCCCCGCAATGCGCTCCAGCAACGGCCGTACAAAAGGGTAATGGGTGCATCCCAAAATGAGCACATCCACCCCCTCGGCCAGCATCGGCTCGAGAATGGCGCGTAAAAATGTTTCCGTCTCGGCCGTGGCCAGTTCCCCCCGCTCAATCCGCTCCACCAACCCCACACACGGATTCTCCACCAAGCGCACCCCCTCGGCAAAACGCGCCAACAAACTGGCGTAGCGCTGGCTCTTAAAGGTGTTGGCCGTGGCTAGTGCCCCCACTACCCCCGTTTTGGTCAGCCGCGCCGCTGGTTTAACGGCCGGCTCCATGCCCACAAACGGCACATCGGGAAAAACAGCCCGCAGATGTGTGAGCGCGGCGGCCGTGGCTGTGTTGCACGCCACCACCACCAACTCGGCTCCCTGTGCCAGCAAAAAGCGGGTGATGGCTTCGCTGAGGGCGCAAATTTCGGCGGGCGGCCGTGCCCCATACGGCACATGCGCTTGGTCGGCCACGTAAATCAGCGGCTCGTGCGGCAACAAGTCGCGCAACGGCCGCAGAACACTCAGTCCACCGATGCCTGAATCGAAAATGCCAATCATGGAAAGAGGGGGGATGTATGGGTAGGGGCAACCCTTGTGGTTGCCCGGCTCGTTGGGCAACCACAAGGGTTGCCCCTACCCTGATAAAACAACGACTATGAAAACGGGAGTGGATGGGAGTCGAACCCACCGCCGCTTGCTCGGCGCAACCGGCCACTCGTTTTGAAGACGAGGACAGCCACCAGACCGCAACCACTCCCCTGTGGTGCAGTTAGAAGTATAATGGGAACCCCAGTTAGTTCCAAAAAGAGTGAGAAGTGAAAGGTAAAAAGTGAAACGCTCAACTACCCCACCTTTCACCTTTCACTTTTCACCTTTTCCCCTCCCCCCTCCGCTTATGTCTCCCCACATCACCGTCGAAAACCTGTGCAAATACTACCAAGTCCACTACAAAGAGCCGGGGCTGGTTGGTTCCCTGCGCTCCTTCTTCAACCGTCAATACCGCCCCGTGAAGGCGGTGGATGATATTTCGCTGACCATTGAAGCGGGCGAAATGGTGGGTTTTCTCGGGCCGAATGGGGCGGGTAAAACAACCACACTCAAGGTGTTGGCGGGGCTGTTGCACCCCACCAGCGGCCGTGCCTCCGTCCTCGGCTTCACCCCCCACCAGCGCGAAACGGCCTACCTCAAGCAATTCACCCTTGTCATGGGCAATAAAAACCAACTCATGTGGGATTTGCCTGCCAGCGAGAGCTTCCTCATCAACAAGGCCATCTACGAAATTAGCGATGCCGATTACCAGCAGACGCTCAAGCAGTTTAACGACCTGCTCGGGCTGGGGCCACTGCTCAACAAACAGGTGCGCAAACTCTCGTTGGGGGAGCGGATGAAGTGTGAGTTGGCCGCCGCGCTCCTCCATCGGCCGCGTGTGCTGTTTTTAGATGAGCCAACACTGGGGCTGGATGTGACCATGCAAGTGGCCATTCGGGAGTTTGTGGCCGATTACAACGCCCGCCACGGCGCGACGGTAATTCTGACCAGCCACTACATGGCCGACGTGACCGCCCTGACCAAGCGCATTGTCGTGATTGACCACGGCCGCCTCCTCTACGATGGCGACCTGAGCGCCTTGGTGGAGCAAGTTGCCCCCTACAAAGTCCTCTCCGTGGTCTTGCGTGAGGCGGCCACGGCCGAACAACTCGCCCAGTACGGCCAAGTGGAAACGCTAGACGGGGTACGCGCCAGCTTGCGCGTTCCCCGCGGCCGTGCCACCGAAGTCGCCGCCCACCTGCTCACCCAAATCAAAGTAGACGATTTGCTCATCCAAGAGCCACCCGTGGAGGATATTATTCGGCAAGTTTTTGCAGGGGGTGGGGGCTTGGGCAATGGGTAGGGGCAGGCCTTGTGCCTGCCCTCTCTCAGGTCAACCACAAGGGTTGCCCCTACGAAACGAGACGTTCCCAAATTTGCGCTAGAAAATTGGCGTAAGCGGCGGCCACGGCCGCTGGGTGGCAGTGCGCCCGCGTGTACGCCTGCGCCGCACGGCCGATGGCTTGCCGCCGCCCCACATCCCCCGCCAACTCGTGCAAAGCGCGGGTAAGAGCCGCCCCATCCATGACAGGCAACTTCACGGCCGCTTCGGCGGGCAACTCCCCATACCAGCCGTGGTCGAACACCAGCACGGGCAACCCCAAGGCCATCCCCTGCAAAGCCACGGCCGATGTTTCCCCAATCGTCGGGTGGCGCAGATTAACCAGCACATCGGCCGTGGCCAGCCAATCGGCAAATTCGGCGGCCGTTTCGATGCGGCCGAGAGCGGTGACAGCCCCTTCCAACTGCAACTCAGCCAGCAAGGCGGGCAAATTCGCCTCGGGCATTATCTCGCCAATGAGCAGGTAATGGGCATGGGGCACGGCCGCCCGCAACTGGGCAAAGGCGCGGAGGGCGACATCCAAACGTTTGTTGGCCGCAAATTGCCCTGCGCTGGCCACCACAAACGCCCCCTCGGGCAAATTGAGTTGGGCGCGGCGCGGCCGAGGTACATAATCGCCCACCATGTCTAGCCCCGGCACCACCAAGCAGGGCAATTGGGGATGCGCGGCCGTAATTTGGGCGCGGGCATACTCGCTGTGGACAATCACCCCCCAACTGCTATCCAGCAAACGCTGGTTGAGCGGTTCGCTAAACAAGGGGTGTTCGGCCATGTGCAGGGGGATAAGCACGGCCGTCTCCACCCCCGCTGGCCCTTGGGCATAGCCCATGGTGCGGATGTAGCTCGTGTAGTCCCCTGTCCCCGCCATCACGGCCGTGATGAGGTGGTGGAGGCTGTAATCGTGCAAGACCACCACGCCGGGGAAGCGCAGGGCGAGTTGGTAGCTGGCGCGGTGGTGGTCGCTGTTGCCCATTTGGTAGAGCGGCACATCAAACCCCCACCGCCGCTGGGGGTATTCGGCGATGGGGTGGTGGGGCAGATGGGCCAGCGCGGCCGGCAAGGGGGCGGCCGTGGGCGTGAACAAGGTCACGGCCGCCAACTTGGCCAACTCGGGCAACAACTGGCCGCTGTAATCGGCAATACCCGTGTGGGCGGGGGGGAGTGGGCTGAAGTAAGCGAGACGCATTTTTTTCAAGGGACGAATGACGAATGACGAATTACGAATGACCAAGAACATCTTCGGCCGTGAGCCAGCCCGTGTGGGGGAAGAGTTTGGCGATTTGGGGGGCGAAGAGGGGAGAGGAGGGGAGGACGGCCGCTGTTTTCCCTTCGGCAATGACCTCGCCTTGGCCGAGTACCACCACCCGCGTGGCGACTTGCGCCACCAGTTCCACATCATGGGTGACGAGCAAGACCCCTTTGCCCTGCGCTTGCCAGCGCCGCCACAGGGCGATGAGGCTCTCTTTGGCGCCGTAATCAAGTCCTCGCGTTGGCTCATCGAGCAGGAGTAGGGTGGGGTTGGTGATGAGCAGGGCGGCCAGTGCCACCCGTTGCCGCTGGCCGACAGATAAATCGCGGGGGTATGCCTCGGCCAGCCCCGCCAGCCCGAGTTCATCGAGCAACGCTTCGATTTGGGTGGGTTCGGCCGCCAGTTTGTGGTGGCGCAGGGTGGTGTGCAACTCTTCGCGCACTGTTTCGGCGAAGAGCAAATCGTCGGGGTTTTGGGGCAGATAGGCGGTGTGGCGGGCGAGCGCGGCCGTGGTTTGCCCCGCCGTCTCGCGGCCGTGCAACAGCACCCGCCCTCGGCCGAGCGGTTGCAAATTCATTATCCCGCGCAACAACGTCGTCTTGCCCGCGCCCATTGCGCCCCATCAACGCCACCACCTCCCCCCGCCCCCACCGCCACCTCCACCCCCCGCAACACCTCCTGCCCCCCATACCCCATCCTCACCCCCTGCACCTCCAATAAAGGGTCATTTGTCATTTGTCCTTTGTCATTTGTCGCTTGTCCCCTCCGCTCCTCTGCTCCTCCGCTCCTCTGCACCCCTGCGAATTTCTGTCCCGCTTTAATGGTCAAAGGCAACGGCCGCCAGCCGAGGGCCAAGGCGACTTGCACCAGCGGTGGGTTGTGGGGCAACACGGGGCACACCTCGGCCGGGGAGCCATCGGCCGCGAGTTGGCCATCCCGAATGTAGAGCAAGCGGTCGGCGTAGCGCAAAACCCGTTCGAGGCGATGTTCGGCCAGAATAATAGTCAGTCCCAAATCTTCGTTGAGCCGCACGAGGGCTTGCAGAACTTCCTCGGCCGATTGCGGGTCGAGTTGGCTGGTGGGTTCATCCAGAACCAAGATTTGCGGCCGCAAAGCGAGCGCACAGGCGATGGCCACTCGTTGCCGTTCGCCGCCGGAGAGGGTGATGAGCGGCCGTTGGCGCAGGTGAGCCAAGTCGAGCAGACTCAACACCTCTTCGACGCGCAAGCGCATCTCATCGGGCGGGTAGCCCAAGTTTTCCAGCCCAAAGGCGATTTCGGGTTCGACTTCGGCCAGTACCATTTGCGCTTCGGGGTTTTGGAAGACGAAGCCGACGTGGCGGCTCATGACGCTGGGGCCAGCAGTGATGGGGTTGTGGCCGGCAACCAGTGCCTCGCCCGAGACACGGCCGCCTGTGAAGTGGGGAACCAGCCCATTGAACAAGCGCAACAGCGACGATTTGCCCGCCCCCGATTCGCCCACCACCAACACAAATTCCCCCGCGCCTATCTCCAACGAAACATCGCGCAACGCGGCCTCGGCCGCTTGCGGGTAGGTGTAGGTGATGTGGCGAAGAGTAATCATGCAGGGGGCGGAATGCGGAACGGGGATTGCGGATTGCTGACAAGCTGACCCTGACTAGCTGAAATGCTCCACCAGCGGCACCAGCCACTCGCCGAGGTTGGCGAATTGGTAGCCGTGGCTTTGGGCGAGTTGGGTGTCGAGCGTCCATGTGTCGTGCAGGGTGACGACGGAGAAGCGGGCGGGTTCGGCCGTGATTTCGACGACGGCCGTTTGCCCCGTCGCTTGCTCAATGAGACCCACCAACGCTTGTGGGGTAATCGTGCCGTTGGAGCAGGCGTTGACAGAGCCAGCGAGGGGGCTGGTGGCCAGCCATGCCAAAAAATCAGCCGCCTCGGCCGAGGAGATGAGACACATCTGGTGCGCTTCGGCACTCATTTGGAGCGGCCGTCCCGCCACCACCTCCCGCACGGGGTTCAGCAACCGCTCCGTGTAATCATCCTCGCCAAACACAATGGGGAAACGCACCGAGGCGACGGGGAAGGGGGCGCGTTGGTGGAAAACAGCTTCGGCCAACCGCTTGCCCTCGGCGTAGCCCCAATCTTCCACCCGCCCCATTTGGATGGGATAGGTGGCGGGGTCGAATTCCGCTTCGACAAGACCCGCGTGCTTGTTCTGGTCGTAGACGGCCAGCGAGGAGGTGAAGATGTACTTGCCCACGCGGTCGCCAAACACTTCCAGTGCCTCGGCCGCGTCCGTGGGGCCAAAGCAAATTTGGTCGTAGACGACATCCCACGCTCGGCCGCTGAGGACGGCCGCCATGCTTTCTTTGTCCTGACGGTCTAATATCAGCCACTCGACGGGCGCAGAAAAGGTAGCGGCCGTCTGTCCCCGTGTCCCGACAGTGATTTGATGGCCTTCGGCCAATAATAAGTTGACCAAACGCTTGCCAAAGAAGCGTGTCCCGCCCAAAACTAAGATTTGCTTGCTCATTTTTTGTTGTCCTTTGCCTAATAATGGCTCCAACGTGGTTATGGATGATTTATTGCTGGTTATATATGATTTTTAAGCGGTTATATGTCATTTATTGCTGGTTATATATCATTTTTTACTGGTTATGGGTCATTTGTTGGCGGTTATATATCATTTTTAGGTGGTTATATGTCATTTTTTAGTGGTTATATATGATTTTTTAGTGGTTATGTGTGATTTGTTGGCAGTTATCAATGATTTTTAGACGGTTATGGAGAGTTAAGGGAGGAAGAGATTGGCCTAATCGCAAAGATTGGACCAATCTCTCACCGTCGCCAATGCTTGCCCCCTGTCTTTTGCCCCCTATTCGCCCCTGAACCGCCACACACCGCCCGTTATCGTGCCCACCACCTTGGTGTCCAGCACCTCCTCCGTGGGGATGGCGAACAGGTCGCTGTCGAAGAGGGTGAAATCGGCCGCCTTGCCCACGCTGATGCTCCCTTGCGTCGCTTGTTGGCCGCTTGTTTCGGCCGCCGCCAAGGTAAAGGCGCGAATTGTCTCGGGCATGGTCAGCTTTTGGCTGGCGTACCACCCCTCGGCGGGGGCGTAATCCCCGCCAATTTGGCGGCGAGCCACGGCCGCGTAAATCCCCCGCAACGGGTCAATCTCCTCCACGGGGAAATCAGAGCCAAAGACGAGCGGTGCGCCGCTGGCCAGCATGTCCCGCCATGCGTAGCTATATTGCGCCCGCGCCCCCCACGCCGCATCCGCCATGACCATATCCGAAATGGCGTGGACGGGTTGCATGGAGGCGATAATGCCCAACTGGGCGAGGCGCAACTTGTCGGCGGGGTGGTAAATTTGCACATGCTCGATGCGGTGGCGCAGGGCTGGCTGGCTGGCTCCCCGTTGCGCCTCCTCCCGCCGCGCCGCCTCGTAAGCATCCAACACATCATGCACGGCGCGGTCGCCGATGGCATGGATGGTCACGCTCAGGCCGTGGGCGCTGGCGCGGCTCACGTGGGCCATCATCTCCTCTTTGTCGGTCACGGCGATGCCGTAATTGCTGGGTTCGCGTTCATACGGCTCCACCATGAGCGCGGTTCGGCCGCCCAACGCCCCATCGGCAAAGATTTTGATGCCCCCCAAGCGCAACCACTCATCCCCAAAATCAGTCCGCAAACCGAGGCCAATCACCTCGTCCAAATGGCTGACGGGGATGTTTTTGTAGACGCGCAGGCCGAGTTCGCCATGGCGGTGGAGTTCTTGCAGAGCCATGAAGCTGTCGCGGCCGTCGAAATCATGCAAGCCTGTCAGCCCCACCGCCCAGCAATTGCGTTGCGCCACCCGCATCGCCTCCACCAATTGTTGATGGGTGTAGTCGGGGATGTGGTCGGCCACAAGGCGGATGGCTGTCTCGAAGAGCATCCCCGTGGGGCGGCCGTGTTCGTCGCGCCCAATCTCGCCCCCCGCTGGGTTGGGGGTCTGTTCGTTCACCCCTGCCAGTTGCAGGGCGAGGGAGTTTGCCCATGCTGTGTGGCCGCTTTTGTCGCGCAACAGTACGGGGTGGTGCGGGCTGATGGGGTCAAGGTCGGCCGCTGTCGGCCACGACGGGTCTTCCCAGATTTGGCACTTCCACCCCCGCCCTTGCACCCACTGGCCGTGGGGTTGCTGGGCGGCGCGGGCGGCCACGCGGGCTTGCGCCTCCGCCTTGCTGGGCACTTCGTATAAATCCACCTGCAACAAGCTAATGGCGTACCATTGGAAGTGGCAATGGGCATCCACCAAGCCGGGGGTGACAGTCGCGCCGTTCAGGTTGTGGCGTTGGCCGTGTGGGGCAAGGCTCCAGTCGGCCGTGTCGCCGTCGTTGCCCACGGCGACAATGCGCCCATCGCGGATGGCTACGGCCGTGGCGAACGGCAGGCGGCCGTCCATCGTATAAAATTTGCCATTGGTGAGGATTTGGTCTACGTACATAGGAGGGGGGGATTTGGGATTGCGGATTTTGGATTTGGGATTGCGGATTGGCTGACTAGCTGACAAGCTGACCGCTGATAAGCTATCATTACCGCCTTATGGAAACATTTCGCTTCATTGATTTATTCGCGGGTATTGGCGGGTTTCGGTTGGCCTTTGAGCGGTTGGGGGGGCGCTGTGTCTTTTCCAGCGAGATTAACCCGCATTCGCACAAGACCTATGCGGCTAATTTTGGCGATGTGCCCCACGGGGATATTTGCCAAATCACGGCCGCTGAAATTCCCCACCACGACCTGTTGCTGGGTGGTTTCCCCTGCCAAGCGTTTTCCATTGCGGGGCGGCGGGGCGGGTTTGAGGATGCGCGGGGCACGCTTTTCTTTGAGATAGCCCGCATTTTACAGGAAAAACGGCCGCGTGCCTTTGTCTTGGAAAATGTGAAGGGGCTGACCCATCATCACGGCGGCCGAACCCTCGCCCGCATGTTGGCCATTCTGCGTGAGGAACTAGGCTACCATGTGCCCGAGCCACAGGTGCTAAACGCCCGCCACTTTGGGCTGGCGCAGAGCCGCGAGCGCATCTTTTTGGTGGGTTTTGCGGGGGCGGAACCAGCGGCGCGGTTTGTGTTCCCCACGGGCAATGGGCAAACGGCCGTGTTTGGGGATGTGCGCGAGGGGGCGGCCGTGCCCGCCCGTTATTATCTCTCCCAAACCTATTTGGATACCCTGCGCCGCCATCGCGCCCGGCACGAGAGCAAGGGCAACGGCTTTGGCTACGAAGTGATTGGGGAGGCGCAGGTGGCCAATACGCTGGTGCTGGGCGGCATGGGGCGCGAACGCAACCTCGTCCACGACCCGCGCTTGCAAGATACCACGCCCGAGACGCGCATTGTAGGGCCTATCAATGAGGAGATGATTCGGCGGATGACCCCCCGCGAATGGGCGCGGCTCCAAGGCTTCCCCGATAGCTTTACTATCCCCGTTTCCGATACGCAGGCGTACCGCCAATTTGCCAATGCCGTGCCCGTGCCAATGGTGCAGGCGGTGGGTGCGGCCGTCTTAGCGGCACTGGCTGAGTAAGGGACGAGGGATGAATTACGAAGTACGAAGTACGAATTTCGTACCTCGTACTTCGTAATTCGTACTTACCCACCAGACAGGTGGATGAGGGTTTCTAGCTCCTCGCTGTTGAGGATGGTGAATTTGCGCCCTTTGATATTGATCCAACCCTCGCGGCGGAAACGGCCGAGCGCTTTGTTGATGCTCACCCGCGTTGCGCCTGTCATTTCGGCCAAATCGGTTTGGGTGAGGGCTAAATCAATGTGCGTGCCTTCTTTGCCGGGCACGCCATGCTGTTCGGCCAACATGAGCAGGGTACGCGCCAACCGGCCGGGCAAATCCAAGAAGAAAATGTCGCTAATCTGGTTGTTCATGTGCCGAATGCGCCGCGCCAACACGTAGAGCACGTGGCGGGCGAAGGCGGGGTGTAGCTCCATGAAGCGCATGAATTCGGTGCGGTGCAAGGTGAGGGTGTCGGTTGGCTCCAATGCCTCGGCCGTGGCCGAGCGGGGTGTTTCGTCGAGCAGAGCCAACTCCCCGAAGAAATCGCCTTGCCCCAAAATGGCCAGCAACGCTTCTTGGCCATCGGCCGTGGAGTGGGAGATTTTTACTTTGCCGTGGCTGATGATATAGAGCAATCCGCCGGGGTCGCCGAGGTGGAAGATGATTTGGTTGGAGCTAAAACGGCGGGGGACGAGACGTTCGGCAAGTTCATTGACCTCGTCGGGGGCGAGTGAGGCAAAGAAGGGCACATTTTTGAGGGCTTCGGCCGCTGATGACATGATACATTTTCCTCTTGTAAGCTCCCGCTTTTCCTGTTTTCCTTGGCTTAGTGTATTTTCGTATGATACCTAAATTAGTTGCCATAAGCTAATGGCGACTCGCTGGTTATCCTGTTCCCAGCCGAGCCACCTTGCCCCGCCCACACAAACCCCGCCAGCGCATCTGCCCCTGAGGTGTGGCCTGTGGCCAAAATCGCTTGGGCGGCGGCCGTCAGCCGTTCCTCAACCACTGGTTGGGTCAGCGCCACCACCAAAGTGTGCCATGTCTCGGCCGCCTCGCCCTTGCTGGCCGCTTGCAAATACGCGGCCGAAAGGGTGGTGGTGCGGGTGAGGGACTGGGGACTGGGGACTAGGGATTGGCGATTGTCCCTTGTCCATCGTCCCTCGTCCCCTGTCCCCTGTCCTCCCGCACACAGGGCATAGAGCCAACCCATCAGGAAATCATCGCCCGCTGGGGTGAGGCCGGGGCCACGGCCGATGAGCCATCCCGCCACCTCATCGGCATGGGTTAATTCGGGCGGGGGGGTGATGTGTTCGCGGCCGATTAGCAAGCGGTGCAAAATGGGCCACGCGGCCGTGAGGTGGGCGGGGGGGATGCTCTCCCACGCGGGGCGCGGGTTCCACAAGACGGCCGTGTGCCACGGGGTGTGCCACTCGCCCACCCAGAGCGCATCTGCCCCGACGCGCACGGCCGATTCGGCCGAAAAATGGCTGGGAAAATGGGGTGCATTGGCCAAGGTGAGGGCGAAGGGGGCACGGCCGTGTTCGGCCGCCAACACGCTCAACACCGCGCCCGCCTCGTTGACCAAGTTGCAGGCGCTGTCAAAGAGGTGCAACACCCGCGCTTGGCGGGTGGTGGTGAGCCAGTGGACGGCTGTGGGGGTGATGGAGTTGTCATTTGTCATTGGTCACTTGTCATTGGTCGTAGCTTAGCGAATGGCGCGGATTGTGCCACTACATTCACAGCTTAATTCGGAGTATTATTCCCCAATCACCGTTCACAATTAACGATTCACCGTTCACAATTCACAATTTCCCATGCGCATCATCGTAGACGGAACCCCCATCCCCTACCACGAGGGGGATAGTTTGCTCATCGCCCTCCTGCGAGCGGAGATGCCCCCCACGGCCGGGGGCTGTCTCTGCCTTGCGGGGGATTGCGGCCACTGTTTGGCCACTGTAGATGGCGTGTCCTATGTGCGCACCTGCCAAACGGCCGCCCAGCCGGGCCAAATGGTGGCGCGAGACCATGCCCACGGCCGCCCCCCTCTGCCCCAAACGATGCAACACGGCGCGGCCGTGCCCACCCGCCACGAATTTTGCGATGTGGTCGTGATTGGCCAAGGCGAAGCAGGGCGCACGGCCGCTGAACAAGCCCGCGCCGCTGGCCACACCGTCATCACGCTTGAGGCGGAGCAGGGGGAAGAGGCGATTGGGTTGTACATGGGGCCGTTGGTCATTGCCCGCACGGCCGCTGGCCTGCGCCACATCCACCCCGCCCATGAAATTATCGTCGCTACAGGCGCGGCCGAAATCCAACCCGTGGCACCGGGCAACGAATTGGCGGGCATTGTCACGGCGCGGGCGGCCGAAAAGCTGGCGCGGGCGGGGCTACAACTCGGCCGATTGGTGGCCATTGGCACGCCGCCACAGGGGGTGGCGGCGGAACAGGTGGCGGGTGAGTTGGTGCGTTTTGAGGGGCAAGAGGGGCGGGTGACGGCCGTGGTGGTGCGGGGGGAAGACGGCCGTGAAACCACCCATCCCTGCGACACGGTGAGCGTGGGCTTGGGGCTAAACCCGCGCAATAACCTGTGGCGCATGGGGCGCGGCTTGCCCATCCCCATGCAAATCGTGGGCGATGCCGCTCTCGAGGGAGATATTCCCCCCTGCCCCGTGGCGGGGATTATTTGCACCTGCTCCAATGTGACCGTTGAGCAATTGCAAAGCGTGTGGGAGCGGGGCTTCCACGAACTCGAACTGGTGAAACGGGCGACGCTGGCGGGCACGGGCACGTGCCAAGGGGCGATGTGCATCCCCCATTTGCGGAGCTTTTTGGCCGACCGTGGCCAAGTTTTGCAACCCCTTTCACCGCCCGCCCTGTCAGTCGCCAACTGACAATGGGCGAGATTGCGGCGGGGGAACACCACCACCCCACCCCGCGCACCATGCTCGATGGGGAGCATCGCCGTCTTGGGGCGCAGATGGACAGGATTGGAGGGTGGTGGCGGCCGTGGCACTACGGCGACCCGCTGGCCGAGTATTGGGCGGTGCGCGAGGCGGTCTCGCTGGGCGATGTTAGCACGCTGGGCAAGATGATTGTGGCGGGGCCAGATGCGCTGGAACTGCTGGAGCGGCTCTACCCGACCAAGGTGGCCACGATTAAGCCGGGGCGGGCGCGGTATGTCTTGCTCCTCAATGAGCGCGGTTATGTGTTGGATGATGGCCTCATCGCCTGCGAAGATGAGAGCCAAACCCGCTACAGCCTGACTTTTACCAGCGGCGGCTCGACCACGGCCGAGTTGTGGGTGCGCGATTGGGCCGATACGTGGGGCTAGATGTGCGCCTGCTCAACCAAACGTTGGCACTGGGAGCCATCAATGTGACAGGGCCGCTGGCCAATGAGTTGTTGCGCCGCGCTGGGTGGGAACCGACGCTGAAGTATATGGAACACGGCCGTGCCGAAGTGGCGGGCGTGCCCTGCCACATCTATCGCCTCAGTTTCACGGGCGAACTCTCCTACGAATTGCACCATCCGAGCGGGCAAGGGGTGGCGTTGTGGCGGGCGTTGTTAGAACTCGGCCGTGATTTGGGGATTCGGCCGCATGGCCTCAAGGCGTTGCTCCAATTGCGGCTCGAAAAAGGGCACATCCTCGTCGGCCAAGACACCGATTTTGATTCTACGCCGCGCCGCATTGCCCACGAGTGGGCGGTGCGACTGGACAAGCCCGATTTTGTGGGCAAACAGGCGATTCTGCGGACAAACAAGTTGCCGCTCAACCGCCAACTGAGCAGTTGGGAGATGGCCGCGCCCGCGCCTATCGAGGGGGCGACGATTTGGCGGGGCGATGAGTATCTCGGCTATGTCACGTCTTGTACTTTTTCGCCTGTGTTGGGCAAGGTGGTTTTGCTGGGATGGGTGGCTGTGCAACCCGATGGCTCTTTGCCAGAGGTGGTGACGATTGACGGCCGTCCTGCCACCCCTTCCCCGACCCCATTTTACGACCCCCAAGGAGAACGCACCCGTGCTTGAGCGATTTTTTGGAACCCGAATTGTGGCCAAACCTGCGGCGTTGGATGCGGCCGTGTGGCCATCCGACAGCTTTGCCCTGCGTTTAGCGGCCGATGAGGTGTGGGTGTCGGCCGTTGTGGCCCCCGCCACCGTTGCCGACCCGTATGCAATTGTTGTGCCCGATGAGGGGTGGATGGGGGTATGGCTGGGGGCGGCTGAGGCGGCCGAGTTTTTGGCGCACCATTGCCCGTGGCCGTTGCCTGCCGAACGCCCCGCTTTTGCCCAAGGGCAAATCGCGGGGTTGCCACTCAAGCTCTGGCTGGAAACGGAGCGCACGCTGTTGGTGCCTGGCTGCTCGCGGCCGAACTCGCGGAACGGTTGGGAAGCAGGCTGACCACCCCTCTCCCTTTACTGATAAATAATCACGGCTGGCACTGGCTTCAAACCCATCACCTCTGCGGTTGACATGAGTGGCACATCCCAGCCGTTGTAGAATAGTTTAAAGCCGCCGTACTCAAAGCCGCTTTCTTGGGCGTACTGCTCATAATCGCGGCTTTTGCTGGCAGGGTCGCCAAACCCATCTGCGTCAATCACCAACTCCACATAGGGGTAATCAATCAGCTCCCATTTGTTCAGCATCATGCTATCCTCAAATTGGTGGATAATCAGTACCCGGTGCAGGCCGATTTCTTCGCCAATGGCGTTGAGCCGCGCCTGAATGGCGTTGATTTGCGCGGCCGACATCTGCCCCAAACTTCCGCCGGGCACACCCCCACTAATCGTCATCACAAATTCAGGGTCTACGGCAAGGTGGACGTGGGGTTGCGCCAAATAGGGCCACAAGCGCTCCAATTCTGCCTCCAAATCGGCCCAGCCGGGTTGCACATCCAGCACAATGGCCATTTCGGCCGCCTCGGCCGCCTTCACCCAATCGGCCACTACCTCTTCGCTGAGCTGGTGGCTGTAGGCGCTGTAAGGGCCGGGGATGTTATCGGCAATGGTGGTGATGAGGTGAAAGGTGGGGATAACGCGACGGCCGTCACTCGACAATTCCTGATACCGCCCCGCCAATTCGCGCAAGGCCACAATCGTCTGTTCCCGCGTTTGCGCCCCCAAAATGCCTAAGACGGCCGTGTTGGGCACGCCGTAATAGCTCACCAGACGAAACTGGGCTAAATAGGGCTGGGGTGGGGCGGGTGTGGCCGTGGGGGTGGCGGATGGGCGCGGGGTGTTGGTCGCCGTGGCGGTAGGCGATGGCGTGTGGGTGGGTGTCCAAGTCGCCGTGGGCGTAGGCGGTGGCGCGGCCGTTTCCACCAACGTCGGCACAGCCACAATTTGCTGGGCCACCACGGCCGCTGGCGCATCAACCCGACATGCGGCGAGGGAGAGGGAGAGGGTGAGGAGGAGAAGGAGGCGTTGGGTGGTCATTTGTCATTTGTCACTGGTCATTTGTCCCCAGTCCCTTGTCGTCAGTCCCCAGAATTTTGCCGAGCAGGGCCAGTTCTTCTTCTGGCGATTGGACTTGGCCGTCGAGTTTGGCCACCAAGAGTTGCTCGAGGATTTCTTTGTAGCGCGGGCCGGGGGGCAGGCCGTGTTGGCGCAACGTGTCGCCTGTCACGGCCGAGCGTAGGGTGCGCCATTGGCTGGCATAAGCCAACAAATGGGCGTGGGCGGGGTGGCTAACGGGGAACAGGGCGTGGGCCACCTCCCAAATGGCGGGCTGATTGGCAAACGGCCGCAAATTATCTACGACCACGCTCGGCCGTGTGTCGGCCGACCAGTGCGCGGCCGTGTGCAAGACATGGGTCAGGCCATGCACTAGCGCGGCCGTCTGCTGGGTGACGCGCAAATAGTTCATAGCCACCTCTTGCGCCCCAGTGGAGAGATGGGCGAACCAGAGGCCGAACCATTGGGCGGTGGTTGTTTCGGTGGGGGCACGGCCGAAAGCCGCTTCGGCCTCGGCCGACCAGTGGCAAGCGGGGTGGAGGTGCGCCAACAGGTGCAATTCGTCCAGCCGCGCCAACATCTTCACCCGTTCCCGCTCATGCAGGATGTATTCCAGTTCGTGCCGCACCCTGTCGCCACTGATGGCGGCGAGGTAGGGCAAGTCGCGCTGGAGCCATGCGGCCGTGTTTTCCTCGAGGTCAAACCCCAGTCGTTGCTCGTAGCGCACCGCTCGCCACATGCGCGTGGCATCGTCCACAAAGCTCTGTTCGTGCAACACGCGCACGAGTTGGGCGCGTAAATCGGCCGTGCCCCCCTGCTCATCCACAATTTGTCCCCAATGTGCGCCATCTACGCGCACGGCAATGGCGTTGATGGAGAAGTCGCGCCGGGCTAAATCGTCGTGCAAATGGCTGGGGCGCACGGTGGGGAGGGCTCCGGGGTGGGCGTAGCTCTCGGCGCGGGCGGTAATGAAATCCACGGGTTGCACATCGGGCGTGGGCCACCATTTGGCGGTTCCAAAACGGCCGTGGGTTTCCAAATAGCCCCCAAGGCGAGTTGTACCGCCTCGGCCAAGGGGATGGCTGGCCCACCTACGACTAAGTCGAAGTCGTGCGAGGGGCGGCCGAGGAGCCAATCGCGCACATAGCCGCCGACGAGGTAGAGGGGCAAGCCCTGTTCGGCCGCCAGTTGGCGGATGGTCTCGAAGTGGGAGGTGTAGGTGGGGGGAATGGCGAAGAGGGGCATGGGGAATGCGGAATGAGGGCTAGTGACGAATGACGGATTGACCGATATTAAGCCACTCTCTTTTTTTGAGCCACATGGATGTGGCAAGGCTACCTCAAGGGAGGATGTTTGAATTCATCGCTGGTTGCTGAATACGAAGGGAATCGTGCTTTTTAAACACGGTTTTGGCCTCGCTCCCACTGAGTTGGCTCCCTTCTTACCCCTCTTTGCGCATCTCCATCCGATAAATGTGCGTGTCGTGTGCCCCAAAGCGGTACTTGTACGTTTCATTGCCGCGCAAGAAATCAAACTCGCTAAAACCCGCCTCGGCCGCCAGTTGAATCGCATTGGAACTCAGCACCACCCCCAAACTCAAATTATCGTGCTCGCGCATGTCCAAACCCGAGTTATAGACCCATGTGCGGTTGTGATAAACAAAATTAAACAGTGCTGAATAGCGACGGCCGTCCACCCGCATAAACATCAATTGCAACATATCGGCCGCCAAAGCCGCCTGCGCCACCTCATGGAACAAGGCGCGACGGCCGTCGGTCAGCCAATCCGCCTTTTCCTGCATACTCAGTTGGAGCAAGCGCAAAAAGTCATCCACGGCCGCTGGCAAATCATCCCCCTTGCCAATCACCTCCAACTCGCCCCCATTCCCCTCCGCCTTGCGCATCTTGCGCCGAATCTCGTGCCGTTGCTTTTTGTCTATGCTGGCCAGATACTCCTCAAAATCGCCCGTGAGGGGAATGATGGGGCAGACTTCCTCTTCGGCCGTAGACAAAACAAAACCTCGGCCGTCTGCCAGCCGAGGTAGAATTTGCAAAGTCGGGGAGGCTGAGGGGATACAGTGACAATCCAACGCCTGCCATGCGGGGAACGCCTCGCTACACAAACAGTCGAGCACGGCCGTCCACACCACTTCCGCATCCTCCGCCTTGGTGATGATGTCCAAATAATCGCTCTCTTCCTTGCTGGCGTTCAACTGCACCACCCCATCCTGCACATAAAATGGGGCGAGACCAATGAGCTTGTCTTGCCCATCGCGCACCACTACCGTGTACAACTCCCCCACCCCAAGATGCTTCCACCACGCCTGCTGGTAAGCATGGCGTTGGAAGGGGGTATCGGTCATGCTTCCTTCAGCAAGGGCATCCCATTCGGCCGCCGGGACGGCCGCAAATACATCAGCACCAACAAGCAAATTCATGGTCATTAACATGGGGGCAATCATAGCGGGTGCGTGTTAATTTGCCATAATAGGCGGAGGGGAGGTTAATTGTGAATGGTGAATTGGGAATCGTTAATTGTGAATGAGCTATCTATTACCCACATCTTTTGTACCTCGAGAGATGACCTCTAATTTTTATTGCAAAGGCGCAAAGGTGCGAAGACGCAAAGGGTTTGTGGTGGATTAGCTCTCGAGGCCAAAAATCAAGCCTAGGGCTGAAAGCCCGTCTCTTACCAGCCTAGGGTGAAGCCCTAGGGAGATGTGGGTAATAGATAGGTGAATGAGGGTGACGAACGGATTAACAGACAAATTGATTGACTTTTACCCCCTTTTCCAGAGAAAATGGTTGACTAAACACAGCACTCACCACTAGCCACTTACCACTCGAGCTATGATTCCAGAGAAAATCGGCCGTTACCAAATTGAGGCAAAGCTGGGCCAAGGGGGGATGGCCACCGTTTACCGTGCCCAAGACCCCCATTTCGGCCGTAATGTGGCCATCAAAGTCCTCCCCCACGAGTTTTTAGACGACGCAACCATGCGCGGCCGTTTCGAGCGCGAAGCCCGCACCATCGCCTCCCTCGAGCACCCCGCCATCGTCTCCGTCTACGACTTCGGCGAACATGATGGCCAACCCTATCTCGTCATGCGGCTCATGCCCAACGGCTCCTTGGCCGATAGGCTCCAGCGCGGGCCAATTTCGTTGGGGGAAAGCGGCCGTATCCTGCAACGCATCCTCTCCGCCCTCGAAGTCGCCCACACGGCCGGCATTATTCACCGCGACCTAAAGCCCGCCAACATTCTCTTCGACCAGTACAACGAAGCCTATTTGTCCGATTTTGGCCTTGCGCGGCCGTCGGCTGGGATTGACCACACTACCCTGACCAAAATGGGCAGTTCGATGGGCACACCCGGCTACATGAGTCCTGAACAAATCGAAGGGCAGGAGCTAGACCCGCGCACCGATTTATACGCCATCGGGGTCATTGCCTTTGAGTTGCTGACGGGGCGACGGCCGTATGAGGCCGACACCGCCACAATGGTCATTGTCAAACAAATGACCGAGCCACCCCCGCCCCTCTCGGCCGTCAGCCCCGATTTGCCCCCCGCCTACGAAGACATCATCGCCCGCACCGTGACGCGCACGCCCAACGAGCGCATCGGCTCGGCCGCCGAATTGGCCGCCCTGTGGGAACAAGCGACGGCCGCTACCTCGGCCGCCCAACCCGCCACATGGGCTAATCAGCGGCCATCTGTGCAAACGCCCACCCATTTGCCCTACCATACGGCCGTGGAAACGGGCCAGCAAACAGTCTTTATTCCCCCATCACCCACGCCTTCCCCAGCGGTGGCGCGGCCGTGGGGCAAATGGCTGGTGGGAGGAGTCGCTGTCATCGGCTTGGTGCTTTTGAGTTGGTTTTTGTTGGGAGGGGAGGAGGAGACGGCCGTGGCCAACCCGCCTGCCATCACCACCCCCAGCCCAGCGGCTACCACCCAAACGGCAATCATCACAACCCCCACAACAACTGGCTCCCCAGCGGCGGCCGAGGCGGAAGCTCGCGCCTCATTCGACCGTGGCGACCTTGAGGCGGCCGTGGCGCAGGCGGATGCTTGTTTGGCGGCCGACCCCAACCGCGCCACTTGCTACCAACTGCGCGGCTACCTCCACTACCTGCGCGGCGAGGCGGAACTCGCCCTGAACGATTTAAACCAAGCCGTCACGTTAGACCCCCGCGATTTATACAGCTACGAAACGCAAGGGTATGTCTACCTCTTTTTGTACGATGGCCCTGCCGAAGCGTTGACCGCTTTTGAGCAAGCCTTGGCCATTGACCCCACCCGCGCCCAAGCCCACGCCAACGTCTGCGCCGCGCATAACGACCTCGGCCAAAACGAGCAGGCTTTGGCCGCTTGCCAGCAGTGCCAAACGCTCGACCCCAACTTAGCCCTCTGTTATGACATGGCGGCCTACACCTATCGCAGTATGGGCGATGAGGCCACGGCCGAGCAAAATTGGCGCACGGCCGTGGAACTCGACCCCAACAACAGCTACCCCTTTATGGAATTGGCGTGGATTGGCATTTGGAACGGGAACTATGAGCAAGCCTTGGTGGATATTAACCGCGCCCTAGAACTCGACCCCGGACGGGGCGATTTTTACTACGCCCGCGCCACGCTCCACGCCGAAGCGGGCGATGTGGCCTCGGCCGTGAACGATTTCCACCAATACGCCAGCCGAACCACCCGCGACGACTGCCCCGACTGCTGGCGACAGATGGACTTTTACATGGCCTCTATTGGTCATCCAAACAACGTTGCCCTCGGCCGCCCCGTCACCGTGCCCAGTGAGCGGGCGGGGGTGGGTGAGGCGGCCGTGGACGGCAACTTTAATCAGGGCTGGGGAATGGGGCTAGAGGGGGCGGGGAACAGCACGGCCGACCCCACCCAACCGCTCACGGGCTGGCTCGAACTCGATTTGGAGGAGGTGCATGACCTGACAGCCCTGCACCTGCGCAATTGGCAAAACGGCACCAGCTCCACTACCCATTGGGTCTACGGCCGCGCCACGGCCGCCGAACCGTACCAATTACTGACCACTTTGGAGGGAGAAATGGGGTGGGGCACATGGCTCTCGGCCGAAAACGGGGGCGAATGGCCGGCCGTGCGCTACCTCCGCATCGAAACCCTCTCGCTGGGCGATTGGGGCGGCTGGCTCGAAATAGCGGCCGTGGCGGAGTAGGGTGTTATTCGTGATTGGTTATTCGTTATTGGGTTACTGGGCACACCGAATAACCAATGGGCGTGCTTGATTCCTTTTTTGAATAGCCCCTTTTGTGGGAGAGCCAGCCCCCCTTGAATGCCCTAACCAATCCGTGCTACCGCTGGTGCAAGAGCCAGTGCCGTGCCCATTCGTTGGCAAACGATTGCCCATTCGTTGGCAAACGATTGCCCATTCGTTGACGAACGATTGCCCATTCGTTGACAAAGAGATGCGCTTGTGTTCGCCAAAAGGTACGGACGAATCGCTTGATTTCGCTAACTGAGATGAAATACCCCTACCCAATAACGAGTAACGAATAACCAATAATCCCCTACCCCTCCACCAGCCCCGTAAACCCCAGCGGCACAATGTGGAAAAAGCTCGTGCCGGGGGTGAGGGGCAAAATGTTGCCATCCTTGTCGTAAAAAGTGAGCATGTGGCTCGGGTCGGTGCGCCGCCACACCCCCTCAAACCGCTGGCCATTGCGGAAAATGGAAACTGGCCCTTCCCCCCAAAGCTGAATCTGAATGGAGAGGTTGCCCCCCACATCTTCGATAATGTCCGTCTCTTGGTGGTGCGCCCCCACCACAATCACATTGCTAAAGCTGAGTTGCTCCTCTGTCCCCGCATCAAGGTGGGGTTCCCCGTCTGTCCAGCGCAGGTATTGGTTGCTTCCCGCTTGGTAAAACCAGTTGGCATAGGTGCCAATGTAGTTGATGGCGAAACGGGATACGGCCGCCCCTCCCTCGGGTGGCTCCGCGCTAAAAGCCATGTGATTGGCCAACGTGGGGGCGTGGTTTTCGCCGCGCTCGTCGAGCAAATAGCGCAGGGTATCGGTGTTGGTGTAAAGCGTATGTTCCAGTGCCTTGCCCTCTTCGGGGATGCGCTCAAAGCCGCCGTGGGCAAAATCGGGCGAGATGATACGGCCGAAAAAGGGGCTATCTCGAAAGCGCAAACGCACGGGGCCACTCGCACCCGAATAGGCGAAGGCGGCATCGTACATCATTGGAATCTCCAAATCTATCAGCCGCCCACTGCGAACAGAGCCGACCAAATCAGCCCCTTGGCTGTAAAAAACGGCCGTGAACCGCGTTGCGCTCCCTTCGGCGTAATGCTCAAACAGCAAATCGGCGCGGCCGAGGCCGTATTGCGGCCGTACCAGCGGCGGGTAATTCGAGATTTTGATGGCCAACGGCCGTTGCGCCAACAAATCGGCGCGCATGGGCAAACCTGTTAGCGGGTTGGTGTTGGGGGGGAAGGTGTAAGGGCCAATCCACCCTTCTTGCTGGATGGGGGTGGCGGTCTGGGCGGGTTCAGCGGCCGAAACCACCTCCTCTGTGGGGGTGGGGCTGGGCACGGCCGTGGGGAGCGGTGTTGGGGTGGCTGGTGGTGGCGGTGGGGTGGCCGTGGCACTGGGGGCAGACGTGGCCGTGGGGGTGTTAACGGCCGTGGCCGTCCCTGTCACAGTGGGGGGCAGGGTGGGCAGAGGCTCGGCCGTGGGTGTAACCTGTTGGCAAGCCACCATCAACAACAAAAAAAAGCCCCACAGGGCGCAAAAACGACATTTCATTAACATAGCGAGAGGGGAAGGGGAGAGAGTGAGAGAGCAACAGACAGCTTACAGCTTATGGCTTATGGCTTAAAGCTATCTTGTCCGCCGTTGCCAATGCTCTTTAGGGGCGATTTTTTGCAAATCCCCATCGGCATTCGTCGTAAAATCTAGGACGAGGCGATTGAACTTGACGGCTTGCTCCAGCATGGGAAAGTGGCTACAGCTATCCAAGGCGATATAGGCCAAGCTGTTGGTTGGCTCAGGCAAAAAGGCGGGCTGTTTGATGAGTGTATCTTGGTCGCCAAAGACAACGAGGAGCGGCCGGGGGCAATTCATAATCTCGTCGCCAAAATCGTAATTGAGCAATTCCCGTGCCAAGTTATTCATGGCCGCTGTATCCGTCTTGCGGATTTCCATGTCCAGTTCGGGGTAAGAAACGCCCAAAGTGCGGCTCAAAATGGTCGCCGAATCGGAGTTGGTCAGTCTATCGTTGATGGTGTTGCCTTGGACGGGCAAAGCCACGGCCGCAATGCGGCGCACCCGCTCGGGTTCGCGCTGGGCATAGCGCAACGCCACGGCCGCGCCCAGAGAATGCCCCACCAGCGTCACAGGCTGGATAATACCCAGCTTATCCACAAACTGGCTCAACATATCCACATAGGCATCAAACGAATACTTATCTGTCGCCTTGCTAGAATCCCCAAAACCCCATAAATCGAAGGCAAAGGTGCGGTGGCGGCTGGAAAGCGATTGCATCGAAGGCCACCAATAGCGCCACGAGCCAAGCCAACCGTGAATAAACACGATGGGTTCTCCTCGGCCGAGGACCTCATAATGGATGAGGCTGTCTCCTAACGTAGCGATACTCATAGTAGTGGTTAGTGGTTAGTGGCTAGTGGCTAGTGGCTAGGGATTTCTAACCACTAGCCACTAATCACTAACCACTCTTTAGAACTTCGTTAATTTTGCGAATCAGTTGGTCGGGGGCAAAGGGTTTGAGAACATAAGCCACTGCCCCTGCTTCAATGCCCTCTTGCACTTCCGTTTCTTGCCCTTTGGCCGAAAGGAAAATGACAGGAATTTGATCCATGCCATCCATCTTCTTTATCTCGCGGCAAGCCTCGTAACCTGTCATGCGCGGCATCCGCACATCCATCATAATCAAATCAAACTTGGCCGTGGGAGCCAGTTCTACGGCCTCGGCTCCATCTCGCGCACTGACCACCTCGAACCCACTAAATTGCAGGGTGAGCATGATGAGGTCACGTATATCTTTTTCGTCTTCCGCGATTAAAATTTTGGTCATAAATTGCACTACCAGCAACAAGTGAAAAGTAAAAGGTGAAAAGTGGCACACCCAAGCCTCCACTTTTTACATTTCGCTTCTTCCTTTTTACTTCCTTACTTCTCACTTTCTTCCTTCATCGCTCGCCCTTCTTGGCGCACAACAGGCAAGTTGAAGGTAAAGGTACTCCCTTCGCCCAAATTGCTTTCCACGAGCAATTCGCCACCGTGCATCTCCACCAAGCTCCGCACAATGGCCAAGCCTAGCCCCGTGCCCGATACTTTTTGCACGCGGGCATCATCGGCACGGAAAAAGCGGTCGAAGATTTTCTCAAGGTTTTCAGGAGCAATGCCAATGCCTGTGTCTTGCACGCCGATGAGGATTTGGTCTTCTTTAACGGCCGCCTGAATAATGACACGGCCGTGAATGGGCGTGTAATTAAACGCATTGTCCACCAAATTGGTCAAAATTTGCGTTACCCGCGTGTAATCGGCATGAGCCAAGGGCAATTTACTCGGCACAATCACTTGTGCCTCAATCTCTTTTTCCTCGTGCTTAATGCGCCCTTTCAAGTGGTCTACCACTTGGTTGATGACCAAATTGACATCAATCGGCCGTAAATCGAGCCGCGTCTTGCCCGTTTCCAACCGCGAAATATCGAGCAAATCATTGACCAACTCTTGCAACCGGTCGGCATTGTTCTTAATGACCTTCAGGTAGCGCATTTGCGCGTCGCCAATTGCCCCCGTTGCGCCCATCAACATCAGGTCGGTGTACCCCTTAATCGAGGTCAACGGGGTGCGAAGCTCGTGCGAGACGGTGGAGACAAATTCGGTCTTTACCCGGTCTACTTCCACCTCTTTGGTGCGGTCGCGGAAAATAGAGACAGTGCCGAAGAATTGGCCACCCGCAAACACAGGCGCAACATGGACACTCACTACCTTGTTCTCATCGGGGATGAATAGCTCATCCGCCAAATAGGTTTGCCCTTCGATTTGGTCTGATTTGCTGGCCCAATCTTGAATGGTCTCCAACCATAAATCCCCCGCCGAACCGTATAACCCCGAGAGGCGCAACAGATTTTGGCCAACGAGTTGGTCACGGCCGATGCCCAAAATTTCGCTACAGGCCACATTGACCAAAATCGCCTGCCCCTGCTCATTGGCCACCAGCACCCCATCCGCAATACTCTCGAGGATGGCCTGCATTTTGGCCGTGTTCACCTGTTCCTCGCGCAACATGCCCCCCACCCGCTCCGCTTGGTTGCGGATGAGCAAATATAAGTGGGCGTTGTAGATGGCGTTGGAAACTTGCGCTCCTGCCCCTTCCACCAAACGCAGTTGTTGCTCGGTAAAGGCACTGGCCTCCGTGTGGAAGAGCATCAGCACCCCCACCACTTCGCCGCTGAAGATGAGCGGCACGGCCAACACCGAACGATAATGGCGGGCGTTGGGGCGGTCTGTCCAGCGTGGGTCATCGGGGGCATTGCGGAGGATGACCGCCTCGCGGTTTTGCACCACCCAACCAGCCAGCCCTTCGTCGCGCATCATGCCCGAAGGACGGCCGCGTGGGGGAATGTTGCCCTCCATGCCAAACGCCGCCCGAATCACAAATTCGCGGCTCGATTCATCAATCAGCAAAATCAACCCTTCGCTGGCCTGAATAACCCCGTTGATGAGTTCCAACGCCCGCACCAGCACCCGGTCTTCGTCCAAACTGGCCGAAAGTTCGGTGGTGATGCGGAGCAACATGAGGAACCTATCGCGCTCTTCGCCAAGGGCGAGGGTGCGTTGCGCCACCCGCTGATCGAGTTCGTCGTTTAGTTCGCGCAAGCGTGTGACCAGTTGGGCATTGTGAATGGCGATGGCCACTTGCACAGCAAAAGCGTTGGCCTTATCTAAATCGCGAATGGTGAACCTGTCGGGGTTGTGCCGGTCTACCAGCACCAACACGCCGATGATGCTCCCTTCGCGCACAAGGGGAATGCCCATTACGGCCGCAATGGATTCGGGGTGCGGCAATTGCACGCTAATTTCAGCGTGCTGGGCGAACTGGTTGATGTATTGGCTTTCGCCACTGGCCAAGATGGTGCTGGCAAAGCGGTGCGGGTCGTTGGCCGAGGTGCGGATGTTGGCAAATGCTTCTTTGCCATACCCTTCGGCCGCCAACGCAACCAACTCATTTTGCTCATTGAGTTGCCAAATGTACACCCCATCTACGCCAAAAATGCTCAGGCTCTCTTGGCAGATGAGGCTGAGCACGGTGGGCAAATCCAGCGTGGCGTTAATGGCGAGACTGACACGGCCGAGGGCGGCCATAAAGCTCTCCCGCTCAAAAATGTCCTCAAAAAGCTGAACCTTTTCCAAGGCCACACTGGTTTGGTTCACCAGCGCCCCCAAAACCTGCAACTCGTTCTCATTAAAATCGCCGTGCTGGCTGTTGTTGGCCAACACAATCGCCCCAAACGGTTCACTGCCGCTCAGAATGGGCATGAGGCTGATGTTGTAGGTGATGCCCGGCAAGAGCCAACTGGGGGTATCGGGCAGGTAGGCATGGTCGTCGAGGCTCACTTGGCTCACAAGCCAAGCATTGTTCTCGAGTAGCTGGTCAAAAAGCGTGTAATTGGCCAGCGGAAATGTGCCGGCGCTGTAAACAGTCTGTTTTTCGGGAATGCGGGTGTATTCGCTGAAAATTTCTATTTCGGTGCGGTTGTTGCCCCAACGGTAAATGGTGTAGCCCACGCCATTCACCGCTTCAATCATGTGGTCGCCCAAGGCGGTGAGGACGCTTTCGACCTCGAGACTGCTGGCGATGGCACTGCTGGCTTCGGTGATGATTTCGAGGCGTTGGATTTGGGCGGTGCGCTGTTTGAGCTGGCTGTTTTCGCGGCGCAGGGCGTGGAGGTGTTGGAGGAGTTCGGCCGAGGACGCGGCCGATAATTCTGCCTCAGAGGGTGCTTGCGCAGGGGTGAGAATTAATTGGATGAGCGGTTGGCCTTGCCAAACAAGGGGCAACGCTTGCACATCGAGCGTGCGGGTGGCTGTTTGCAGGCTGGTTTGGTGGGGAGGGCTGAGGAGTTGTTTCCAGTGGCTCCACGCATCGGTGGATTCGGTGTGCTGGAATAGTGCTTGCCAATGGCTGATGGGCTGGTGGAGGGCGAATAACTGCTCGGCCGTTTGGTTGGCATAGAGAACCGCACCATCCGTAGCGAGGATGATGACCCCTTCCTTGAGGTTATCCAGAAAGGTTCCAAACGTGGCCGCAGTGAGCAGGGTGTCCATGATAAAGCCAAGCCTCCATGCCCTATCCAATAAAACAGGGCAGGATGAGCGACGTTAAGAAGAAAACTGCTTGGCCTGACTATCTTTGTCGGCACGCCGCAATTCGGCCGCCATCTCCGTAATTTCCCGAATATCGGAGAAGCTCTGGGTTTTACTCGAAACCATGCCTAGCGAGAGGCTCATCAAAGGAGCCAACGTGCCATCCATCAGGCGAATGCCCCCTTGTTCCGCGTCTATAAAAGTGTAGTGGGTGCGGATGCCATCGCTGAAGCGCTTGCGGAGGGTATTGGTGAGGGCGTTGATGTCCTTGGACATGGTAATGATGACGAAGGTCTCACTGCTGGCTTGCCCCACAAAATCGTTCATCGTGCCAAATTCATCAATCACCCCGCTAATGAGCATGGAGGTGAAGCGCAAGACTTCATCGCCCGCGACAAAGCCATAGGTATCGGTGAATGACCCCATGTTGTCGATGCCCATCAGAGCCAAGGCCCAATCTTCGCCTGTCCGCATCAGTACCAGCAATTCTTCTTCGATAAGTTTGCCGCTGGGCAACCCTGTGCGGGGGTCGGTTTGGTTGGTGTATTTGTAGTTGGTAATCGCCCGACGCACGCGCAGTTTGAGTTCTTCGATGTCGAATGGCTTGGTGATGTAATCATCCGCGCCCAATTCGAGACCGGCGATGCGGTCACTCCGCTCATCTTTCTGGGTGAGGAAAATGATGGGAATGTGTTTGGTTCTGCTGGTGGTGCGTAGCTCACGGCAGACGGCGTACCCGTCCATATCGGGGAGCATAATGTCCAGCACGATGAGGTCGGGTTGCTGGCGACGACAGAGGGTGAGGGCATCGCTTCCTCGTGGGGCGACTTCGACACTGTAGCCTTGGCCAGTGAAGTAGATGCGTAACATGTTGGCAATGTCGAAATCATCTTCGACGACGAGTATACGGCCGTTGCTGCTCATAAGCGTTTCCCTTGTCAGTAGGTTGAAGCGTATTTAGTTCAATGACGAATGATGAACTGAATATCTATAATGACTTAGTTGATAGTGGGGCGAGAGAGAGGGCATTGCCCTTAATTTGGGCGATTTCTTGCTCGGTGATGGCACGTTCAAAACTGCGGAAACCACCGAGGCGGAAACCGTGCTTGGTGGCAATTGTATCAATAGCTAGTACCTGTGACAATTGCACCCTCTTCCCAAGCGTGAAATGTGCGTAATGTTTTTCCAGAGCAAGAGCCATTGTTTCGGCCATGCAAGCATAGGCCATTTTGGGTGGGAAGCCAAAGTTAAAGCCAAAATCCACAGGGCCGGGGACTTCGACCATGCCGCCTTCGATGACGAGGACATCGCCGCGCTCTTCCACGACACGGCGGGAGACATCTCGCGGCCGTGAAACATCGCACACGACGGCACCGGGGCGCAGGTGCTCGGGTTGAATAATGGTGTCTATGGCGCTGGTGACGGTGATGATGAGGTGGGCACGGCCGATGGTGGCGATGTCGTTGCTGGTGGTGATAGGGGTGGGGGAGAGTTGGCGGAGGTGTACGGCCGTTTCCTCGAGTTTATCGAGTTGCCGCCCAATCAAAACCATCTCTTGCACTTTGGGGGCCAGCATTTCGGCACAGACAGCGCCGATGGCTCCTGCCCCACCGACCACGGCCACGGTGGCTTGGGGCAGGGGGATGTCCATGAGCACGGCCGCTTCTTCGATGGCCTGCACGGCCATCGCCACCGTGTAGCTATCCCCTGTGGTGACGGGGATGTTGAGATTTTGGGCAATGGTAATGCCGCCATCGCCCACCACCGAGGTAAACGCGCCCAAACCGAGAATACGCGCCCCGAGCTTTTCGGCCATGCGTCCCGTTTGGATGATTTTGCGGTAGACCACGGCCGGGGGCAGGCTCATCATTCGCTGGGGTGTGAGCGGACAAGCCACAAACCAGCCGCGCAAAATTTCACCTGTTGCGGCCGATTGAATCCCCTTAACTTCGGAAATATAGACAGGTGGGAAAAAGAGGGAAAAAAAATCTATCATCCACACTGGCAAGCCCCCCAACAGGGGAAATTTGCGGCTCACATCCCGCTTGGGGTCAATCGGGTGGATGATGAAGGCGAAGGAGTCTTCCATTAACAACCCTACATAACCGTTTCTGGCTCGTGCGCTTCCGCCGGAAGCGGTGGGTAGAGGCGGGGATAGGGGTACTTGCTTTCGTATTTGTGGTGGTCGCTATCCTCAAAGGTAATGTTTTTGCCGATAAACATGTGCTTTTCGTCGGGAATGACCACCACATCGGATTCGATGGTGCGGGCGGGCTGAATGACCAACCCTGCTCCCAAACGGCAATGATGCCCAACACACCCTCCAATGACGCGCAGGTTGCTTTCCTCAAGTTCGCCACGGCCGTTCATCGCCCGCAAGGGAGCGGATAGCACGCTAAAATCGGTAAAGGTCGAGCCTGCCCCGATGAACGAATCTCGGCCGACCACACACAATTGCAAACAAGTATTTTGCGCCACCATCGAATTTTCCATGAAGGTGGTCATAAACAGGGCGGCGCGGAAGGGCAAGAAACAGCCATCCCCAATGACGCTCAGAAGCACCTGACACCCTTGCGAGAGGGTGACATTGTTGCCGATGATACAGGCATCAATCACCACACCTGCGTCAATGGTCACGTTATCGCCAATAATGGCTGGCCCTGTGATTTTGGCGGTGGGGTGGATGTTCGCGTTTTTGCCGATTTGGACGAGTTTGGAGCAGGAGAGAACGGGTTTTTGCTCCATAATGGCGGTTGTCAAAATGGAGAGTTTGTACCGCCAACTGGCGTTGATGAGGTCTTCTTCGTTGGCCCCATAGGTAAAAATGCCAAACAAAATGTTGGCAATGAAGACATGCACCCAACTTTCGATGATGACAAAGGCGCGGCGGGGTAGTTGGTAGACCAAATCGCCCGTTTTGGAGGCCATGTAGGGGGGGATGTGGTAGTAGCCCCGCTCCCGTGCCCCAGTGTCTATAATCAGCGGCTCGGCCGTGTCGCGCTCGTGTAAGCCGTTGGGCAAATACCACATATCGGCTAGCAAGAGGTCGCCTTGGATGACGAAATCGGTGGAAAGCGGCCGTACATGTTCCCGAATGGCGGGGTCATCCGCCTTAAAAGCCAAGCGCCGAGCGGTTTTGGAGGCTTTCGCGGCCGTCATAAACTGCGCGATAAACTCCGCATTAAAATAGAGGTTGTCCTTGTGAACAAAGCATTCCAAATCCGTCTCGGTCTCAAATTGGATGGCCAACCGCCAATTGGGGTACTCCATCTCTTCGCTGACATACGGCGCGAGCAAATCCCGTTGCAAAAGCCACAACGGTTTGTTCAGAATCCGCAAATCACGCGCTGGCTCATTGAACGGATGGATGTGTTTGGGTTCGGTTAAGACGATACGACGCATGGGGAAGAGCTAGTCAGCTAGTCAGCTAGTCAGCTAGTCAGCTAGTCAGCTAAAAAGCTGATTGGCTGAACTGCTGAAATGCTGACCCGCTAAGATAACGGTTGTTTTCGCACTTCAAAGGTACAGGCAGAATCGCCACAGGCGATGCTATGCGTTTGGGTGATGTGAAAGGTACGGCCGTTGCTCACCCACTCGGCCGCTTCCAACAAAATGCCCATCGCCAAATGGCAACTAGGCGTTTCCACATGGCGGTTCCAACAAAATGGACACCGCTCGATAATCCAATAGTAATGGTCACGCCCCTCGTCTAATCGCACCACTTGTTCCGAAAACTTGTTCATGGTTTCGGCAAAGACATTGAGGCCGATTTTGATTTTAATGCCCAAGGGCAAGGCACGGAGGGCCAAATCCGAAATGCCCAAGATGGGGCCAAGCACTTTGAGACCCCGACGGAAGGTTTGCCGCCCCGCATGGATGGCAATGGCACGGCCGACGCGCTGGCCAAACATCTCATCCAATGCTTCGTGCAAATCGCTAATCTGGCTGAATGTCACCCCATATTCGAGGTTGCTAGATGGGTAATTATTGACTAATTCAGGGTGTTGTGCCAAGTTGAGCAAGGCATTGACCCCGTGGCGGCCGAGAATATCCTCGAGGGCGAGGAGTAAAATGCGGCCAATATTATTCGGGTAATAATACTCTTCACGTTCAGCCAACTCCAACGTGGTTCCAATCTGAGGCGAACGGGCTAATAGTTTCATGGTCGTAAAAGGCCGTTACTCGGAACAACAGGAGTAGACGGGTCTGGGTCAGCTTTCAGCACAGGTTCAGCTTGCAAAAACTGAACCAACACCTGTAAAAACTTCTCAGGTTCATCCGTCATTGGAAAATGGCGCGAATTTTCCATCATGGCAATGGAGGCCGTTTTCACAAATTTGTTCAACAGCTCCGCATTTTTGGGCGAAACAATGTTGTCTTTCACCCCATAAATGCCCAATGTGGGGATGGTCAGATTGACCAGTTGGGGACTTAAATCGGTCTTCCGCAAATCGTCAATACTGCGGAAAAAGGATTCCATGTTGGTGCGTTGCACGTCACGCGAAATCATCTTTCGCACTTGTTTGGAATCACCCGAGAGCAGGATACGCATGACCGAATCGCGCAACACGGGGTAGCGCCACACCAAATCGGCAATCCAGCCATAGCCCGATAATTTTAGAAAAAAGTTGAGTGTCTCCCCCATAATCGGCGACCCGACCACAGCTACTTTTTTGATGCGCTCAGGATAGGTAAGGGCAAATTGCAAGGCGACAGTGCCGCCCATGGAGTGGCCAAAAATGGGGGAACGGATGATGCCGAGGGTGTCCATGAACTGGTGTACCATCTCAACATAACTTTCCACCCGAAAAGAAGTGATGGAATGTTTGGCCGAATCCCCAAATCCCCAAAAATCGAGGGCGTACACCCGATAACGGTTTTGCGAGGCCAGCGCTATCATCGAATCGCGCCAGACATCCCACGAGTTAATCCAGCCATGCAACAAAATGAGCGGTTGCCCACGGCCGATGGATTCATAATGTAAGATGCCTTGTTCAGTGACGATAGAACTCACGCAAACCTCAAGGGATAGCCGTTTTCTGCCAGCACCAGTGGGGGCTGAAAGAAAGTTTCATATATTTCTGTGGAGCCACCTGTGATGTCGGCTCATTATACCATAACAACTTCTCATCTTTGCGCGGCACGGGGTTCATCTGCCCTTATAATCAAAACCGCCTTAGTTCTGGCTAAGGCGGCTTGATAATAGTAGCACTCACACCCCAAGGGGGTTGTGAAAAGAGGGTAAATTACCACAGACGGCCGTGTTAACCACCCTTATCCCGCTCATCCAACTGCTCCAAAATGGAATAAAGCAGTTCCAGCAAGACATTCTTAACGCTTTCTTTTTGCAGAGAGACGCAAGGCAAAACTTTCACTTGCTCATCAAGGCGCAAGATAATCCGCAGGTCATCGGGGGGCCATGCGTCTTCTTGGTCTTGCTTGTTGGCCGCCACCACAAACGGGGTAGAGGCATAGCTTTGGAAAGTTTCCAAGATGCGCTTTGCTTCGCGGAAGGTTTCAGGTTTGGTGCTATCCACCAAAACGACAAAGCCCAACATACCTTCGGATAAAATCTCCCACATGAAGTCGAACCGACGCTGACCCGGTGTGCCAAAGAGGTACAACACCAAATCGTCGTCTACGGTGATGCGGCCGAAGTCCATCGCCACCGTGGTCGTTTCCTTCACGCGCTCGGCACTACTCGAGATTTTGCGCTCAGTCCGCACCACATCAATTTCGCTCACCGCACCGATGAAGGCGGTTTTGCCTGCGGCGAAAGGCCCTGTGATAACCATTTTTACTGCTTGCATAGCGCTCTCACTAAAAAATAGATGAAACTAGTGGAAAAAGTGAATGGATGGTGTCTGCGGTGGTTTCACCTTAAAACAACTGGTGGTACGTGCCGCACATGTCGCCGATTGGCCGACATTAAAACTATAAGCTCTTGATTTTGTCAATCAACCGATTAACCACACTCCGTTTTTCGGTGACAGATTCTGTCTTTTGGCCACGGGGGCGAATGGGGGCGGGCTGGTCAGGTTTCGGTGGCTCAATCAGTTCCACAATGCCCGCTTGCATCATCCCATAGATAATCCGCCGAATTTGGAACTCGCTGAGGTTATTGGCCTTGGCGATTTGGCGGATGCTGTTCTTGGGGTTGACATACTTGATGATGCGCCACTCATCCACTGTCAGGTTGATGCCTTTAAGTCGCAAATCAGCGCGGCTGGCAAACTTGAGAGAGGCATCCAGATTGGGCAACTCTTCTTGGAGCCGTTCCGATTCTTGCAAGCGGCGGCTTCCTTCCATGATGACACTTTCCAAATCAATGGGAATGGTGATGCGTTCATCAGGAGGCATCCGGCTGACATCAAAGGCAAAGGAGCCATCTGCCCAAGTGAAGAGCTTGTAGACGACATCCAAAACGTGTTGCTGGATGCTTTGGATGATGTCGTTTTGGGTGACAAGTTTGGATTGGATGAGTTTGTGCCCAAGTTGCTTGTCGCTCTTCCCTGCAAATTTGCTTTCGATAAAGTGGGATTGCTCTTGGGTGAGCTTGCCCGAACGGAAGAGGACTTGGGACAAACGGCCGTCTTGTTGGCCGATTTCAGCGTAAATGAGCTTCCCTTCGCGGAAGCTCACGGTAGCCATATCGCTCCCTTCAACCAACAGGGTTCCCGTTTTACGAGCCAAGTTAATCAGATTGAGGAGTTGTGTTGTCGTAAAGTCGCGCAGGTTGCCTTTTAGGGCCATGGTTTTCGTTCCTGCTGATGGTTGGGGGTTAAATGGAGAAGATGTTTATTCCCCATTGTTAAATCCATGCCGCCATGTCTGCCCATTTAGATTGCGCCTGAAGGATATGGCAATTTTGGGGGGAAACATCGCGCATTATATCGCTACCCCCTAGGAGCGTCAAACCTATCTCTGTCGCCTCGCCAATGTTTTTTGCCTTTTGCACGGCCGCTTGCTACAATTGCATTTCGTTAGCCCTGTTCGTCTAGCGGCCTAGGACGTAGCCCTCTCAAGGCTAAAACACGGGTTCGAGTCCCGTACGGGGCACAAAGCCACTCAAGTTGTTGAGTGGCTTTTTTGTATAGGCGAAGAAGATAGAGGTAGGAGATAGAGATAGAGGAGAACAGGGTTGGTCAATCTATTGTGTTTCCTCTATCTCTATCTCTACTCCTCTATCCCTCCAATCAACCAGCAACAACTACTTCACCCACCCCCAATTGCCATGAGCTTTCTAAAAAAATTGTTCGGCGGCCGTGCCACCACCCCTTCCTCTTCCACAGGCAACACCCAGCCCAATGACCCCACAGGGCTATATCTGTTTGCTCGCTGTGCCCATTGTGGCACAGTGGTGAGGGTGCGGGCAGATAAGCAAAACGACCTGAATCATGACGGCGGGGGGTATGTGTGGCATAAGACGATTGTGGACAGCAAATGCTTTCGGCGCATGACGGCCGTCGTTTCCTTCGACCGCGATTTCAATGTGACCACCAGCGACTTGCAAGGGGGCGAGTTCGTCTCGGCCGCTGACTATGACCAATACAACGAGCAAATCGCCCTGAGCAAGGCACAAACGGCGGGTGACGAATAACCTATGTTCCGCTTTTGGCTCTCATACGCATTTTATTGGTGGGGGGTGGTGCATCGCTACATGGGCACGGCCAACAATGTGGCCAGCGAATTTCGGCGGGCGGCCGATTATTTCGGCCGTGCCTATGCCATAGACCCCACCTTTCACCGCGCCAAGCTCGACCGAGCCATTATGCTGTGGCGCGAATTGGGGGAGTTGGAGCCAGCCCTGCTCCTGCTCGATGAACTCATTGCCCACGATGCGGCGTATGCCCCTGCCCTCTTAAACCGTGCCCTTATTTACCAGCAGATGTGGAATTTGCCCGCCTGCCAAGCCGATTTAGAAGCGTATTTGCAGGTTGGCGCAGAAGGGGATACGTACTGGGACACGGCCGTGCGCTCCCTCGCCCGCGTGCGCCAAATGCAAGAAAGTGCTGAGCCAAAAGTGCCTCCCCCCTTCGCCACTAACCACTAACCACTAGATTCGTCTTTTGCGCCGCCAGCCCAATGGTGGCAATGCTCCCCGAGTTGAAGGGCAGGTAGTCACTCTTCACCCCATCGCTAAAAATAACCCCGCCCTCGGGCATATAAGACTCGAGGTGCAGGGGGGAGTCGGCCGTAATCAGCCCACACACCAGCCCTGCGGATGATGTTTTGCTGACAAACGGCTCCCGCACCACAAAAACCAGCTTGTCCGTGTCCCAGCCCAACTGGGGCGGCACAGCTTGCCCATCCCCCGCCCCAAACCCCGCCAACAACCCATTGGCCATGTTAAACAAACTGCTCAACCAGCCCGTTGCCCCCGCCCCTGTGGAGACGATGATGCCGCTGGAGGAGTGGTTTTCGGCACGGCCGTTGGCCTCAATGTGATACCGCGCCGACACATGGTCGTGCCGGCCGATGAACAAATCGTTGAACGCCAGCAACCGCTGGCCGTCGTTCAACATCGCTTCGGTCATGGTGATGGGGCGGATGGCGTGGTTTTCAGCCAGCACGCCGCGCACGGCCGCTGGGGCATTGCCCACGTTGAACGGGAGCAACACCCCATCAATGTGGCGCGGGTCGGGGTTGACCGCCACCAACGGCTGGCCAGATAGATATTTGGCCGTGTTCACCACCAGCCCATCAATCCCAAACACCACCACCAAATCGCTGGCCGAGAAGAAAAAGTTGGGCAAAAAGGCCCGCTCCACCACCTGCACCTTGATAATGCCTTGCAAATACCGTTGCAAACGGCCGAGTTCCGCATAATAGGTGGCGTGTTCCTGCTCATAAATCTCAAAATTGCCACTGCTATGCTCAATGTAAAACTTGGCCTGCGCCTTGGTATTAAACCGCTCCACCAACTCTTCCAAGCGGGTCTTGCGCGTGACGAGAACGAGTTTGTCGTACATAGATAGGGAGCCGTAAGCTGTAAGCCATAAGCTATAAGCCGCTTGCTTACGGCTTATAGCTTATGGCTTATAGCTTTACCGCATCAGCGTTTCGAGCAGTTCGGGCGAGATGTTGAGGTTGCCGATTTTGTTGGCGTTGGCGGCAATATCGCGCAGGGCAGAGGCGACGAGTTTGCGGGGGTCGGCCGATTGCATCCCCAACAGCTCCAACATTTGCGGGTCGAGTGCCTGCAACGGTTTAAGCGAGGCAGTGATGGCGTACTCTTGAGCATCCGCCTCCGTGCGGGCATTTTCGGCGCGAGCCGAGGCCAACTGTTTGCGTTCATTCTCAAGGGCGATTTGCCCCTGCAATTGGGCTTCGCGGATGGCTTGCTGTTTGCTCTCCACCGCCAAATCAGCCTCCACCTTGGCTTCGCGGATTTGGCGTTGTTTCGCTTCCACGGCCAGTTCGGTGTTCAGCTCGTTTTCTTTGATGCGCCGCTCCTGCTCCACGGCCGCATTGCGCCGGTCATAAATCGCTTGGTCCGATTGGCGCAACATCTCTTCCCGTGCCTCTGCCTCGAGGGCGCGGGCTGTTTCGGGGGTGGGTTTGATGGCCAAAATGGAGAGGTTGAGAATTTCCGCGCCCAACGCCGCGAGGGCGGGGTCGGCCGCCAGTTGCGCCAACACGCCGCGCACAGTCTCTTCGGCCGCCGCCAAAGCGGTGCGGAGCGGCCGTTTGCTCATCTCCCCCCGTACCGCCACCTGCACCAAATTCACCAACCGCTGAGACATCTTCTCGGGGTCGTCGCTCTTGTACTGTTCGATGGCTTCGCCGATGGTGTAATCGAGCAAGCTGGCCACCAACTCCGCGTTGACAATGCGGTAGGTGAGCTGGCCTTGTACGGTCACGGGCTGGAAGTCGGCCGTGTTTTGGTTGAAGATAAAGGGCACGTCCACACTGCCGATGGGCACAACGGCGATGGTGGAGGCGGGCTTATAATAGAAAAAGGCCGCGCCAATGCCTTTGTGGCGCAATTTGCCATTTTGGTAGTGCAACACATATTGGGTTGTGCCTGCTTTGAGGTATTGGATGCCGAACATGGGTGTCTCCTTGGAGATAGGGAAGAGAGAAGAGAGAAGAGAGAAAATTATTTAGTGTTTTTAGTACACTAATTGTAAACTGTAACCAGCAAATGTCAATCACTAAATGGCATTAAAAGCGGTAAGTACCCCAAAAAGATTTTGACGCAAAGGCGCAAAGGCGCAAAGCGTCTCAAGAGAACTCCGCGCCCTCCGTGGTTCAATCCCACCTTTTCACCAGAATCAGGGCTGATTCCCCAATGGGAGGGAAGGTGGATATACTGGGAGAGAGAAGAGAGAAGAGATGTGCACATGGCGTGTATTAAGCTTACAGCTTACGGCTTATAGCTTACAGCTACCCAAGGAGACCCTATGAAACGCTGGAATGGTTGGGGAGATGAGCAAACGACATACCCATTGCCCGAAAACGCGGCCGAATTCCTCACCGAACGGGTGGGGGAGGGCAACAAAACGGCCGATGCCACCCTCGAGAGCGTGCTGGCCAACGTGCCCGCCTCGCGCCTGCCCGCCCACCCGCTCATCAACAACTCGGCCGAAGTGCGTTTGCGCCACGCCCGTGGCCACAGCTTCCCCGATTGGCTCGCCCTGCGGAGCGGCCGTATCGGGGCCTTCCCCGATGGCGTGGCCTTCCCCACCACGGCCGACGACGTGCGCCAACTGCTCCACTTTGCCCACACCCACCAATTCAAGCTCATCCCCTACGGCGGCGGCACCAGCGTTGTCGGCCACATCAACCCCGAAAATGGCGAGCAACCCGTGTTGACGGTCAACCTCGGCCGTCTCAACCGCCTGCTGACGCTGGACGAAACGAGCCACTTGGCCACCTTTGGCGCGGGCGTGGCTGGGCCAGATTTAGAGGCGCAACTGCGGGCGCGGGGCTTCACCCTCGGCCATTACCCCCAATCGTTTGAGTATTCGACCTTAGGCGGCTGGGTTGTCACCCGTTCCAGCGGCCAGCAATCGCGGGGGTTTGGGCGGATTGAGGACATGTTTGCGGGCGGCCGTCTCATCGCCCCGGCGGGCGAGCTGTTCATGCCCCCCCTGCCCGCCTCCAGCGCAGGCCCCGATGTGCGCCAGATGATTCTCGGCTCCGAGGGGCGGCTGGGCATTTTGACCGAGGCGACGGTACGGGTACGGCCGTTGCCATCAGCCGAACGCTTCCACGCCATCTTCTTCCCCAGCTTTGAGCAGGGGCAAACGGCCGTGCGCCACATGCTCCAAGCCAACATCCCCCTCTCCCTCATCCGCCTCAGCACGGCGCGGGAAACGGAAACCACCCTAAAACTGGCCGGGCACGAGCGGCTCATCGGCACGCTGGAATATCTCCTCAGCTTGCGGGGCGCGGCCGAGGGCAAATGTTTGTTGTTATTGGGTTTTACGGGGAGTGAGGGGTTGGTCAGCTTCGGCCGCAAAGAGGCGTTGGCCATCGCCAAAAAGCAAGATGGCGTTCACGCGGGCCAGCAGTTTGGGGAGCAGTGGATTAAGGGGCGCTTTCGCACCCCCTATTTGCGGAATACGTTGTGGGGGGAGGGGTATGCGGTGGACACGCTGGAAACGGCCGTGACATGGAACCAAGTAGACTCCGCCTTGGCCGACATGGAAAACAGCATCACCGAAGCGTGTGGGCAAACAGAGGGAGAGCGGGCGCATATCTTCACCCATCTCTCCCACATGTACACCAGCGGCTGTAGCATCTACACCACCTATCTCTTCCGCCCCTCGGCCGACCCCGAGGAGACGTTGGAGCGGTGGCGCCAGATGAAAACGGCCGCCAGTCAGGCCATCATCCGCCACGGCGGGACGATTAGCCACCAGCACGGCGTGGGCAAAGACCACAAACCGTACTTAGCGGCCGAAAAAGGCCCCCTCGGCCTCGCCGCCATCACCGACCTGACCGAGCGTTTTGACCCGCAAGGGGTGTTGGCGACGGGCAACTTGGTGGACTAATCTTGTCGAACGGACTGTAGGGGCAACCCTTGTGGTTGCCCAGCTCTGAGGGTAGGCACAAGGCCTACCCCTACTAGCCACTAATCACTAGCCACTAAAACTGCAACGAACGTATCCGCGCCGGGGGGGCATTGAGGACGACGAAGCGGTGTTTGACTTGGTAGTTGTCAATGTAGTGGTTGACGATGTCGCCAATTTCCTCGAGCTTGTCCCGTTTTGGCCCCTTCTTGGTGAAGGCGCGCAAAATGTGACGGCCGAAGGCGTACTCGATGTAGGTCAGCACCCCATCGGGCTTGAGAATCAGCCGATAGGTCTCGAAAAAGTCGCGCACCGCATCGGGCGGGAAAACGGTGAACGGCACGGCCGAGATGATGTAATCGTACTGAGGTTCGCGGGCAATCCCCTCAATCCCTTCGGTGTAAATGGTGCATTGGCTCCGCACCCGTTGGAAGGCGGGTTCCGTCTCGAAACGGCGGGCCAAAAAGGCTGTGTAGTCGGGATTGATTTCGTAGATGTCGAGATGGTCGCCCGGACGCATCTCGCGCACAATGCGGGCGGTGATGGGGCCAGTGCCTGCGCCAACTTCGAGGATGCGGGCGGGGGTGGTGCGTTGGCGGAAGGCGGCCGTCATCACTTTGGCGGTGGCTTGCGAGCTGGGCAGGACAGAGCCGACTTCGGTCATGCTCTTGAGCGCCTCGCGCAAAAACAAGGCTCTTTCTTTCAGAGGTTGCATGGTTAACTCCTTTTCTAGTTTGTAACGTGCAGATGGGTAAATTGGTAATTGGTAATTGGTAATTGGTAACTGGTAATTGGTAACTGAAAGCGGGCGGCTAATTACGAATTACGACTTACGAATTACAGAATTTCGACACACGGGGCGGCCGAGTGCCTAAAGATATAATACCTGAGAATTGTGAATTGTGAATTGTGAACGGTTAATTGTTAATGACCGACGCTGACGGCTGACAAGCTGACCTGCTGAGAGGCTTCTTATGACACGCAACGACATTTGGCAAAACTTAGACCAACCGTGGGACATCATCGTAGTGGGCGGCGGCATTACAGGGGCGGGCATTTTGCGCGAGGGGGTGCGGCTGGGGCTAAAAGTCCTGCTGGTGGAGCAAAACGATTTCGCCTACGGCACATCCAGCAAATCATCCAAATTGGTGCATGGCGGTTTGCGCTACCTCAAAGAAGGCAAAATCGGCCTGACATGGGCCTCGGTGCAAGAGCGGGAGCGGTTGCAACAGGCCGCGCCGGGGCTGGTGGAGCCGCTGGGCTTTTTGTACGCCCTCTTCAAGGGGGATAACCAATGGCGGGAGCGGTGGATGATGGAAGCGGGCTTGTCACTCTACGACATGCTGGCCGTACAATGGAGCCATCGCCACTACAACCCGCGCGAGGTGTGGTTGCTGGCTCCCCATCTGGATAACCAACAGTTGGCGGGGGCGTTCCAATACAGCGATGCCCAAACGGACGATGTGCGGCTCGTGTTGCGGGTCTTGCGCGAGGCGGTAGCGGCCGGGGGCACGGCCGTCAACTATGCCAGCGTGCGCCAGCTCATTCGGGAGGAGGAGCAGGTGGTGGGGGTGGTGGTGCGGGATGAGGTCAGCGGCCGAGAAATGGCCTTGCACGGCCGCGTCGTCATCAACGCCACGGGGGCGTGGGTGGATGGCTTGCGCCAAATGGTCGGCGCCGAGGCCAAAATGCGGCCGTTGCGGGGGAGCCACCTCGTCTTTGCCCAATGGCGGTTCCCCGTGGCGCAAGCCATCGCCTTTGCCCACCCGCTGGACGGCCGCCCCGTGATGATTTACCCGTGGGAAGGGGTGACGCTGGTGGGCACGACCGACGTAGACCACCACGAGTCGTTGAGCCGTGAGCCAGCCATCACGGCCGACGAAGTGGCCTATTTAATGGCGGCCGTGGAGGCGCATTTTCCCCGCCTCGGCTTGGGGCTGGAGGATGTGATTGCCACCTTTGCGGGGGTGCGCCCCGTGATAGACACGGGGCAGAGCGACCCCAGCAAAGAGTCCCGCGACCATGTGGTGTGGCAAGAACACGGCCTGCTGACAGTGACGGGTGGCAAACTGACCACCTTCCGGCTGATTGCACTGGATGCGTTGGCGGCCGTGCGCCAAATCTGGCCCGAGATGCCCGAACCCGCTGAGGATGCGCCCGCTTTTGACCCCGTGCAGGTGGAATTGCCGCGCCAGTTGTTGCCCGAAGTGCGGCGGCGGTTGCTCGGCCGTTATGGGGCAGAAGCGGCCGAGGTGGTGGCCGCCGCGCAATCGCCAGCCGAATTGGAGGCCATCCCGCACACGCCAACGCTGTGGGCGGAGGTGCGCTGGGCGGCGCGGGCGGAGGGGGTGGTGCATTTGGAGGATTTGCTGTTGCGCCGGGTGCGGCTGGGGCTGTTGCTCCCGCACGGGGGGGCGCAGTGGCATGACCAGTTGCGCGGGATTGTGCAGGGGGAGTTGGGCTGGGATGACGGCCGTTGGCAGGCGGAGTGGGCGGCGTATTTGGCGCGTTGGCGAACGTATTATAGTTTGCCGCCACGGGAGGCGATTCCGAATTGGCGGGCGTGGCTGGCGGAGAAGGCGGCTCCCCCGGCCGTGCCAGAGGTGGCGGCGGAGCCGTCGCGGACGAAGGCGGTGGCGGGGGTGTTGTTGGGCGCGGCCGTGTTGTCGCTGGCTAGTTATTGGCTCCTGCGCCGCAAGTGAGGAAAATGGGGGGGAGTTTTTTTGACGCAGGGGCGCAAGGGCGCAGAGGACGCAAGGGTATGACCACATACAATCCACCCCACCCCGGTGAATTTATTCGGGAAGTTTATTTGGAAGAACTGGTCTGTGGAGTGCCCGCACAGTGGCGGAGAAGTTGAAGGTTCCCCTTCTACGTTTTACCCTGTTTGCTAAATGGCAAGAGCGGTGATGACCCCTGAAATGGCGTTGCGTTTATCGAAGGTGTTGGGGCAGGTCGGCTGAGAGTTGGCTGGCGATGCAGAACAATTATGATTTGGTGGCACAGTGCGCTTCAAAACACTGGAATTTAAGACGAGGAAAAATCCGAGGGATTACAGGTAGTCGCTCTAACGCCGAACCTATTACGAGCTAATAGAAGCGGTTCCGAAAGTGACATGAGCCTTGGAGTGGCTCTTCTTTAAAACTCACCCTCATCGCCCAAGCGGAACTGTTCGATGAGGATAAAGCAAGTGGCGCAGACCAACAGCAACAGCGAACTCATGGCGAGGGCTTGGCCATAGTTGAGTGCGCCGGGCTGGCCGAGAAAGCGGTAGATGGCGGTCGGCATGGTCGGCGTATCGGGGCGGGCGATGAAGACGGTGGCGCCAAATTCCCCCATGCTAATGGTGAAGGCAAAGACGGCCGCGACCCACACGGCCGCTTGCGTGAGCGGCCGTTCCACCCGCCACCAAATTTGCCACGGCGTAGCTCCCAAACTGGCCGCCGCCTCAGCGCCAGCGCGGGTTGAGCCGCCGCAAAGCGGGCAACATGACCCGAATGACAAGGGGCATGGCCACAAGGGCATGGGCAATGGGAATCAGCACCAGCGAATCGCGCAAATTCAGGGGCGGCCGATTGAGGGCGATGATGTAGCCAAAACCAAGGGTGACGGCCGAGGTGGACAGCGGCAACATCAACCCCGCATCGAGCCAGCCCCCCCACGGCCGATTTTCGGCCGACCAAACCAGCCGCGCCAGCGACACCCCCACCGCCACCGCCAATAACATAGCGGCGAGGGCAATGGCCACCGAATTGCCCACCGCCTCGATGGGGGGCACAAAAAAGACCGACCCGCGCTCATTCAGGAACAGTTGGCGGTAATAGCGCAAGGAAAAACCATCGGCCGTGCTGAATGAGCGCCAAACAAGAGCCAGTAGGGGCGAGCCAAGTAGCCCGAGCAAGAGGGCGACGTTGCCACCCACCAGCAACCGCTCGGTGGGGGTGCGGATGGGCTTGGCGACGGCCGTGCTGGCTCGCCAACGCAGAGCCAATCGCGCTTGGGTGCGGGTGTAGAGGCTCATCAGCCCGAGGGTGAAGAGGATTTGGCCAAGGGAGAGCACGGCCGCCACGGGCAAATTAAAGGCGCTAATGGTTTGGCGGTAAATTTCCGTTTCGATGGTGGCATAGCGGGGGCCGCCCAAAATGAGAATGACTCCAAAGCTGGTGAAGCAGAAGACAAAGACGAGCACGGCCGCCGCGCCAATGGCCGGCCGTAAAAGTGGCCATGTTACCCGCCGAAACGCTTGCCATTCGTTGAGGCCCAATGTTTGCGCCGCCTGCTCCAAATCGGGCGGCAAATTCTGCCAAAAGCCGCTGACAAGGCGCAAAACGATGCTGTAGTTGTAAAAAACATGGGCCAGCAAGATGCCTGTCAGTGTGTATTGCACATTGAGCGGTGGCTCGGCGAGGTTGAACGCCCCCTGCAACCCCTCGTTGAGCAATCCTTGTGGCCCCAGCAAGGCGGTGAAGGCGTTGGCCACGACGACGGTGGGCAGGACAAAAGGCAAGGTGCTGAGGGTGCGCAGGGTGCGCTTGCCCCAAAAGTTGTAGCGGGCAAAGACGTAGCTGGCAGGCAGGGCAAGGGCAAGGGTGAGCAGGGTGGAAACGGCCGCTTGCCCGACTGTAAAAAGAAAGGTGCGCCCATAAAATGGGGTGCGCCATAGCTCTTGCAAGCCATCTAGCGGGGGCGTTAAGCTCAGCTTGAAAATGGCGACGAGGGGGTATACAAAAAACAGCCCGAGGAAAGCAAGAGGAAGCAGATAAACGAGTTGGGTTATGCGCCCGTTGTCATTTGTCATGGGTCATGTGTGCTGTAGTGCCCCTCATTTAAGTGTGGCTGTAGTGGCGCAATACATTGCGCCACTACGTCTGAGCCATATTTTCCCCAATCACAATTTATTTATGGGCACTACAAATCGTTCACTTCATCCTTATTGGCACATCTCCCCTGTGCTTAGCCCAGTGCCAAGGGTGAGGGTGGGCCAGAGGGTGTGGGCGGCGATGGGCTGGCTCGTTTGCCCCACGGCCGAGGGGCCGTACCATTCGCGCATGACATCCACCGCCCACTCGGGGGTTTGGTCGGTGTGGCATTCGTTGCAGGCGTTGGGGGCGTTTTCTAGCCCAAATTGCACTGAATTTTGGGGGTCGGGCAGGGAGCTCATCCAATGGGTGCGGGTGAAGCGACGTGCGCCCGAAACGATGCTGTCAATTTGGTTGGGCAGGTGGCAGTCGTAGCAGTAGGAGCCGGCCGTACCTGTGACGTGGTGGGTATGCTCGGCCGTGTCTTCGGCCAACTCCCCGTGGCAATCGAGGCAGTATTGGTTGCTCACGGCCGATGGCTCCAATATGCCCGGCACGCGGGGTTGGCTGTTGTTGTGCGGGTCGTGGCAATCAAAACAGCGTGGCTCGTCGCTCTGCTGGTAGCAGTCCGATTCGATAAAGGAGCGGAAAATCATGGCGATGCCTCGCGGCGCACCATCCGCCCACACTTCCACCGTGGGGGCGGTGCGCCCCGGCTCGAGGGGGAATTGCTGGAAATAGGGGGAGAGGTCGTTGATGCGCCCTTCTTGGCTATAGCCCGGCTCGTATTCGCGGTAAATTTCCGTCGTGGCGCGGCTAATATCGGGGCCGTGGCACCGGGCACAGACACTGAGCGATTCCCCTTTTTCGAGCTTGTGGGGGTGGACGATGTAGGCGACGGGTTGGCCGCGCAGTTGGCTGTTGGCAAAGGCGACGACGCGGTTGACGTAGTTGGTGGAAAAGTAGTTGACGTGCTGACTGCCGGGGCCGTGGCACGATTCACAGGCAATGCCTTCGTCTGTCCATTGGGTGACGGCCGTGGTGTGGTTCTCATCACGGGCCAGAATGTCTAAGTTGGTGGTGTGGCACCGGGCACAAAACAGGTTCCACGCCGAATTGAGGGTGGTCATTTGCACCCACAAATCTTCGAGAGTGGGGGTGCTGTTCTCTTGGAGGTTCCAGTAGGGGAAGAACTCTTGCCGTTCGGTAGACCATTGCAGGGGGAGGCGGCGCAAGACTCCCCCCTTCTTCGAGGGTGAGATAGGTTTGGCGGTATTGGTAGCCAATGACGTAGGCGATTTTGAAGGAGGTGAAATCGGCCGTGCCGGGGCGGCGCAGAGCCATGTAAAAATCAGCCCCCTCGGTGAAGGTGCGCATGGCGGGCAGTTCGTCGTCGTAGGGGAGTAGCTGACCTTCGGGGGGCAACATCCAACTGCTGTCGTTAAAATCCCCCACCACCGTTTCGGGGCTGGGTTGATGGGTCATGTTGGCGTGGGGGGAATCTTTCCAGCGGTCGTACATGATGGTGTGGCAGTCGGCGCACACTTCCACGCCCACGTAGTCGGCATCGTAGAGGGAGGCGTAGGATTCGTAGCTGGTGAAGCTGAAGGCGGCGAGGATGAGGATGAGGAGCAGGCCAAAGGGCAGGGTGTGGCGCAGGGAGCGTTTCGGCCGCACGGAGAAGGTTTTTGGGGGTGGTTGGGGCTTGCGCTTGCTCATGGGATTCTCGAGGTAGGCTCCCTGTTGGGGATGGTGGTTAGATGGGGGCGGATTGTATCACAATGGGGTTAGTAGTGGTTAGGGTAGTGGGCAGGGGTGGGTTAAGTGTGGGGGTAGTCTGACCGAGTTATTTTGTCGAACGCACTGTAGGGGCAACCCTTGTGGTTGCCCTAGGTGTTGGTTTAACCGAGATTTTGGATAGGCATATTTATCCCTGAAGAGGGATAAGGACTACCCCTACAAAATGCTATTAGCCAAGATTTGACGCAGAGGCGCGAGGGCGCAGGGAGAGCAGAGGATTTTCTCGGGCAAACCTTCCCTGCGTTCTTTGCGTCCCTGCGTCTTTGCGTCAAGAAAAAATGGGCGGTGACTTGTTTCGTGGGCAACTATCTCTATACTCTTTTCACTTTTCATAGTTAGCTTAGCAACGAGGAAATCCCATGAGTAAACAGGCCAAACTTGTCATTGTCGGTTCAGGAATTGTGGGGTGTAGTGCCGCCTACCACCTTACCCAATTGGGGTGGCGGGATATTGTGGTGGTGGATAAGGGGCATCCCATTGAGAATGATGGTTCGACTTCCCACGCGCCGGGTGGGTTGGTGGGTTTGAGCCATTCTAAGTTGCTGACGCTGATGGCGCAGTACACATCCAATTTGGTGGCGGGGCTGGAGCCGTACACGGCCGAGCAACACACCTACAACCCCGTCGGCGGCCTAGAAGTGGCCATTAGCGAGCGGCGCTGGCAAGATTTAATCCGCCTGCATGGGGAAGCTGTCGGTTTTGGGGCAGAAGCGCACCTGCTGACCCCCGCCGAGGCCAAGGCCAAAATGCCCTATCTGAACGAAGAGGCGTTTGTGGGGCCTTGTTCGTGCCCAAGAGCGCCATTGTGAAGGGGGCGCATGTCTCGGCCGTGTTGGCGCGAGAGGCGATGGCCACAGGGGGAGCGGAGTTTATCGGCCAGACTGAGGTGGTGGATATTGAGGTGGTGCAGGGGCGGGTGACGGCCGTGCTGACCAGCAACCCCGACCTGCCCCGCATCGAATGCGAGCAAGTGTTGCTCTGCACCAACATTTGGGGGCCTGTGTTAGGGGATAAGCTGGGGGTTAAATTGCCGCTCATGGCCTTTGAACACCAGTACATCATCACCAAGCCATTGCCCGAACTGGCCCAGTATGACCGCGCCAACAAAGACCATGAGGTGAATTTCCCCACCATTCGGGAACTCGATTCGACCACCTATTACCGCAAGCATTGGGATGCGTATGGGATTGGCAGTTATTGGCACAAGCCGCACATGATTCGGCCGCACGACATTCGCGGCAACGCCATGCACCCCTTCACCCCCACCGATTTTGCGGCGGCGTGGGCGCAAGCGCAACGGCTGGTTCCCATCCTAAAAGGGGCGGAATTTGAGCGCAGTTTTAATGGCATGTTCGCTTTTTCGGCCGATGGCTACCCCATCATGGGCGAGAGCCATGTGAAAGGGTTGTGGACGGCCGTGGCCTCATGGATTACCCATGCGGGCGGGGTGGGCAAGAGCATTGCCGAGTGGATGACGCATGGCGAGGGGCAGACCGAATGGGACATGCGCCAATGCCACATCCACCGCTTTAACCGTTGGCAAACAACCCAACAGTACATCCACACCACCACCCAAAAGAATTACCGCGAGGTGTATGACGTGATTCACCCGCGCCAGCCGCTGAGCGAGCCACGGGATTTGCGGCTGACCCCGTTCCACGCGGCGCACAAGGGGTTGCGGGCCAGCTTTACGGCGTTTGCGGGGATGGAACTGCCCAATTGGTATGGGGAAAACAGCCGCTTGCTGGAGCAATATGAGGGGCAAATCCCCGCCCGCACGGGCTGGGCGGCCGAGCATTGGTCGCCCATACAGGGGGCGGAGCATTTGGCGACGCGGGAGAGCGCGGCCGTTTATGATTTGTGCGGCTTGTCCGTCTTTGAGGTGGCTGGGGCGGGCGCACTGGCCTATGTCAACTATCTGTGTGCCAGCGAAATGGACAAGCCCGTGGGGAGCGGCATCTACACGACATGGCTAACCGCCAAGGGGGGGGTGCGGCGCGATTTGGCCGTGGCGCGGCTGGCCGAGGACAAGTTTTGGCTGTTTGTGGGGGAGGGCACACGGCCGCAAGATTGGGATTGGGTGAATCGCCACGCCCCCCGCGATGGCTCCATCAACCTGACCGATGTGTCGGATAGCTATGCGGCGCTGGGGCTGTGGGGGCCGAACGCCCGCACCATTTTGCAACAGGTGACGACGGCCGACCTCTCCAATGAGGCGTTCCCCTTTTACACGGGGCAATGGCTGGAAATAGGGGGCACGCCGGTGTACGCCATGCGGATTAGTTATGTGGGCGAGTTGGGCTGGGAGTTGCACATTCCGCAGGAGAGCGCGGCGGCCGTGTGGACGGCTATCTGGCAGGCGGGGCAGGCGCAACGCCTAGACAAGGCGGGGGATTTTCTGGGCAAGGCGACGTGCCAGAAGTTGAAGGAGAAGGGGCTGAAGAAGAAGCTGGTTTGTTTGGTGCTGGAAGTGCCCGAAGGGGAGGAGGCGGCCGTGTTTGGCTATGAGCCGATTTACGACGGCGAGGTTTGTGTGGGGCAGGTGACGACGGGGGGGTATGGCTATAGCATGGGCCAGTGGATTGCGTATGGGTATGTGCCGGTGGGGGTGGCGAAGGTGGGGAAGGTGTTGGAGGTGGTGTATTTCGGCCGCAAGTACAAGGCGACGGTGGCACGGGAGCCGCTGTTTGATGGGGGGCAGGAGCGGTTGAAGGGATAGCCGATGTAAGGTAGAGATAGAGAAAGACCCAGCACATGGCTGGGTCTTTTTTGTTGCGGGAGGTTAGAGTGGTTCGCGGGGGGTATCGGCCAACGCTTCGATGTGGCTTTCGTCGAGGTCTACGACGATGTCAATATCGTAGGTGGCGCGGGTGATGCCATACATGGTGGCGGCAAAACCGCCGATGATGACATAGGGGGCACCGATGGCTTCGAGCTTATGGAGAATGTCTATGAATAGACTGAGGTCGGGGGGGGAGGTTTTGGGCACGTTCAATTTCTTCGAGGAGCTTGAGGTTGATTTCGCGCAGGGAGAGATGGGGGTATTGGCGGCGCAACCGCCCGCGCTTGAACCCCACCAAGAGTTCGCGAGCATCGAGCATGGCTTGCAGGCGTTGCCCCGGCGTGAGCTGGAGGCGGTGGCGCAGGAGTTCGATATCAATGGCGCCGAATTGGGATGGTTGGGGGAGGGATGTGTCGCTCATGGGAGCCATTATAGCGTATGAGGTGGGTTTAAGGAGAACGGGGATTGGGGAATGGGGTTTGCCAGTGGGGGTAGCGAAGGTGGGGACGGAGTTGGCGGTGGGGTATTTCGGCCGTGGGTACAAGGCGACGGTGGCGCGGGAGCCGCTGTTTGACCCCTCTCAGGAGCGGTTGAAGGGGTGAGGGGGTAGAGGGTAGAGTGGCCACTTACGGGTGAAAAGTGAGTAGTGAGTAGTGAGTAGTAGGGAACTACTTACTACTCACTACTTACTACTTAGTCGAGTAGGGGAATCCTTTACACAAAAAAGACCCGGCCGTTGGCTGGGTCTTTTTATTGGTTTGCGCTATTGTCTACTACCAAGGCTTGGATAACTTCTCTATGATATCTCTCCGTGATAGAACCCGTGAACATAACTCCCAGCGGTCTCTATCAGGGGCTACTGTTTGCTGATACCGCAATTCAAAGACATCCCGTGCTTGCTGACGGAGATGTAAGTACTGATTCATCCTTTGTTCTAACAACTCCATTCTCAATCCACTCATCTTCAATGGTGTCTGGCAACCCGCCAAAAATGTCATATCTATCTTTCATGCGGCGCGATAATGCTTGGTAAACTTTTCATCTTGGGTATCACTATAAACTAAGTTAAGCATATCCACCGTATGTCGAGCTTGACCAAAGCGCTTAATTCGGCCTAACCGCTGTTCCAAACGGGAGGGATTCCAAGGCAAGTCTACATTGATTAGGGTTCCCAATGTTTGCAGGTTTAATCCTTCACAAGCGGCATCTGTCGCTACAACAAGGCGAATATCCCGATTTTTGACCGCTGTCTTAATTGCTTCCCGTTCCACGGCCGCGAAATCCCCCCCTAAAAATACCACTCTTACCCGCACCCGCATAAACACCAATAGGTTCCTGCGGCATGAGCCTCGCCAATTCCTCCTATCCAATGAACAGTATCATAATACTGGCTAAAAATAATACAGCCATGTTCTAACCAAGTTTTGCCACTGGTACGATGAGTCGTTAGAAAATACTGTACGGCCGCTAATTTAGGTCTCGGGCTTCGGGGCGAGATAACTCTGTCACAATTATGCGTAAATAATTCCTTCTGCGGGGGTCAAATTTTCAATAGCCTCTGTTAGTCCAATCGTTGTTTCCTCATCTTCTAATACCTCTCGATTGAAGCATTCGTTCAGCAGTTGTGCGCCCCGACGCAAAACTAGAACAGATACGTTGTAAAAGCAAACTCTTCATAAACCCAGCGGCATGGGTGCGTTTTTGCAATTCAGATGTGTATCCTTCCGCGGCCTCATACGCTCGGTCAAATGGGTAATTAGTACGTAATCCAAGTCCGTTAAAATTGACCTCTGAATAAATACTTGCTGGTGCGTGTGGGTCTGGATGAATATCTACACCCACTTTTTCTAACATACCTGCTTCTTCTAATGTTTGACGGCGGCGTAAAACAGTATGTCGCACAATCGGGTTTTGTTGTTGGAAAAAACCCAATCCTAGTGCTTGGCTTAAAAGTTGTTTTTCTAAGAAGCCCAGCGAACCATAACCTTGATTGGTATGAAATAGCGTATCTGCTAGACCAAGTTGAAGTCTTAAAGATGCAAAAAAAATATCTTCACTCGCAGGTGGCAATGGATTGCGGAGTAACTCCCACGCTTCTTTCTCATCAGCTGGTTTTTCGTCACCTTTAACCAAAGGTAATGAATGCTCCCAGTTTTGCCAGCGAGACCCCCATCCTTCATGCCCTAAGACAAAGCCAGTGCCAGCGTTTAGAATCTGCATCAAATCCCACAATTCATAGACTTCGGTCTGAATAGGCGTAGCCGTGCCCAGCAGTAAATTTTGTGCGGGAGCCAATAGCCAACATAAACTCTAGCAAATTGTTTGGCTCTTTCTCCTTTTGCCCCAACCCACCCGCCGCCGCGCTTTTGTGCGCTTCATCTAAAATAACTGTGCCAAATTTGCACCCCAACAATGCTCTCTTTCTTTTCCATTGTGAAAACAAGGCCTGTAGACACAATCGCTATCCGCAAGGGCAACGGGCTATGTCTTCGGCTCCCGTGTCCGAATAAGATGCCCGTTTGGGTCTAACCATACTTTTTTGATGACAACCAAACGGCGCTTGGGATACCCAACTTATCACTTAATTCCACTTGCCATTGTAACGTTAGGGTTGCTGGGCAAAGAATTAAAATAGGGCATCATCTAATAGCGCAGAGAGCATGGCACTAGCGGCTAATGAGAGCGTTTTCCCCACACCTACCTCATCCGCTAATAATAACCGCGCCTTTCCATATGTTTCTCGATGTTGCAAAAGAGTGTCACAATGATCTTGCCACGGCTGAAGTTGTTCCCCACCCCGATAAATGGGGCTTTGGCGAGGACGGCCGCTGGCAAATCTACCGTACTGGTATCGGCAAAGTGTATTTCAACACGGTCTGCAACCCGCTTAATCTCCTCTATAATGGCTTCTGGTAAAGGATGTGCATTCTGCCATAATGCGGCAAACTCTTCTTCCACCCAAGCGATACTATCTGCGGACGTATCTTCCCATAACAGTTCATAGTTATGGGCATAGCCGCTTTTCGTTTCGTTGGCCGAGCCAAGAAAGCTCGTTTTGGTGCCATCCGCCAATTCAATAACCCCTGCTTTGCCATGCACAAAGAGCCTGTCTTTAGGCACAACCACGAATCTCCACACGGCCGCTACTCAGCAACTCATATAATTGGCGATACTGCTCGCGGTGTAACAACGCTTCCACCTCAGGGATGGCTTGATTCCACCGCTCTTTAAGTGCCGTCTCCCGCACATGCTTAGAGATAGCAATATCCGCCGCATCCAACTCGCTATTGCAAACTATCTGCACTTGGGCAATACCCGCCAACTCCTCACCCACAAGCTCGAAAATGGAACTGCGAAAGTAACCCGCAATGCGTTTATAAGACCGCGCTCCTTCGAGGCGGGTTTTAAGAAAAGCATGGTCAAGACGTTGCAAGCGTGAAGAAAAACGGTTGATATTCGTCATAAGCATTCAGCAAGGGGGTCATAAAAGCGAGAAATCATTTGGCTCATTAACCCGATAAATAGGGGATGATTCGCGGAGATGGGAGGCGGATTGTAAGGGCGTATCTGACCTTCATCCAAATCAGAGACCATTTCTAGCCATTTGTTGGTTTGCTGGTTCGCGTGATGTTCTTTTTGTTGCTCCACATAATTAATGGCAATATCTAGCTGTCTTTCACCCACACTTAAAGCACATAGCCCCGTTGCCACGCAAAGGTGAAATCGAGCCTGACAACGTGATTGAGGTGATGAGAGCTGGCTCCCTTCAAAGGTTTTAACCACTTCGGCCACAGCAATTTTGGGGAATGCTGGCCACAATGTGGATGTGGTCATGCCAACCATTCAGGGCATAGAGGCGCACCTCAAGCTTTGTCGTTTTGCGTGTCAAATAACTAAAGAGATGTGTTTCTACCTCTGGGGTAATGACAGGTTCTCGGTTTTGTACCTACACCAAATGATAATAAGTCGCCAAAATGACA
>JADJSZ010000001.1 GCA_016711405.1 Candidatus Hadersleviella danica | reverse complement strand
TTTTGGAGGTCACTAACCTATGCACTCATCCAAGGAGCCAGCCGCGCCCTGCAAATAGAGCGGCGGGATATTGGTGCAGTTCTTTATCCCGAACAACATGGTTCGTCTTGGCGGCCGACTGTCGTTCTTTACGACAATGTGCCGGGTGGCGCGGGGCATGTCCAGCAGATAGAAAAAGAGATGTTGGCCGTCATCACGGCCGCGCTCGAAATTTTAGACTGCGATTGTGAAACAAGTTGCTACCGCTGTTTGCGCGAATACAGCAACCAATTTGAACATTATTTATTGGATAGAAACCCCATCCGAACCTTTCTTACCCCTGTTACAAATTGATTTACGTCAAACTGTTTAAAGCGTCACATGCTCACCAAAACCCACTACCTCGCCTACCGCCAGTGCCCCAAACAACTGTGGCTCGCCCTGCACCAGCTCCACCTCGCCACCCCACCCACCCCCCTCCAACAACACGCCCTCCAAATCGGCCAAGACGTAGACCAACACGCCCGCGCCTTCATGCCCGCCACGGCCGAACCCCAATTCCAAACCACCCTCACGGCCGCCGACCTCCTCATCCGCACCGACATCCTCCTCCCCCACCCCGAAGGCGGCACCCACCTCATCGAAGTCAAAGCCACCAGCCGCTATAAGCCCGCCGAACACCTGCCCGACATCGCCTTCCAACTCCACGTCGCCCGCTTGGCAGGGCTAGAGGTGCGCCAAGTCAGCCTCATGCACCTCAACCCTGCCTGCCGCGCCCCGGACCTGAGCAACCTCTTTGTCATCACCGACCTAACGGCCGAGGCCGAACAACAACAAGTCCAAATCGCCCAAGACGTGGCCGAGATGCGGCGCATCGCGGCCGAAACCACCTCACCCGACATCTTCATCGGCAAACAGTGCCAGAAAAAGAGCGACCCTTGTGCTTTTGTGCCCCACTGCTGGGCAACCCCCAACGGCATCACCGTCTACGACATTCCCCACCTGAGCAAGCAGAACGAAGAAGCCCTGCGCCAAGCCCAAATTGTGCAGTTGGCCGATATTCCCACCCAAGTTCACCTGACCGAACTCCAGTCTAAATTTGTCACCTTCCACCGCCAGCAAGAAGCGGAAATAAACCGCCCCGCCATCCAAGTCGAATTAGCCCAACTCGACTACCCCCTCCACTTTTTCGATTTCGAGACCATCAGCCCCGCCATTCCCACCCATGCGGGAACCACCCCTTACCAGCAACTGCCCTTCCAATATAGTTGCCACATTTTGCACGCCGATGGCACACTGAAACACCGCCAATTCTTGCACACCACGGCCGCCGACCCCCGCCCCACCCTCGTCGCCCAACTCGTGCGCGATATTCAGCCCGAGGGGCACATTGTCGTTTACTCCAAGCAATTCGAGCGGGAGCGGCTCAGGGAGTTAGCGGTCGCTTTTCCAGAATATACGGCCGAATTAGAGAGCATCATCGGCCGTCTCTGGGACCAACTGGTGCTGATTCGCAACCATTACCACCACCCCCGCTTCAACGCCTCCAACTCGCTCAAATCCGTTCTGCCCGTCCTCGTGCCCCATCTCACCTACAAAACATTGGGCGTGCAAAATGGCGGCCAAGCCCAAGCCACATGGGCCAAGCTCATCGCCAGCCCCGACACGGCCGAACGCACCCACCTCGCCGACCAACTCCTCGCCTACTGCCACCTCGACACACTGGCCATGGTAGAAATTCACAAACACCTGTTGGCAATGAGTAATGAGCAATGAGCAATGAACAAAAGGTTAGTTGGAACAAAAGGCAAAGTTACTCGAGAGAAAATTCAAATGACGACGTGACCAAAAAGACCTTTTTTTAGGACCAATGACCAGTGACGAATGACAAATGACCATTGCCCCCATCTTGCGTTAAAATCAGCTCCATGATGCCGAATTATCCCAAGCGTTTCCCCTTTGCCCATTTGCCCACCCCCATCGAAAAAATGGAGCGGCTAACCGAATTTCTGCACGGCCCCACCCTGCTCATCAAACGGGATGACCAAACGGGGCTGGCAGGGGGAGGCAACAAGGCGCGTAAACTCGAATTTCTGGTGGCCGAAGCCATCGCCCAAGGGTGCGACCATTTGGTCACGGTGGGTGCGCCGCAGAGCAACCATTGCCGCCAAACGGCCGCCGCCGCCGCCCGAGCGGGCCTCGGCTGTAGCCTCATCTTCAAGGGCAAACAGGGTGAGGGATTGGCGGGCAATTTGCTCGATGGGTTGTTGGGGGCGCACTTATATTGGACAGAGGAGGATGAAACAGCGGCCGTCATGCACCGCGTCCTCAGCCAACTGAGCATCATGGGGCGCAAACCCTACGCCATCCCCCTCGGCGGCTCCACCGTTGTGGGCACGGCCGGCTACGTGCTGGCCATGCAAGAACTCATGGGGCAACTCACCAGCCAAAACATCAACGTGGATGTCATTGTCCACGCCACAGGCAGTGGCGGAACCCAAGCGGGCATGGTTTTGGGCGCACGTCTATGGCTTTCGGGGGAGCATCTTTGGGGTCAGCGTCAGCAGACCCGCCGAGGATATGTCCATGCAGGTGGCCGCCTTGGCCACGGCCACGGCCGCCCACTTGGGCTTAGAGCCGTTCAGCGTCATGGATCGCGTCACCGTGAACGATGATTACTTGGGCGGCGGCTACGGCGTGGTGGGCGAAACCGAACGCGAAGCGATTCACCTCGTCGCCCAAAAAGAGGGCATTTTGCTCGACCCCGTCTACACAGGGCGGGCGATGGGCGGCCTCATAGACCTCATCCGCTGGGGAGCCTTTACCCGCCAACACACCATCCTCTTCTGGCACACAGGCGGAATGCCCGCGTTGTGGGCGTATGGCGAACAAATTCGGTGAGGGAATGCGGAATGGGGAATGCGGATTGCAGAATAAAAATGCCCCCTTGCTCCCCTGCTCCTCTGCTCTTCCCTCTTCTCTCCCTCTTCTCTGCCTCCCCATGCACCCCCACATCGCCCAGCAACTCGTCGCCCTAAACCGCGCCTTTTACGAGCAGTTCGCCGAGCCGTTCCACCAGAGCCGGCGCGAACCTGTGGCGGGGTTTTATCGCTTGCTGGGCGTGTTGCCCACACGGCCGCTGACAGTTCTGGACGTGGGCTGTGGCAACGGCCGTTGGGGGTTCTTTTTGGCGGGCTACGGCCGCGTGGCGCACTATCTCGGGCTGGATAACAGCCCCAGTTATCTGGCCAAAGGGCAAGCCACGGCCGCCAGCCACGCCTCCCCCACCCTCTTCCACTTCCAACTGGCCGACATGCACGAGGCGGGCTTCACGGCCGAACTCGGCCAATTCGAGCTAATCATCTGCCTGTCGGCTATGCAACATGTGCCCGGCCGTGCCCAACGCGCCGCCCTACTGGCCGAACTCGGCCGACACCTTGCCCCTAATGGGCAACTGGTGCTGGGCAATTGGCAACTGCTAGATAGCGAACGGCAACGCGCCAAGGTGTTACCGTGGTCGGCCGTGGGGCTGTCCGAAAGCGACGTGGAAGCGGGGGATTATCTGGTTAGCTGGCAAAAAGGGGGTACGGGTTGCCGCTATGTGGCCCACATAGATGAGGCGCAAACGGCCGAACTCGCCGCCCACGCCCAACTCGCCATCACCCACCAATTTCGCGCCGACGGCCGTGAGGGGAACCTAAATTTGTACACCATTCTCAATCAATCAGGGACACAAAGCTGAATGACTGACCATCTTTTAGCTTTTTTATAACCGCTTTGTCAGTCAATCAGGGACACAAGAACCAGTTATAGGTCGTAAGCGACTTGTAACCTGTCACTTGCAACCTGTAACCTGACAAACATCGCTTGAAGCGTGGCAAAAAAACAGTATACTAAGCCTGTGAAGTAAACATAATGTTTAGAACGAGAACCTGAGGAAGTAACATGGCTACCATACTCGCAATTGACGACGACGAATTGGTTTCGATGACCATCCAGCGGGCACTCAAACTGTACGGCCACCAAGTGATGGTCGGCCGTAGCGGTGCCGAGGGGTTACAGCTTGCCCGCCGCCACCGCCCCGATATGTTCGTGCTAGATGTCATTATGCCCGGCTTAGATGGCTACCAAGTCGCGCGGCAAATTCGGGGCGATCCTTTGTTACAAGATTTGCCCATTCTGTTCCTGACCGCCAAGGTGAAGGATGAGGACAAAATTGAAGGGTTTCGCGCTGGGGCGGATGATTATATGACCAAGCCTTTTAACATGGAGGAATTGCACCTACGTGTGAAGGCGATTTTGCGCCGTGTGGACGGAGCGCCAGCGGCCGTGGACGACCCCCAACAAGTCCGCGTCGGCCAAGCCGTCCTCGATTGTCGTACCTTCGAGGTGCTCACCCCAGCGGGCAAAGCATTGCTCACCAACGTGCAATTCGACCTACTCTACCACCTGATGAGCAACGCGGGCATGATTTTCACCAGCCAACAGCTTCTGCAAGATGTGTGGGATTACCCCCGCGACACGGGAAGCCCCGAACTGGTGCGGGCGCATATCAAAAACCTGCGCGAAAAAATCGAAGCCATTCCCGCCGAACCCGTCTACATCAAAACAGTCAAAGGGCATGGATATACGTTTGCTTTGCCTGACGAGGGCTAGTAAGACGTAAGAAATGAAAAGCACGCCGTAAAAAGTGGTGGGTTCGCCCACCACTTTGCTTTTCACTTCGCCTCCCCCCATTCTGCAATCCCCATTCCCCCCCATTCCGCAATCCCCATGACTTCCCTCTGGATTTGGACGATGATTTTTGGCGGGGCGTTGGTTACCTATGCCTTGCGCCTTTCCTTTATCTTGCTGTTGGAGCGGCTGACCTTGCCCGATTTGGTCATTCGAGCGTTGCGCTATGTGCCTGCGGCCGTGCTCTCCGCCCTTGTGTGGCCGCGCTGGTCTACAAGGGGACAACGCTCTACATCAGCTATGAAAACCCGCGCTTATTGGCGGGGCTGGTCGCGGCCGTTGTCGCATGGCGCACGGGCAACATCCTGCTCACCATCAGCATGGGCATGGCCTCGTTGTGGTTGTTGCAGTGGTTAGGGTGGTAAATTGTGAATTGTGAATTTTTAATTGTGAATGGTGCAGTATGACGACGACTTTCTTGTTTATTCGGCACGGCCAGACTGATTGGAACGTGCAGGGGCGGTGGCAAGGGTTTACCGATATTCCGCTGAACGAGGTCGGCCGTGCCCAAGCACACGCCTTGGCCAAGCGGTTGGCCAGTTGGCCGCTAGATGTGGTTTATGCCAGCGATTTGGAGCGGGCGGCCGAAACGGCCGCCATCATGGCCGCCCCCCACGGGCTACAACCCATCCTAACCCCCGTGTGGCGCGAGCGCGGCCTTGGCGCACTGGAAGGGCTGACCCAAGCCGAAATCCACAAAAACTACCCCTACTTGCTCTTGCCGCGCAGTTTTATCGAAGGGCCGGGGAGCGAGAGCTATGACAAGCTCCGCAAGCGCGTCATTGGCGGCTACAACAAGCTGGTACGCCAGCACAAAGGGCAAACAGTCGCCATCATCACCCACGGCGGCACGTTGCGGATGATTGTTTCGCATGTGTTGGATTTACCGGGGCGGCTCTTCGCTCCCTTCCACCTCGATGGCAACACGGGCATTACGCGTGTGCATGTGGACAAAAAAGGGCAATCCTCGCTCAGCTTGCTCAACGATACGGCGCATTTAGAAGCGGGGTTGATGTTTGATGCTGGGGGATAAGTGTAGTGGTGTAGTGGTGTATTGGTATATTGGTGTAGTAGTGTAGTGAACTACACCAATAGACTAATAAACCAATACACCAATACACCAAATACCATATTGCGACTGCTAAAAGCCCCCCTATTCCCGCACTTGGCGGCGCAGGGCTTCGGGGTCCAGAATGATGATTTGCCCCTCTTCCAACGCAATTAGCTCCTCACGGCGCAGGGTGGCGAGTGCTTTGTTGGTGCTTTCGCGGGTCGCCCCAATTAGGCTGGCCAACTCGGTTTGGTTGAGTTGGCTGTGGATGAGCACCCCTTGGGGATGGATACGGCCGTAATCCTGCGCCAAAGTTAGCAAGAGACGCGCTAAGCGGGCGGGCACGCTCATGGAGGCGAGGGAGTTGACCTTGTGGGTGTTGTAGCGCACGCACACTGGAGCAACTTCATGAAGTTGAGCGCCAGTTGGGGATAGTGGCGCATATGGGCGCGGAAGGCGTGTCGTTCGAGGGTGTAGACGACGGTGTCTTCCACGGCCGTGGCACTGGCCGAGCGGGGTAAGCCATCCACAATGGCCAACTCGCCAAAAATATCCCCTGCCCGGCCGAACAAAATCACCGATGTTTCGGTGTGGGAACCGCTGACAAAAATCCGCACACGCCCCTTTTGGACCAAATACAACACCTCGCCGGGGTCGCCCTCGCGGAAGATAATATCCCCTTGGGCGAAGTGGCGTTCGACCAAATCGGCCGCGACGCTTTGCGTTTGGGCGGCCGTGAGGTCTTCAAACAAAGGGATGTTCTGCAAGAATTGAGCGCGGTTCATGGGCTTGGGCATCGTGGGGATGGGGGTGGGGGGGTACAGTGCCATGAGATTAGGAGAGGAATACGGAATGGGGAATGCGGATTGCGGAATGAAGTTGACCGACTGACCGACTAACCGACTGAAAGACTAAACGACTACCCCAATTGGCGTAGGGCGAGGCCACAGCCGATGGCGAGCAGGAAGCTGGCGAGGAGTTTAGCCACGTAGAGATTGATTTCGGGTTGGTCTTGGTCGTTTAGGCGGGGTTTCTCGAACAAAAAGCGGGGGGCGGCCACCAGCGGCACGAGCAGGTATTGGCCAAGCAAGACGCAAGTCATAATCAGCCAACGTTCCATGCTTCCCACATATTTGTTGGTGGCGCGGGAAAAATCGGGGGCGGAGCCGCGCACCAAGCCGTAGATGACAAATTCCACCATCACCCATGCAGGCATGGCCAAGGCGATGTAGCCCGTGAGGTAAGCGAGTTGCGGCCGTGCTTCCATCTCGGCCAGCATCATGCTTCCCATCTGCCCCAAATCGAGGTGGCCAGCCCAGCTTAGTGCGCCAAAGATGACGATGAAATGGGCGATTTGGTCGGCCGTGAAGCGCAACAGGGCGAACATGCCGGGGCGGGGACGGCCGCTGGTAATGGGCAGTTGCACCGCGTCTATCATCAGATGGCCCACGCTAATGGCCAGAGCCACATGCCACCAATCGCCGCCAAACGGCCATGCAAACAGAAAAGTGACGGCCGAGACGACCAAGCAGTGAACGAGAATGCCCTCGATGGCTTTGGCCTTCCACATGGCCAAACTATCCCACTGCAAAACATAATCCCCGACCAAATGAGCCAGCAACATGGATGTAATCATCATAACTCCTTATCAATTGTGAAGTGTGAATTGGGAATGGTGAATCGTGAACGGCTAATGACCCACAAAATACAATTCACAACACACAGTTCAGTAAGATACAGTTTTCTAAGCTATCCTTACAATAAACCAAGTTGCAGTTGCCCACTATGAAAATATTCACACAGGGGGGGATTGAGTGGTTAGTGGCTAGTGGCTAGTGCGGAACTAACCACTAGCCACTAACCACTAACCACTTTTTCAGGCCAGCACGTCGAGGACATCGGCCGCTAAATCGTAGCGGCCAGCGTAGGGGACGATAACCACGCCTTGAACCACATCGCGCAAGCCAAGGAGCAGTTCTTGGGCGATGTTTACCCCTTGCCATTCGTCATCGGAGAGGCGCAGGGCTTGGCGGTATTTTTCGGGGATGAGTAGGCCGGGCACTTCGTGGTGGAGGAAGTCGGCCACAGCCGCGTTGGGCAAAGGCTGAACGGCGGCAATGAGGGGGATGAGGCGGCCGTATTCCCGCTCGTACCCCGCCTTAAACGCGCGCACCTTGTCCACATCAAACACCAAGCGCGAGAGGGCAAAATCGGCCCCGTTTTGGATGTTTTCGTGCAGGAGGCGCATCTCGCGGGTGGGGTTGGGGCTGTTTAGGTTCACGCCACAGCCCACCAAAAAATTGGTCGGCTGGTCGAGGGCGCGGTCGAGTTGGTCTACCCCCGCGTTAAACTGCTCCTTGATGAGCTTGATGAGACCGCTGGGCATGATGTCGTACACATCTTCCCCCTCGGGATAATCGCCCACTTTGGCGCGTTCGCCCATCAGCACAAACAAATTGCGTAAGCCAAGGGCGTGGGCCGCCAGCAAATAGGCTTGCAAGCGGAGCAGGTTACGGCCGCGGGTGGGCACGTGCAAAATCGTCTCGTGCCCCAAGTTTTGCTGGAGCAAATAGGCCGCCGCCCATGCGCTCATGCGCATCCGCGCTTGGGGCATGTCGGCCATGTTGAAGAAGGTCGCGCCCGCTTCGTGCAAACTGCGGGCGCTGGCGAGGAGCTTTTGCACGGCCGTGCCATGCGGTGGGGTCAGCTCCACCGAAACGAAAAATTCCCCTTTTTGCAACGCCCGCGCCAATTGGGTGGGCTGGTCGGGGGAGTTGGTCGGCCGTGTTTCCGTTTTGTGGCCCACCAGTTGGGTGGGGAGCGGCCGAGCTTCGGGAGAGACGGCCGTGGGCTGGTCAATTTCGCGGCGCATGGCGGCGATGTGGTCGGCCGTGGTACCGCAACAGCCGCCCATCAGCCGCACGCCGAGGGTGCGATACGCGCCGACGTGTTGGGCAAAATAGGCGGGCGAGGCGGGGTAGAGCACTCGGCCGCCCTCAATGTCTTCGGGCCAGCCCGCGTTGGGCGACCCCGCCAGCGGCATGTCGGGCACGACTTGGTGCATGGCGGTCAGCAGGCGCAACAACTGGGCGGGGCCGCTACTGCAATTCACCCCCAGCGCATCTACCCCGAGTTGTTTGAGCCGCAAGGCAACTTGCAGGGGCGTGTCGCCCATCAGGGTGCGGTCGTCTCGGTTAAATGTCATTTGGGCGATGAGGGGCATGTGGGGGGCGAGGGAGCGGGCGACTTCGACGGCCGTTTCTATCTCTTGCAAATTGGTCTGCGTCTCGAGGATGAGCCAATCTACCCCCCGTGTGTGGGGCGGGTCTACCAAGGCGTTGATTTGCTCCATGAAGGCGGCGCGGGCTTCGCGCTGGGTGACACGGCCGAGGGGAGCCAGTGTGACGGCCAGCGGGCCAATAGACCCCGCCAGCAGGACGGGGCGGAAGGTGCTGTCTATCACCCGCCGGGCAATGGTGACGGCCGCGCTGTTGAGTTCGGCCGCTTTTTCGGCCGAGCCGTGTTTGCCCAACTTAAACCGATTGGCATCAAAGGTGTTGGTTTCGATGACATCTGCCCCCGCTTCAATGTAAGCGCGGTGAACTTCGGCCACCAGCTTGGGGTTTTCGATGTTGAGCAGGCACAACGGCCGATCCATGGCCGCGCCGTAGCTGTAGAGCAGGGTTCCCATCGCGCCATCGAGGAGGAGGGGTTTGTGTTCGGCCGTGAGTTGTTCGCGAAATTGGGTGCGGTTCATGGGAGATAGAGACGAGAGATAGAGATAGAGGGGTTCACATGAGACGAATCTCACACGCAGAGACGAAAAGTAGGTAGAGACGAGAGATAGAAAACGCAATACCGTGGCTAAGGATTAGCACGTAAATAAGGTGAAAAAATCTCTTTTTTTAACGCAAAGCCGCGAAGGCGCAAAGACGCAAAGGTTCAGGAGTTTCTTTGCGTCTTTGCATCTTTGCGACTTTGCGTAAAGAAAACCTGCAAATCCATGTCAGGAAACTTCTAACCAAATTCCCCTCTATCTCTACCCTCTACCCTTCCAAAGTCCAGATGGGGCCGTGGGCGGGGTAGACATGGGTTGCACCCCGCTCGCGGAGCATTTGCCACGTGGCGAGGGCGGTGGGGTTGTCAAACGCGAAGGCTTCGGGGGTCAAATCGCCTGTAAAAACGGAGCCATCATCGAGCAGAAGGGAAACACAATGCTCGGTGTGGCCGGGGGTGGGCACAATCTCCCCCGCAATGCCGATTTGGCTGAGAAGGGCACGGCTTTGGTCAAATGAGATAACCACATTGCCTTGGGGCGTAATGTCCACATAGTTATCGTGTGGCTTTGTCCACTGTTTCATCAGGGGGATGGCCTCCACCTGCACATCCAACACGAGCAGGGGCACGCCGCTCTTTTTTAGCTCTTCGCCCAGCCCAGCATGGTCAATGTGGTAGTGGGTGGCCAGCGCATACCGAATCTCGTTCAGGGGAACACCCATGCGTTGGAGATTGGCCTTCATGGTTCCCAGCGAGCCGGGCCAACCGATGTCTACGAGGAAGCGGGAGTTGCCTGCGCTAATGACCCAGTAGTGGGTGGAGCGATAGCCGACGTTGATGATGGTGGTTTGGGTCATTGGGGAGTGAGATAGAGGGTAGAGATAGAGATAGAGGAGGTACTATCGGTTGAACAACAATATTTCCCTCTATCTTCCATCTCTATCTTGTTGTGATAAGTTGGAGGTTGGCGATAGGAGCGAAATCTTTGGCGTTGTGGGTGACGAGGGGCAGGTTGTATTGCAGGGCGGTGGCGGCTATCCATGCGTCGTTTTGGGCAATGGGACGGCCGACTTGGCGGCACAATCGCCGTACCCCCGCCCAAATGGGGCAGGCTTGGTCATCTATGGGAATGATAGCCCCCAAAAAGCTTTCTCGGTACGCTTGATTGATTAAAGGCTTAATTCGAGCCTTGCGTTTGCTCCCCAACCATGAATTTGTGTCCACTCTAGCAGTTCTCCCCAAGTGATAAGGGAAATAGCCAAATCGTGCCCTTCCAAAACAGATTCGTATAAGGTGGCACGAGAATCACCCTTAAAAACAAATGAGGCGATATTGGTGTCAATCAGCAGGGTACTCATTCCGTTAGACCCTCAACGGCCGCTTCTACTTCCAAGGCTTCGGCACGCAAGGTTTGGAAAAATTCGTAAATATCTTCCTCTTGTTCCTCGGCAGGCCAGTTGGGAAAGGCAAAATCTTCCAGCTTAGTAAAGGGCTTGCCTTTGGGAAGTCCAAGCGATTTCAGCGAACGGGGTTCGACGGGAACGACAAAGCGGATGGGTTCGGCTGGGGTTTCGGCCGAGGTTCCATTCGTCGGAGTCTCCTCCGCCAACAACGCCTGCAACAACACCCGCCGCTCCTGCTGGCTAAGGGCGTGGATTTCCGTGCGGATTTTTTGCAATTTAGATGGTAGAGCTGGTATTTGGATGGTCATGGTTGCCTCCAGCGGAACAGATTGGGCGAATTAGTCGCCATTATAAAGCAAAACGCCCTGCCACCAACACGGGGCAGGGCGTTTTGCGAGCGGCCGACAGCCTTTTTTTAAGCCTCGCTCACCAACTCATGGTCAGGGGTGGGCACGGCCGTGCCCGTACCCCGAATAAACTCCTCCATCAGTTCCCGCGCCAAATCATCCGTGTACTGGATCGGCGGGGTCTTCATAAAGTACGAAGAAGGAGCCGTCAGCGCCCCACTCATCCCCCTGTCAAGAGCGAGTTTGGCACAACGCACCGCGTCAATAATCACCCCGGCCGAGTTGGGGGAATCCCACACCTCCAGCTTGAGTTCGAGTTGCAACGGCACATCCCCAAACGCCCGCCCTTCCATGCGAATATGACACCACTTGCGGTCGGTCAGCCACGGCACATAGTCGCTCGGGCCAACATGCACATTTTCGGGTTCCAATTGGTAGGGCAATTGGCTGGTCACGGCGTTGGTCTTGGAGATTTTCTTCGATTCCAACCGCTCCCGCTCGAGCATGTTGTAGAAATCCATGTTGCCGCCAAAGTTTAATTGGTAGGTGCGGTCGAGGTGAACCCCACGATCTTTGAACAAATTGGTCAGCACGCGATGGGTAATGGTGGCCCCCACTTGGCTTTTAATGTCATCGCCGATAATCGGCAAGCCTCGCTCGGCAAAGCGATTGGACCAATATTCGGAGCTGGCGATGAAGACGGGGATGGCGTTGACAAAGGCGCAACCCGCTTCCAAAATTTGCTCCACATACCATTTGGTGGCCATTTCGGAGCCAACGGGCAGGTAGCTGACGACGACATCCGTTTTGGTTTCTTTGAGGATGCGGACGATATCGGCCGTGGAACCCCCCGCTTTTTTGACCACCGTGCTGACATATTTGCCCAACCCATCATGGGTCATGCCCCGGTAGACAGTTACGTTCATGTGGGGGACTTCGGCGAATTTAATGGTGTTGTTGGGGTGTGCCCAGATGGCTTCGCTCAAATCTTTGCCCACTTTGCCTTCGACAACATCGAAAGCGGCCGTGAACTCAATATCGCGAATGTGGTAGCCGCCGAGGTTGACGTGCATCAACCCCGGTACTTCGTCGTTTTCATCGGCATCGCGGTAATAATGGACACCTTGCACCAGCGAATTGGCACAGTTGCCCACGCCAATAATGGCGACACGTACTTTGTTTGACATGGTTTGTTTCCGTCCTTCTTGAAAATTTGGTGAGATGGGTTCTGGCTTATGAGAGAATGCGGAACCCAGAATGTGCCAAGATTAGCAGGCTAAAATGAGAATTGGGTAAAAGCGGCCGATTCTGCCCCACCACCTTATTTTAGCTTTTTTCTAACCGCGGAGAGCGCAGAGGGCCCGAAGTTCTCTCTGGGAATTTCTCCGCGCCCTCCGCGCCTCCGCGGTTCAATAAACTTGCCAGTCAATCAGCTCCGCACCCAATGGCTGGGCAACAAAAAAGGGTGGCACACGGCCGTGTGCCACCCTTTGCGCTCCTGCCTGCCTCGGGGGTTAAGCGCGGGCGCGTTGTTTTTTTACCAGAGCGGGAACTGTGATGAGCACCAGCAACAGGAAGGCGACCGCCAACCAGAACGAACGGCTGGCGGGGTTCACCTGCGCCGCTTGCAGGGTCACGGCCGTAGGGGCCGTGAGCGAATAGAAGCCAAAGTCCACGTCTGTGACATTGCTGGCCAGCCCCACCACTGTCTCGTACACCATGCCCGTGTTGATGAGGGGCGTGTTGTAGCTGTGCCCCAGCAAAGCGGAGTCGTTGCTGTTGACCGAGACGGTGTAGTTGCCAGCGGGCAGGTTGGAGAAGAGGTAACGGCCGTTGCTACCCGTCACCGTCTGGGCAATGATTTGGCCATTGCGCCAGAGCGCGACCGACACGCCCGGATACGTCGCGTCGCCCGCCTCGGGGTTGCTTCCGTTGTCGTTGCTATCGTGGAACAACACCCCCGCAATGCTGAACACACCTGCATAGCGGTAGCCAAAGTCCACATCGAGCCGCATGGCATTGTTTACGATGATGCTGGTGGTGTGCAATGTACCTGTCCCATCCAAGTCATAGGTCGCGGTCAGCCCAGCAGGCAATGTACCTGTGTTGATGGTCACGCTGTGGGTTCCATTGGGCACGTTGCCAAAGGTGTAATACCCATCGGAGTTGGTCGTGGTAACTCGTGTGCCGCCACCTTGCAAGTTCAAGGTCAGTTGCACGCCGCCAATGCCCGTCTCGTTGGCATCTTGCACCCCGTCGCCATTTTGGTCTACCCACACATAGTCGCCAATAACGACGGCCGGCTGGTAGCCAAAGTCGCGGCTACGGTCAATTTGCCCCGGATAGAGCGGCACAGTGGATTGCCCATCACAAGTTGCCCCACTGCAAGGGGTGGTCAGGTCGGGGTCGCCTGTTTGGATGAAGCCCGCAGGCACACCCGAGAGGACGCGCACGGTGTAGGTGCCCGCTGGCAAGCCCGTGAATTGATACAAGCCGCTGGCGGGGGTGGTGGCGGTGGGGCAGTTCACACTGGGGGTGCAAACGCCGTTTTGCAGTTCGACCACGACACCCGTCAAGGCGGGTTCGCCCAAGTCTTGCACGCCGTCGCCGTTGTCATCTTGCCAGATATAGTCGCCAATCACGCCACCGGGGGCAAAGCCGAAATCGGCCTCGAGGTAGGTTTCGTTAATGGCCAGAATGACGAGTTCGGGGTCGTTGGCGGTGGTCAGGACATAGTCGTTGCCGTAGCCGTCGTTGGGGAGGTCGGTATCGGCCGTGTCCACATCGACCAAATAGCGCCCTGCGGCCAAGTTGGCAAAGAGGTAATTGCCGCTGGCATCGGTGCTGGTGGTCGCCACAAGGGCATCGTTGCCATCCAACGTGCCGTTGCCATTGCCGTCTTCATAGAGCCGCACGGTAATGTTGGCGATGGGGGGTTCGCTGGCTTCTTGGTTGGTATTGTTGTTGAGGTCGCGCCAGACATAGTCGCCAATGGAGCCAGTGCCAGTGGGTTGGTAGCCAAAGTCCATGGTGAGGATATTGACGACGTTCATATTGGCGATAGATTGGCTATCGAGCGTGGCATCGGGGTCGGCCGTTTGCACATAGCTGGCATGCACATCACCTGTATCTACCATGACAAGGTAATTGCCTCGGGGATAGTTGGTGAATAGATAGAGTCCACTGCCATTCGTGGTGGCCGTTTGGAGCAGGGTATCTTCCGCCTCGATGAGGCCATTGCTATTGACATCGCGGTAGAGGCGCACATCCACATTGGCGATGCCTTCTTCACCCGCATCTTGCGCGCCATTGCCATTCCAATCCACAAAGATGGTGTCGCCGATGTTGGCTCCTGTGTAGCCAAAGTCGTAGCCGCCGTAGATTTTGTCCACCCCACTGTTAACCACAATGGCGGGGGAGGCGTTGTTGCACAGGCCACAAACGATTTTGCTGTTTTCGCCCGTGGGGGTGGCCACTTGCGTGCCCGGAGCGGTGACGACGGTGAAGTAGGTTCCGTTGGGAACGTTGGTGAATTGGTAACGGCCGTTGCTATCCGTGGTTGTGGTGGCCACACAAGTTGTGCCAGCCGCATCACTACACAAGCGCACAGTGACGTTGGCAATGTAAAGCTCGGTGGTATCTATGGTGGGGTCTACCGCATCCGCATCGCGGTCGTGCCACACAGAACCATACACAATACTATTGGCGCTGGTATAGCCAAAGTCACGTGCTAGGTCATCGGTATTAACAAGGTTATCAGAGGCTTGGACATTGCCCCCAGCGGTGGTGGCGGTTAGCCCTGTCAGAATGGGGCTGGCGGCCGTGTTGATGGTGATGGAGTAATCGTAGGGGTTTGGCCCGCCATCGGGGTCGCCGGGAACTCCTTCAAATAGGTAGTTGCCATTGCCATCGGTTATCGTGGTGGCAATGAGCGCGTTTTGCACATAACTTTGGCCATTGTAGAAGATGGTGGTGTTGCCTGTGAGGCGCAATTCTACTTGTACACCCGCCAAGCCGGGTTCACCAACTTGTTGGGTTCCATTGCCGTTGGCATCAAACCAAACTGTGTCGCCAATGCGCACGGTGGTGAACATATCTGCGTCCACGCTGTCACTGGCGTTGTTTGCATCACGGCCGTTGAGATACTTCGCCCCCGTTGTAGAAGCGGCATTGGTGGCAATTGTGCCATTCGCCGCAGGTTGCAAAACCTTAAAAACAACTTCGATGGCTTGGGTTTCACCCGCTACCAGTGGCCCCACATTGTTCCATGTGAGCGTGCCGGGCGTTTGGGATGAAACAGGGGGGTTGGCCGACACAAATTGCAGTTTGGTCGCATCATAGGTGTCGCTGACGGGAACAGGGTTGAGAGTGTCCGCTGGGTCGCCACACACTTGGTCGGTGGTGATGATAAAAGCGGCCGCGTCTAACCCTAATTCACCCGAAGTACCACCACCCCTATTGCCAAGGACATTGACATTCAAGGCAGGCACAAAACTAGCCCACGTGAGCGATGTGCCCAAATCAATGGTTGCGTTATACAGATACCCAACTGGTTGGCTAAAATAGGCGAGGTTGAAATCACCCAAAGTAGTGGAATCATAGATGGTGGTGGCTCCACTGGTGATTAGCACATCCATGCTGTCACCTGTATCCATCTCCACCAACTCTTTGACAAGCATCACATATTTAACATTGGTAATGTTGCCCGCTTGCCCGCTGGCCAAATAGCCCGATAAATCAATATCATCGGGGTTGTTGGCCATAACGGTGTAAGCAAAGGCGGAATCGGCTGGGCCAGCGGCCGCGCCCATATTTTGCCACTGGGAATTGGCCGCACCAGAGCTGACGGCCGTGCCAGCCCAAATGGTGTATTGGCAAGCATTGCCGGGGCCAGTCCCGCCGGGGCGCGTGTTGGTGACATTGATGAGGTAGTTGGCTAACTGCCCTTCGTAGATATTGTCGTTGGCCACACCATCATAATAGCCATTGGTTAGTGATTTGGTCAGGCGCAGGATGGGGCCAAAGCCAAAATCGGCGTTGTTGTAATCGGTGCCATTGGCCGCAATGTTGACGGCGTGGGTTTGGGGGGTGGTGTAGTTGTAGCCTGTGGGCAGGTCGGGGTCGAACCCTTCCACGGCCGCAATGTAACGGCCGATGGGCAATTGGGTGAAATCGTAGGCCCCACTGCCATTGCTGTTTTGGGTGCTGACAAGCATATCCCCATCATCTAATAGGCTGTCTCCATTTCTGTCCCAGTAGAGAGAAACGGCAATGTTGGCAATCCCTGTTTCCGCGCCACCATCTTGCACGCCGTCCGTATCAAGGTCGCGCCACACAAAATCGCCAATGGTGCTGGTTCCTTGCACCATCGTGACTGTATCGGCGCAAGCAAACGGAGCCAAGGGGTTGTTCAGCATCCAGTTGATGGCGCGGACATTGGCGGCTGGTGGTTCGGTCAGCGTCCACACGGAGCCATCGAAATAGCGAATGGTGACCCCGACATTGGCACTGGCCGAGCCTGCCACATAGACCAAGCCAGCAGGAATTGTGTCGCTGATGACCAGCGAGGGGCCGCCTGTGGAGAGGGGCAAGCCAGCATCGGCCGTGCCGCCGTTAAAGAGCGGGATTTGGTAGGTGATGGTTCCACCCAAGGCCACCGTGTTGGGGCTACTGGTCTTGTCAATGGTTACTTGTGGCTCGTAGCTCATCACAGGTGGAATGCCGACCCCATAGTCGCCATTAAATTTTTCGTTGTTAAAGCCCGAGGCCACCTCTTGGTAGGGGGAGAGAGCTGTGTTACAAGGGCCGTCCAGCGCAAGGAAGGTATAGCGCACTTCGCCCGTTACGCCCGTGTTGTCGGTGGGCAAATCGGTGAAGTAAAGCTGGTCGGTAAAATTGATGTACATGTTCGGGTTCCCCCCACTGCGGGTCACTGTCAACACCCCCGTTGTGCCAATAAGGCGGAAGCAGGAGGGGTCGTAGCTGGGGTCGCCGATGGGTTGGAGCCATGCGTTGTAGTCGGGGGTGAAGTTGCCGTCGTTGTCGAACCCTTGGCGAATGTTGCCCAGTTCGTAGAGGATGCCATTGGAGGTGATGGTATCGCCGGGGTTGACGATGGCGGTGTTGGTGTTGAACCATTGCCCGCTGGGGTTGGGCTTGATTTTGTTGGCCATCGCCGAAATTTCGTTGCGCATGGTCATGCGCCATGTGGTGTCGTTGCCCAAACCCTCGGCCGAACGTCCCCACATATCGAAATCGAGCCATAAGTCATCGGTGTCTACGTTGGTCTCACCCCACACGGCCGGGCCTGTGTTGCTGGGGTTGCCCCGCCGGGGGTAGGTAATGTGCCAGTATTGGGCACGGCACTCGCCGGGGTTGAGGGTGCCGATGAAACGCGCGGCATCGGCCGTGCCAATACGGCCGCCCACATGGGCAAACGCATAGTTGCCCGTACTCGCCAAATGGGGGTGTTGGGTGGCAAATGCGGGTTGTGAACTATCCCGTGCCGGATAGGTTCCGGGTGTCCCGCCTAGCGCACCAGCGGCCGTGTAATTGCCAATATACCCTTCCACATTGGTCAAGGGAGCATCACCTGTGTTACAAAATTCGCCCATCACGGTGGCCACCGAAGGGGCATAGGTGGAAGGGGATAAAACGTTGGAGTCTACGACAAGGTTGTAACCGGCAACGATGGTGATTTGCAAGTTGCCGGCCGCCTCCACTTTTCGCGCCTGTGTCAGCAAAAGCAATGACCCCAGTAAGGTGGCAAAGACCAGCAAGGGTGCGATGAGAGGTTGCCAGCGCAAGGCTGGGGTTGGTGTAGAGCGGGTCGAAAACATTCCTTTATCTCCTAAAAAATGTGATGCAACAGAGAAAGAGAGCCATAACAAGAGGGATGGTTAAGTAGCTATAGCCATTAAAAATCACAACTACTGTTGAAATTTGGCCGCTCCCGAGGCACACACTCATAACCCATTGAAGGCAAAATCCCTATTTCTGGCTCCCGTCATTTTGTGCTTTAGCTGATAAAAAATGACGCTTAAAAAGCGCTAGCACCACATCAGTAGGACGCTATAGAGTGGCACCCAAACATACTTTGTTCAGGTTTAAGGCGTTAAACGAAGGCTTTGGCCTTTTGTTACAAGGTTTTTTGTGGAAAGCGGGTGGGAAAAATGAAGGCTTTTCCAGAGGTAGAAGAGAGAAAGGGGAATGAAAAACGGCCGAGATATTTTGTAGCGATTGTGTTGTGTTTTGTGGAGGTTTTGTGAAGGCCGTGTTTTGTTAGAGACACCATATAATCCTTGTGCGAATAGTTCGGCGGCGTACAATTCTACACATTCCGCACTTCGCACTCCGCTCCCCCATGCACCAATCTCCCGAACATGTCCACAAATGGCGCACCTTCATGCAATCCTTCACGGCCGAGGCGGATACCCGCGCCCACAAGCTGATGGAAGAGATGATTTTGGTCTCCCGTGGCTTGTACCAACTGGGCGAACAGAGCTTAGAAGCGGCGGGCATCTCTTTTGCCCAATACCGCATCCTGATGAGCCTGCTCTTTGCCGAGCAAATGGACGGCCGTGCCGACGGCCTGAACCCATCCGAGATTAGCCAGTGGCATGGCACAAGCCGCAACACGATTAGTGCCTTGCTCCGCAACTTGGAGGAAAGCGGCCATGTGGTGCGCCATCTGGACGAGGCCGACAGGCGCAAATTTAACATTTGCCTGACCGACGCGGGGCGAGAGATGGTGCGCCAACACGCCCGCGCCCATCTGCACGCCACCACCCACTGCTTCGAGGCTCTCACGGCCGAAGAGCAGGATTTACTCAGCCAGCTATTACACAAAATTGGAAAGCAAGTGGCGAGTGGCGAGTGATTAGTGGCTAGTAGCCACCAACCACCATTCACTAACCACTAGTCACTAGCCACTAACCACTAACTACTCGCCACTAACCTATGCAAGCAACAGCACCCTCCCGCACCCGCCCCAAGCGGGCTAAACGAACAGGCCCCAGCCCCATGCGGCGGGCCATTGCCTATCTCGGGCATTACCCCCGTCTCACTGTCACATCGGTGATTGCACTGGCGGTGGCCACGGCCGCGCAATTGGCCGTGCCCCAACTCGTGCAAAACATCATTGACACGATTATTGACAACGCCATCAACAAGGCGATTTTGGACATTCCCGCCAATTTTCAGGCGATGGCGGCCGAGCAATTTGGCCTCGACTTCACGGCCGCGCAAGCCGAACTCGACGGGGCGACCAACGCCCTGCTTTGGGCAGGGGCGATTGTGGTGCTGTATTCGGTCGGCCGTGGGTTATTCACCTTCGTCCAGTCCTATACTTCCCAAGCCCTCTCCCAAAATATCGCCTTCGATTTGCGGAACGACTTATACGCCAAAATCCAACGGCTGAGCTTTAGCTACCACGACAAAAACCGCACTGGCCAACTGATGATTCGCGCCACCGACGACGTGGAACAATTGCGAATTTTCATCGGCCAAGGGTTGCTCATCGCCCTGCAATCGCTCATTTTGCTGGTGGGCACGCTGGCCATTCTCTTCTTCACCAGCGTCAGCATGACCTTGGTCATTCTGCCCATTTTGCCCATTGCCCTCATTTTGTTTTTTATCTTTGGGATGGTCGCCCAACCGCTGTTTATCGAGGTGCAAAAGCGGCTGGGGCGGGTGAACACCATCTTGCAAGAGAATTTGGCGGGGCTGAAAGTGGTGAAGGCGTTTGCCAGCGAACCACGGGAGCAAGCCAAATTTGACGAATCGCTGGACGCAGAATTGGCGCAACGGGTGAAAATTGCGGGGGTCTTTTCCTTTTTGTTCCCCTTCATTTTTCTGATTGCCAACTTGGGGCAAGCGGCCATCTTGTATTTCGGCGGCCGTGCCATTGTCGAAGGCACCTTCACGATTGGGGAATGGCAAAAATTCAGCCTCTACCTGACCTTTGTCTTCATCCCCATGGGGCAACTGGGCTTTATCATTCAGCTCATGGCGCGGGCTTCGGCCAGCGCGGAGCGGATTTTTGAGATTTTGGATGCCAAGAGCGAGGTAGAGAGCAAGCCGGGCGCCTCTGAATTGGCGGCCACCAACGGCCACATCGAATTTCGCGATGTCACCTTCCGCTATTTTGGCAACAGCGAACCCGTCCTGAATGCTGTGAATTTCACGGCCGAGCCGGGGCAAACTGTGGCTCTTCTCGGTTCCACGGGCAGCGGTAAAAGCACGATTATGAACCTGCTTCCCCGGTTCTACGATGTCAGCGAGGGGCAGATTTTGGTGGATGGGCACGACATTCGGGATGTGACCATCGAGAGCTTGCGCAAGCAGATTGGGATTGTGTTGCAGGAGACGACGCTGTTCAGCGGCACGATTCGGGAAAATATCGCCTTCGGCCGCCCTGAGGCGACCGACGAAGAGGTGATTGCGGCCGCTACGGCCGCCGCCGCCCACGACTTCATCATGGCCTTCCCCGACGGGTACAACACCCCCGTCGGCGAGCGCGGCTCCACCCTGAGCGGTGGGCAAAAACAGCGCGTGGCCATTGCCCGCGCCCTCCTGCTCAACCCGCGCATCCTCATTTTGGACGATTCGACCAGCAGTGTGGACTTGAACACCGAGTACCAAATCCAGCAAGCGCTCGATAAGCTCATGGAAGGGCGCACCAGCTTTGTCATCGCCCAGCGCATTAGCACCGTCCTCAACGCCGACCAAATCCTCGTCCTCGATAAGGGCGCGGTGGTGGATAGCGGCACACACGAGGAGCTGATGGAACGGAGCGCCATCTACGCCGAGATTTATCATTCGCAATTAAGTGAGTAGCCGTAAGCCATAAGCTATAAGCCGTAAGCCCCGAGCTTATGGCTTACGGCTTAAGGCTTAGAGCTTGGAGAAAACTATGTTTGGCAACCAAGAAATGCTTTTTAAGACGGAGCAGACGAAGGCCCGCAGTACGGGGGCGACGCTGAAACGTTTGTGGGTTTATTTTCGGGGGTATCGGGTGGCGTTGCTGTTAACGGCCGTCTTTATCATCACAGGCACCTATGCCCAAGTGATTATTCCCGACCTGACGGGGCAGGTGGTGGATTGCTACCTCGAGCCGTACACGGTGAACAACCAAGCGGAGGGGTTTGCCTCTATGCCGGGCATGGAGAACCTTCTGGCCGATTCGGCCGCCTCCAGCAATTGCTGGTACGACCCTTCGGGGTTGGTAAACCCCACGGCCGAATCCACCCTTGCGGGGCTGAGCAAAATCATCCTGCTCATTTTGGGGCTGTTCGTGGGCAGTGCCATCGTCAGCGGCATCCAGTTCTACATTATGAGTTGGGCAGGCTTCTACGTTCTGCGCGACCTGAAAGCGGAAATTTTCCACCACATCCATCGCCTCTCCCTCGGCTACTTCACCAAAAACGAAGCGGGCGATTTGATGAGCCGCGTCACCAACGACACCGACACCCTGCAACAGGTAATTGGCTTCGGGTTGGTCAGCGTCGTGCAAGGGGCACTGCTCATTGTGTGGATTATCTATGTCATGCTGGCCAAGAGCATTCCCTTCGCCCTGATTAGTTTGGTGACATTGCCGGCCATGTTCTGGGCGACAAGTTGGTTTTCCATCCAAGCCCGCAAAGCGTTTCGCATTGCGCGGCAAGAAATTGGGGCTGTCAACGCCGACTTGCAGGAGAGCATCACCTCGGTGCGTGAAGTGCAGGCGTTTAGCCGCGAAGAGGAAAACATCGAGCAGTTCAAGGTCAGCAACGCCTCCAACCGCGATGCGAACGTGCGCGCCCAAGTGTTCACCAGTGCCCTCGCCCCCACGCTGGAAGCGTTGAGCTACGTCAGTTTGGCCGTGGTGGCCGTGGTGGGTGGGTATTACATCCTCAGCGGCCAAGACATGTTCGGCACCACCCTCTCGCTGGGGCTGATTATTACGTTTATCGGCTACACCCAGCAGTTCAACCGCCCCGTGCAACAAATTTCGGTGCTGTGGACAAACATCCAGAGCGCCATTGCGGGTGCGGAACGCATCTTTAATTTGCTGGATGAGTTGCCCGAAATTGTGGACGCGCCGAATGCCATCCCCTTGCCCCAAATTGATGGGCATGTGGTGTTGGATGAGGTGTGGGCGGAGTACAACACGGGCGAGCCTGTCTTGCGCGGTTTGTCTATCGAGGCCACGCCCGGCGAGATGATTGCCATTGTGGGGCCGACTGGGGCGGGCAAGACGACTATCATTAACCTGCTCCCCCGCTTTTGGGATGTGACGGCCGGCCGTGTGCTCATTGATGGGCACGATGTGCGTCATGTGACCCAAGCCAGCCTCCGCCAGCAGATGGGCATTGTCTTGCAGGATACGTTTTTGTTTAGCGATACGGTGATGAACAACATTCGCTACGGCCGTCTCGATGCGACCGATGAAGAGGTGCTGGCGGCGGCCGAACTGGCTCGCGCCCACGACTTTATTACCAAGCTGAATGATGGCTATGAGACGGTGCTAGGCGAGCGCGGGGCTGGCCTGAGCCAAGGGCAACGGCAACTCATCGCCATTGCGCGGGTTATTTTGGCCAATCCGCGCCTGCTCATTTTGGATGAGGCGACGAGTAGTGTGGATACGCGCACGGAGCGGGAAATCCAGAAGGCGTTGGAGACGTTGCTGGAGGGGCGCACCAGTTTTGTGATTGCCCATCGCCTGAGTACGATTCGGCACGCCAGCCAAGTGCTGTTTTTGGATGGGGGTGTGGTGGTGGAGCGGGGCACGCATGAGGAGTTGTTGGCCAAGGGCGGCCGTTACCATGCGCTTTACATGAGCCAGTTTCGGCGGGAGGAGTTGGTAGCTGGTTAGCAAGTCAGCATTTCAGCTTGTCAGCAAAAGAGCCGTGCTTGTTTCCAAGCACGGCTCTTTTTGTTTGGTGGCATTATTTATTGCTGGCCATTGGTTGGGCAAACTGAAAATGGCGAAGAGTTTGTCGGCCGTCACCCAAAGCATGCCAAAGGCAACAATTCTGGATTCTGATCATCGGCGACAAAATAGCCGCGCTTCATCTTCTAAATGGAAATCTCCCCTGAAAATTCACAACTGTTAATTCCCCACTCGCTAAATCCCAGCGAATTTTAATTGATTGGAGCGGCAAGACAATAAGCACAAACCACCCTGCACAGCGATACCTGCTAATGCTGGGTATGGGGCTGGTTAGCATGATTCGGCCGTTTTCACGGTTAACGACCTTTACCTCACCCGCCATAGTCCCTGTTCGTGTCCGAATAACCATGTCTCTGCCCAAGATAATTGGACGCCCGCAAAGCACATTATCTAAAATCGGAGCCACCAATCCATATCTTGCAAGGCGTAATCTTTGTTGATTTGGGTATACCAAAAGAGGGGCAACTTTGTTATCCCAAAATGCCCCCACACACCTTGTTTATCCTCAAAGGCGGCTAAAAGAATCCTTTTTTCGATGGGGAAGATAAAGACCGTGTGTTTATATCGGCAATGTAATATTCCCCAAATCCATTATCTACGACGATAATGCCATGTCCAGCGACAAACGATTCCACTATGTTGACCGATGGCACACGACAAGACCACACAACTTCTTGGCGAATTGTGTCATAAATGGCAAACCCCCCTGCGCCCATCGTCGAGCCTTTTATCGTTTTCCCCCCCCCTGTGCCAAGCAATGCCAGATGTGAGGTGGAATCAAAGGCCATGCCCTGTCAATGCCCGTAACCCCATGAGGATGGCAGTACATAGCGAGAGGTGTGAAATTTTTAGGAATTGCCCATTCGCTTGCTTGACTTGCCAGGCCAAAAGGGTTGCCCAGAACTTTGGCTACCATAAACATATAACTGGTTGTTGCTGACAAACAAATTGGTTAGGGTGCCGTTCCCCAATTGCATCCTTAAGGCCGCCCCGGCCCGGCCGGGCCCTCCGCCGGCCCAACCAAAAACTGGCCCTCTGGCGGGCCACCCGGGGCACTGGGCACCCCCCCCACCCCCCCACCCCCGGGACCCATTGCCCATGTATCAGTGACAATTGTCATGATTACCGTCCAATGGCCAAAGATGTTGCCCTGCTCGGCCGCCTTGCAAGCCTCGCGCAGCGCCGCCCGTTTTTGAAAGCGTATTCGCCTAAGGTCAAGGCTGGAGGCCGCCGCAAACCCCGCAAAGACATGAGAAGGGCGCCGCGGCGAGAAGCGAACAAGGTCTTTGCCCGCCTCCCCAAGACAATCGTTTCCACCGGCGGAAGAGCCTTGATTTGCTTGGCTAAAACTTTGGTCGGCCAAGTCCCCTCCGCGTGCTCCCTTGGCGTTTCCTTGCGCCACGGCCTTTTAGATATTGGGGTGAGGGGCGGAAATGTCTTTTAGGTCGAGGTCATTGAAAACCGCTGGCGGTCCCGCACGGCTGTGGCGGGTAGGCGCTGGGCGTGGCGGCGGCAGGTCGGGGATACGGCTCGACAGTCTGCACAAGGTCAATGGCTAATTCAGCCGTGGTGGGGAGCATCTCGGGTCCACCTCGCTGGGGGCGCCACGCCGGGGCCCCATGCTGTGCGCGGAGGCGCATTGGGGAGGATTTTTTCCATCAGGGGCTAAAGTTGTTAAGGAGCTTGTTTCAAGAAAGGAAAAGCTGTGGTCCGCCAAAGACCCCCCCCCCACCCCACTTTCCTCCCGCCCCACCAACTCCTCATTCCCCGGATAACGCACCCGCACATGGAAACGCCCTTTCAGCGTTTCAATAAACGAAGCCCGAATCTGCTTCAAGTCGCCCATCGTCAACTCCGAATCATCCAGTTGCCCTTCTTTCAGATGGTCATCCACAAGGCTGTTGACCAACTTTTCGATTTCCTCGGCCGTGCTCGGCCGCACGGCCGAAGAAGCCGCCTCCACCGTATCCGCCAACAAAACAATACCCGTCTCGCGGGAGCGCGGCCGTCGCCCTTTGTAGCGGAAGAGGTCCAAATCCACTTCATCGGCCGCCGCCCCAGCCGCCGCCCGCGCCTTCTCATAAAACATTTTAACAATGCGGTCGCCGTGGTGTTCAGCAATAAAATCTTGGATGCGATTGGGGATGCGATATTTGCGGGCCAAATCCACCCCTTCGGGCACATGCGCCAAAATAATGCGGGCACTGCTGTACGGGTCGAGCGTTTCGTGGGGGGTGCTGGCTCCCTCTTGATTTTCGGTGAAGAAAGAGGGGCGATTCATTTTGCCAATGTCGTGGTAAAACGCCCCCACGCGCACAAGGGTGCTGTTGGCATCCACGCGCTCGGCCGCTTGTTCGGCCAAGTTGGCCACCATGATGCTGTGGTGGTAGGTTCCCGGCGCTTTGCGGAGCAACTCCTTGAGCAAGGGATGGTCCAAGCGCGACAAATCTTGCAGTTGGACGACGGTGATGACCCCCAACAAGCCGACAAAAAAGAACCCTGCAATGGTAACGACAGGGGCGATGAGTGCCCCGTTGATGAAGCCGTAGAAGAGGAGTACGCCTAAATTGGGCAAATCAGCGTTGGGGCCGAGGTGGAAAAGGAGCAGGACGAGGATGTTGCCCACGGCACTAATCATGCCAGCGCGGAAGAAGGCGTAAAAACGTTGGGTATCGCGCAAGGTGAGGATGGCGAGAATGCCGCCCACGGCCGTATACATACTCGCCTCGAGCGAATTGTTGCTCATAAAGCCGACCATGATGGCCACCACCATCGCCACCATGACCGACAGCCGCGCATCCACAATGACGGTGAGCAACATAAACAGGGCGGTGGCGGGGAAGAAGTAGAGCAGTTGCCCCCGCTGGAGGCCATGAGCGGGCGGCGAGGACGAAGAGGAGCAACAGCACGCCCATGATAAACAAGTAGCGAAAGGCGCGGTTAAATCGTCGCTGAAAACGGCTCCAGTAGAGGGTCACGGCCGTGCTGGCGATGAGAGACACGATGAAGGCATCTAACAAGCTGTACCAATCTGTGCCTTGGCGCAACAGCCCCAACCGTTCGAGTTCTTCGAGCTGTAGCTCGCTCACCACCTCGCCTTGTTGGATGATAATTTCGTCGGCACGAATTTCGTTGCGGACTGATTTAACGGCGGTGGAGGCTTCCTCGCGGGCGGCCGTGGTCGCCACCTCATCAAAAAAAACGTTGGGGACAATAAATTGGGGGGCAATGGTGCCGATGAGTTGTTCTTGGGGGGTGGTAAACTCGAACCCGATGAGGCGACGGGCGATTTCTTGCGCTTGGCTCACGTTGTCGGCACGAACATCTTGTTGCATCACCTCGGCCACAATGCGCAAAACTTCGTTTTTGGCGGCGCCATATTGGGCAGAGGAGAGGGAGAGGAGCAGTTCGGCCACGGCCGCATCCAGCACAATTGGCTCGATGGCTTGCAGGTAGGCGATGCGCGTGGGCACGTCAGCCACCGCATCGGCACGAACCACCTCGATGAAGAGAAACACGGCGCGAGCCTTGTTGGTCTGTTCACGGCCGATACTGCGGTCGGTGGTGGTGTAGCGGAAAATGGTGGCCACCGCTTGCCGCCGCTCTTGTACCGTTAGAAAGGGGCTGTCGTAGGTGAGCGATTGGGGGGCGAGGATGGTTTGCGGGGCTGTTTCACCCAGTTGCAAGGAGATTTGCTGGCTGGTGAAGATGTTGAGGGATAGGATGAGGGTGAGCGTAGCGGTCAGCGCCACTGAAAATAGCAGTGGGGTTAGCTGGTCACGCAGGGGCACGCGCCGCTTGGTGGGGGGAATGTAAATGGAGTCGCCACTCATGGGAGCTGGTCAGCCAGTCAGCATCTCAGCCTTGGGCTGACTAGCTGACTTGCTGAAATGCTTAAAGACTGCCAATTTGGCCCAAGATGTCGGTGACGACTTGGTTGACCAAACGGCCGTCGGCTTTGCCTTTCACATTGGGCATAAGCTTGGCCATAATCGCTCCCATTTGCTTGGCATCGGTGGCGCCTGTTTGGGCGATGGCTTCGCGGGCGAAAACGGCAATTTCTTCGGCCGACATCATTTGGGGCAAATAACGCTCAATGACGACTAACTCGGCTTGCTCTTTGGCGACCAAATCATCACGGCCGCCTTTGCCATATTCGGCCATGCTCTCGCGCCGTTGCTTGGCTTGCTTGAGCAGAACATCTTGCACGGCCGCTTCGTCGAGCGTTTTACGGCCGTCTACTTCCGCTTGTTTAATGGCCGCCATAATCAGGCGCAAGGTGTCCCGCGTCTGTAAATCTTGGCTCTTCATCGCTTCTTTAAGGTCTGTTTGGAGTTGTGCTTTGGTATCCATATGGGGGGATTCGTTATTGGTTACTGGTTACTAATTACTGGTTAGCTCTGACCAACGCCCTTTGCTCATTGCTCATTACTCATTGACTATTCTACCACTTTCTAGCGGCACTCTCTAGGAGCAAGGCTTTTCAGCACCTGCCCCTTTGTTATTACCCACCAAATTCGCTATAACTAGGCCAAGAACAAGCCTTTAGCTTGTCACTTTGGAGACACTCGATGAACCAGACAGAAACCACGGCCGTATCCTCCGTTATTGGGGTACGCTTGCAAAAACTAGGCAAAATTTACCACTTTGAAGCCATCGGCCACCCCGTTGTGCCCGGCGACCATGTCCTCGTCGAAACCCGGCGCGGTGTCCAACTCGGGCAAGTCATCCGCTTTGTCGAACCCGACGAAGTCTTTCAAGCACGGGGTCTCAAAGCGATTCAGCGCAAAGCCACCCCCCGCGACATGGTTTTGCGCCAAGTGTGGCAAGATAAAGAGCTAAACACGCTCATCACCTGCCGCGAACAAGCCAGCCGCATGAACATCAAGGGCGACATTAAATTTGTGAAGGCGGAATACAACTACGATGGCTCATGGTTGACCATCATGTACACCACCGAAAACAAAAAGTTGAACTTGGAGCCATTGCGCCGCGAGATGATGCGTTTGATGAACGCCCAAGTCGAGATGCAACTCATTGGCCCGCGTGATGTGGCCAAAATTATCGGCGGCTATGGCGCATGCGGCGGCCCCCGCTGTTGCTCCACCTTCCTCACCGAATTCAGCCCTGTTTCCATTAAGATGGCCAAAGAGCAGGGGATTTCGCTCAGCCCGAGCGAGATTACGGGGGTGTGCGGCCGTTTGCGCTGTTGCCTCGTCTACGAATACGAGCAATATGTGGCCGCCAAAAAAGCGCTCCCCAAGCGGGGCAAAATTATTGGCACGCCCCACGGCGAAGGGGTGGTGCGCGATGTTCGGCCGCTCAAAGAATCGGTCATAGTCGAGGTAGATGAAAAGATATACGAGCTAACCTTGGCCGAACTCGAACCCGTCGAAGAGTTACGCGCCCTCGAAGCCAAAGCCAAAGCGGGTTGCTCCAAACACGAAGGTGGCGGCTGTGACTGTGGGGCGAAGTAGCCTTTCAGCCAGTCAGCCAGTCAGCTAATCAGCTTTCATTCCGCTCATTCCCCCATGCCCCAGCATGATTTCGACCTTATTATTGTCGGCGGCCGTGTGGCGGGCAGTGCGTTGGCGGTGCAACTGGGACGGGCAGGTTTGAAGGTGTTGTTGGTGGAGCGCGGCCGTTTGCCGAGCAAACACCCCGCCTCCTCGCCTATTATTGGCCCCAGTTCCATGCAATTGCTGGATGAGTTGGGCGCGGCCGAAAGTGACTACGCGCATAACACCCCCCTTCGCGCCGCTTTGTCTACGACATTCGCGGCGCGTTTTGCGTCACCAACCCCGTGGCCGATTTATACGGCCGCAACTACGCCTACGCCGTGGATCGCTTGCGCTTTGATGCCACCTTGTGGGCACTGGCCGAGGCGGAACCGAACGTGACCACATGGCAAGAAACGGCCGTGACCGACCTGCTCCGCGAAGGCGAGCAGGTGGTGGGAGTGGTGGTGCGGCGCGGCGGCGAGACAACCCATCTAACCGCCAAGGCGGTGGTGGGCGCCGACGGCCGTTTTAGCACCATCGCCCAAAAAGTGGCGGCGCGAGAATACGGCCGTTGGAAGCGTTTTCCCACTAGCTTGCTTTACGCCTACTGGGAAGGGGTGCGGCCGTATGACGAAACGGGCGAGCCAACCATCCACTTTATCAGCCCCCGCCACGGCTTGGGGGTGTTGATGCTGGAGAGCGCGGATGGAACCACGGCCGTGACCATCGAAGGGCAAACGAAGCGGCTCCACGGGTCGGCCGACGGCCGTTTGGCCGACCATTATCACGCCCTCTTGCGGGACATGCCCATTGTCCAGCGGCGCATTGCCCCCGGGACAACCCATCACCAAAATTAGCGGCATTCGGGATGTGGGCAATTTTTACCGCCAAGCGTATGGGGCGGGTTGGGCGTTGGTGGGGGATGCCGTCCATCAAAAAGACCCCGTGGACGGGCAGGGCATTTTCGATGCGCTCTTCACGGCCAAGGTGTTGGGGGCGGCCGTGGTGCGCTGGGGGTTGATGGCGTGCCGTGGGAAGTGGCTCTGGCAGAGTATGAAAAAGCTGTTTACGCCGAGATGCACGCGATGTACAAAGCGACTTTGGCCACCTCTTACGAGTATTTTTACATGCCGTTGCCGCAGTGGGGCTTCCGCACCTTCGGCCGTTGGCTGTTTGAGGATGAGGATTATCGGCGACAGTTGCGGCTGTTGCTCGGCCGTGGGCTGGAGAACCCGGCGCGGTGGCGGCCGTTGCCACTCATCCTCCGCGCATGGGGGCGGGGCATCTGGCGAGATGTGGGGAGTGCTGGGTGCTGAGTCCTGAGTTGAAAATAGGCTGTACTTTTAACTCAGCACTCAGCACTCAGCACTTTCTACTCCTCTTTTGTTACTTTTTGTCATTTTTCTGTCATTGACACGGCCGTGCAAACGGCCTATTATTTTGTTAATTCATTTAGCTGTTTAGCTAATTAGCGAAAGGGGCAAACGGATGACCGATGACCCACCACACAACCCAAGGACAAACGATATGGCCAGCCTCGTTTACAAAGCCCTCGCCGACCCGACGCGGCGCAAAATTTTGCAACTCCTGCGCGAGCAAAACATGAACGCCGGGGATATTGCCGACCATTTCCCACACAGCAAGCCGACTTTATCGCGCCACTTTGCCATCCTGCGCGAAGCGGATTTGATAAGCGGCAACAAACAGGGGAATAACATCATCTACCAGCTCAACGTTTCTGTTTTAGAAGAGGCGATGCTGGCGATGATGCAGATGTTTCAGATTAATTTAGTTGATGAACCAAACAATGGAGTTCGCCATGAAGAACAATGAATTTCGCACCATGTGGTATTGGAGTGGAGCGGCCGTGCTTTTCATGCTCCTCATCGGGGCGTGGGCGTGGGGGCAAATCCCCGCAGGAACCCTTATTCCTGTGCATTGGGGTGTAGATGGAACCGCCGACCGATATGGGAGCAAGTTTGAGGGGTTGCTGATGATGCCACTCATCATCGGAGGTATCTCCATTTTGTTGGCGGCATGCCCTATATTGACCCCAATCGGGTCAACATCGCCCAATCGGCCAAAGCATACAAGGTGACATGGGGCGGCACGTTGGTGGTTATGAGCATCGTCTATATCGTGGCCGTGGCCAACGCCCTTGGCTACCCTGTCGAAGTTGGCTTTTACATCCCCCTCATCATCGGCGGTTTGTTTGTGGTGATGGGCAACTATATGGGCAAAATTCGGCGCAACTACATGTTCGGCATCCGCACCCCGTGGACATTGGCCAGCGAACAATCGTGGAATAAGACACACCGCTTGGGCGGCAAGCTGTTCATGGCTTTGGGCTTGGGCATGATGGCCACCGTGGCGTGGCCGTGGCTCACTTTCTACATCCTGATTGGTGGCATTGTCATCATGCTGGTCGCCCTATTTGGGTATTCATACTGGGTGTGGAAAAACGATACAGAGATGAAGGCGAGTGAGAATAGTGGTTAGTGGCTAGTGGTTCGTTTCGACGAACTGCTGGCCGGGCCCCCCCCACGCCCCATGGCGATACTAACTAAGACGTGCTGTGGAGAGGTAAGATGGACAGGTTAGAAACAAAACGAATTGGTATCTTTTTAGCCGTGGCTTTTGGCTGGGCTTATCTGGTGGCGGTGGCCATGTATGCGCTGGGAGGGTTGGCCAATGCGACAGTGTGGTTTGGGTTTCTGAATAGCTATACGGTGTTGGCGGCCGTGCTCTACATGCCCGCCCCCACCCTTGCCCACCTTTTCACCCGCTGGGTGACAGGGGAAGGGTGGCAAGATTTGCAATTGACGGCTAATTTTCGGCAAGGATGGAAGTATTGGCTCATCGCTTGGGCTGGCTCGGCCGTGCTTCTACTGGTCGGTGGGGCACTCTTCTTTGCGCTCTATCCACAATACTTTGACCCTGAAATGACGGCCATTATGGAGGTGTTGATTAGCCAAGCCCCCGAAACGGCCGAAGTACCACCACTGGTCATCGTTCTTGCCCAAGGGTTTAGCGCCCTCACCTTAGGGTTACTCATCAACAGCATCTTCACCTTTGGGGAAGAGTTCGGCTGGCGGGCTTACCTGCAACAAAAGCTCATGCCGTTGGGCGTGCGCCCCGCCATGGTGCTGATGGGGATCATTTGGGGGTTGTGGCACGCGCCCCTCATTGCCATGGGGCACAACTACGGGTTGGAATATCCCGGCGCACCGTGGTCTGGCATCGCCATGATGTGTTGGATGACCTTTGGGCTGAGTACGTTTTGGGGGTGGGCTGTGGCGCGAGGGGGTAGTGTGTGGCCAGCCGTCATTGGCCATGCGGTGGTCAATGGGCTGGCAGGCATTACCGTCTTCTGGGTACAAGGCGAACCTTCGACCTTGCTAGGGCCACTTGTGCCCGGTTTTATCGGGGCAATGGGCTTTGGGTTGGCGGCCGTTGTCTTACTCCTGCGGCCGCAATGGTGGAAAGTAAAGGGAGAATAAAGTAAAATAGGGGTGAAAGGTGGGGAAAAAAGAAGGTACGTACACCCCTTTCACCATTTCCCCACCTTTGCATGGGGGGGGGGTCTACTTTCCCCCTCCCTTCCCCCCTACGGGCGTATCACAGAGGAGCAAGGCAAAAATGGTGGCGGGAGCCGCACCACCATCCACCCCAAACGGCGCACCACTCTCCGTGGCCAAGGCCACATTGCCCGATGCATCCACCGCCTGCACAAAATACTCCACCACCCCAAACGGCGCAATCACACTCCCCGCGCCAAATCATCAATATCGGCCGCGCCCAGCTCCGCCCGCGACCAACTGCGCTGGCCCTGACCCCGATACAGAATCACCACCCGCTCCACCCCGCTCGTCTCATCCGCCACCTCCACCTCAAACTCAAGCACATTGCCCGTCAGGGTGGCCGAGGTGCGGAAAATCTGCGGCGCAATAAAGTCCGTCTCCTCAAACGGCGTGCTGTACACCTCTAATTGCATTGAGTTGTACCGCCGCAGAACCCCCACGGTGGCCGCATCCTCCTCCACATTGGTGGCCAAAAAACTGGGCGGGCACGACCACCAAGCGCTGGAGCAACTCCCCTTGCACCGTCACCAAATGGTTGTTGCTGGCCACACTGCTGGGATACCAGTTGGGGAAGGGGTAGCTGTTCTCTTCAATGAGGGTGTTCTCTTCGGAAATAACGCTGGTGACGACGGGGTCGAAGTCGAGCCAATCGCTGAAGGTGCCGCCCAAGAGGAGCACGCCATGCACCAAGCCGTTGTCGGGACTGGCTATCGCGGTGGTGTGTAAAGGCAGGATTGGACGGCCGCCTGTGGCCAACACCTGCCCGTTTTGCCCTGTGACGGTGACATACGTCCCCCGCGCCTCTTGGTTTTCTTCATAGCCAAAGGTCAGGTGGTAGGGGGTGATGCTCGTCGCTTGGGGGGCGCGGGGCTGGCTAGGTTTAGGTTGAGCCGTGGCTCCGCTACACAGCGGTGGGTTGGGCATGGTGATGCGTTGCATGGGCAGGCCGTACAGGGTCATGATGGCCAGCACTTTTTCGTCGTAGTTGCTGAAGGTGCCTGCGGCCGTGCTGGTGTAGTACTCCTGCTTGGCCTTGCGCAGGGCGAGGCCGATTTCGGGGTGTGCCCCAACTCGTCCACAAAGGTGACCATTAACCGTTCGGAGTAGGCAATCAGGTCGCTATCGCCGTAGCCGTAGCCCGTGTTGCCCATGAACATCGCCCCTTGCTGGAGATAGCTCTGCGCCCAGTCAGCCCCTTGCTGGGCGGTGGGGGCATTGGCATCGTCCACGTTCAACCCCGAGTGGCACCCAACAGTGAAGATGAAGCTGTTGCTGTAATCTAGCCCCTGCCCCGCCACCGCATCGGCATAGACGAAGGGGATGTTGGGCAAATCGGGGGTGTTGGGGAAGAAGCTGTAGTGGGTGAAGTGGGAGTTGAGCGAGACGAGCGCTGGCCCTGAGGTGAGCTGGGCGATGAGGGCGTTGTAGTCGGTGTCGACCCAGTCGTTGTTGATGAGGCTGTCGTCGACGCTGACACCGTAGCTGGTCAGGCTGTCGCGAATCGCTTCGGCCTCGTCTATCACAAAATCGTAGCCTGTGACGAGGGCATCGTTGGCCACAAAGCTGTTACCCGCCAAGAAGCTGTCGAGGGTGACAATCATGTCGGCGGGGGTTTCGATGAGGCGGCCGAGGCCGTATTGGGGCAGGTAGAGTTCGCGCCCCTTAAATGGTTGGGGCAGAACGCCTGCATAGTAGTCGTCGCTGAGGATGTAGCGGTAGCGGAAGGCGGCGTTGAGCTGGACGTGGGTGGCCACATCGGCCGCGTAAGTCCGTTCGTTGGCCACCAGTGCTTCGTCGCGCAGGCGGCGATGGGGGATGATGCGGTCATCGCCGACGATGACGATGTACTCGAGGTTGGGGTAGGCGGGCAGGGTGTCGTAAAGCAGGTTTTGATGAGGTGGGCGACGTAGTTGGCCGCTTGGGGTTGTTGGTTTGGCTGTCCCACAGGGCATACGCGTCCACGATTTGGGAGTAGTTGTTGAGGTCGATGATGGTGCCGACGACGCTACTTTGGTTGCGGAAGTTGGTTAGTTTGGCGGAGAGGCCGCTGGTGGTGTAGGCGTTGACCCCGTAAAACTGGTTGATGCGCCCCGAGTTGACCAAGATGATGGTTTTGACGCTATTGTTGGTGGCGGGGGTGGGAAAGGTGTAGCTGAGTACCTCGGTGATGATGGGTTGGGGTTCGTCGGGGGGGATTATCTCGAGGTCGAGGTTGAAGGGTTCGCCTAAGGATTCGAGTTCGCGGGGGATGACGCCAAGGTAGTAGTTGCCTGCTAGTTCGTGGACGTTGTAGTAGATTTGGTTGCCAAAGATGGTGCCTGAGGGGGCGAGCCAGACGAGGGTTCCAAGGTTGCCCATTTGGCCGAGGTTGCCCATTTGGCCGAGGTTGCCCATCTGGCCGAGGTTGCCCATCTGGCCAAGGTTGCCCATTTGGCCGAGGTTGCCCATCTGGCCGAGGTTGCCCATCTGACCTAAGTCGGTTAGGTTTCCAAGGTTGCCCATCTGGCCGAGGTTGCCCATCTGGCCAAGGTTGCCCATTTGGCCGAGGTTGCCCATTTGGCCTAAATTGGCGATTTGGCCGAGGTCTTTGATTTGGCCTGTTTCTTCGTCGATGGTGGGGGCGAAGAGGTACATGTCGTAGGCGACGTCGCTGGTGAGGGTGAGGGAGATGGTGGCGCCTGCGCTTTCGACGGGGATGATGAACCAGTTGCGGTCGCGGATGTTGACGGCCGTGCTGGTCAGGGGCACGCCTGCATCGAGGGGTTCGGCCGCGCCGCGAGTGCCGTTCCCTGCTTCGAAGGCGCCGATGTCGCACAGTCCGTCGGTGCGCGCTTTGCCGCGTTGGTCGCGTTCGGGACAGGTGGAGCCCCCACCGTCTATGGCTGGGCTGGTTGGTTGCAGGGCGTGCGTCAGGGTTCGGCCCCCGTTGTTCTGCAGGGGTTCCAACTCGGGGTCCCCGATGATGTTCCCTGTGCTATCCCCTGTTATTGTGCATCCCCCAATGGATTGGATGATGTTGTACCCTTGGCTTTGGAATGTGCCGCCACAATCAGCACTAGAACTCGCATTGTTACCCGCAATGATGTTGTTGTAGAGGTAAATCGTCCCTCCACCTGATTCGATGCCACCTGAACCAGCGGCCGTGTTCTGGGCAATGGTGTTGTTGGAGAGATAACCTACTCCACCACCCCCAAAAGCAATCCCACCACCATTACTCCCAACACCTTGATTCCCGCTTAGGGTGCTGTTGGTAAGGGTCAGTACGGAGATGCTGTGAATGCCACCCCCACCACCTGCACCTGCTCCATTATTGATGACGGCCGAGCGGCTGAGCCACATGGCCGTGCCTCTATGCGCAATCCCACCGCCAAGCATAACTGCCTCATTGTTATCTAAGAGCAATTGGGTCGCCGAAACTGTTGTACCTGTTTCAATATATAGTCCACCACCTTGGTTGGTGGCGACATTGTTAATAAGTTTGATATTCTGGAGGGTCAGTTGGCCGCTGGGTAGGTTCGCCCAGATACCTGCCCCATCGGTGGCCGCACCATTAATCAGGACAAGGTTTTCGAGAATGACATGATTGGCGGGGCTATCTATTTGGACGACATAGCCCCTTGCTTCCGCATCCAAAATGGTGGGAAACAGTACGGGGTCCGATTCTTGCCAGTTATTCGGCCGATAACCGCCGCGCACTGTCATAGGGCTATTGATATAAATATGGCTAAGTTCAACGTCATCCCATAAATCCGTGCCGTAGCAATAGCCTGCGACCCGCACTTCGTTGGTTCCCAGACTGGATGCTTCAAAAATGGCATCTTGGACATCATTGTAGACGGTTTGCCCTCCATCGGCCGTGGCATAGCAGGTGGGCAGGGGTTGTTGCATGGTATCTACCACCACGCCGATTTGGGCACTAACGGCCGTGACCACAGCCTGCCCCGAGTAATTGTTTGGCAAAGGGAGGTCGCGTAAATCAATCGTCTCTCTGACCCCAAAATCGAATAGGGTAACTGTGGTGGAGAGGATGAAATTGCCACTCAAATCGTAGAAATCGAGGTTAACCAATTCGGGGTTAGGGATAGTGGCATCAATGTGTTGCAGGTGAATAAGGCTGAACAAGCCATCTGTTTTGTGCAGAGTGGGAAGGCCATGAATGAGGGCGCGAGGGGATTCGTAGGAGAGGTAGGTACGGTCGGGTTGGGCATCGGCCATGTGCAAATCGGTAAAATAAATGGGTTGAGAGGCCAAGAAACGGCCGCCATAATACGTTGAATCGTCAACCCCCACGGGAGGAGTGGTGATAACCATTCCTTGCGCGACAATGGGGATGGAGTCTATCAACACATCACCAGCATCATCGCTGTAATGAACATCTACCAGAGCGGAGGCTGTATCGGTATTGATTAGCACCAATTTGGTGGTGTAGGTGTAGAAAGCATCGCGATCGTAATTGTTGGCGATGCGGGGGAAATAACCGTAGCTAACCGAAAAAGCCTCCTCCATTTTCCCTTTGTAAGTCACCTCACCCGTGCTACTGTCTACTAATTTGAGCAACCTGCGACTGAACCTTGTTGGGCAAATGATATTGACATGCCCCACAAAGGTGGGCGGAATGTTGATGTTGCTGTTGACGTGAAACACAAACTGCTGAAAAGGATTGAGGTTGATAGTTTGGGTGTAAACAACAACGCCATCCAACCCCGTGAAAGTAAAGTCGATGGTGTTGGTTGAAGCGACGGTATTTTGCACGATGAGCGAGCTATCAAGCCCGTTTTTAAAGAGGGGCCAAACAAATAGGTTGGAGGCGATTTGGCTTTGGTCTATACCACTATAGGCTCCTCCACGGCCGAGGTTCCCCAACGTCACCGCCACACTACTGAGCGAGATACCCAATTCATTGGTAATCAGAACCGTATAGGTGTTATTGGGCAATTCGGGAATGACATCACTATCCACCACATAAGCGCTATAAGGAGGCAAATTCACCTCTTCGACGTAAAGAGGGTTTCCACCAATGAGCGGATAAAAATGAGCGTAAGCCGTGGTCGGACTAGAAGTTTCGTTTTGGATGGTGAGGGTGGTGTGGTTGCCTGCCATATTTTTATGCACCACGGGGTGGAATAATTGATTGACAGGCATAGCGGCCGAGGCTACGGAACTGGCTGGCCAGTTCAGCCATACCAAAGCGATGAGGGCCAAATAAATAACCACCACCGACCCTAAACGGCCGAACCGACTTGGACTAACAGGTAAATGTACACGCATCGAGAAGCCTCCTGACAAATATGGCAAGGTGTGGGACAGAAAAAATTAAGGAAATCATAGATTTTAACAATCTATATTTGGGGGCATTGTACCCTACCCACCTATTCTTGCAGTAACGCACAGCACAAGCGGGAAGATTCAAGTCCTTTTTGCTATCGCCCCCTTGGTCATTCCCAAAAATTTGGGGAATCGCCTTAAGCATTGCCCTTCAGGGGGTCATTTACAAGGAGCATTTGTTAAAATTGGGGCAATCAAACACAAGGAGATAGTTATGCGTATTCGTTTTATGGCGGTTTGGGTTGGGTTCGGCCTGTTGGCCAGCGGAGTAGCGTGCGCCACGGCCGCGCCAGCACCTAACCTCGGCCCCACCTCACCCCCTACGGCCGTCCGCCAAGCCACCCCCAGCCCCACAGCCACCCCATCCCCCACGGCCGTGCCCCCCCCCCCCCCACCCACCCCTCGGCGTGGGCCGAGCCATGCCCAGAGGGGAACCATCTACGCCAGCCCCACGGGCCACGATGAAACAGGCGACGGGAGCGAAGCACGGCCGTTTTACTCGCTGAGCCACGCCACCCATCAAGCCGCCGCAGGTGGGACAATTTGCGTGCGTGGCGGGGTGTACACGGCCGCCCAAGAGACGATTATCACCCGAGGCACGGCCGAGCAACCAATTCTCATCCGCCCCTACCCCGGCGAACAGCCCATTTTAGATGGCACGGGAGCAGACCTAGACCACACAGATAGCATTTTGCTGGTGCGCCACTCCGCCCATCTCACCATGGAAGGATTCGAGGTGCGGAACTCGAGCGGCCGTGGCATCAGCGTCTACGAAAGCGAATACATCACCATCCAGCACAATCGCGTCCACCACACCCAAACCCGCGCCATCGGCGGCGGCGGCGACCATATCACCTTTGCCTACAACCACATTTGGGAGGCGGTGTTGGAAAACGAAAACAACGCCTACGATTCGCAAGGGGGATGGGCAGGGGCGTTGGCCAGTTACGGCCGTGAAGATGGCTCCCCCAGCACCAACATCGTCATGCGTGGCAACCTCATCCACAACGTGTGGGGCGAGGGGATTATCGCCCTACGCGCCATTGGCTTTGTGGTGGAGGACAACACCGTTTTCGATGCCTTCAGCGTGAATATCTACATAGACAAGGTGCGCGACGGCCGTTTTGAGAACAACTACCTCTATAGCACCACCAACGCCTACAACCGCAGTGACCGACCCTACCCCGCCAACGGCATCACCATTGCCAACGAAGGAGCGCAACCCGACCACCCCGTCGCCGAAGATTTGCTCATCCGCAACAATGTTATTATCGGCACAGGGGCGGGGATTAACTATTGGCACTACCCCTATGCCCCAAACTTTGCAGGCAACACCTATCTCAACATCACCATCACCCACAACGTCATCAAAGATACGCAGTTCACGGCCGTGGCCATTGATGAGGTTCCCAGCCTGTTATACGATGCCCCCTCGGGGATTGTGCTGGCCAACAACATCATCTATGCAGGGCGCAACGGCCGCGCCCTGACCATTGGCAACCCCGATGCATGGCAAATTAGCCACAACGTTTGGCCCGATGGCTTGCCCAGTTATGGCGACCCCGCTGGGTTGGTCATAGAGCCTGAGTTTGTCAATCCACAGTTGGGTGGCTCCCATGCAGGCTTCCAGTTGGCTCCCAATAGCTTGGCCAACGGCCGTGGGTTGGTGGAAAACGAGTAATAGGACGAGGGACTGGGGACTGGGGACGAGGGACTAGCGAATCGCAACCGTCCCTTGTCCCTTGTCCCCCATCCCCACTACCCCTCAAACCGATACCCAATCCCGCGCACGGTGACAATGCGCTTGGGCCAAGTCGCATCCTCCTCGATTTTTTCGCGCAACCAGCGCACATGCACGTCTACCGTGCGGCTGTTGCCATCAAACGTCCACTCCCACACCCGCTCCAAAATTAAATCCCGCGAGAGCGCCATGCCTTTGTGCCGCGCCAAGAAGAGAAGCAGTTCGTACTCCTTGGGCTTCAGCCGCAGGGGTTCGCCGTTTAGCACCACTTCGTACCGTTGTTGGTTAATGGTCAGATTGCCAAAACTGAGAATATCGGCCGTACTCGGCCGCAACACGCCCTCGTTGCTCTGCTCCACCTCCGCGCTAATCTCCTCGCGGATAATGCGCTCACGCCGTTGCATCGCCTTCACCCGCGCCAATAATTCGCGCATACTAAACGGCTTGGTCAGGTAATCATCCGCGCCCATCTCCAGCCCCACCACCTTGTCCACCTCATCGCTCTTGGCGGTCAGCATAATAATGGGCACGCTCATCTCGCGCCGCAGAATACGGCACACCTCAAAGCCATCCAAAATGGGCAACATGACATCTAAAATGATGAGGTCGGGCTTTTCGCGCCGCGCCACATCGAGCGCGGCACGGCCGTCGGCGGCCGTGAACACCTCATCCCCCTGCTTGCGCAGGTTGTATTCCACAGTTTCCAAAATAACGGGGTCGTCTTCGACAACGAGAATTTTCATGGGGGGAGTCTCTCAGTCGGTCAGTCTCTCAGTCGGTCAGTCGGTCAGCAGACGACTGAGAGACTGAAAGGCTGATAGACTAACAACTATCGGCGAGCAAAAATAACGAGGGCTACAACCAGCATAGCCCCAATGCCCAGAAACCACAACCCGAGGGAGGCGGTGCTGGGGGTGCTTGGAGCGGCCGAGGGCGCAACGGCCGTCGCTTGGGGCGTGGGCGTGAGCGAGGGCACGGCCGTGGCGGGCACTGTCGCCGTGGCCGTTGGTTGCGGCGTGGCCGTCGGCGGCAACGGGGTTAGCGAAGGGGTAATGCTCGGTGTGGGCGAGGGCGTTTCGGTGGGGGGGATGGGCGTGGGGGTTGGTTCGGGTTCCTGTTGCACCAAAAAGAGCGGTTCGCCCCCCACCAAGCACTCGGTTGGCAAGCAAATCGCCCCTGTCAGGGGGATGACGTACACCCCGTCCACGGCCGTTAACTCCGTCACCGTGTCGCCTGTGGCATTGATTAAGACGGCCGTGGGCAAGCTGGCCGTGACCGTCACGGTCGCCGTAGCGGCCGTGCGCGCCCACACCACATGCGCCGTCCCCCGTGGAATCTCAAAGCGAATGGCATAAGCCTGTCGCGTCTCCTGCTCAATGGCCACCTCGGTAAAATGGCTCAGGGTGGCGATGGTCGTCTTGTACGCCTCAAAAGCGGGGCGTTTGCTCTGGTCTGGCCGCAAAATGCCAAACGCCTCGCCCCCCTCGGGCAACAAAATGTCGAGCATCTTGTACACGCCGATGCTATCCGCCCCGGCCGCAAAGCCCAACGCATACGCCTGCACAATGTACCACGCCTGCTGGTCGAGATTAATGGGGAATTGCGGCCGTGTCACAGGCCATAAGGGGTCGCTGGTAGGCGAGGCGTTGGTCTCGTTAATCCAAATCTCTTTGTCGCTAAAGCCGTGTTTGGCCAAAATCCCATCCACCTCTTCGGTAATGCCCCGCACAGTTTCCGAGCGAAAATAGATGTGCAAGGTGACGGCATCAAAGTAGTAACCGTGTTGGGGGGCATCGGGTTCGGCCGCAATAGCCGCCAACAGCCTGTCCAAATAGGTCACATCGTGCCACCACGTCATTCCCGCCAAGTGGATTTTGGCCTCGGGGTCTACCTCGCGCATCACCACGGCCGTGACCTTCAGCAATTGCACGTAATCGTCTATCGTGCCATCAAACTCATAGCCAAACACGCCCGGCTTAATCTCGGGTTCGTTCCACACCACCCAATCATGCACCCCCAACGGGCCATAATAGGTGGCCACCCGGCGCACGTAGTTGGCCCATAAGTTTTCGGGGTCGTCCACGGGCAGGTACAGGCCACGCGGCAAGCCCGCCTCGCCCGCGCCATCGGTCGCCCACGCAGGCGAGTTTTTGAGCAAGCCCATGACAGAACGGCCGTTGGCCCGCGCCTCAGTCAGCCACTCTTCCAGCACATGCAGGGTGTTCCAATCGTCGGGGCCTGTGGGCTGGATTTCGCGCCAGTAAAAGATGATGCGCTCCCAGCCGACATTGAGTTCGGCCGTCTCTTCGGGAACCCAAAACCCTTCCACAATCCCAAACCGCCTATCGGGGGTGGGCGGGGTGGGGGTGATGGGCGACTCTTGGGCAGAGGTGACGGCCGTGCCGCCGCCAAATAAGATTAAACAAATGAGAAATAGGTTAAACCAACGCATTAAGATTTTGGATTTTAGATTTTGGATTTTGGACGCTCACAACTCATTAGTAATGGGTGTGCCCTACCGCTCCAACGACCCGATGAGCACCCATAACAATTAACGATTCACCATTCACAATTCTCTCGGCCGCCAGATTTGCACCAGTTGGCCGCGCAACGCTTCATCCACATCCGCCCAATGTTGGATGGGCAAGCGCAGGTAGGCGATATTGGCCGTGGTCAGGTTCTCATAACGGCCTGTCAGCTCCGCCAGCAAATCAGAGATACCGGGGTTGTGCCCCACCAACATAACCATTTGGTATTGCTCCGAGACGAGTTGAAGCCGTTCGAGGTACGCCTCAGGTTCGGCTTCGTAAAAGGTGGGTTCGAGGGCGATTCGTTCGGGGTCGTAGCCGATTTGGTCGGCCACGGCCGTGGCCGTGCGCCACGCCCGCTTGGCCGTGGAGCTAATAATGTAATCGGGGATGATTCCCTGCTGAGCCAAAAATCGCCCCATGCGCGGAGCATCTTCTTGCCCCCGCTTATTCAACGGACGGTCATGGTCAGCCAATCGGGCATCATCCCAACTAGATTTGGCGTGGCGAAGGAGGAGAAGGTGTTTCATAAGGGCGTTACTGGTTACTGGTTACTCGTTATTGGTAATTGATTATCATGCACCAACTACCTTTGTTCATTGCTCATTACTCATTGAGAAAAATCCTTCACCCATTTTACACCGCACAAACGGCCGTGGTAAGTACAATGGGGATGGTTAACAAATTGTTGACAACTGGAGCGAAAGGGATTACCCTTAATGTCATAAATACACTAATCGAATTGTGAATTTTGAATTGCTAATTGTTAATTGTGAACGAAGAACATACGGCACTAGCCACTCCCCACTAACCACTAACCACTCGCTCCCCCATGACCCAACTTACTATCGTTCTGAACGGGCAAACGCATAAACTCGACCAAGCCGACCTTCTGCAAGCGGGGGGGGAGGGCATGGTTTTCGCCTTGGGCGATGACCGCGCTGTGAAGGTGTACCACCAGACCACGGCCGCGCAACAGCAGAAACTGGCTCAGTTTGTGGGGGTGAGCATGGCGGGGCGGTTGCCTTCGGCCGTGATTGCCCCCCAAGAACTCATCTACAACCCCCAAGGCGAGATAATAGGTTTTACCATGCGGCGCATGGCGGCCGAGGCCCAGCCCTTTAAGAAACTGGCCAACCCGCAATACGACCGACAGCACAAACTGGGCATCCCCCAACTGGTGGCCTACCTGCAAGACATCCACACCACCCTAACCGCCCTGCACCAACAGGGCATCGTCGTCGGCGACCTGAACGACCATAATCTCTTTTTTCTGCCCCAAAATAGCCAGCCCCCGCACACAGCATGGATAGATGTGGATAGCTACCAGTGGGGTGGCTACCCTTGCCCCGTCGCCCTGCAAACCTTTCTCGACCCCTATTTATACCCCATCACCGATTTTGGCGAGCAACCTGTGTTTAGCGAGGGGAGCGATTGGTACGCCTTTTTTGTGTTGTTGGTGAAGACGCTTCTGCTCACCCACCCCTATGGCGGAACCCACCACAGCCATAAATCGCTCACGGCGCGGGCGGAAAACAAAATAACGCTGTTGCACGGGGCGGTGGTCTACCCCAAGCAAGCACGGCCGCCCGAAATCCTCTCCGACGAGTTGCTGGCCCATTTCCAGCGCGTGTTTGGGCGCGGGGAACGGCCGCCCTTCCCCCCCCGCCTTCTCGCGGACTACGCGCAAAGCCTGACCGAATGCCCCCAATGCGGCTTGCACTACCCCGCCCAACGGCCGAATTGCCCCACCTGCCGCCAGCAAACCTTTGTACCCCAACCCAGCCAACGGGCAGGCACGCTCAAATTCCGCCTGTTGCTGGAAACGCCGGGGCACATCGTCCAAATCTGGCTCAAACCCGAGAACAATTATGGGAGCCACAATCGCTTCCATGCCCTTGTCCAGCACAACAATTTGTACAGCCTCATCTACGCAGGCATGAATGGGGTGATAGACGAGATGCCGCTTTTTACGGGCGAACCCGGCTACCGCTTTGGCCTGTTTGGGCATCACCTCGTCGTCAACCCGCCGCAACGGCCGCACCTGCTCATTTTGGATGTGAGCGGGCAAGAGCCGCACATGGCGGGGATAGTCGAAACGGCCGCTTTTGAGGGCACGGCCGTGTTTGCCACCACCCCCAGCTACCTCTACCGCATTGCCAGCGGCTACATTTTGCGCGGCCAAATGCAGGATGGCAAACTGGCCGAAGAAATGATTGGCACGGCACACCGCCAGCAAACCCAATTGTGGGGTTCGATGCACAACGATACGTTGGCGGGCTTGCACCGCATCTTGGGCGATTACCGCTTTTTTGTGCGCCAGCCACAGGGGGAAACGGCCGAATTTGCCCTGCCTCTCGCAACGGGCGAAAGTGTGCAGGAGATGGGGGTCAGCTTTAATGGAGATGGCAAATCGGCCGCGCTCATGCTCCACACAAGGCTCCACCACCAGATGAATTATTGGCAGTTCGCGGCCGACCAGCCCCCTGTGGCTCTGCCGCCGTTTGGGGCAACCCCCGCCACCCTCCAAACCGCCACGCTCATTCCCACCGACCAAGGGATTCTGAAGCACAAGGGTCACATCCAAACTTTGGTGGCGGAAGCGGCCGATTACACCTCGGCCAGCGACCTGATTTTGCCCCACCCACGCGGATTGCTCATTCAGCAGAGCCAGCGGCTCTATTTGGCCGAGGGGTGAGCCTTTTTTTTAGACACGACTGGGTTTTGGGTTACAAGTTACAAGTTACCTATCTATTACCCACATCTTTTGTACCTCGAGGGATGACCTCTAATTTTTATTGCAAAGGCGCAAAGGCACGAAGACGCAAAGGGTTTCCGGTGGATTAGCTCTCGAGGTCAAAAATCAAGCCTAGGGCTGAAAGCCCGTCTCATACCAGCCTAGGGTGAAGCCCTAGGGAGATGTGGGTAATAGATAGTACAAGTTACAAGTCGCTTAACACCTGTAACTTGTAACCTGTAACAAAACCAATAGCAACAGCTTTCCACAAAAACAGAGCAATCCCAAAGGCTTCTAAAACCCTTGGAATTGCTCTATTTTTGAGTCTATATTGGTTGATTCTCTGCCCCAGTGAGAGCATTGAACCTATTTACGGCCGTGGAATGGTCAGCACCATACCCGGCTTAATGACATCATTGGGCGTTTCGAGCGTGTCGCTGGCGGCCACAATCGCTTCAATCGTCGTGCCATAGGTGCGGGCAATGTCATAGAGCGTGTCGCCAGCGCGAACAGTGTAGGCAAAGTTGTTGTTGGTGGGCGGGACGGCCGCTTCTTCAGCAGGGGCTGTTTCCTCGGCGGGGGCAGGGTAAGCGGCCGTGTCTGGGACTGTTTCGGTTGCAGGCGCCACCTGCTCCACCTCGCCCATCTCTTCCACCACCTCGGCCGCTGGCTCCTCGCCTTCGACCGCTGGTTCAGCGGCAGGTTCGGCGGGGGTGGTGATGGCGGGCTTATCCCAGCCCATCACTTTGGGCACGATGGTTCCCAATATCAGCGGCTGGATGGCGGCTATGACCACGGCCGTGACCAGCAATACCACTACCAAAATTCCAAAATTAAGCCACTCCCCACGGGTCTCATTCGGCCGATTTTCCCCACTGGCCGCTTGGGGTTCATTTAACCTTGTCTCTTCGCTCACAACCTGCCTCCTGCGAAATAATGGGTAAAACTGGCTCGACTGGGCACAGTTTAACATAAGAAGAGAGAAGAGAGAAAAGGGATAGAGATGGGAGATAGAGATAGAGGGGTTTTGGCAAGCCACCGTTTTAAGCACACCGCTGACTAGCTGACTAGCTGACAGACTAAATCCGCGTTGGCTCTGTGTCGGTGCGGTGGCGGGCGGCTTCGATGATATTTTCGATTTGGGCGATGGTTTGGGTCAGCTCCCCTTCGCGATTGATGACGCAATAATCAAATTCGGGGATGCGTTGCATCTCTTGGCGAGCAATGGCGAGACGGAGTTGGACAGCCTCGGCCGTGTCTGAGCGGCGGTCGCGCAAACGGCGAGCCATCGCCTCCTCCGATTCAGCCATCAGAAAGATAAACACCGCGCTGGGCATGAGCGCCTTGAGCGTGGCCGCCCCTTGCGGGTCTACCCGCATCAGCACATCACGGCCGCTGGCCAGTGCATCCCGTATCTGTTGCTTGGGCACACCCTTAAAGTTATCATGCACCCACGCATGTTCCAGCATCTCCCCCGCCGCAATCATGTGCCGAAACGACTCTTCGGTGACAAAGTAGTAATCTACGCCGTGGACTTCGTTGCGGCGCGGCGGCCGTGAAGTGGCCGTGACCACGAAATAAAAATTATGGTTGCGGCGCAACATCTCTTGCACCACCGTATCTTTCCCAACCCCCGATGGCCCCGAAATAACCACTATTAGCGGGTGGGTCGGTCTTTCATACGGGTTGCCATCCCGCACCAACTCTGCATATTCTTGAAAACTGTTCATAATACCCCAATGGATTGGTTGCCCCAGCTTCAGCTACGGATGTGCCTACCACTGGGGAATGAGGAATTAAAAAACCATGAATCCAAGTGAGTACCAGAGGCCGCCATGCGTTGCGCCAAAAGCGAGTTGCTTGTTAACCTGATGATTACAATTTATCATACCATTAACAAGGAGCAATAAACAATGAACGATAAGCAAAAAACAATGGGGAGTGGGGATTGCGGAATGGGGAATGCGGATTGCGGATTCAATGGTTGGGGGGAAAACAATGACAAGTAACCGATGACCAATGACAGTAACAAATAACAAATAACGAATAACCAATAACTCCTCTATGCCTTACTACGATTTTCGATGTCTTTCTTGCCAGCGCAAAGTGACGCTGTTTTACAAAAATTTTGCGGCCTATGATGAGGCGGCCGTGGCCGCAACCCATACCTGCCCCAAGTGCGGTTCTGCCCAACTCACCCGGCGCATCGGCCGTGTGGCGGTGGCCAAAGGGGAAGATGCCCGCATGGATGCCCTCGGCGACGAGACGGCACTGGCTGGGCTAGACCCCGACGACCCGCGTGCGCTCGGCCGTTACATGCGCCAAATGAGCGGCGAAATGGGCGAAGATTTGGGCGATGAGTTCCACGAAGTGGTGGATAGGCTCGAGAAAGGGCAATCCCCTGAACAAATCGAACAAGCCCTGCCGGGGCTGGCCGATAGTGTCGGTGGCGCGGGAGGGAACGATTTTGGATTTTAGATTTTGGATTTTGGATTAACCACTGGCCCAGTTCAAAATCCAAAATCGGCAATCCAAAATCCAAAATCTCTACGGCCGTCGCACGACCACATTATCAAACGAAACAACCAGCCCACCTTGGCCAAAGGTGCTGGCATCGAGGGCAATTTTGCCGCTGGGAAAGGAACCATCCACAAAGCTGGCCACCTGTTGGTCATTAATGTAAAAGGTAAGGGCGGTTCCCACGGCCGAGACTTTCAGCCGATTGACACGGCCGAGACCCTGCACAATGGCGGCCGATTCTTGCCACCCATTTGAGAAGCGTTGCCACTGACCAGCGGCCGTCTGTTTCTCCACCACAAACAGCCCCGTGCCTGTGATGTCAAAACGGTAGAACGCCTCGTTGCTTTGCAGGCGAAAAAGCAGGCCATAGCTATTGTTCAAGCTCCCCTCGAGTTGAGTCGCATCCACTTCTACGACAAAATCGTCAAAGAGCGGCTCTTGCAAAGCAGTGTATTGGGCCATATCGGCCGCATCAAGAGCAATGAGGAGGCTCTCTTCGGCCACATAACTTTGCCCGAGTTCATCCCGCTCGGTGTACCAATCGGCCGTTTGCCCCGCGACAAACTGCTCCTGAAACAAAATCGCCCCACTGAGCAAAGGGCCACGGCCGCACCCCACCAGCCAAAGGGGAAGCAGAAGGAGGGTGAATAGGGGTAGGTGGGATAAACGCATGGGGAATTGTGAATGGTTAATTGTGAATTGTGAATTGTGAATGGTGTTTTAGCACAAAATCCCCCCCCCACCCACTCTCTTCTCTCCTCTCTCTTCCCTCTTCTCTCTTCCCCCAATCTCCACAACAATTTAACTTCTCCTCCGCAGTTCTTGCTACAATCATCATCTATGAATGAACAACGTCGAAAAAAATTGCGGCATTTTACTTGGCCACGCTGGCTCACCGTATCGCTCATGGTGGCAGGGTTGGGGTTAGTTATTATTTTTGGAATGCGCTCGGTGCGCTCTTTTCGCGAGGTGCTGTATTTACAGCAAGAAGGGTTGAACGATGGCACGGCCGACATTTCGGCCATTCGTGGCTGGATGACCGTGCGCTATATCAGCCTTGCCTACGCCGTGCCCGAAAGCTACATGTGGGAACAACTGGGCCTGCCCCCTGCGCGTGACCCCCACACGACGCTCGACGAACTCAACCGCCAATACAACTTCGGCCGTCCCACCGAAGGGCAACCCCCACCCATTCTCAATCTCATTGGGCAAGTTATTTTCGATTATCAGGCCAATCCTGTAGCGCCGGGGCTGGATCGGTTGGCTCCGTGGATGAACCTGCAATATATCGCCAACAGCACGGGCATTCCGGTTGAGGAGCTGTTTGCGGCCGTGGGCATAGACCCCACCGACAACGCCTTTGTCCCCCTCGACACCCTCGCCCAAGAAAACAATTACCGTGGCGGCACGCGCCAACTCATGGAAGATGTGCAAACGGTGCTAGACGGCCGTTAATCTCCCTTCAAGCCTCCTTCACAACTCACAATTACATGGAATCATTTAGCGACCAAGTGCTAACGTGGATGGTGACCTATGGCGCACCGATGTTGGCCTTCACCCTCTTTCTGGGAGCTTTGGGGTCTCCTTTGCCCGAAACCCTCTTCGTCATCGCTGGCGGAGCCTTCATTCGCCAAGGGGTTCTCGATATTTTCGACACCCTCTTTCTCGGCCTCCTCAGTTTAATTATTGGGGATTACTTGACCTTTTTGGCAGGCAAAGGAGCCTATGGCTATATCGAACGGCGTTGGGGGGATGCCCCCGCATGGGAACGCGCCACCACCTATTTTCAGGAAAAGGGAGATATGGCTATCTTCCTCACCCGCTGGCTGGTCACGCCCATTTCTATGCCGATTAACGTGCTGGCGGGAACCAGCGGTTACAGTAGCACCCGCTTTTTGTTTTTTGTGGCCACGGGCGAATTATTGTGGCTGGTTCTCTACGGCGGCCTTGGCTATGCGTTTGGAAGCCAATGGGAAATCATTAGCCAGTTTGTCACCGATTTTAGCGGGGTGGTGATGGGGGTGGTGTTGCTGGTAGGTGGCGCGTTCACGGCCGTGCGCCACGAGGTGAAAAAGCGCAAGGAGAAGGGAGAACGGGAGAGCAAGAGAGTAAGGGTAGAGAGGGGAGAGATTTGTCATTCGTCTCTTCGTCATTCGTCCTCGTCCCTTGCCCCCCCCGCCACAAAACCACTCTGCCCATGCCCATTGGAAGTTAAAGCCGCCGATACGGCCGTCTACATCACAAATTTCGCCGCACAGGTACAAATCGGGGCAGAGCCGAGATTCCAACGTTTTGAGATGCAACTCGCTGAGAGGCACACCCCCGGCCGTCACTTCGGCATGGGTGTAGCCGCGATGGCCCACAAGGGGCAAGGGGTAGGCGGTGAGTTGTTGCACCAACGCTTTGCGCTGGGCGCGGGGCAGTTGGTTGGCGGGCAGATGGGGCGGCAAATCGGCCGTTTCACACAATGCCCGCGCCAGCCGTTCGGGGAGCCAATCGCGCACCATTTGGAACGGTGTGGAGCGAGTAGCGGCCAAAAAAACCGCTTCTAAACTCTCGCTGGTATATTGGGGGAGCCAGTTGATGAGCAAACGAGTGCGGGAATCGGCCGTGTGTGCCTCAATCCAATGGCGGCTAATATCGAGCACCCCTGGCCCCGAAAGGCCAAAATGGGTGCAAAGCACCGCATTCGTAAACTGGGCTAAATTTTTGCCCGTGCCGCTCTGTACGGTCAGGGTAGCGGGGCTGGCCAAACCGCTCAGGGCGCACAAAAAATGGTTGGGGGGCAAGGTCAGCGGCACAAGGGCGGGGAAGATGTGGGGGGTGAGGCTGTGTCCCAAGGCGGTGGCAAAGCGGTAGCCCATGCCATCGGAGCCGCTTTTGGGCAGGCTACGGCCGCCTGTGGCCAAAATCAGTCGGCGCGTGGTCAAACTCCCCCATTCACCCCCCACCTTAAATTCACCCGAGGGCAACCGTTCCACTTGGGACACCCGGTAAGGGTGGCGAATGTCTGCACCCGCCTGTCGCGCGGCCGTGAGGAGCGCATCTAACACGGTGCGGGCGTTGTCGGTGGTGGGGAAAAGTTTGCCCGTCTCCTCTTGCTTCAGTTCCACCCCCAGTTCGCGGAAGAATTGGATGGTTTGGGGCACATCAAAGCGGCGCAAAATGTTGCGAATGGCGGGCTGGGTACTGCCCGCGTAATCGCTGGCTTGCACGGTGTGATGGGTGACATTGCAACGGCCGCCGCCTGCCACCAAAATCTTGGCCCCCAATTTCCGCGCCCCATCCAGCACCACCAGCCGCTGGTGGGGAGCCGTGCGGCCAGCCCAAACGGCCGCCATCAGCCCCGCCGCCCCTGCCCCGATGATAAGCGTGTCTATGGTCATGGTTGGTTAGGGACGAGGGACGAGGGACAAAGGACGAGGGGCGAATGACGAGTTTTAATACAACACCCACGTATCCTTGCTCCCCCCGCCTTGGGAGGAGTTGACCACGAGAGAGCCACGGCGCAGGGCGACGCGGGTGAGGCCGCCGGGGACGATAGTGGTGGTTGGGCCATGCAAAATATACGGCCGAAAATCAACATGGCGGGCTTCCAGACGGCCGTCTACAAAACAAGGCGCTGTCGAAAGCGAAATGGTCGGCTGGGCGATGTAATTGCGGGGGTTGGCCAAAATGCGTCGGCGGAACTCCTCTCGTTCGGCGGCCGTGCTGTGCGGCCCAATTAACATGCCATACCCGCCCGATTCGCCGACAGCTTTGACCACCAATTTATCTAAGTTGGCCAAAACATGCGCTTTCTGCGTCTCATCGCCCAGCAAAAAGGTCTCGATATTGGGCAAAATTGGCTCTTCGCTCAGGTAAAAGCGAATGATGTCGGGCACATAGGCGTAAATCGCCTTGTCATCGGCCACCCCTGTGCCGACCGCGTTGGCCAAGGCGACATTCCCCACCCGATACGCATTGAACAGGCCGGGCACGCCCAAAATCGAATCGGAGCGGAAGGTGAGGGGGTCGAGAAAATCATCGTCTACGCGCCGATAGATGACATCTACCCGCTGAAGGCCGGCCGTGGTACGCATGTAAACAACATTGTTGGTGACGACCAAATCGCGTCCCTCCACCAGTTCGATACCCATTTCTCGCGCCAAAAAGGCGTGTTCAAAATAGGCGGAGTTGTACACACCGGGGGTGAGCAGGACGATGGTGGGGTTGGCGCGTTGGGGGTTGGCCAACCCGCGCAATTTGGCCAGCAGTTCACGGCCGTATTGGTTAATCGGCCGCACATTGTATTTGTCAAACAGCCCCGCAAAAACCCGTTTCATCACTTTGCGATTGGCCAGCATGTAGGAAACCCCACTGGGAACGCGCAAATTGTCCTCCAGCACCGCAAATTGGCCGTCGGGCTGGCGGATTAAGTCGGTGCCGACAATGGTGGTGTAGGTGTTGTGGGGCAGGTGGACCCCGCGCATCTCGCGCCGATAGTGGTGGCAACTAAAGACGAGTTCGGCGGGGACAACTCCTTCCTGCAAGATACGGCCGTCGTGGTACACATCCGCCAAAAAGAGGTTGAGGGCGTGGATGCGTTGCGCCAACCCGCGCTCAATTTTATCCCACTCTTGGGCGGTAATAATGCGGGGAAGCAAATCGTAGGGGAAGATGCGCTCCGTGCCCTCATCGTGGCCATAGACGGTGAAGGTGACTCCTTGGTGCAAAAAGGAGAGGTCGGCCGCTTGTTGCCGCTTGTGCATCTCCTCAATTTTTAGTTGGATGAGCCTATCGTGGAGGGGGCGGTAATGCGGCCGAGGGGCATGTTCGGCCACAAACATATCGTCATACGCTTCCCCCAACTGGTAATCAGCAAATAAGTCCGTGGACATAGTCGGTTACTGGTTATTGGTGATTGGTTATTGAGTAAATATACCAACAATCAGTCACGAATAACCAGTAACCAATAACCCTTATTCTGGCAAAGTGGCAAAAAAGGAGGGGTAATAATTTTGGCGCAATTGGAGGGTGGCGGCGGGCATGAGGGGCAGGGTAAAGCTAAAGGTACTGCCTGCGTTCAGATGGCTCTCCACCCAAATACGGCCGCCGTGTTGTTCGACAATGCTTTTGACAATGGCCAGCCCCAACCCCGTCCCTTCCACCGCTTGGTGTTCGGTGCGATCCACGCGATAAAACCGCTCGAACAGGTGGGGCAAATCGGCCGTGGGAATGCCAATGCCGCTGTCGCTGATGCGAATGGTCAGCATTTGGGCGTGGGGTTCCACCTCGGCCGTCAACGTCACCTCCCCGCCCACGGGGGTGTATTTGACAGCGTTGGAAAGCAGGTTGATGAGGACTCGTTGCACCAAGCGCCGGTCAAAATGGGCGATAAGTTCTTCTTCCAAAAGGGTAATATGGAGGAGGTGGTCTTTGTTTTCGACCATCAGTTGCATCGCATCCACAGCCCCCAACAGAAATTCATTGACGGCCACTTCGTTCACCCGCAGGGCACGACCCGTTTCCAGCTTGGCCAGCTCCAACAAATCCCCAATCAGGTCGCGCATCCGGTCTACTTGCCGCTCGGCCGAGCGAATGTATTTCACCTCGGGCACATCACCCAAGGAGCGGCGCATGAGGTGCAGGGCGGTGTTGATGCCCGTAAGCGGGTTTTTGAGGTCGTGCGAAGCGGTGGAGAGGAATTCGCTCTGCATTTGCGTCAGTTGCTCAAAATAGTGCCGGTCTTGTTCGCGCAACTGTTCCAGCCGCTCCGTTTCGCGCCGATACGCATCTGCCTCTTGTTGGGCGGTGCGGGTTTGGTAAAGCACTTGCAAATGGCGGGTGCGCGAGGAGCCTTCGGCCGTGAACACCAGCTCGCGCAATTTGTGAAACCGCTGGAAATGTTGCAACGAGAGCCGCCATTCCCCCTGCATTTCGTACATATCGGCTAAGGCACGGTGGCACAAATACTGGTTGCGCTTCGATTCGACTTGTTCGGCCATGTGTAGGGCGCGTTGCAAGTGGGCACGGGCTTCTTCAAATTGGTGCAAGTGCAAATAGGCTTGCCCAATGCCGCGCACAATTTCCAGCCCCTCGGCCGTGTAAAAACCCGCTTCGATGGTTTGGGAGATGGTCAGGGCTTTCTCAAAGTATTTGAGTGCCTCGTGGTAGCTCCCTGCGGCCAAATACGCCTCGCCCACACTGGCAAGGGCCACGGCCGTGCCCGTCTGTGCCCCCATCTGCTGGTAGATGACCACGCTCTGTTCCCCATAAGAGATGGCCGATTGGTACTGCCCCTTCTGGGTAAAGGCGACGCATAAATCGTTGAGCACGGCCGCTTGGTCTAGCATGGCCCCTTGTGAGGCAAACAAAGCCAACGCTTGTTCATAATGTTGTTGCGCTTGCTCGTAATCCTCCATACCAAGGCAAACAGTCCCCAGCCGGTGGTGGGAGTGGGCTTGCCCTTGTTCATCGCCACTGCTTTGGCTCAGCTCAAGCGCATCCAAATGGTTGTTCAGGGCTTCGGCATAGACTCCTAATTTGGTGTAAACACGGCCGATATTGTTCAAAGCCCGGATTTGGCCCGCCGTCTCACCCGCCTGCTCCAACAAAGTCAACGCTTCATAGCTCTGGTTAAGGGCGACCCCAAAATCGCCCAAATGATGGTGAAAAATGGCCATCTGGAGCAGACTCGCGCCCATCCCTTTAAGGTAAGGCACTTTGACAAACTCCTCTTCACAACAAAGGTAATACGCTTCCTCGGCCAAAGCCATTGCCCGCATAATATCGTCTCGGCCAGCCGTTTGGGCTAACTCCAACAGGGCATCTACCCGTGCACGGGTATCTGTGGCTAACTCCGTTTCGGTCGCAGACTCAGCGGGTTGGGAAAAGGTTGGCATGGAAACTGGGAATTTTGGATTTTGGATTTTGGATTGCGGAGTGGCCCAATGCGTATTTCACTTCTCACTTCTCACATTCTATCACTCAACCTAAAGCTTCCCCCACAGCGTGTAAACCACTTTACTAGCTTAGAGCGGAGGGCTTACAGTCTAGCTTGCTATCCGCCGTTTGTGCCATAGCACGGCCGTACCACCCCCACCCCACGGCCGCCAATCCTGCCACCACCCAACCCCATGGGAAAGAGGCGGCCGTGGCGAGCGCGGGTTCGGCCGTGGTGGCCTCCTCCACCCAATTCAACACCACCAGCGAGGGGTCGTGGTCGGCCGATTTGTAGGGCAAAAATTCGGCCGAAATATCCAGCCCATACTGGTCGGGGTAATCGGCGTTGATGTGCAAAATTTGCACCTGCGCCACCTGCGCCAGCAAGCTAGAAGAGAGCAAAATCCCGTCTATCATTTGCGAGGCACCGCTAAAGACAAACGTATACTGCTCCTCGGGCGGCAGTTGGTGCAACACATTGGTCAGTTGGCCCCGTTCGGCCAACAAACGCAAAGGGGGCGATTCGGCGTAGTCGTTAAAATCGCCCAAGGCGATGAGCGCGGCCGAGGGGTCGGCCGTTAGTCGTTCGGCCGCTAGTTGCCCCAAATAATCCGCCTGCGCCAACCGCTCTGGCTCCGATTCTACCTCACCGCCCCGTTTGGACTTGAAATGGTTGACCCAGACGATGAGAGAGCGGCCGTCTATGACCAACTCCACCTCGAGCGGGGGACGGCCGAAGAGCCAATTTTGCCCAGCGGGGCAATCACCCGCGCCCGTGCTGGTGGGGATGGACACACAGCTTTGGCGCAGAACCACACTTTGCACGGCCACTCGGCGCGGGTCGCTCAGGAGGGCGTTGTCAATGCCTCGGCCGTCGTAGCTTTCCAAATGGCTCACCGTGTAGCGAAAGCCGCATGGTTCGGCTAAGGCGAGAGCCAACCCCTCCAACAGGGCGGCATTTTCCACCTCGATAATGGCCAGCAAGGTCGGGCATTGCAGGGTTTGGGTGATGGTGTGCGCCAATTTGGTCTGTTTAAGGGTGAGTTCGGCCGTGGTCAGCTTCGGTTCGGCCGCGTCGCCCGTGTCGTCGGCCGTGTCGAAGTAGTTTTCCACGTTAAAGGTGGCCACGCTGATTTGGCCAACGGCCAGCGGGGTGGCTCGGGGCAGGGGTGGGAAGGGCGCGGCCGTGATGGCCAGCGGGTACGCCTCTTGCCAAACGATTTTGTACTGGTCGAAGTTGTAGGTGAGTGGCCCCATCAGCCCGCCGATTGAATCGCCGCTTTTGAGGACGGGCAGGGTGGGGCAGGCCACATCGGTCTCATACAAGATGGGCGTAATCCAGCTAATATCGGTTTCGGCCGAGGGGCGCACTAGCCGATTTAACCCCACATCGGCCGCGCCACGGCAAAGCCACAGCCATCGTAACTGCCCCCCAAAACTCGCGCCTCGTTGATTTGGACAAGCATCCCCTCGAGAGCTTCATAGGTGGTGCGCTGGCTGTCGGCGGGGAGCACATTGGCCAGTAAGGGGAAGGCGAGTTCGACGGGAGTGGGCAAGGGGTTGCCGCTACTTAGCACAGCGATTTCGAGTTGGGCATCGTCCAACTCGGTCAGGCCGAAAAATTCCAGCACGTTGCCCGTCACCAAGACTTCATCGCCAATGGCCACGCCGTGCCAGCGACGGCCGCTGAAAACGGCCAACCCATCGCTGGTGGCGGGGTCTCCGTCTTCCGTGCCGGGCACATCTTGCATAAAAAAGGTGTGGTAGACGATGCCCTCAAGGTTTTGGTCGCTGTGCAACCCAGTGACGATGCCCTGCACGGTAACGCGACGGTTGAGGAGGGCGGCCGTTTCGCTGCTCCCCTGTACTTGGCCAATGGGAATGGTCAGTTGTCTTTGGTCATTGGTCAGTTGTCCTTGGTCATTGGTCACTTGTCCCTCGTCCCCAGTCTCCTGTCCTTCCTCGCCCGTCCCCTGTCCCTCGTTCCCAGTCCCCTGCTCGCATTCGCCGGGGGTGATGGTGAGCGGGGTGGGGGTGGGTTGGACGCGCCAATCGGCCGCGCTGTCGGTGTCGCATGGGCTGGGGGTGCGCTCGAGGCTTTGGCCACGGGGGGCGGCGCGAACGGGGGCAAAGACGGCCGTGCTATCGCCATAGCTGATTGCGTCGAGCCATTCGTCGTTGGCATCGAGCAACAACACCTCATCGCCGCCGTTGGCCAGCCCGATTTCGCCCGTGGCGAGGCTGGGCACGGGGAGCATGTTGGGCACGGCGGGGTCGCTCTCGCGCATTTCGTAGGTGGGGTTTTGGCCGAAGAGGGCGCGGAAACCGACGGCCGTTTGTGCTACGACAATGACCTCGTTGGGGGCGATGCTGGCTCCCTCGGGGAAGGCCATCATGCCCTCGCCCCCGCCCGTGCTTTCTTCATCCCCAATTTGGTAGCCCGCCAGCGGCAAGGGAGCCTCGCCAAAGTAGGCGAGTTCGAGCCACTCTTCGGCCGCGTCGTCGCCCGGCGTGTCCGCATAAATTTCGGTGATGAGCAAGGGGGGTGGTGCTGTTTGGGCGGCGGCAAAGGGGGAGGGCACGGCCGTGGCCATGAGCAACAAGTAAAACCAGCTTAGTTGGGAGGGCTTCTTCCACATAGGCTTTTCTCGAAGGAAGTAGGAGAGGAACGGATTAAGAGATGGGGAGATTCTAGCGGGACAAGGGACAGGGGACAAGGGACAAATGACCAAGGACAAATGACTACTCGCCACTAATCACTAACCACTAACCACTCGCCACTGCTATAATCCCGCCCCTATGAACATGTTTGAACTTGGCGAACAAGCGTATAGCGAGGCGGATAAGGAGTGGGATGCTTTTGTGTTGGCGCATCCACGGGGGAGTTTGTTGCAAACGGCCGTGTGGGCGCGGCTCAAAAGCCGTTTTGGATGGGTTCCCCAGCGCATTTGGGTCAAAAAAGAGGGGCGCATTGTGGCGGGGTCGCTCATGCTCATCAAAAGCTATGCGTGGGGGCTGGTGCGCATTGGCTACCTGCCCCACGGCCCGCTGGTAGATTGGGACGACGAGGAACAAGTCACAGTTTTGCTCAACCAGATAGACCTTGCCGCCCACAAAAACAGGGTCAGCATGGTGAAGATGGAGCCGCTGGTGTGGCGTGATGAGATGCCCGAGTGGCCCGCTTTGGCCGAGCGGCACGGGTGCATCTTGCCCACCGATACCATCCAGCCGCCGCGCACCATGCTGGTGGATTTACGGCCGTCGCTCGACGACATCTTAGCCAGCATGAAGCAAAAAACCCGCTACAACATTCGCTTGTCTGCCAAAAAAGAGGTGGTCGTGCGGCAAGGGACGCGGGAAGATTTGCCCGCTTTTGTGCGGCTCATGCAAAGCACGGGATCGCGCAATGAGTTTGGGGTGCATGTGCCCAAGTATTATGAGGTGGTGTATGACCAGTTCAACACCTACCAGCCGGGCAGTGTGGCATTGTTTTTGGCGGAGTTTGAGGGGCGGCCGTTAGCGGCCGTGATGGTCTTCGCATGGGGACAACAAGCCTCCTATCTCTACGGCGCGTCGGGCGATGAGGAGCGGCAACGGATGCCGACCTATGCGGTGCAGTGGGCGGCCGTGCAGTGGGCGAAGGAGAAGGGTTGCACCTATTACGACCTGTGGGGCGTGCCCGATGCGGAGCCAGAGCAGTTGGAGGCGGAATTTGAGAACCGCGAGGATGGGTTGTGGGGGGTGTATCGCTTTAAGCGGGGGTTTAATGGGGCCATTCGCCGCACGGTGGGTGCGGCCGACCGAGTGTATAACAACCTGACGTACCGCTTATATAAGTGGCGGGGAGCGCGGGGGGGGGGCACACCGCCGCTCCCCGCGGGCGAGACGGGCGGAACTTTTCCCGCGGACCCCCCCCACCCGGAAACCGCCCCCCCCGGGGGGGCCCCTTCCCCCGGCCGCCCCGCGCGCGCAACCCTCCCCGCGGGGGAAGAGGGGGCCGCCGTCTCCCTCCCTCCCCCCCCCCCCGCTGTTGTTGCCCCCCCCCCAAACGGGCCCCCCCAGCGCCAAACCCGCCCCCCCCCTCCCAATGCCCGGCTTTCCGGCGCCCGCACGGCCCGCGCCCGCCCGGCCAGGGGCCCCCGCCCGGCCCCCGGGGGCCCCCCCGCCGCCGCGGGGGGGGCCCCGGGGGGGGCGCCGGGGGGCGCCGGCGGCGGCCCCGTCGGGGGGGCCGGGGGGGGGGGGGGGGCGGGGGCCCCCCCCGCGCCGCCGGGCGTGGCCGGCCTCCGCTTGGGGGGGTGGGGGGGGGGGGCGGGGGGGCCGCGCCGCGGGGCCGGGGTTGGCCCCCGCCGCCCCGGCCGGGGAGGGCCCCCGGGGGGGGCCCCGCGACCCCCGCAGGGGGGGGGGCCCGCCGCCCGGAGGGGCGCGGCCCCCCGGGTTCCCGCTTTCGGAGGCAGGATGAGGTTGCCAAGTAAAGCTGCGCTGTGCTTTACTGCCCTCTAATTTGCCTTTACCAAACCATATTAGGGGCTTCCCCTGTTGAGAGCAAAAACACATAAAAATGTGGGATCGGTTAAGGCAAGTACGTGAATCCTCTTGAATGGAATCAGATGAAGAGGCGTTACCAAGACAGTTCCTGTTAAGAGGTAATCCACAAGAGAACTCACCACCAAATGATTTGTAGTATCTTAAAAACCCCCCCAGCGACATGTTATATCTATGAAAACAGGTGTTCCTGGAAGTTGATAAGGAACCCCCCCCGCCCCCCCCCTGAGGGTTTGGCTCCCAAGGACAGAAATCCAAGCCCCCCCGCCCCCGCCCCCCCCCGCCGCCCCCGCGGATTACCCGGCCACCCCCCGCCAACCCTTGGTAAATTACCATACAAGTACAAAAACTAGAGACACTTAAAGAGGGTTTCGCAGGTGGCTGAAACTCATCCAGATACAAACTCATTGTAAAAAACTCCCTGCTCCCTATGACCCTTGTTGCTCAAACCATCACCACGGCCGCCGAGTGGCACACCATTCTGACCACCTTTCCCCAAGCCCCCCGCTCCAAAGCTGGGCGTGGGGGAATTCAAGTCCCGCTGGGGTGGCAGATGCAGGCGGGTGGTCTACAAACGGCTGTGGCCTGCGCCCTCATCCTGCGCCGCCCCATCCCCCGCACCCCGTGGAGCATTTGGTACGTGCCCAAAGGGCCGATTGTGGACGAGAGCCAACCCGAGTTGGTCACGGCCGTTCTCACCAGCCTCGAACAACTGGCGCGGCGCGGGGGAGCCATCGCCCTCAAAATTGACCCCGACGTGTTGAAAGCGACGGGCGACGAAACCATCGAACCCGTTGCTACGGGCGTGGCGTTGGAAAACCTGCTCCGCCAGCGGGGGTGGCACTTCTCGGCCGAGCAAATCCAATTCCGCAACACGGTGACGCTCGATTTGGGGCGCAGTGAGGAGGAGCTTTTGGCGGCCATGCACCAAAAGACGCGCTACAACATTCGCTTGGCGGCCAAAAAAGAGGTGGTCGTGCGCGAAGGCACGGCCGCCGACCTGCCCCTCGTCTACCAACTTTATGCCGAAACGGCCGCGCGGGATGGTTTCCTCATTCGGCCGCGTGATTATTATTTGGACGGCTGGCAAACACTGTTGGCGGCGGGGCTGGCACGGCCGCTCATTGCCGAATATGAGGGCACACCGCTGGGGGCGGTCATTATCGTTGCTTGCGGGCAAAAGGCCATCTACATGTACGGCGCTTCCACCGATTTGGAGCGGCAACGAATGCCCAACTACCTCCTGCAATGGGAAGCCATCCGCTGGGCAAAAAACAACGGCTACACGACATATGATTTTTGGGGTGCCCCCGATGAGTTTGTGGAGACGGATAGCCTGTGGGGAGTGTGGCGCTTTAAGAAGGGGTTTAATGGGTTGGTGGCGCACCACATTGGGGCGTGGGATTTCCCCGTGCGGCCGTGGCTTTACTGGGCTTATTCGGTGGCTCTGCCCCGCTATGTGGCATGGCTGAAGGGAAAACGAGGTTAATAAATCCATGCTAACAATTGTCTAAACACAATTGCCTGTGTACACTAGGAACAGTGTGATTTAAATTGAATTGATGAGAGGTAAAAATGCTCAAAAACATCACCCTTAGTGCAGAAGACATGCTCATTCAACAGGCGAGAGAACGAGCCGCGGCCGAAAATAGCACGCTTAATGCGGAATTTCGTCGGTGGTTGGTGCAATATACTGCACGGCCGCAAACGGCCGTGCAGTACCATGACCTCATGGATCGCTTGAGCTATGCCCAGCCGGGACGCAAATTTACGCGAGAGGAAATGAATGAGCGCTAATTATTTCCTCGACACAAATATCTTGGTATACACCTTTGATGTCCATACCCCTGCCAAACAAGTTCGTGCCCGCATCTTGGTGGAAGAAGCTCTTGTACATGGATATGGAACCATTAGCACGCAAGTGATTCAAGAGTTTCTCAATGTAGCCATCCACAAATTTCGTCCCTCTTTGGGTACCACCGATACGCAAATTTTTCTGCGACAAGTCTTGCACCCTCTGTGCCGTGTTTTTCCTAATTTGGCTTTGTATGAACTGGGGTTAGAGCTTCAATCCAAAACTGGGTATTCATTTTATGATGCGCTGATTTTGGCGGGAGCCATCACGGCCGAATGTGATACGCTTTACACAGAAGATTTGCAAGATGGCCAAATCGTGCGTGGGGTTCTCATTCGCAACCCCTTCGCAAACCCGTCTTAAGGGGACTCATCACCCAATTTGAACAAAAGCCCGATTTTTGTCTCCAAAAATCGGGCTTTTTGATTCCCAGTTCTTGCGATAACTACCGCGTCACCAGTGGCAAATAGGCACTGTGCGCGGCCGAATAGTTAGGTGGCAAATCCACCCCTTGCACCACCCTAGCGGACTGTAATTCTGGTAGCCGGGGAAAATCGCCCCCAAATTGGGGTTGCCCATCCGCCGAATGACAATCTCGCTCAGGATGCGCCGATAGTCGTTGGTCACGGCGAGGTCGGCCGCGTCGTAGAGCTGGTCGTTGTGCAAGCCGGGCCATGCGCCGTGCAAGCCGCCGTTCACACGGCCGCCCAGCACCATCATCATGCTCCCGTGGCCATGATCCGTGCCCCGCTCGGCGTTCTCGCGCACGCGACGGCCGAACTCGCTCATCACCACAATCGTCACCCGATTGGCGTAATCGCCGGGGGTGGCGGCCAAATCGGCGTAAAAAGCGGCCAAGCCGGCGGACAAACGGCCGAGCAAATCCGCAAAATACCCCTGCGTCGGTGCGCCATTGTTCGCTTGCCCATCGTGCGTATCCCAGCCACCCACATCCACCGTGGCCACCTTTAGCCCCAATTGCAACTTAATCATCTGAGCGATGAGCTTGAGTTGGTTGGCAAAACTATTGTTTTCATACACCACCCCCGCAGGTGGTTCGTATGTGCCAATCGCTTGTTCTTCGATGAGCGTCATGCGGTCGAACGCCTTGGCGCCGGCCCGATGGAGTTGGGTTTGGTTGGTGCCGTAAAGCTGTTCCAAGGCATCCTTTTGGGCGGTGCGCCATTGCCAATAGCTGTTGCTGATGTTGAAATTGGCCACGCTGTTGACCGTCAGCGTGTCAAAACTGCCGTTGAGCGAGGCAGGGCGGATGCTCCCTGCGGCAAGGGTGGGCAGAGACAAATCGGCGGGGATGTTGCTGGCGCTTTGCAAAAAGCGGGTCAGCCAGCCCGCGCCGCTCGTTTTTTGGCCCGGCGTGCCCGCTTCCATGTAGGCCATCGCATCAAAGTGACTGCGGGTGTCGCTGTTCATGCCCGTGCCCAGCACGAGGGCGAGTTTGCTATCGGTGAACAGGTCGAGCAGGGGCGCGGCCGAGGGGTGCAGGCCAAATTGGGCGTTCAGCGGCAACAAGCTGGCCGCTGGTATTTTGAGATTGGGGCGGGCGATTTCGTAATGCCCCCGGTCTTCGCCGTCAAGGGGGGTCACAACGCTCAACACATCGCACGCGCCGCGCAGAAAAATGGGGATGATGATTTCTTGGTTCGGCTCATCTTCGGGGCTACCAAAAGCGGCATAGTTGAGCCGCGCCCCCGCCATGCTGGCAATCGCGGCCGAGCATCCCACCAAAAAGCCTCGTCTGTTGATATTTGTCATGGGTTTTTCCTCTGGAGGAAGTGGTTAGTGGCGAGTGGCTAGTGCTCACTAACCACTAATCACTAACCACTACTTACCGCTGATTGAAGTCGGGGGATTGCAGGATGAGGGCGACGAGGGTGCGGAGACGGCCGTGGATGCCATCCTCAGGCACAATCACCAAATCCACATCGGGGTCACTCGTTTGCGCCATAAAATTGACAAGTATTTGGCGAGCGTCGTTATCTGGGGCACGGCCGAGCAATCGCTCCGTCCAAAAATCCACCAGCACATTGGCCGAGCGGACAGTGGGCGGCGTGTCGTCCAAAACGGGCAGGTAATAGACCAGATTCACATCGCGCAAATTGACCAGCCAATTGAACAGCCGCCAGCGCATGACCATGGGAGTGGTGCTTTCCCACGCCGTGCGGCTATCGGGGTAGCCATTGGGCGGCCCCCAGCTAAACAGGGGTTGCCCCATTTGGTTGTATTGGTTGACAAGGCTGTTGCTGTCTGTCCCAAAATCAACGTTCCAATCGGCGTTGCCCGCTCGCATGGCGGCCACAAGTGCCTCAAACGGCCGTTTCACCTTCTCGCCCCAAATGGAGCGAAACTCGGCCGAGTTGAGAATGTGGCGCAAAACTTGCTTGATTTGGTCGGGAGCCTCCCGCTGGGCGCGGAAAATTTGGGCGGCCGATTGCACCAAACTCTCGGGCGGGGTGTCGGCAATCAGCCGAATGCACAACTTGCGGCAAATATACCGCGCCGTGCCGGGGTGGTTGGCAATTAAATCCAACACCGCCAAGCCATCTTGTAAGGGCGCTTGGTCGGAGGGGAAATTGATTTGGCCAAAGTTGAGCACGCTCTTTTGGAACCTGTCGTGGTTCGCGTCGAGGTAGATAAACTCGCCCGTGTCCCCATCGGCCGCGCGATAATTAACCGTCCAGCCCGTAAAACAGCGCGTCGCCTCGTACACGTCCTCGTCCACGTACCCCAGCGGGAAGGCGGGGTCATCGGGGTCGGGGGCGATGCTGTTTTGCGGCCGTACACCCTTGTAATTTTCTGCGCCAAGGCCGTGCAACTCGAACAGCTCCCGCGCCCAGTTTTCGTTGGGGCCTGCACGGGTACTGCTTTCGTTGTCCAAGTAGAAGAGCATGGCGGGGCTTTTGGCCACCGCCTCTAGCATTTGGCGGAAATTGCCAAACAGATGGGCGCGAATCACGTCGCGGTCGTATTGGACAAAGAAGGAACGCAGGGGGAAATCCCAGCCGTAAATGTTAAAGTGATTGTGCCAAAAGTCGGCCATCACCTCGGCCAATTGCCATTTGCTGTAGAGGGCGCGGACAAAGGTGGCGCGTTCTGTTTCGCGGATGGGCAACGTTTGCCACACATAATCACCCGCCGAGGGGTTGCGGTAATGGTCAATCCACATCTCCGTTTGGGTTTTGCCCAGCGTTTGGAAGCCGATGGCGGCCAAACGGCCGTTTAACTCCGTGTCCTCGGCGGGGATGGGGTTGAGTTGTTGCTCCACATAAGCGGCCGTGCGCTCCTCGTCGGTCGCGCCGAGCGCGTTAAAGGCGGCCACATCGCCGGGGCGGGGGCCAAAAGCCATCCGGTTCAGGGCGACGACGGCCGCGCTCGGGGCACTCAGCGGGGCATGGGGTTCGGCAAGGGGGGGGGGGGGGCGGGGTTCGTCGGCGTGGGCGATGAAGTGGTGGGCGGCCGTGGCGGCCGTGGTGAGGCCCAGCCCCTGCAAAAACGCCCGCCGGCTCACGGCCAGCCCAGACTGTTCAGCGGTCATATGTCTCTCCTTGGTGTGTAGACCTTTGAGGTTTTAAAAACCTCAAAGGTCTAGCTGGTAAGTTCGCCTGCAATTCCTGCGTCTTTGTTACCACGAAACCCCTTTCTCACTGTGCCCTACATTACACAAACCACCTAAAAACGGGATAATGGGCATGGGACTTTTGTCATTTGTCCCTCGTCCCTCGTCCCTCGTCCTTCGTCCCTTTGCTCATTGCTATGCCTCCTCACTTTGCCATTATCGGAAGCGGCGCACTGGCTTGCCTGTTCGCCAGCCGCTTACAGGCGGTTGCCCCTGTCACCCTGATTGGCACATGGCCCGAACAGATGGCTGTGTTGGCGCGGGATGGCTTGCTGGTGGAAGAGCTAGACGGCCGCACCACCCATCACGCCATCCGCACCCTGCCTGCCACGGCCGCGCCCCCCACCCCTTGGGCAGATGTGGCCATTGTGCTTGTCAAAAGTACCCAAACGGCCGAAGCGGCCGAGCGCATCGCCGCTTGCTTGGCTCCCCACGGCCGCGTGCTGACCCTGCAAAACGGCCTTGGCAACCGCGAAATTTTGGCCGAACGGTTGGGCGCAGAGCGGGTTTGGGCTGGCTCCACCACGACAGGCGGCACGATGATTGCGCCGGGGCGGGTGCGCCACGCGGGGGCTGGCCCCACCCATTTGCCGCTCGGCTGGGAGGATGTGGCCGAATTGTTCAACGCGGCGGGGCTAGTGTGCCACCTCACGGCCGATGTGGAGCAGTTGTTGTGGGGCAAGCTCGTCCTCAATGCGGCCATCAACCCGCTGAGCGCCCTGTTGCGCCAGCCCAATGGCTTTTTGGGGGAGAATGCGCTGGTGCGGGAGCTGATGTTTCTGGCGGCCGAGGAGGCGGCGGCCGTGGCCTCGGCCGTGGGCATCGCCCTGCCTTATGGGGATGTGCGCGGCCGTTTGCTCGCCCTGACACAGGCCACGGCCGCCAACCACTCCTCCATGCTCCAAGATGTGTTGCGCGGCGCACCCACCGAAATTGAGGCGATTACGGGTCAAGTGATAAAATACGGCCGTCAATACGCCATCCCCACCCCTATGAATGATTTGTTTTGGCGGTTGATGGGGGAATAGTCATGGCTGGTCTTTGTCATTCGTCCCTCGTACTTCGTCCTTCGTCATTTACTCCTTGTTCATTGCTATGCTAGTTACCGACAACATCTCCCACCTCCGCACCGCCCGCTGGGCAGACCCCCGCGCCACATGGGGGCTTGTCCCCACGATGGGCTTTTTGCACGAAGGGCATTTGGCCCTCGTTCGCGCCGCCAAAACGGCCAACGATTATGTGGCGGTTAGCATTTATGTCAACCCGACCCAGTTTGCGCCCACTGAAGATTTGTCTACCTACCCGAGAGATTTGGAGCGGGATTTGGCTCTGCTCCGCGCGGCGGGGGTGGATTTGGTCTTTACGCCGAGCAATGAGATGATGTACCCCGCTGGTTTCCAAACGCGGGTAGAGGTGACTGAAATTACGCGCTATTTGGAGGGAGTTTCACGGCCGACCCACTTCGCGGGGGTCACGCTGGTGGTGGCCAAGCTGTTCAACATCATCCAGCCCACCCGTGCCTATTTTGGGCAAAAAGATGCCCAGCAGGTGGCGGTGTTGCGCCGCATGGTGCAAGACCTCAATTTTAATTTGGAGCTGGTGGTCTGCCCGATTGTGCGGGAACCAGATGGGTTGGCCATGAGTTCGCGCAACAAGTATTTGGCGGGGGCGGAGCGACAGGCGGCGTTGGTGTTGCGGCGGGCGTTGGATGCGGCCGAAGCGGCCGTGGCCAGTGGCCAAACCGATGCGGAAGCGATTCGCGCCGAAATGCGGGGGCTTATTGCGGCCGAGCCGTTGGCCAAGCTCGATTATGTGAGCATCGCCGATGCCCAAACGTTGGTGGAGGTGGAGGAGATTGCGGGGGAGCGGCTCGTGTCGTTGGCGGTTTTTATCGGCCGTACTCGACTGATAGACAATGTCATTATTCACCGATAAGAACCGATGCAAACAATTTGAAAATCGAAAATCGTTTATGAGAGGCTCTTTTTTAGACACGAATTACACGAATCACACCAATTTTTTCGAGACCAATTCGTGAAATTCGTGTCCAAATCCTTGCCTGTTCCAACCGAGATAAAACGCATCCATTTGCGGTTAGCCAGAACCCGTCAGGAATTGTGGCAAAAAGGATAGCAACATGATGAACCAATATCGTGGCTCAAATTTTGATGATTTCTTGGCTGAAGATGGCATTTTAGAAGAGGTGACCAGCAAAGCCCAAAAGCGATTGTTGGCCTTGCAAATGGCCGATATTATGGCCGAACAAAATCTCACCAAGAGCGAAATTGCCTTGCGCATGAATACCAGTCGGTCGCAAATAGAACGCTTGCTTGACCCAGCAAACACACAGGTAACGCTGGATTCTCTGGCTAGACTGGCGCAGGCGATGGGGAAGCACCTCAAAATAGAGTTTGCCTAACGGCCGTCGCTCCCCTCAACCTTCTCTTTTCGCTACCCTCAAAAATTCATCCCCAAGCGATTGCGCAAGCCGCCCAACTCGGGTTGGAGGTATTGGCCGGGGCAGGCGGTCACGCCCGGCTGGAACTCCCGATGGCTCCCCAAACGGCCGATGGTGTACTGCCCCTGCAAATAGCCCAACAAGGTCGTCAACGTCTCCAACTGTGCCCGCAAAGGGGGAACCTGCTCAAAATTGCCCAACAAACAGATACCGACATAGCCCGTGTTGTGGCCACCCGTGTGCGCCCCGCGCACATTGAGCGGCCGTCCCTCATACAACTGCCCCAAACCATCTATCAGCAGGTGGTAGCCCACATCGGCAAAGAGGGCGGTGCGCATGTGGATGGCCTGAATTTCCCGTGGCCCTTGGTCGAAATTGAGCGCGGAATGGTGAACAACGGCCGTGTGCAACTGATTACTCAGCGGGGCGGGGTATTCCAACCAGCCACCGGGGTTGTGTTGGGCATCGTACAGCCCCGCCTCGCCACCCATCGCCCATGCGGGTTCGGCCGCGCCCCAGCCCGCACGGGTGATGAAGGACAGCGGGCCAAACGGCTCGGCCGCTCCCGTGGGGGCGGGTTGGGGGACATCAGTGGGGATTTGCTCGGCCGAAACGGTGGTGATGTTGGGGATGGCTTGCACCTGTTGCGCCGCCTCGCTCGCTGGGTCGAGCCAGACGAGGACGGCCGTGCCCACCTCGGCTGATGGCTCTTTTTGGGTGGTGCCGCCGGCTGTTTGCCAGCGGGTGTTGGCCGTGAGGGGGATGGTGCGCTGGCCAACGGGGGCGGTTAGCACCAGTTCGTCGGCCGTGCGTTGGGCGATGGTTCCTGCAAGGGTGGGGTAGTCGGCAGGGGTGGGGCGGCCGTGCCAGTGGGTGGAACCAACGGCCGCTGGCTCGACTGCGGCCGATGTACAGCCCGCCAACCATGTGGCGGCGAGAGCGGCCGTGCCCAAACGGATAAAATCGCGGCGGGAAATAGCGTTGGTTTGGCAAAGGTGGCACATGGGAGTTCGTCCATTCGTGAAAAGCCATAAAATGCAACAAGGAGTTCAGCTTTTGTCCAAAATGGCAACTTCGCTGATGCTTAACTTCAGCCCACCCAGAAACAATCCAAGATAGTCAAACTTTTCACAGCATGTTGATACCCACAAACCAAAATTGTGAGGTAAGATTAGATAGAGTGTAGAGATAGAGATAGAGGCGAATTAAGTCGGCGCGAATTATATTTTTCCCTCTATCTCTATCTCCTGTCTCTATCTGCACCCACCTGCCATGCAAACCCTTGCCACACTCAGATTAACAGGCTACACCATCACCGATAAGATAGATGAAGGGGCGCGAAGCCTGATTTACCGTGGTTTGCGGGTGGTAGACGGCCGCCCTGTCATCCTCAAACTCCTGCGCGAGGTGTACCCCAGCCCAGCCGAGGTGAGCAAACTCCAGCACGAATACCAATTGGGCAAAGATTTATATTTGGAGGGGGTGGTACGGCCGTATAGCCTCGAGTTCATGGAAAACCGCCCCGTGCTGGTCATGGAGGATTTTGGCGGGCAATCGTTGCGGCTCATTATGAACAAAAAGCGGCTCCCGCTGGAGCTGTTTTTGCAGATTAGCTTGCAATTGGCCGAGGCACTGGAGCAGATGCACCAAGCGGGCATCGTCCACAAAGACCTCAAGCCAGGCAATATCATTGCCAATCTCAAGACCAATCAGGTCAAAATAAGCGATTTTAGCATTGCGGCACGGGTGGGAGAGGATAGAGTGGTGGCCACCCCCGATAGCCCCGAGGGGACACTGGCTTATATCTCGCCCGAGCAAACGGGGCGCATGAACCGGGCAGTGGATTACCGCACCGATTTTTATTCGCTAGGGGTGACGCTGTATGAGATGTTGACGGGACAACGGCCGTTTCCCTCCGAAGACCCCATCGAACTCGTCCACGCCCACATTGCCCAAGAGCCAACGCCACCCCATGTGGTAGACCCCTCCATCCCGCCCGTTCTGTCCCAAATTGTCCTCAAGCTCATGTCGAAAATGGCGGAGGATAGATACCAGAGCGCCTATGCGTTGCAAGCGGATTTGCACATTTGCCAGCAACAATGGCTCTCTGAGTACAAAATTGATTCGTTTCCCATTGCCCAAGAAGATGTTTCTAACATTTTCCGCATCCCCGATAAGTTATACGGCCGTGAAGCGGAACTCTCCGCCTTGCTCCGCGCTTTTCATCGGGCGGGGTCGGGGGCGATGGAGATGGCGGTGCTTTCGGGGCCAGCAGGGAGCGGCCGAGCCTCATTGGCGCGAGAAATCGGCCGTTTGGTGACCACCCAAGGGGGGTATTTCGTCGCCGGCCGTTTCTCCCAAATCCAATCCAACATCCCCTACAACGGCCTCATCGAAACGCTCCGCGCTCTTGTGCGCCAATTGCTGACCGAAAGCGAAGAGCGTATTGCCTATTGGCGCGAGCGGCTCATCGCCCATGTCGGCGAAGATTTGGGCATGATTATCGAGGTCATGCCCGATTTGGCGCTCATTGTGGGCAAATCCCACCCCACCAACCTCTCCAGCTCCGAGGTGCGCCTCTCGTTTCACCGCGTTTTGCTCCGCTTTGTGCGAGCCATTTGCCTGCCCCTGCACCCGCTTGTTCTCTTTTTAGACCATTTGCAATGGGCCGATGCCGCCTCGCTCAAATGGCTCCAGCTCCTCCTCACCGACGAGCAAATGCAAAATTGCTTGCTCATCACCGCCTACCGCAGTGAGGAGATGAGTGACCAGAACCCATTCGCCAAGCTGGTGTTGCAGTTACAGGCGGAGCAAACGCGGCTCAATTTTATCAATTTAGAGCCACTGGCTAGTGAGGCCATTGCCCAATTGGTGGCTGATGTGACGCACCGCACGGCCGCAGAAGTGCAGGATTTGGCGCGAGCCATTGAACAAAAGACAGGTGGTAGCCCGCTCTTCATCCACCAATTTTTGCGCCAAAATTGGCCATCGTTTCGAGACCGAGGTCTTGTCGTTGGTGGCGGAATTATCGGTGGTGCAGGTGCTGGAACGGCTCCAACCCGCCTTAGAGCAAGGCTTTTTGCACCAGCAAGACCGCCATCAGCACGTTTTGGAGTTTGGCTTTACGCGAGTGCGGGTGGCCGCCTATGCCATGCTTTCGGCGGAGCGCAAGCGGGCGGTGCATTGGCAAGTGGGGCGGCATATTTTGGCGCGGGTGCTGGAAGGGGAGTTGGATGAGCAGATTTTTGATATTGTCAATCAGCTCAATCAGGCGGCCGAGATTATTAGCGACCCCCAGCGCAAGCAAGAGTTGGTGCAACTGAATTTGGTGGCGGGGCGCAAGGCACACGGCTCGGCCGCGTATCGGCCCGCTTTGGCCTATTTTGAGCAGGCGTTGGCCCTTTTGCCCGAGATGAGTTGGCAACCTGAGCCAGAAGTGGTGCATGAGACTTATCGCTATGCGGCCGAATCGGCCCTCCATGCGGGCCTGCACGACAAAGCGATGAGTTTGGCCGACCAAGCCATCGCTTCCGCCCCAAGCTTATTGCACAAAGCGCAAGGGTACGAGGTGCAGGTGCAATCGTTGGCCGCCCAAAACAGAATGTTGGATTCGGTAAATTTGGGCTGGGAGACGTTGCGCATGATGGGCGTACAAGTGCCCTATGACCCGAGCCGTTTGGCCACTTTGCGCGAGATTTTGCGGGTCAAGTGGAGCGTAGACCGGCGGGGTTTGGCCACGTTGGCACAATTGCCGCCTGTGACCGACCCGTTGCGGTTGGCGGTGATGCGGATTTTGTACCAAGTCTCGAACATGAGCTATTTTGTCTTGCCCAACCTCTCGCCGCTGTTGAGCATGGTGTTGGTGAGCCAAACATTGCAGTACGGCCGTTCCCGTTTTTCCCCCTATGGCTTTGCCATTTATGCGGCGGCCACGGCCGCTTACCTGAACAATGTGTCGGCCGCCAAACAAATTGCCGAGTTTGCGCTGGCTCAGTTGGAGGAGCAGGGCAGTGAGGGGGATGAAATACGCGGCCGTGTGGCCATCGTCTACGGCCTCATCGTGCAACATCGCCTTGGGCATGTGCGCGATGGGTTGGCGCAAATGTTCCGAGGGTATCGGGTATCACTGGAACGGGGGTTGGGGAGCGATGCCGCCTTTTGCTTGTCGGGTTATGTGCGCCACATGAATTTTGCGGGGGAGCGATTGGAAACCCAACTCGAGGAAATAACCCTCCATCACAAGGTCATTCGGCGGCTGAATGAGGAGCGGTTTTACAACAGCTATCTGGAAAACATGCAAATCGTCAGCGCCTTGCTGGGGCTGACGATGGATCGGGGAAGCCTTTCGAGCGGCGAGATAGATGAAGGGGAGATTTTGGCCAGCTACCAACGCGCCAAAGATACGACAGCCTTGTGCCGCTTTTATGTGATGAAAATGTTCTTGCACTATCTGTACGTGGAGAACAATCAGGCCAAGGCGTTTGGGGAAATTGCCCAAAAATATGCCCTTGGGGTGCGTGGTTCCACCATTTTGGCGCAGTTTTGGTTTTACCAAGGGCTCATTTTACTGCGCGATTACGGGCAGATAGATTCGTGGCGGGAGCGGCAAATGGTGGTGCGCCAAGTGCGGGGCTACCAAAAGCAGTTGTCCCGTTGGGCGGTGTATGCGCCCCAAAATTATGAGCATATGACCCTGTTGTTGGAGGCCGAATTGGCACGGGTGCGGGGCCAACGCACGGCCGCGATGGATGCCTATGACCGAGCCATCGAAAGTGCGCGGGTGAACCGCTTTTTGCACCACGAGGGGATGGCCCATGAGTTAGCCGGCCGTTTTTACCTCCAATTGGGCAAAAGCAGGGTGGCGGCCACCTATTTGCACGAGGCGCGGTACACCTACGGCCGTTGGGGGGCACGGCTCAAGGTGGAGCAGATGGAACGGCAATACGCCGAACTGTTCCGCCAACACGGCCACACGGCCAACACGACCACCACTTTCTCCCTCAGCTCGACCTACGCCGTGGGAGCCGCCTCTACGACCAGCCGGCGCATTGGCTTGCTCGATTTGGCCTCTTTTATGAAGGCATCGCAAGCCCTTTCGGGCGAAATTGTGCTGGAACGGCTCCTCGAAAAGCTGATTCGGGTGGTGGTGGAAAATGCGGGGGCGCAACGGGGCTTCCTCATTTTGCGCCAAGGGGAGCGCTGGGTCATCGAAGCGTCGGGGGTGGCGGGGCAAGAGACGGTGCAGGTGCGGCAGGCGTTGGCGGTGGATGCGGCCGATTCCCCCGTGCCCGCTTCTATCGTCCACTATGTCGCCCGCACCCGCGAAACGGTGGTGTTGGGCGATGCTTCGCGCCAAGGGCTGTTTGTGAACGACCCTTATGTGCAGGCGCACCAGCCCCGCTCGGTGCTGGGGATGCCCATTGTTCACCACGACAGGCTGACGGGGTTGCTGTATTTAGAAAACAATCTGACGGCGGGGGCGTTTACCCCTGAACGACAAGAAGTGCTGAATTTGTTGTTGGCGCAGGTGGCCATCTCGATTGAAAATGCCCAACTGTATGGCCAAATGGAAGATTACAGCCGCACGTTGGAGGGGCAGGTAGTGGAGCGCACGGCCGAGTTGGAGCGGGCCAAGGGCACGGCCGAGCAGGCGCGGGCGACGGCCGAGGAAGCGAATCAGGCCAAGAGCAAATTCTTGGCCAACATGAGCCACGAACTACGCACCCCGCTCAATGCGATTATCGGCTACAGCGAGATTTTGCAGGAGGACATGGAGGAGTTGGAGCAGGAGGAGTTCCTGCCCGATTTGCAGAAGATTGAGCAAGCAGGGCGGCATCTGCTCAGTCTAATCAACGATGTGCTAGACCTTTCCAAAATTGAGGCGGGGCGGGCGGAACTGTTTTTGGAACGGTTTAATGTGCGCGAAATGGTGGATAGTGTGGTGGGGCTGGTGCAACCGTTGCTGAACCGCAATGAGAATAAGCTGGAATTGGTTTGCTCCCCCGAGATTGGCCAAATGTATGCTGACCAGATGAAGGTGCGCCAAATTTTATTTAATTTGCTGAGCAATGCGTCGAAGTTTACCAGCCAAGGCACGGTGTCGCTGACGGTGGAGTTGGCGCAGGAGCAGGTGCGCTTTTGTGTGGCGGATACGGGGGTGGGGATGACGAGCCATCAGATAGACAAGATTTTTGAGCCGTTTATGCAGGGAGATGCTTCGACGACGCGCCAGTATGGGGGCACGGGGTTGGGCCTGTCTATTACGCAACGCTTTTGCGAGATGATGGGGGGGAATGTGGCGGTGACGAGTGCCGTGGGGGAGGGGTCGGTCTTTACGGTGTGGTTGCCTGTAGAAGTTCGGCCGATTGGGGGGTAGATAGCACAATGAACCGATGATGCATCCCCAAAAACTGTTTTGAACACACTGGGCACAGACACCCAATACCTCCCCCTTATGTCCCATATCCCCCTCTTCTGCAAACTGTTAAACTGTTAACAGTGACGTTGACAGGTACAAAATGGAAGAGGACAAGCTGATGTGGACTATTTTAGCGATTTTCGGGGGACTCTCATTTCTCTGCTCTGTGTTGGTGTTGCTCGCTTTGGCGGGTGCCTCCCGCGCCAGTTGCATGGAGCGCGACCACGAGCGCGGCCGTGAAACAATGTCTTCGTCCACGGCCGTGACCACCCCCAAACGCCCCACCCAAATAGCCAGCCCCGCCGCCAAATAACCTACTCCAACCGCAGAAAATCACGGCCGCTCAATCTCTGCTCAATGCGCTCCCAAATTTGCTCGAGATGGTCGCTGTACTGCACATAATCCAAATTATCCGTGTCAATCGTTAGCAGGGGACTGAGGGAAAAGCCATCCGCCCATTGGTCATACAATTCATTTAGTTGGGAGAGATAGCTATCGGCGATGGCCTGTTCGTAGGCACGGCCGCGCCGCGCAATGCGCCGCCGCAAGGTTGGCACAGAAGCCTTGAGGTAGACCATCAGGTGGGGGGGGCGCACCAAGGTGGCCATTGTTTGGTACAACTCGTAGTAACAGGCCCAATCACGGCCGCTGAGTGCCCCTTGCACCTGCAAATTACGGGCAAAAATCTCCGCATCCTCGTACACACTCCTATCCTGAATGACCGATTGCCCCTGCTGGAGCAAGGCATGGTGTTGTTGCAACCGCTTGGAAAGAAAAAAGACCTGCGACTGAAACGCCCAGCGCGACATATCCCCATAAAAATCGGCTAAATAGGGGTTCTCTTCGACAGCTTCAAAGACAGGGTGCCAGCCCAACTTATCGGCTAATAATGTGACCAACGTGGATTTGCCCACGCCAATGTTGCCTGCAATGGTGATGAAGTGCATGGAGAGTGGTTAGTGGTTAGTGGTTAGTGGTTAGTGATGAGTCGGTTACTCTGGTTGTCCCCTGCTCCCCTGCTCACTTCCCCCTGCTTACTTCCCCTCAAACTGCGTGGGGCGTTTTTCCAGAAAGGCGGTGATACCTTCGCGAGAATCGGTACTACGGCCGGCAATGTCTTGCAGGTGCGCTTCGTAATCGAGGTTTTGGGCGAGGGTGTGGGTGAGGCCATGTTGCATGGCGCGTTTGGTGAGGGCGAGGGCAAGGGTGGGGCCAGCGGCCAATTTACGGCCGTAGGCGGTTGAAAACTCGCCCAATTGCTCGTGGGGAATGACGTGGTTGACCAACCCCAGCGCGTGCGCTTGCTCGGCCGTGATTTGGTCGCTCAGGGCGGCCAGCTCGAAGGCACGGCCGTAGCCCACCAAGCGGGGCAAAAACCAGTTCGCACCCCCATCGGGTATCATCCCAATTTTGCTAAAACCAAGGGTAAGCAGGGCACGGGTGGAGGCGAGGCGAATATCGGCCGCCAAGGCGATGCTGAGGCCAATGCCAGCGGCAGGGCCATTTAACACAGCCACCACTGGCTTGGGCATCTCCACAATTTGCTGGATAAGCGGGTAGTAAACCGCCCGTAAATGGTCGCCGAAGGAGCCTTCGGCTACGCCCGCCAGCAGAACGGCTTCGCTTAAATCGTGGCCAGCGGAAAAACCTCGGCCGTTGCCCGTCAGGAGGAGACAGCGCACGGCCGTATCCCGCCCCGCCTCACGCAGAGCCTTGGTTAGCTCGGCAATCATCGTCTGGTTGAGCGCGTTCATCTTCTCGGGGCGGTTTAGCGCAATCGTAGCCAGCCCGTTATCGTGGGTGTAATGAATGGTGGACATATATCAAGGAATAATGAGCAAGGAGCAATGAACAAAAGGGGGTTTGGGGAAAGGAAGCCAGTGACAAATGACAAATGACTATTAACAAAGTTTAGCTTCCCCTTGGCTATTTGGCGAAAGCGGGGAACAATTTAGCAGGTCAGCTTGTCAGCACTTCAGCTAGTCAGCTTCTCCCCTGCTCCCCTGCACCCCCTCTCTTCCTCTCCCCCTCTCCTCCTATGAAACCACTACTCGTTGAATACGGCCGTGCCGCTTACATGACAGGTCTGGCCCACCGCGTGCGCCAACCCGAGCAAAATGGGCCACACCCTACGGTGGTCATGCTCCACGGCCGTCACGGAACCGAAGATGTGACATGGGTGTTTGCCCCCGCCTTGCCCCCCGATTGGCTCCTCATCGCCCCACGCGGCATTGAGTGGGAACCCGAAAAGCCCGACGATACGGCCGGCTACTCATGGCTCATCCAACAAGACCACATCCCTGCCCAGTCGGGACGGTGGCCGAGTTTGGCCGATTTCCGAGATGCAGTCGAGGCGTTGACCTATTTTGTCAAATCTCTGCCCGATGTGTACGGAGCCGACCCCGAGCGCATTTACTTGCTGGGGTTTAGCCAAGGTGCGGCGGCGGCGCTTTCCCTCGCGCTGGCCCAGCCCGAATTGGTGCGAGGGGTGGCCAGTTTGGTGGGGTTTGTGCCCGAAGTGCCCGAGCATGTGGCGGATAGTCGGCCGTTGGCCCATAAACCCATCTGGATGGGGGTCGGCACGGCCGATGACCGCATCCCCCTCCACCTAGCCCAACGCACCGCCCAAACCCTGCGCCAAGCCGGCGCAACCCTAAGCTACCACGAGTACAACACAGGCCACAAACTCAACAGCGCAGGCATGAAGGATTTGCGAGCATGGTGGGAAGGGCTGGGTGGGGAGTAAGAGCGAGGGAGAGGGGAGCAGAGGAGCAGAGGGAAAGCTGACAAGCTGAAATGCTGACAAGCTAAATTTGTAACCTGTCCCGTGAAAAGCTATAATCCTATCCTTTAGGGGAAGTGGCGAAATTGGCAGACGCGCTTGACTTAGGATCATGTGCCGCAAGGTGTGCGGGTTCGAGTCCCGCCTTCCCCATTAGCCCGTTAAATCGCCAAAGCGTTGCCCTCGGCAACGCTTTTTTTTGCAAAAACAGCGAAAAGATAGAGGGATGAGATAGAGATAGAGGAAACCGTAACAGACCAGCCAACGACGTATCCCTCTATCTCTATCTCCCATCTCTATCTCTTCAATTCCCATCTTGTACGAGGTATTTCTGTGAACCCAACCATTACCCACCACGAAGACGACCAACGTCAACTGCATGTCACCCTTGAATTCGCCGAGGCTACCATTGAGCCAGCGATGCGCGAAACGGCCAAAAAATTAGCCAAACAAGTGCGGATTCCCGGCTTTCGCCCCGGCAAAGCCCCCCTTGGGGTGATTATGCAACGGTATGGCGAAGAGGCGATGCGCTTCGAGATTTTGGAAAAATGGCTCCAAGAAAACATGGCCAACACCTTGATGGCTGAAAATATCGAGCCATATGCCCCGATTTCTTTGGAAGATATGAGCGCCAAACCTGCCCGTATCGAGCTGATTGTGCCGTTGACCCCTGTGGTCACGCTGGGCGATTACCGTGCCATACGGCGGGAGTTGGGCACGGCCGAAATCACCGAAGAAGCGGTAGATGCGGCCGTGGAAGCCCTGCGCGAGCGCAACGCCAAAACCGAGGATGTGGAAGACCGCACGGCCGAATTGGGCGATTGGGTTGAGGTGGTTGGCGTAGGCGCACTCGTGCCCCAAGATGCGGCCGAAGATTGGGTCGTAGACCACTCCTCCGAAGACCAACTCTTCCATGACCATGAAGGCACGGCCTTTATTTTGGATGAGACCAAAACATATGCGGGAACCGACTTTGTCCAACACCTCGTCGGGGCTAAGGTGGGAGATACCCTGCACTTTAACATTCGCTGGCCCGAGGGGGATGATTTTGGTGCTTCGGCTGGCCGTGAGGCGCAGTTTGATTTGGAAGTTACGGGCGTGCAAACCCGCGAAATGCCCGAGCTAAACGACGAGTTCGCCCAAAGCTTGGATGAAACCTTCGCCACCTTGGCCGATTTGCGCGAAGCAGAACGCACTCGCTTGCAAAAAGCGGCCGAAAGTCGGCTCAAAAATGAGTTTGTAGATGGGATGGTGGAAGAGTTAATCGCGGGTGCAACGATGGTGTATCCACCAGCGGCCGTCGCCGAACAAATCAATGACCGCATCGAAAAACTCAAGAAACAAGTCGAGCGGTATGGTTGGAAATGGGCCGATTATTTGCAAATGCAAGAAGTGACGGAAGAATCTTTCCACACCCTTTGGCAAGAGAGTGCCGTGATGGAAGTCCAACAAACACTGGCTTTGCAACACTTCGTCCGTGCCGAACAAATCACCGTTTTGCCCGAAGACTTGGATGCTGAAATCGAGAAGCGCATCACAGATCTAACGGATAAGCCCTACTATAATGAAGAGTTTGCCAACCTCCTGCGCGAGCAATTCAAGAAGGACAACGACCAAAGCCTCTCTGTGCTCAACGATATAATCTTGGCCAAAGTGACGGAGCGGATGGTGCAAATTGGGGCAGGCAATGCACCCGATTTAACGGCCGAACCAGAGGTTCCGCAAGAAGAACAAGAAGAACAAGAAAAAGAGAGCGACACGGCCGAAACCGCGTAAGCATTGCGCTAGAATAACGCAACATTTACAGGCTGGCGGTAGAGTAAGGCAAACTATACAAAACCTTCAAGGTCTTGATAACCTTGAAGGGTTATTTTTCAGGAGACGCTTTATGATTATCCCAACTTCACTCGTCCCAATGGTCATCGAAAACAGTCCACGGGGCGAACGGGCAATGGATATTTTCTCGCTCTTGCTCAAAGAGCGCATCATCATCTTGGGTACGCCCATCAATGACCAAATCGCCAACCTGACGATTGCCCAACTGCTCTTTTTGGCGCGGGAAGACCCGACCAAACCGATTCGGCTCTACATCAACTCCCCCGGTGGGCAGGTGTATGCGGGCATGGCCATTTACGACACCATGCAACAAATCGAGTGCCCTGTTTCGACGGTGGCCGTTGGTTTCACAGCCAGTTTTGGCACGGTGTTATTGGCCGCTGGCGAGCCGGGAATGCGCTTTGCCCTGCCCAACGCCACCATCCACATGCACCAACCTCTTGGTGGGGCGCAGGGGCAAGCGACCGATATTCAGATTCAGGCGCGTGAGATTTTGCGCTTGCGGTCGTCCATCAACGACATTTTGAGCAAACACACCAAGCAACCCTTGGCTAAAATCGAAGAAGATTTAGACAGGGACATGTATATGGATCCCAATGAAGCCAAAGCCTATGGATTGGTAGACCAAGTTTTGGTTGGCAACGGGTCTGTTTAGAACCACAAAAAAAATTGACGCAAAAAAAACGAGCAGATTGCACAATCTGCTCGTTTTTTTTGCCTTATTGGTCACGCACTTAAAGTGCGTCGCACCTGATTGGGATGAGCCAGCCTTAGGCAAGGCGGGTGCGGAAGAAGGTGCTGAACTTAAACGGCCGTCCTGCCACCAGCCCATATACATGCGTCCCTATCTCCCACAACGTCACCAACATGACCAACCCAATAATGCCCTGCGCCACCCGTGTGGCCATCAGTTCGGTATACACTGATTGGGTGGTGTAGATGTTGAACAGGACAATCAAGAACAGGGTTGAAATAATGATATTGCCTGTTTGGGTCAGCCGATTCCAACGCCCCTGAGCCATCACAAACACTTTGAGCAAGGTGTCTACCACCCACAAAGCGGTGAGCCACGGCACAAAGCGGGCAAATTCGGGCGTAAAAAAGGGCACAATCGGCCGTTCCGCATTCGTCACATCCACAAACCCCAACGCCTCGTAGGAAAAATTGGCCACCATGACAAAAACGGCCGCAAACACAATGCCCGTTATCATCTCCCCTCGGCTAATGCGGTTGGGGTCATCCACAGCGGGCAATTGATAAGGATCCCACGTGGCAGGTGGGTCAGTGTTGAGCCACGGGATTTTGTCTATGCCCATACGCCCCAAACCTGCAAAAATGAGGGTCAGCACGCCCACATAGGCAATAGCCGAATCCCAAAAAGAGGAGAGGGTGTTGGCAATGGTTGACCCAAAAGAGGCCGCCTCACCCTGCAAAATAGCCGCTAACAACCCCACCAAATGCGCCCCCGCCATAATGGCCAAGGCGATGGTCAACCACAATTTATAGGCAGGGTACAAATTGGGCCCAATTAAGCCTTGGTCGGGGTGGTATTTGGCCGCAATTTGCTGGGGCGAGCCAAACTCTTGCAACACGGCCGCCACCACCTTGGCACTCGGCTGGGCGGGGTCGGCCGCTTGCTCCTCCACCGCATCTTGCACCAACGAGCGCAACTCCAACTGAATATCTTCGCGCACAAGGCTGGGCAAATTGCGCCCCACCTCGTGGATATAACGGTCTAACATTTCATTGCCATTCATTGTATTTCATCCTCTTTAGCTGGTTGATGGCCTAATAATCGAGCCATCACTTGCACCAACGACTGCCATTCTTGTGTCAAATTGGCCAATACCGTTTCCCCATACGGGCTGATTTTGTAGTAGCGGCGCGGCCGTGTGTCATCCACCACCTGCCAATCGCTTTCCAATAGCCCTTGGGTTTCCAGCCGGCGCAAGAGTGGGTACAGGGTTCCTTCGTTAATGTCCAACCCTGTATCCGCCAACGATTGCTTGAGCGAGTAGCCGTATTGTTCCTCTTTCATCTGGCTCAGGATGGCCAGCATGAGGGTTCCCCGGCGCAGTTCAAGCAACAGTTTGTCGTACTGCTCTTCTTTTTCGTGATTGGGTATCATGCGTCGCATTATACTGTGCGACATATAGTAATGTCAATACCCAAGTATAATGAATTTGGAAATGACTTCTTGTGTGGTTCCTAAACTCTCTCCCCAACCGCCCCTTAAACCGTTACAATTGCCCCACTAGCCAAACAAGGACGGCTAAAGCCGTTACTACGAACTTAGCCCCCATGACCAATCGCCAAACCCGCCTCGCCGCCCTGCTGTGCGGCATCCTCGCCCTGCTGAGCTTGGGAGCCAGCGGAGCCACCCGCGCCCAATACGCCTACCTCACCCGTGGCATCCCAGTGGGGTTGCCAGAACCTATCCCCCACGGCCGACCCCAACTCGGCCTGAACGTTGCTTTAGAGCAATACACCTCCGCCGAACTCGAAGCCAATCTGCAACAAATAGCCAACTTGGGCGTGCGCCACATCAAGCAGAGTTTTTACTGGCCCAGCGATGGCGCATTTGATTGGGCGGAGAGCGACCACCTTTTAGCGGCCGTGGCCAACCACCCCACCCTCCAGCTAACCATCTTGCTCAACGGCGACCCCGCCAGCCAATACGCACCGCCGCCACCCGCCGAATTTGCGGCGTGGGCGGGAGCCTTCGCCACCCGCTACGGCCGTCAAATCAGCCACTACATCATCTGGGACGAACCCAATTTGGCCAGCCAATGGGGCGGCCGAGCCGTGAACGCGGCCGACTACGCCGCCCTGCTGACGGCCGCCAGCACCGCCATCCGCACGGCCGACAGCACGGCTGTGATCATCTCCGCGCCCCTCGCCCCCACGGTGGAGATGGGGCCGCAAAACATGGCCGACTGGCGCTATTTGCAACAGCTCTACGAAGCGGGCGCACAAGACGCGTTCGATGTCGTGGCGGGCAAGCCCTACGGCTTCGACAGCGACCCGTTCGACCGCACGGTAGACCCCGCTGTCCTGAATTTCAACCGGCTGATTTTGTTGCGGGAGGTGGTAGAGCAGTATGGGGATGGGCAAACGGCCGTTTGGGCGGGCAATTGGGGCTGGAACAGCTTGCACGCTGGCTGGGCGGGTGCGCCTTCGGCATGGGGGCAAACCACGGCTGACAACCAGCTCCAATTTGTGCTAGATGGCCTGACCCGCGCCCAGCGAGAGTGGCCGTGGGCGGGCATTTTGTTTGTGCAGGGCTGGCAAGCCCACGCCCCCACCACCTCGGCCGAGCATGGTTTCGATTTGGTGAGCCATCCCCATGTGGGGCGTTTGGCAGAGGGGACGGCCGCACCGACGGCCGCTCTGCCCGGCTATTATTTGGCCAGCCCCACCGACCCCCATCAAACCTTTGTGGGCGGCTGGGAGTTTTCGGCCGAGTTTGGGGCGGATATGAGCGAGGTAGCCGAAGGAGAGCCGCCCGACAGCGTGACTGTCCGCTTTTGGGGCACAGAAATCGGAGCGCGGGTGCGCCGGGCCGATTTTCGGGGGCGGTTTTATGCCACGGTGGACGGCGAGCCTGCCAATGCGCTCCCGCTCGACAACGGCCGCGCCGCCCTCGTGCTGACCACGGCTGACCCCGCCGAGGATTTCATCCGCCTTGAACCCATCGCCACGAATTTGGAACCCGGCTGGCACATACTGGTGCTGGAGGCGGAGCGGGGCTGGGATCAGTGGGCGTTGCACGGTTTTAGCGTGGGGTATCGGCCCGACCCACGGCCGTATGGCTGGGCGCAGGCGGGTTTCATCGCTTTGGCCGTTCTGTTGGGGGGGGTGGCGGTGCGGTTGGGCAAGCGGGTGGCGTGGCCGCTCGGCCGTGGGGGGGAGTGGTTCGCGGGGGTTTCGGCCACGGTGCAGGGGGGATTGGTTGTGGTGGCGGCGGCCGTGCTCGCACTGGCGGGCTGGTTCACGTGGGGGGCGCAACTGGGCGGCATCTACCGCCGGCTGGATGATGTGCCCCAATTGGCGCTCATCGGCCTGAGCGCGGGGCTGTTTTATGTGACCCCGTGGTTTTGGCTGATGCTCCTCGCCCTGTGCGCCCTGTTGGCCATGCTCTACTGGCGGCCGAGCTGGGGGCTGGTTCTGATGGCGTTCAGCATGACGTTTTATGTGCAACCCGTCCTCAAGCCGATTTTTCAGTACCGCTTTTCGCCGATTGAGGTGTTTGCGTTGGTGGCCACGGCCGCGTGGCTGGCTCGATGGGGGGTTGGGTGGTTGGAAGATTTTGTTTTAACGCGAAGGCGCGAAGGCGCAAAGGCGCAAAGGGGGGTGGCGCATATCTCTCCTCTGCTCCTCTGCCCCTCCGCCCCTCTGCTCCAGAACGACTCAAGTCGTTACTACGAACGGACTGGGCCGTCCTCGCGTTTGTACTTGTCGCTACCGTGTCGCTGTTGTTCACGGAGAGGTTGGATGTGGCCACGAATGAGTGGCGGCGGGTGATTGTCGAGCCAGCCTTGTTTTATCTCATTTGGCGGGGGGTGCGGCCGACAGCGGCCGAGACGTGGCGCATTGTGGATGCGTTTGTGCTGGGCGGCCTGCTCATCGCCCTGATTGGGTTGGGGCAATATGTGACGGGCACGAATTTGATTGAAGCGGAAGGGGGGGTGATGCGCCTGCGCTCTATCTACGGCTCGCCCAACAATGTGGCTCTGTTTTTGGGGCGGGTGTGGCCGTTGTTGGCGGCCGTCTTTCTGCTGGGGGATGGGCGGCGCAGGTGGTGGTATGGGGCGGCGGCCGTGCCCATTGGTTTGGCCATCTTGCTCAGTTTTAGCAAGGGGGCGTTGCTGTTGGGCGTGCCCGGCTCGACGTTGCTGGTGTTGGGGGTGTGGCAGTGGCGGCGGGGGGGGCGGATTTGGCCGTGGGTGGTGGCGGGGTTGGGGGGGGTAGCGGCCGTGTTCCTCATCGGCCAGCAAATCCCTGCGCTGGCCACGCGGCTAGACCCGCGCAGTGCGACGGGGATTTTCCGCTTGCAACTGTGGCAGGCCAGCCTGAACATGGTGCGGGAGCATCCGTGGTTTGGGGTGGGGCTGGATAACTTTTTGTATGCGTATCGCGGCCGTTACATTCTCTCGGCCGCGTGGCAGGAGCCGAACCTGAACCACCCGCACAATATCTTTTTGGATTTTGCCACGCGGTTGGGGTTGTTGGGGGTGGTCAGTGGGGGGTGGCTGGTGGGGTCGGCCGTGTGGGGACTGGGGAGGAAAGTGGTTCGTGGTGAGTGGTTAGTGGCGCGAGGGGAGTATGCGTTGGCGGTGGGGTTGCTGGGGGGATTGGTGCATATGCTGTTGCACGGGCTGGTGGACCACAGCTTTTTCTTGGTGGATTTGGCGTTTGCGTTTTATTTGGCGGCGGCCGTGGGGAGTGCGGAGGGGGCAGGAGAGGCAGAGGAGAGGTAATTGCCCGTTAGGCTGAGTAGGATTAATTGCGCGGCCGTTCATCCCACGGAAGCAATTCCCCTGTTTGCCAATTGAGTGCCAAGGGTTCGCTGGCATCCATACATTGTCGGCCTGTTAGCAAACAAATTACCTCTGGCAAACGGTAAAAACTTTCATCTTCATAAAGCACCTCTTGGGGGTAGAAAGGGAGGCGATGAACTTGAATCCAATCACCAAACCATAGCCTACACAATCGTGGTACCCCCGCACACAAATGGTAGTCATGGTTTGGCTCACTGACCAACACTTGTTTGTCGCCCGTATCCGCATTAACCCTGATAATAGCATTCGCATCTGAAAAGCTATAAGGGATTCCAGAGCCAAGTGGGCGATGTTCGTACAAAAGATGGGAGCCATCAGGCGACCAAACTAGTTGGTCTTCAATCGCCCAAAAATACGTTGATTCTGGTAAAAAGATAAAATCTTTTTCAATGTTATAACCCCAAACCATACTGCCAAGAGCATATGTCGTAACTATGGAGGCAAAGGCCGTTCGCTCTTCATTCCACACCAAACTATCACTCCCAACACCGCGTCCCAATCGTGTTTGTTCACCCGTATAGGGATTGATTAGGTAATATATTGCACCTTCACAGTGGCCAGCTTTTATCAATACGTTGCCATTGGTCAAAAACTCCACATAAAATCCACTGCTCTGGTCGGCGAATGAGTCGTAAATAATCGTCTCGGTGTGCCTATCAAAAAGAAGGAGGCGACGGCCGCAATAATCAAACCCGTAAAAGAAACCCACAAAACGTTGGTCAGACGAGAATTGAAAGCCAGCACAAGGTTCTACAGGGTCTGTACTCCCTTCCCATAGGGATGAATTGGGATTGCATTGATCCAATTCATCAATAAACGCCAATGGGTTAGGTGTAGCGGTAGGGGGATTAGGTGTAGCTGTGGGAGGATTAATCGTTGCTGGTATAGAGGTGATGGTCGGTAGTAATACTTGTGTAGGCAAGTCGGTGTTAACGGTAGATTATCTGTTAGGGAAGGCGTTATTGTTAACGTAGCTGGGGGTATGGGGGTATGATTTTGTTGGGGTATAGCACAGGCTACAAACCACATTGTCATAGTGATAAGGAAAAGAAGAAGGGTGCCTCGCCTAAGGCGATTTTTAGTTATCGTTGGATTGAGGGATTTATCAGGTGTCATATTGTCAAATTTCGTGTGCTACTCAAAGTCAGAGCTTGCGCCTAATCATCCCTCAAACCTACATAGCAAATCAAGCCAATTACAGCCTATGCCATCACAACGATACAGTCCCCTTTGTGAAGGACAACCAAAAAGCCGCCCGCTCGCCCACGGGGTGCCACACCACGACCCAGCACCACGCAAAAATGGCAAACACCCCTTTAGCAACGGCAAAAACCCCTTAGCAACGACAAATCACCTCCTAGCAACGACAAATCACATCCTAGCAACGGTAAATCACCTCTAGCCCTCACAACAACAAATCCCCTCCTAGCAACGACAAATCACCTCCTAGCAACGACAAATCACCTCCTAGCAACGACAAATCACCTCCTAGCAACGACAAATCACCTCCTAGCAACGACAAATCACCTCCTAGCAACGGCAAATCACCTCCTAGCAACGGCAAATCACCTCCTAGCAACGACAAATCACTCTCCTAGCAACGACAAATCATCTCCTAGCAACGACAAAGCACCAGTAATCAATAACAAATGAGCCATCCCCCCATCGCCATCCCCGCCTATAACCGCCCCGAAGCACTCGCCCGCTTGCTCGCTTCGCTGGCGGCGGCCGAATACCCCGCCGCCAACATCCCCCTCATCGTGGCCATAGACGCAGGCGGGGCGCGGGGCACGGCCGTGCGCGAAGTCGCCGCCCGCTTCCACTGGCCCCACGGCCCCTACGAAATCATCCACCACCCCACCAACGTGGGGCTGATTGGCAACGTGTTCTTCTGCGGCCGACTCGCCCTGCAACACGGCGCAGTTATCTTGCTCGAAGACGATTTGGTCGTCTCCCGCGCCTTCTACGACTACGCCCTGCAAGCCCGCGCCGCCTATTCAGCCGACGAACGCATTGCGGGCTGTTCGCTCAACGCCTTGTGGTTCCACGGCACCACCCACCACCCCTTTGTGCCCTACCCCGATGCCAACGATGTCTTCTTCATGCAGGTGGCGTGGTTCCAAGGGCAACTCTACACGGCCGCCCAATGGGCCGCTTTCGAGGCGTGGCTGGCGCGGGGGGATACGGCCGTCTCCCCCACCGATGGCTTGCATGAGTTGTTCGGCCGTTTCCCCCCCACCGATTGGTTCCCCATCAAAATGAAATACTTGGTGCAAACGGAGCGGTTCTACACCTTCCCGCGCACCTCCTTCACCACCAATTTTGGGGATGTGGGAACCCATTTTGCCCAGCCGACGCGCTGGTTTCAGGTTCCACTGCAACATTTTGCGCGGCCGTGGCGCATGGGCGGCCTCGATGAGGCCATCGCCGTGTATGACAGTTTTCAGGAGTTGCTCCCCAGTCGGTTACAGCCGCTAACCGGCCGCTGGGCGGAGTACGCGCCCGAATTAGATTTGTACGGCTCCAAATCACCCGCCAACTTGCGCCGCCCCTATGTACTGACCACCAAGCCGTGTCGGCGGCCGTTGGCGCAGTTTGGCTTGCAGATGTGGCCGCTGGAAGCGAACCTCGAAGCGGCCGTGCCCGGCCATGAAATCAGCCTATGCCACAGGGATGAGGTCGAACACGGCCGTCTCGCCTTGTGGCGGCAACGCCGCACCCTCAAACAATACTTTCGTCGCCGCTAACCATCGCAAAGTTATTGATGCTGGTTTTCTTTTAACGCAAAGACGCGAAGACGCAAAGAAACGCTTAAACCCTTTGCGTCTTTGCACCTTCGCGTCTTTGCGTTAAAAAAACAGTTTTAATCATCCTGTTTATTCCCCAATCCTAACCAGAGTTAGCATTAGGTATGCTGACCATTTGGCGGCATGGCTCATGCGCTACAATGGGCGCAATTCGGGGCACTTTATTACAAAAACGAGTGTGTTTCATTGCTGTTGGCCCGTTGTAGGGGTAGGCCTTGTGCCTACCCCCTGTTTCGGGATAGCCAGAAGTCTGGGCAACCACAAGGGTTGCCCCTACAGATGTGATGAAACACACGATAAATAACGAGCTAACAAGCTCATCAAAAAGGAGACGCAATGAGATACCGTCGTTTGGGAAATTCTGGTTTACGGGTGAGTGCTGTGTCGTTGGGGGGCTGGATTAACTTTGGCGAGGACAAACTCGGCCGTGAATCAGCCGACAAAATCATCACCAATGCCTACGAGAAGGGCATCAACTTTTTTGATTTGGCCGATATTTACGGCCGTGGCGCGGCCGAGCGGCAAATGGGGGCTGTCCTGCAACAGTTCCCCCGCCACACCCTCGTCGTCTCCACCAAAGCGTATTGGCCCATGAGCGACGACATCAACGACAGGGGCTTGTCGCGCAAACATCTCATGGAGAGCATTGACAAGAGTTTGGAGCGGCTGGAAATGGATTATGTGGACATCTATTTTTGCCACCGCCCCGACCCCGATACGGCCATGCGCGAAACGGTGATGGCCATGCACAGCATCATCGAACAGGGCAAAGCGCTGTATTGGGGCACATCGGAATGGTCGGCCGCGCAAATCATCGAGGCGTATGAGTTGTGCGACAAATATGGCTGGCACTTGCCCCAAGTGGAGCAACCCCAGTACTCCATGCTGGTGCGCGATTACGTGGAGCAGGAGATTTTGCCCGCCACCGAACCGCGTAGCATGGGTCTCGTCGTCTGGTCGCCGCTGGCGCAAGGGATGCTGACGGGCAAGTATGATGCGGGCGTGCCCGATGATTCCCGCTTTGCCCGCGAAACGTGGGTGAAAGACCGCTATCTGAGCGAGGACACGGCCGAAAAAGTCCGCCAACTCAAACCCATTGCCGATGAGCTAGGGCTGACTCGCGCCCAACTCGCCTTGGCATGGGTTCTGCGCCAAAGCGGGGTCAGCAGTGTCATCACCGGCGCCACCCGCCCCGAACAAGTATTGGACAATGTGCCAGCGGCCGAGGTTGATTTATCGGCCGAGGTCATCGCCCGCATCGAAGAAGTGTTAGCGTAATGCGGAATGGGGAATGGGGATTCGAAATGGGGATTGCGGAATGCGGACCCGCCCCCGCCTTCGTTCCTACGCGGTCGGCATGCCTCGGCACCGGTCGGCATTCGTCCCTACGCGGTCATCTCCTCTGCTCCTCTGCCCCCCCCTCTCCCCTCCCCCTCTGCCCCCTCTCCCCATGACCACCCTCACCACCCCTCCCCTAGCTTCGCCCGCCAAAGAGATTATTGGGCAGTCGGCCTCAACCATTTCGCCGTGGATGTGCTGAACGGCGGCCGTAACCTGATTATCGCCCTGCTGGCGGTGGCCTTGTTGCTCACCAACGAACAAGTCGCCCTCGTCGCCTTGGTCTACAACATCGGCAACGCCCTCTCCCAACCGCTGTTTGGCTTGCTGGCCGATAAAGTCGGCCCCCGCTGGCTGGTCATTGGCGGCATGGGCTGGATGATGTTGTTCGCGGGGTTGGCGGCCGTGGCCTCCGACTGGCTCGCCCTCGCCGCCATCACTTGCATGGGTTTGGGGTCGGGCGCGTTCCACCCTGCGGGAACCATGGTCGCCAGCCATGTGGCCGCGCCCCAACGGGCGCGGGCTACTTCCGTCTTCTTCTTCATGGGGCAGATGGGCTTGTTTGTCGGCCCCATTGTGGTGGGGATGGCGTTGGATACGTGGGGACGGCCGGGTTTTGGGGTGATTGCTCTGCTGGCGGCCGTGGCTCTTATCAGCGGCTGGCAATGGGTGGTCAACCCCGCCCACGAAGCGGCCGTTGCTCCTGCCCCTGCCCCCGCCGAGGCGACTACTGTTCGGCCACGGCCGCGCCTCACCCTTGTCCTGCCGCTCCTGCTCACCTTGGTCGGCTACAGCACCATCAACGTCACCATGCTGACCTTTATGCCCAAACTGCTCACCGAGCGGGCGTATGACATGAGTTATGTGGGTTGGTTGGCGGGGGTGTTCATGCTGTGCGCGGCCGTGGGCGGCACTGTCGGCGGTGTGCTGGCCGATAAATACGGCGGCCGATGGGTCATCTTGGGCGGCTTGCTCACCTGCATTGTGCCGCTCTATCTGGCTATTCCCGCCACGGGGGTGTGGCAGGTGTTGGGCTTGGGGGTGGCGGGCTTTTTCAGCGGCATGCCCCACAGCGTGTTGGTCTTGCTGGTGCAAGGGTTGCTCCCCGCCCGCCGCGCCTTGGCCAGTGGCTTGGTGCTAGGAGCCATGTTCTTTGGCGGGGCGGTGGGGAGCTATGCGATTGGGCTGGCGGCCGATTCTGTTGGGTTGGAACTGGCCATGCAGGGGTTGGTGCTCTTCCCGTTGGTGGGGGCGGTGGCGAGTTTGATGGTGAAGAGTGGAAAGTAAAAGGTGAAAGGTGAAAGGTGAGTTCCCCACGTCTCACTTTTCACTTTTCACTTCTCACCTATTTATTTCACCCAACGCGCATCCCCTTTGACGCGCCAGCTATGGACGGCCGTGCCAATGAGGAGAACGGCCGTGAGCGGCAACGCCCCATACAACACAACTTGTTGGAACACGGGCAAGCTCGAATTTGGCTCTGTGCTAGCGGTCATTAGCAAATAAACAACATAGACGATGTAGTACGCAAGGAAGAGCAAGCCCCCCCACCGCGCAATTTCACCGCGAAAGAAAATCGGCAAACAGGCCAGCGCCACACCAATGGCCACGGGCATATCAAAAGCGTACACCGTGGGCGAAAAAGCCAACCCATCCGTGGTGAGCAGAGCGGATGCGCCCAATACCATCAAGATATTGAAGATGTTACTGCCCACCACATTGCCCACCGCAATATCTCGTTCGCCACGATAACTGGCCACAACCGAGGTGGCCATCTCGGGCAACGAGGTTCCTACAGCGACGATAGTGAGGCCAATTACCAGTTTGCTCACGTTAAAGGCCTCGGCGATGGCAATCGCCCCATCTACCAAGAAATTAGACCCCAAGACCAGCATGACCAGAGAGCCAATAATGAGGCCAGCGATTTTGAGCCAGTTCGCATTTGTGGGTTCGGGCACTTCTCCATACTCTTTGGCATACTCCTCTTTTATTGCTTTTTCCTCTTTTCTACTTTGGATGATAAGAAAAGCGGTGTAAGCGATAATTCCTGCAAAGAGCACTGCACCTTCGAGGCGGCTCAGGTTGCCATCGCGCCCCATAAACCAGACCAGAATAGACACCCCTAACATAATTGGCACATCAAGCCGTACCAATTGTTGGGAGACGATGAGGGGAGCGACCAAAGCCGATAGCCCCAAAATGAGCAAGACATTGGCGATATTACTCCCCACCACGTTGCCAATGGCCACATCGGTTGCCCCCTGATAGGCCGAGATGGTGCTAACCGCCAACTCGGGCAAGCTGGTGCCATAGGCCACCACCGTCAGGCCAATGACGAGCGGGGAAACGCCCACCAAGGCCGCCAATTGCGAGGCTCCTCGCACAAACGCTTCGGCTCCGACAACCAAAAGCACCAAACCAATCACAAGCAAAACTACAGAGGTGAGTGTCATACAGGTATGTTTTTGTTTCTCCTTCGCTACTAAACGTGAAGGAAATTGTAACGAGGAAAGTGTTGAGCAACGAGTTATTGAGCCTACGAAACAATGGCGCCAAGCGCACTTTGCCAACACCCTCTTATCGCTCTTTACTTCTTACTCTTATTTCTCGCGCTATGCACGGCCGTGCCAATGAGGAGAACGGCCGTGAGTGGCAACGCCCCATACCCCACAGCTTGCTTAAACAGCGGCAAACTGGCACTTTGAGACGAACTCAGCACCAGATAAGCGACGTAGCCAATATAGTAAGAGAGGAAGAGCCAGCCCCCCCATCGCGCAATTTCGCCCCGCAAGAAGATGGGCAAACAAGCCAAGGCCACGCCAATGGCCACGGGCATATCGAAGTTGTAGACAGCTTCGGGGAAAGCCAACCCATTGGGAGCCAACACGGCCGATAACCCCAGCACCATCAACAAATTGAAGATGTTACTGCCGACCACATTGCCCACCGCAATGTCCCGTTCGCCGCGATAACTGGCCACAACCGAGGTGGCCAACTCGGGCAACGAGGTTCCCACCGCCACAATGGTCAGGCCAATGATGAGTTCGCTGACCCCAAAGTATTCGGCAATGGCAATCGCGCCATCCACCAAGAAATTAGAGCCGAACACGAGCATGGCAATGCCCCCGATAATCAGGGCGATAATTTTGGCCCAGCTTGCCCCTGTGGGGGGTGGCACTTCGCCAAACTCTTTGGCGTACTCCTCTTGGATGGCTTTGCCTTCTTTGCGGCTCTGCACAATGAGAAAAACTGTGTAGGCCACGACCCCCAAAAAGAGCAAACCCCCTTCAAGGGCACTGATACGGCCGTTGCGCCCCATGAACCAAACCAAATGGAAACGCCTAACATGAGCGGCACATCGAGCCGCACCAACTGTTGCGAGACGATAAGGGGCGCGACGATGGCCGAAAGCCCCAAAATGAGCAACACATTGGCGATATTGCTCCCCACCACATTGCCCACCGCCAAGCTATCCGCCCCCGAGTAAGCGGAGATGGTGCTAACGGCCAACTCGGGCATACTTGTGCCATAGGCCACTACCGTCAGGCCAATGACCAGTGGCGAAATCCCCAACAAAGCCGCTAGTTGCGAGGCCCCACGCACAAACGCTTCGGCTCCCACCACCAAAAGCACCAAACCGATAACAAGCAAAACAACAGAGGTGAGTGTCATAAGGTATGTTTTTGTTTCTCCTTCTATCTAAACGTGGGGGGGATTGTACCGAGGAAAGTGCTGAGTAACGAGTGCTGAGTAACGAGTGCTGAGTGCTGAGTAACGAGCCTACTGAAAAAAGGACGAATTACAAAGTACGAAGTACGATAGCCTTCGAGTAATTTCGTACTTCGTACTTCGTACCTTGTACTTTATTCACTGCACTCAGCACTCAGCACTAACTCCGCGCACCGCTCGCCAATCATCATGCAAGTCAGGTTGGGGTTGATGCCAATCATGGTGGGGAAGACGGCCGCGTCGGCCACGCGCAAGCCCGCCACACCGCGCACGCGCAGGTGGGGATCCACCACGGCCGTGGGGTCATCGGCCGCGCCCATCTTGCAAGTGCCCGCAGGGTGGTAAACCGTGTTGGCCACCTCAAGGGCGTAGGCCAAAATCTCTTCATCCGTTTGGATGGCAGGGCCGGGGAACAGTTCGCGGGCAATCCACGGCCGTAGAGCGGGTTGCTCCGCAATGCGCCGCGCCAATTTAATCCCTTCCACCAGCACTCGCGCATCCTCCCCCTCGGGGTCGGTGTAATAGCGGAAATCAATGCGCGGCGGGGCAGATGGGTCGGCCGAGCGCAGGCGCACAGTGCCTTGGCTGGTGGCGCGGGCTACGTTGGGGGTGAGCGAAAAGCCGTGCGCGGCCGTAGGGTAGCCATAATGCTGCGCCTGCAAATCAAAAACCTGCGTCCCAAAATGGAACATTAAATCAGGGGCAGGTAAATCGGGGCGGGTAAAATCAAACAGGCCAATTTCCCAGTATTGGGTCGAATCGGGCGGCACAGGTTGAGACGATTCCCACGCGACGACGCTCTCGGGATGGTCGAGCAGGTTTTCGCCCACGCCGGGCAACTCTACCCGCAGGGGCACGCCCACCTCGGCCAAATGGTCAGCCGGGCCAATGCCCGAAAGCAGGAGCAGTTTGGGCGAATCGAACGCCCCACAAGCGACGATGACTTCATGGGAGCAGTAGACGGGGCCAGCGGGGGTTTGCACGCCGATGGCGCGATTGTTCTCATCCAACAAGATTTTTTCGACAAAAACGCCTGTGTAAATGGTCAGCTCATCCCCCCATTGGCTGAGGGGGTGCAGGTAGGCCACGGAGCTGGATTGGCGGATTTCCCCTTTTTTGTTGAGCGCGAAATAGCCCACGCCACGGCCGAAGTTCCAATCGGCCGTAAAGTCGAGCAGGGGGTAGCCCGCTTCTTGCGCCGCTTCCACAAAGGCACGGCCGCAGTCGTTTACAGGCGGGGCGGTTTCCAGATGCACGTTGGCCAGTAACTTCTCAAAAGCAGAGCGCACCCCATCTGGCCCCCAGCCCGTTGCCCCGCGCTGTTCCCAAATTTCCATGTCGTAAGCGGGGGGCACAAAGGCGATGCAGGAGTTGTGGGAGCTACAGCCACCCAAGACTTTGCCCCGTGCATGGCGAATGCGGCCGTTGCTGTGCGGCTGGGGTTCGATGGTGTAGTCGTAATCCCATTCCGTCTCGAGCATTTGTTGCCAATCGCGCAGGGTTAGCACGCCTGCTTGCCCTTCGTCGCTGGGGCCAGCCTCGAACAGGGCCACTTTTTTGCCCGCACGGGCGAGCCGAGCGGCCGTAATCGCCCCGGCCGTGCCTCCCCCCACGATAATGTACTCAAATTTCTGTTCACTCATGGATTTCCTCTCATATAACCGTCATATTTTAGGCGGGAATTGTAGCAGAAGGGGAGGGGGAATTGGGAATGGGGATTTGCGGAATACCTTTACCGACCACTAACGAATGACCAATGACCAATGACCAATGACAAATCCCAAATGACCAAGGTACAATCCCATCATGCCTGATACGATTTTTGAGGACGACATTTGCCGAAGGTATGGGGTGGGGTGGTTGGTGGCGGGGGTGGATGAGGCGGGGCGGGGGGCGTTGGCGGGGCCTGTCACGGCCGCGGCCGTCATTCTGCCCCTCGGCCAGCCCGACCAACTCGCGCTGTTGAGCCGCGTCAACGATTCCAAGCAGCTCCGCGCCCCGGTGCGGGTGGCGTTGGCTGAATTGGTGCGTGCCCATGCGCTGGCCAGCTCAGTGGCGCATGTGGGCGCGGCCGAGATTGACGAGATGGGCATTTGGGCGGCCACCAAATTGGCCATGAAACAGGCCATCGCCCAGCTACACCCCCCACCCAACTTTTTGCTCATTGATGGGCCGTGGCAGGTGGCCAGCATCCCCTTGCCCCAACAAGCGCTCGTGCGCGGCGATAGCCTGAGCCTGAGCATTGCCGCCGCCTCCATTTTGGCCAAGGTCAGCCGCGACCAACTGATGCGCGAGTTGGGGGAGGAGTATCCGCTGTATGGGCTGGCGCAACACAAGGGGTATGGCACGGCCGCCCACACGGCCGCGCTCGCCCAACACGGCCCTTCGCCCATTCATCGGCACAGCTTTGCCCCCATCCGCCAAACACTTGTGTGATTTTGGATTGGGGATTTTGGATTTTGGATTGGTTGTAAGCCCATGCGTTTTTTGCTCATTGTTCTTTGTTCTTTGCTCATTGCGTGCCAGCAAGCGGCCGTGCCCACCGCCACACCCCTCGCCACGGCCACTTTTCCCGCCCCACCCACCACACCCCCAACCATCCACCTACCCCAATTGCACCCCCCAACCCCAACACCTAGCCCAACAGCGTCCCCCAATCCCCAGTCCCCCGTCCCCAACCTCTCCCACCCCCCCTTCCCCGTCTACAATGGCCCACCGCTCCAACGGCAACTGATGGGGTGCAGGTGCAATTGCACCGGCAAGACCCCGCTGAACTCATCGCGCATTTGGCCGAATTGGGGGTGGGCTGGGTAAAGGTGCAAGTGTCGTGGAAGGTGTTCCAGCCAGACCCGGACAGATTGGATGAGGAGTGGTGGGGCGAGTTAGATGCGCTGGTCACGGCCGCCGAAGCGCATGACATCCGCGTCCTGCTCAGCGTGGCCAAAGCGCCTGAATGGACGCGCCTGACAACCGAGGAGGATGGGCCACCAGCCGAATTTGCCCGCTTTGGCGAATTTATGCATCTGTTGGCCAGCCGCTATGTGGGGCGCGTGGCGGCCTATGAACTGTGGAACGAGGCCAATTTGGCGCGGGAGTGGCGGGGGTTGGTGCTGGATGGCTGGGCGTTGGCCAGCCTGATACAGGTGGGCGCCGAAGGGGTGCGCTCGGCCGACCCCAACGCGCTCATCATCATGGGTGCGCCTGCGCCGACGGGGATTGATGATGGGAATACGGCCGTGGACGACCGCCGCTTCTTCCAACAAATGGTAGACGCAGGCGTGGGCGAATGGGTGGATGGCTTTGGGGTGCATCCCTATGGCTGGGCCAACCCGCCCGCCAGCACCGTGGCCAACCCAGACCCGCTCACTACCAGCCACAATGACCACCCCAGCTTTTTCTTTTTGGAAACCCTAGAGGATTATCGCGCTATTTTGGTGGCGGCGGGGGTGGATAAGCCGCTCTGGGCAACCGAGTTTGGCTGGGCGACGTTTGAGAATATCGGCCCCACCCCAGCGGGATTGGGCTATATGGATGAGGTGAGCGAGTGGCAACAGGCGGAGTATACGCTGGCGGCCTTTGGGCTGGCGCAGGAACGGCCGTGGGTGGCCCGCTCATCTTGTGGAATCTCAATTTTGCACCCGCCCTCGGCCCCGATTTTGCGGAAAGCGGCTACAGCATCTTGCGCGTGGATGGCTCGCCGCGCCCTGTGTATGGGGCGTTGGCGGCGGCCGAGAAACGAGAGTAAGAGCGGGAGCCATTCCCACTGCAACACATCCCCCCCCTGTGCGTAGTGCATAGCGGCCGAGATTGTCTCTGCTATTCGTTTTTCTCTCAAGTACAAGGAGGTTTTTTCCATGCAACGCTTACGCAATAGTTGGGCTTTAACCAAGGCGAGTTGGGCTGTTCTGATGGCCGACAAAGAGCTACTGCTGTTCCCGGCCGTCTCATTTTTCGCTTCACTCATCGTGCTGGCCACATTTATGGTTCCCATGATTTTATCGGGCATGGTGGACCAACTGACGAGTGTGCCCTATCTGGGCACCTTGGTCATGTTTCTGTTTTACGTGGTGCTATACACTGTCACCATTTTCTGCAATGCGGCCATTGTCGGTGCGGCTCACATTCGGCTCAAGGGGGGCGACCCCACCATTCGGGATGGGTTCCGCATTGCGTTTGAGCATCTTGGCTCTGTCTTGAGTTATGCCGTCATTTCGGCCACGGTGGGCATGGTGTTGCAATCTATCTCGGAGCGGTCGGGTGCGTTGGGGCGCATTGTCATCTCTTTGCTTGGCGCGGGTTGGGGTATTGTCACCTTTTTGGTGGTGCCCGTGTTGGTCATTGAAGGGGTTGGCCCTGTGGAAGCCATCAAGCGCAGTTTTAGCTTGCTCAAGACGACATGGGGCGAACAAATTGCGGGGAATTTGGGGATGGGGTTTGTGTTTGGGCTGGTGTATGGGGCGGTGATTTTGCTCGGTACGCTCCTGCTAGTGTTGGCCATCGCCAGCAGTTCGGTGGCGCTTATTATCACGGCCGCTTCCCTCATGGGTCTCTCCCTCGTGATGGTGGGGCTAATCCAAGGCACGATGCAAGGGATTTACACAACCGCTGTTTACCAATATGCCACCACAGGCAATGCAGGCGAATTTTTTGACCCCGAAATGGTCAAACACGCCTTTAAGCAAAAATAGTGACGCAGAGGGCGCAAAGGGCAAATCCCTTTGCGCCCTTGTCGTCAGGTGTGGTAATTCGCCCATGCACAGGGTGCTGATGAACGGCCGTTGTATCTGGTATAATGCGCTGACGTTGTAAAAGTCATTTGGCTGGAGGTTTATCCATGAGTGCTCCCATTGAAATCACCCTTTCAGATGCATTGTATAAACGGGCCGAACAATTGGCACGGCAACAACGGCGCAATATCCCCGATGCCCTCACAACGTTGCTGGAACACACCTTGCCCCCCTTGGAACAGGTGTCAGCGGCCGTTATAGATGAAGAGGTTGAACGGGAACGGGAGGCGTATTTGCGGTTGCACCCCCAGCTATTGGCTCAATATGCAAATGAGTATGTGGCGATTTATGGGGGGGAGTTAGTAGACCATGACGCAGACAAACACGCCTTGTTTCAGCGCATTGATGAGCGCTACCCAGATAAATTTGTGCTCATGCGCCAAGTGCAACCGCAGGCAGACCCTGAATATCGCTTTGTTTCGACACGATTAGAGCCATGAACGCCATTTTTGATTACGACACAACCTATTTAGGACCAGCCTTTCCCATTCTGACGCTGGAAATAAAAAGCGGTATCAGCGGAAAAGGGGAAAACGCAACAGGCTTAATTGACACGGGTTCAGATGCAACGGCCGTTCCCCATGCCATTCTGCAACGCATCGGCGCACGAAAATTGGATTCTCGTTGGGTTCGTACCATCAACCATGTCCGTTATCGAACAGATGTGTATGTAGTTTCGGCGGTTATTAGCGCCTATCTCATTCCCAACATTGAAGCAATCGCCAATTATGACACGGAGGAGCTTATTATCGGCCGTGATATTCTCAATCAACTGGTCGTAACTTTGGATGGGTTTGCCCAAACAACGACAATACCGATTAACTGTCCCCCACAGGCATGATTAAATCGGCCGTTTCCACCACCTCGGCCGCCAGCGAACCGTGGCTTAGTTCGCGCAACCCCTCCTGAAAACCGTCCCAATCTTCTACCTGAAAACGCAAAGTAAGGGTGATATCGGCCGCGAACTCCTCTTCGAGAATGCGGCCGTGGTATTCGGCCGCCAGCAGGCGCACCCGCTCCAAATGGGTGTAGGGGATGACCAGCAAAGCGGTATAGCACGCCACGCGCCGAGCGCGAGGAGTAATAGACAACACCTCCCGCACAGCATCCCCATACGCCCGCACGAGGCCGCCCGTGCCCAACTTGGTGCCGCCATAATAGCGGGTGACAACCACGGCCGCATCCCCCAAGCCACTCCCTTGCAACACCGCCAAAGCAGGCCGCCCGGCCGTGCCACTTGGCTCCCCGTCGTCGTGGCAGTGTGCCGTCACGGCCGCGCCATGCCCCACCACAAAAGCGGGCACATTGTGCGTCGCATCGGCAAACTCCGCTTTAAGACGCTGAATAAACGCCTTGGCCTCCTCTACGCTGAACACAGGCGCCAGCGTCGCAATAAAGCGCGAATTCAGCACCTCAATTTCGGCCCGCGTTTCAGCGGCAGGAAGGAGGGGGTGGGGATTGGTCATTGGTCATTTGTCATTGGTCACTTGTCATCCCCTCTGCGCCTCCGCTCCTCTGCCCCCCTGCTCCCCCGTCCGCCGTGCCTGCACCACCTGAGCCAACACCGACAGGGCAATTTCCTCAGGCGTTTGGGCATTGATATTGAGGCCGATGGGGCCGTGGATACGGCCGATGGTTGCCTCATCAAAGCCATATTCTTGCAACCGCGCTACCCGTTTGGCATGGGTTTTGCCACTGCCCAACGCCCCAATGTAAAAAACGGGGCTGTTCAGCACCTGTTTAAGGGCGGGGTCGTCAATTTTGGGGTCATGGGTCAGCAGAGCCACGGCCGTGTTCTCGTTCAAGCTCACCTCGGTTAACCCCTTATCGGGCCATTTGGGAATGAGTTGGTCTACGTGCGGGAAGCGTTCCTCGCTCCCAAAGGCGCGGCGGGGGTCCACCACAATGGTGCGGTAGCCCAACACCTTGGCCATGCTGGCCAGAGCCACGGCAATATGCACCCCGCCAACCATAATGAGTTGGGGAGGCGGCAAAAGCACATCCACAAACAGATCCACCTCGCCAATGGTCAGCCGTTGGGGTAGCCCTTGTTGGATGGCTCGCTGGACGAGCGGCCGAGCTTCGGCCTCCAGCGCGGCCGTCAGTTGCCCCACCTGCCGCCCCGCCCCATCCACAAACAGTTGGCGGCCGATGAGCGACTCATCCCCCGCAATGACAGTGACCACCGCCCCCCCACGCTCCTCGGCGATGAGTTGGTGGACGGCCGTGTAAATCGCCTCATCCAACCCCTGCACAAATACCTGAATACTGCCGCCGCAAGCCAGCCCCACCTCCCATGCTGTCTCATCGGCCACGCCAAAGCTGAGGAGTTTGCCACGGCCGTTGGCCAGTGCCGCCACCGCCTCATCATACACCGCCCCCTCCACACAGCCGCCGCTCACCGACCCCGCAAGTTGGCCTGCGGGCGTGACGGCCATCTTGGCCCCCGCCTTGCGCGGTGCCGACCCCCATGTTTGGATAACCGTCGCCAACGCAATTTTCTCCCCTGCCTCGCGCCAACGGTCAATGTCTGCAATCACTTCTTGCATGGTTTTTTACCTCAGTCCTCCCCAGCATCAGCTAAAACTGTTTGGTATAGAGAATCGCTAATCCAAAAGCGTGCTTGCTCTTTCATAGCTTGCAAATAAGGCTTGATGACAGGAATGATTCCCTTGTTTTCTTCTACAAGGCATCCGTTGCCCCACAACAAAACCCCAGAAATTCCTGCTATTTCATCTAAGATGAGGAGATTCACGTTTTGTTCAAGAGCCAACACAATTGCGGCCGCCTCCCCAGCATCTAATTCTCGGCACAATGTTTGGAAAGAGAGACTTTTGAATGGCCTGCCGCTGTAAAAACGTAACCCGACGAATTTCAATGGCTGAAGCATATGAACACCTTTCTCCAGCAATTCAATAGCCCTTCTGGAATTACAACTTGGCCAAAAGCTGTTCTAAAATTCTTAATTCTTTGATGGCGGCAAAATTGATGAGTGGCGTTGTGTTCGCAACTATCATTTAGACATTCTCCACTGTTTGAGGTTTTCCATATCTTCCTCATACTCTTCTAAATCATATTGACGGGGTATTTGCCGTTCGCCTAGCAAATAATGAAACTCTATTTTGCTCATCCCTGCCAAACGGTGGGCATTGGCAACGTTATCAACCCTTCCCGATACAATTGCAAGGCTAACTCTTTTTCTAACTCATGTTGCAATCGCTTTTTCGGGATTTTAATGGCAGTTGTCGGGGTCGGTCCCCGTTCCGAAAAGCGCGCGCGCCCCCTTGCCCCCGGCGGCCCCCCCCGCGCCAACGGCAAAACAGCCTCGTCAATATCAAACAGCGGCGTATGATGGCCACCGCCACCATTGGCCGCTCCGAGCATGAACATCGCGCCGGGGGCGGCTTGGGCATGTAGGTAAAATCTTCGCCAATCATCCCAAACGGATGGGGAACCGCCACCACCTCTAGCCCCAATTCGGCCGCACTGTTCTGCAACCACCCGTTCACTTGCGGGTCATTGTAAAGCGCATCATACCCCTTGCCGATTTTAAGTTGGTAAGAGCCGCCCAACGTCTCAACTGTTTTGGCGGCCGTTTCGATTTCTTGCCACAACTGCTGGCGCACCGTTTCGCTAAAGGCGCGGGTGGTGCCGTTGATATAAACCTCGTGGGGAATGACATTATCGGCCGAGCCACTCTGGATGCTCCCCAAACTGACCACGCATGGGTCGAGCGGGTTGATGCGGCGGGAGGGGATGGCATACAGTTGCGGCAACAGTTCGGCCAGCATGAAGAGGGGGTCGGTGCCTTCGTGTGGGTAAGCGCCGTGGCCGCCTGTGCCCCGCACCCACAGGTCGAAAATATCGCCTGCGGCCGTGGCGTATCCCTCGCGGAAATAACACACCCCACTCGGCCGCTCGGCCGCCACATGCAGGGCAATCACGGCCGCCACCCCTTCCAACGCCCCATCTTGCACCATCGCCGTCGCTCCGCTGATGCCATCTTCGCCCCACTGCTCTTCGCTGGGCTGGAAAAGGAGGCGCACGCGGCCGTGCCACTGCTCGCCAGCGGCCGTGAACTGTTGGCGCAACAGGTGGGCCACGCCGAGCAAGATGGCCGTGTGGGCATCGTGGCCGCAGGCGTGCATGATGCCCGCGTTTTGGGAGGCGAAGGGCACGGCCGTTTGCTCCACAATCGGCAAGGCATCCATGTCGGCGCGAATGGCCAGCACGGGGCCATCGGCACGGCCGATTTCGGCCACCACCCCTGTGCGGCCGACTTGGGTGCGGATATCGGTGTAGCCGATTTCGGCCAGCGTGTCGGCCACGAGCGCGGCCGTGCGGAATTCGCGGAACCCCAATTCGGGGTGCTGGTGTATCTCTCGCCGCAGACGAGACATCTCACCCGCAAGGGCATGGGCTTGGGAAAGGAGGGACATGGGGAAGTTATTGGTTATTGGTTATTGGTTCACATGAGCCAGCATTCCTTGCTCATTGCTCATTAGTATAGCAGTCCAGCCCTGCGAGTAACGAGTAACGAATGGGTGTGTTTCATCTGAGTTGAAAGTGGCTGTTGTGAAGGGGGTGTTAGAAATGGCGGAGAAGGTCTAAGGAACGGCGGAGAAGGTCTTAGGAACGGCGGAGAAGGTCTTAGGAACGGCGGAGAAGGTCTTAGGAACGGCGGAGAAGGTCTTAGGAACGGCGGAGAAGGTCTTAGGAACGGCGGAGAAGGTCTTAGGAACGGCGGAGAAGGTCTTAGGAACGGCGGAGAAGGTCTTAGGAACGGCGGAGGAGGTCTTAGGAACGGCGGAGAAGGTCTTAGGAACGGCGGAGAAGGTCTTAGGAACAGCGGAGGAGGTCTTAGAAATGACGGAGAAAAGAAAAAATGCCCCATCCACCCGCCGCTAAAGCGGACGGGCTAGGTAATCAAGCCCCGTGAACGGGGCTGGGGTAATTTAACCCTACTTACGGGCAAGCGAATTACAATAACGAATAACCCAATAACGAATAACCCACGAACAAGTAACCCAAACCCCTTGCCCCACCCGTCTCTATCGGTAAGGTTAGCACCTCACCCAACCAACCACTAACCACTTACCACTCACCACTCACCACTTCTTCTATGGAACTAACCGCTCGTTATTCTCGCTGGCGCAATGCGTTGTGGGGGGGGGGATATTTGCTCACGGCCGTTGGCTTACTCGTCTTCTTGGCCACCAACCCCGCCAGCGGCCGTGCCCCGTGGCTGGTGGGCGGCTTTTTGTTGCTCATCACGGCCGTGCCCCTCATCGAACACGGCCGCGCCATTTTCAACACCGAAGTCCAACTCACCATCAACGACGAGGGCATTTTTTACCGCGCATGGGGCGAACCCGTGCTGTGGGCACAACTGGTACTCATTCGGCCGCGCACCCGCCGCCGCTTGGGCGAACTCGAAGTCATTACCCAAACCGACGGCCGCCAACAACTGCGCCTGCTCGATTTGCGCTTTTTAGATGTCGCCCCCACGGCCGTCATCGAACACCTGCGCCACTACACCCCCGCCCAAAAAGCATTGCAACAAGGAACAATGAGCCAAGAGGACTAGGGACGAGGGACAAATGACAAATGACCAATGACCAATGACCAATGACCAATGACAAATTACCAATTACACCAAACCCCTCCCCTACCTCATCCTCCTCCTCGCCTTTGGCTTGCGGGTGTGGCGCTTGGAAGATGTGCCGCCGGGGTGGCGCGATGATGAGCTAATCAACCTGCTCGTCCTTTCGCAATACATCCTCAAGGGGGATTGGCGGCCGTATTACCCCGATGCCTCGGGCAACGAAGCCCTCTACCACGCCCTCAATGGGCTATTTTGGTGGGCACTCGGGGCCAACGTCTTCGGCATCCGCTACCTATCCGTCCTCTTCGGCACACTCAACGTCGCCCTGACCTATGCGCTAGGCAAGCGGCTCTTCGGCCGCCATGTAGCCACATTCGCGGCCGTCGGCCTCGCCCTCAGCTTCTGGTCACTCATGTACTCCCGCTTCGGCCTGCGCCAAATCGCCATGCCCACCTTCGCCCTGCTCGCCTTTTATGCGCTCTGGCGCTTGGTAGAAGGGGCAGGGGAGCAGGGGAGCAGGGGAGCAGGGGAGACCAATCCGCAATCCGCAATCCGCAATCCGCAATCCCCATTCACAATTCACAATTCCCAATTCACAATTCTCCTCTCCCTCTCCCTCGCCCTCGGTTTCTACACCTATTTCGCGGCGCGAGGCGTGCCCTTGGTCATCATCGCCTTTGGCGGAGCGGCGGCCGTGGTGGCGTGGCCAACCATGCGCGGCCGATTAGCCCCCCTCGCCCTCAGCTTGCTCCTCGCCCTGCTCATGGCCATCCCCCTCATCGTCAGCATCCGCGCCCAACCCGGCGGCGATGCCCGCGTGGCCGAACTGGCCGCCCCCATCACCCAAGCGGCCGAAGGGGATTTTGCCCTGCTCGGCCAACACATCTGGCGCACCTTGGCCATGTTCCACGCCGATGGCGACGACGAATACCTCTACAACATCCCCTACCGCCCCGTTTTCGGCCCCCTTGGCGCGATTTTCTTCTGGGCGGGCGTGGCGATGGCGTTCTGGACGGCCGCACGGCCGTTCATCCGCCGCTGGCGCGGGGGCACACCCGCCACCCACACCGAACTCGCCAGTGGCCTCCTCATCCTCTGGTGGCTGGCCGGCATCACCCCCGGCTTCCTCAGCGTCCCCGCCGCCAGCCTTGGGCACACCATCTTGGCCATGCCCGCCACCTACTTGCTGGCCGCCTTTCCCTTGGTATGGCTGGGCAGAGGGGCAGAGGGGCAGAGGGGCAGAGGAGGCAGGGAGAATCAACACTCTAGCAATTTCTACCTCAGCACCTTTGTACTTCTCACCCTCTACCTCCTCCTCCCCCTCTCCATCGCCCTGCGCGATTTGCCCGACTATTTTGTGGGTTGGGCCAATACGGGCAACGTGCGCCTGCTTTACCGGGCCGATTTGGGCAACATCGCCGAGGTAGTGCAGGCCGATTCCGCCCTGCGCGATTTTGGCGTGACCAGTTTGTTGCCGGGGCCGTGGGATAGGGAAGCTCTGCGGCTGGAGTTGGGGGACACGGCCGCTTCCCCCCGCTTCTTCAACAGCGAACGGGTCATCCTCTACACCCCCAGCCAGAGCTTTGTCGGCTACCCCACCAATTTGCCCCTGCTGGCGGCCGAATCCTACCAGCGCACAGGGCTGTGGGCGGGCGGCTACGAACTAGCCACCATCGCCCCGCCCCCCTTGCCCGAAGAGCGGTTGGCCTGTTTTGAAAATGGGCTGTGTTTGCGTTCGCTCACTTACGACCCCGCCACAGGGGTGGTGGATGGGGTGTGGCAGGTAGCACGGCCGCTCATTCTCCCCCCCCTGCCGCTCATCGCCAACCCGCCCCCGCCCGATGTAGATGCACGGCCGCGCCTCAGCGTCTATGCCCAATTGCTCGACAGCAACGGCCAATGGCTGGCGGGGGATGATGGCTTGTGGGTGGATGTCGAAACACTCCAGCCCGGCGACCTCTTCTTGCAACGCCACCTGCTCCCCCCCACGGCCGACCCATCCACCACCCTCCGCCTCGGCCTCTACGACCCCGTCACAGGCCAACGCCTCCTCACCGAAACAGGCGCGGATGGCGTGACAGCCCCCAACTAATTTGAGCCAAGCCACCCACAACTTTAGCCCCTATTGTGCGTATTAATAGATACGCATCTGACTGATAGTTCAGTCCACGTAAAGCATCGGCCGCTCCCAACGGCCGGTGCTTTTTTTTGCTACTCGTTATTGGTTACTGGTTACTTGTGTACCCCAATAACCAATAACGAATAACCAATAACTCCCTATCGTTGTGCAAAACAACCCAAAACTACCTCCCATCTTTGGTTGACTTGCCCTATGCTGGATGATATAGTTGCGCTATCAACTAAAATTTTGTGTGCCTGCCCTCTATCACACAAAATTTTTTTGACGAGTTAGTTGATGTGTCAACTAACTTCTTGAATCCCGTACCCCCTCAGACAAAAAAAGGAGAACAGAGATGAGAGAACGCCCTCTACAACCGTGGCGCTGGCAGTTAGCCTCAAGCTGGCTGTTGGCGTTGCTTGCGCTGGCTGGCCTCTGGGCGGCCGTCAGCCTCGGCCGTACCCCGGCCGCCACCGCCGCGCCCAACACCCCCAACGTCCCCATTGCCGACTGGTGTGCGGCAGGCAATTTTAATGGCTGGAACAACAACGGCACCGCTCTGCTCGATGATGGCACCAATGGCGACCTGTTTGCCAGCGATGGCATCTATAGTGCCGACGTAACCGCTCCCATGGGCCGCTCTGAATTCAAAGCAGTGGCCTGCGAAGATTGGGGAACCTCCTACCCTTCGGACAACGCATGGATGATGATGGCCACCACCGGGACTGTCAAAATCACCTTTGATACCAACGATTTGAGCGGTAACGCTGGCTTGCCCTACGCCCCCACCACCAACATTGTCAATGTCTGGGGGGATGATGCGCTGGATGACAGCTACACCGTGGTAGGCCCGTGGCAAGGCTGGAACAACAGTGCCATTACCACCACCATGACCGATTTGGGGCAAGGCCACCAAATCCTCACCTATACCTTTGCCACCCCCGGCAATTATGAGGCCAAAGTGACGAACACAGGCGGCTGGGATAATCAAATTGGAGCCGACGGCCGCAACAAAAATGCGGGCACCATTGCCTTTACCGTCCCCACCAGCAACACCATCATGGCCTTTTATTGGGATGGGTTGAGCGGCCGTTTGGCCATCACCCCCAGCACCACAGGCAGTGGCACATGGTGCGTGGCTGGCGAATTTAACGGCTGGAGCGAAAACGGCTTCCCTCTCAACGATAATGGCCTCAATGGCGACCTTATCGGTGGCGACGGGCTGTTTAGCTTGGATTACACCATGCCCATCACCCCCGGCCGTTACCAATTCAAAATTAACGCCTGCAACTGGGCAACCAATTACCCCCCCGGTGACAATGCGTGGACGATAACCAGTGTGCCCAGCCAAATCGTCAAATTCACCTTTGATACCAACGATTACAGCGGCGATGCGGGTTGGCCATTCATGCCCACCACCAATATCGTCAATGTGTGGGATGATTTTGCCTCGCCCTTTGTGGCCGTTGGGCCGTGGCAAGGTTGGAACAACGGCTCCATCACCACCACATTGGATAGTTTGGGCTACAACCAGAGCTTCCTCACCTATACCATTGCCACTGCAAGCGCATCCGAAGCCAAAGTGACCAACAATGGTTGGGCCAACCAAATTGGGGCAGACGGCCGTAGCATCAATGCCCCCACCATCCCTTTCAGCACGGTGACAGCCAACCAAGTGCTGAACGTGTATCTGGATGGCAACAGCGGCCGATTGGCTGTTTTCCCCGACCCCGTCATCGTCGAAGACCCCTCGTGGCCGAGGTCATTACCCACCCCGTCCAGAGCGAAATCTTCTATTTCCTCATGCCCGACAGGTTCGATAATGGCGACCCCAGCAACGACGAAGGTGCCTTCCCCGGCGGAACCCTCACCCAAACGGGCTACCTTGCCACCGACAAAGCGTTCTACCACGGCGGCGACCTGACTGGGTTGGAGAGCCAACTCGACTACCTGCAAGACATGGGTGTCACCGCCCTCTGGCTGACCCCCGTTTTTGAGAACAAACCCACCCAACCCGATGGCTCCACCGTGCAAGGCATTGGCGGGGCGTATCATGGTTATTGGACCAAAGATTACGAGAGCATTGACCCCCACCTTGGCTCCGAGCAAGAGGTGTTGGACTTTATCACGGCCGCGCACGCCCGCGACATCAAAGTCTTCTTTGATATCGTCGTCAACCACACGGCCGATTACATCGCCTACCAAGGTGGCTCCTCCGCCTACCGCACCAAAGAGGATTTCCCCTACCGCGATGCCAACGGCGACCCCTTCGACGACCGCGACTATGCGGGCACAGCCTCCTTCCCACCCCTCTCAGCCACGGTCAGCTTCCCCTACGTGCCCACCTTCGTCAACCCCGGCGATGACACGGCCAAAAACCCCGCATGGCTGAACAACCCCATCTACTACCACAACCGGGGCGATTCCAGCTTTGCAGGCGAAAGCTCCACCTACGGCGACTTCTTTGGCCTCGATGACCTCTTCACCGAGCACCCCGATGTCGTCACGGGCTTTATTGATGTGTTCACGGGAACCATCTCCACCTATGGCATTGATGGCTTCCGTTTAGACACGGTTAAGCACGTCAACGACGAATTTTGGCAAGAATTTGTGCCCGCCGTCATGGGCTACGCCCAAAACAACGGCAAGCCCGACTTCTTCATCTTTGGCGAAGTGTTCAGTGGCGATGCCGCCACCTTGAGCTACTACACGACCAAAGCGGCCGTGCCCTCCGTCTTAGACTTCGGCTTGCAAGGCAACGCCCGTGGCTTTGCCGAACAAAGCCAAGCCACCAACAACCTGCAAACCTTCTTCGCGGCCGATGACTACTACACCGACGCGGACAGCAACGCCTACCAACTCGGTGGCTTTGTCAGCAACCACGACGGCGGCATTGAGCGGTTCGGCTACCACCTGCGCCAAACCTTGCCCGCCGCCAGCGATGGCGAGTTGGTAGACCGCATGGAGTTGGCCTACGCCCTGCCCTTCTTTGCCCGTGGCTTCCCCGTCATTTATTACGGCGATGAGCAAGGGTTTACAGGTGGTGGAAGCGACAAAAACGCCCGTGAGGATATGTTCCCCAGCCAAGTGGCCGAATATAACGCCAACGACTTGAGTGGGACGGCCGATACCACGGCCGACGACAACTTCGACAACACCCACCCCCTCTACCTCACCTTGGCCGATTATGCAGCCGTGTATGAGGCGCACCCCGCCCTGCAATATGGGGCGCAAATCCACCGCTACAGCGAAGCGAGCGCAGGCATTTACGCCTTCTCCCGCATTGACAACGGCGAAAAAGTGGAATATGTCGTTGTGCTGAACAACAGCACCTCGGCCGATTCCGCCAACATCCCCACATGGTCGCTCAACACGGGCTTCACCCCCATCTACCCCACCGGTGGAGCAGTGATTACCAGCACAGGCACGGGCGATTTGGCCGTGACAGTGCCCGCCCTGAGCGTGACCATCTACCGCGCCGATGCCACCTTGGCTCCTAGCGCCTCCGCCCCCAGCAACCCCACCTTTAACACGCTGACCGAAGGCCAAGAGGTCGTCGGCCGTGTCGAAGTTGGCGTGGAACTGGCCGAAGAAATCTTCGCCGAAGTGACCTTTGCCGTGAGCGTGGATGGTGGCGCGTATGAGGTGATTGGGACGGACAACAACGCCCCCTATCGCGTCTTCTACGATGTCAGCGGCTACGCCGAAGGAACGAGCCTGCGCTTTAAGGCAACAGTCAAAGATGTGTGCTATGCCGCGGCCGAATACGGCGTGTCGGCCGTCTCCGTCGTGGTGGGCAACCAAGCCGCCCCCGGCACAGGCGCCTACGCCATCTTCCACTACTACCGCGCCGATGGCGACTACGGCGATTACAGCTCGGGCGATTTCAACGATTACTGGGGCTTACACATTTGGGGTGATGGCATTGACCCCGATGAACTGCCCACATGGACAGAACCCCGCACCTTCACGGGCTTCGATGAGTACGGCGCTTACCTTGCCATTCGCCTCGATGACCCCACCCAACAAGTCAACTTCATCGTCCATCGCGGCAATGTCAAAGATGGCACGGAGGCTGACCGCTTCTTCGACCCCAGCATTTCCAACGAAATTTGGCTCGTCGGTGGCGATGGCACCAACTACACTTCCCGCGCCGAGGCGTTGCAACAAACGCTCGTCCATTACCAGCGGGATGATGCGACTTACGACGATTGGGGCTTGCACCTCTGGCAAAGCTGGGGCGACATGACCACATGGCCCGCCCGCCACATGGTGGACAGCATGGATGATTTTGGGGCGGTCTACTCCATCACCGTCTCTGAATACCCCTCCCTAACGCTGGATAGCGAACTCAACTTCATTATCCATGATGGGATGGGCACGCAAGACCCGACCCGCAGTTACACCCCCACTGTGAATTACGAGGTGTGGGTGCGCGACGGCCGTCCTGACCTGTACACCCAAGAAGGGCCAGCCATTGGCGACTTCGGCCAAGTGACCATCCATTACCGCCGTTGCTACGGCGATTATGGAGATTACACCTCCCCCGATTTCAACGATTACTGGGGCTTGCACTCATGGGGTTCCGCCTCTAATCCAGATTGGACGATTCCTCATTTGCCCGCTGGACAAGATGATTTCGGCATCTACTTCGAGCTAACCCTCGTCAATGGCACCGATTTGAATTACATCTTGCACCGTGGCAACGAGAAAGATGTCCCCGAAGACCAAACGCTTGACTTGAGCGCAACGGGCTATGAGATTTGGATTGTCCAGAACGGCAATGGTGTCCAATTCGTCTCCCCCGCCATTGCCATGAATGTGGCGGGCGAAGTTTGCGCCGCTTCGGGCGATTTAACCCAACAGAAAGCGTACTGGCTCAGCGAAAACAGCCTCGGCTGGCAAGCACAAGCAGACCCCGCCGCCATTGACGCTTATCGCCTGTACTATGCTCCCACAGGTGGCATTACCCTTGGCGAGAGCGGCATTTCGGGTGGTTCGTTTATCACCCTGACCGAGAATCTGGCTGGGCTAAGCCTTGAGATTCGGCAGAAGTTCCCCCATTTGGCGGACTTGCCTGCGCTGGAGATTGACGCGGCCGACTTTGCCCTCATCCCCGACATTCTGAAGGGGCAAATAGCGATTGCGGCCGTGGACAGCAACGGCGCGTTGCTCGATGCAACAGGCCTGCAAATCCCCGGCGTGTTGGACGACCTGTACACCTACAGCGGCGAGTTGGGCGTGACATGGAATGGCGACGTGCCAACAGCGGCCGTGTGGGCCCCCACCGCCAAAAACGTCACCCTGCACCTCTTCAACGACTCGCTGACGACCACCACCAGCATCACCTACCCCATGACCCTCGACCCCGTTTTTGGGGTGTGGAGCGTAACGGGTGACGCAACGTGGGAGAACAAATTCTACCTCTACGAAGTCGAGGTCTATGTCCACAGCACGGGCCAAGTCGAACACAACATCGTCACCGACCCGTACTCCTTTAGCCTCTCCACCAATAGTTTGCGAAGCCAGATTGTGGATTTGGCCGCCACCAGCCTAAAACCAACGGGCTGGGATGCGTACACCAAACCCGCTTTGGCCGCGCCCGAAGACATCTCGATTTACGAGTTGCACATCCGCGACTTTAGCATCTTCGATGAATCCATTCCCGAAGCTGACCGAGGCACCTTCAAGGCGTTTACCCATGTGGATAGCGACGGGATGCAACATCTGCTCGCCTTGCAAGAGGCGGGGCTGACCCATTTGCACCTCTTGCCTGCGTTCGACATTGCCACCATCAATGAGAACAAAGATGAGCGCGTGGAACCCGATTATGGAGTGTTGGCTGGCTACGGCCCCGGCTCCTCCGAACAACAAGCCCTCATCAATGGCATCCGCGACCAAGATGGCTTTAACTGGGGCTACGACCCGTTCCACTTTACAGTGCCCGAAGGAAGCTACAGCACCAACCCCGATGGCACCACCCGCATCGTGGAGTTCCGCGAGATGGTGCAGACGCTGAACGAAAACGACCTCTTCGTGGTGATGGACGTGGTTTACAACCACACCAACGCCTCGGGGCAAGCAGATTTGTCGGTCTTCGACCGCATCGTGCCCGGCTATTACCACCGGCTGAACGCCAATGGGGCTGTGGAAACGAGCACTTGTTGCCAGAACACGGCCAGCGAACACGCCATGTTCGAGAAGTTCATGATTGACTCGTTGGTGACATGGGCCAAAGAGTACAAGGTGGATGCCTTCCGCTTTGACTTGATGGGTCATCACATGATTACAAACATGGTCAACATTCGCCTCGCCCTGAATGAGTTAACCGTGGCAGAGGACGGGGTGGATGGTTCGCAAATCTACCTCTATGGCGAAGGGTGGAACTTTGGCGAAGTGGCGAATAACGCCCGTGGTATCAACGCCACCCAACTGAACGTGGGCGGCTTGGGCATCGGCACGTTTAGCGACCGCCTGCGCGACGCTGTGCGTGGCCCGGCCGTTCAACGGCGGCGATTCGTTGCAAGAGCAAGGGTTTGCCAACGGCCTGTTCTACGACCCCAACTTGTGGCAAGCGGGTGCTTCGACCCCGACCGACCAACGCAACCGTCTGTTGTTGCTGATTGACCAAATCAAGGTGGGCTTGGCGGGCAACTTGGCGGATTACGAGTTGGTGGATCGCACCGGCGCAACGGTGACGGGTTCGCAGGTGGACTACAACGGCCAGCCTGCGGGCTACACCGAAGACCCGCAAGAGGTCATTACCTACATCAGTAAGCACGACAACCAGACGTTGTACGACATTAACGCCTACACGGCGCCGACGATGACGACGACGATGGCCGATCGCATTCGCATCCAGCAATTGGGCTTGAGTGTGGTGAGCTTGGGGCAAGGTGTGCCCTTCTTCCATGCGGGCGTGGACATGTTGCGCTCCAAATCGCTCGACCGCGACAGCTACAACTCGGGTGATTGGTTCAACCGGTTGGACTTTACCTACCAGACGAATAACTGGGGCGCTGGTTTGCCGATGGAAGGGGTGAATGGGACGAACTGGTATCTGATGCAACCGTTATTGGTGAATCCTGCCATGAAGCCCGCCCCGAGTGACATTGTGTATTCGGCCGACTTGTTCCGCGAGTGGCTGGAAATCCGCTATAGCTCGCGCTTGTTCCGGCTGAACACGGCCGCTGACATCTCTGACCGGGTGACCTTCTTCAACGATGGCCCGAGCCAGTTGGAAGGGTTGATTGTGATGCACCTCGACGATGTGAGCGCGGGGTTGGCGGATTTAGACCCCAACCATGAGCAAATCATCATCCTGTTCAACGCCAATGATGCCGAGCAGACCATTACGCTGGCCAGTTTGGCGGGCGAGGCGTGGGCGTTGCACCCCACCCAGCAAGCGTCGCTGGATGCGGTGGTGCAGACTTCGGCCGTGAACAGCACGACAGGTGCGTTTACGGTGCCGGGTCGGACCACGGCCGTCTTCATCGTCCCGCAAGTGGCGGGTGGCGAACCCAACTTGTCTGGCTCTAGCAAAACCGCCTCGGTGGCCAATGCGCTGATGGGCGACACGATTACCTACACGGTGGTCATTAGCAACAGCGGCAATGCGACAGCGAGTGCGATGCTGACTGATACACTCCCCAGCGGGGTGACGGTCATCGGCACGTTGCCTGCGGGCATGGTGCAGGTGGGCGATGAACTGCGCTGGAGTGGCACGTTGGCGGCTGGCGAGGAAGTCTCGCTGGTGTACGCGGTGCAGGTGGATAATGGGGTGGTGGAGGTGAATTTGGTGAACTCGGCCGTGATTAACGACGGTTTGGGGAACACGTTCACGCGCACGGCCGCTGTGGCTGTGGGGACACCACGGATTTATTTGCCAGGTGGTGTTTAAGAGTGCGCCGTAAGCCTTAAGCTGTAAGCCGTAGGCTGAAAGCAGAAGAGCCGCGTTTGTCACCAAACGCGGCTCTTTTTGTTGTGAGGGGTGGGGCCTATCTCCCACATGCTTGCTAACTGTGCTAAACTGGCCAAATTGATAAAGATGCGATTTTCCCTATCTTACAAAGGCATTGATGATGTTAAACCAACAATTACTACAACGGATTGCAACAAGCCCACAGGTCATGGGGGGGAAACCTGTCATTAAAGGGACACGGCTGACGGTTGAGTATATTTTGGGGCTTTTGGCTCAGGGGGCTACCCACGCCGAAATTTTAGAGGAGTATGATGGCTTGGAGCAGGAAGATTTATTGGCCTGTTTTTTGTTTGCGACCAAACTTTTAGAGAATACAACGTTTATGCCTTTGGCGATGGAGATGGCCTAAATGCGCTTTTTGGTAGATGAATGTACTGGGCCAGCCGTGGCACGATGGTTGCGTCAGCAAGGGCATGATGTTTTCTCGGTCTATGAAGAAGCCCGGGGGATGAGTGATGCCGAGATTATCCATAAGGCGTTTGCTGAACAATGGATTTTAATTACGAATGACAAAGATTTTGGTGAAAAAATTTATCGGGAACAACATTTGCATCATGGGGTTATATTTCTCCGCCTTGCCAATGAGCGAGCGGGTAGCAAAATTGAGACGCTCCAAAAACTACTGAAGCAATACGAAGATGTATTGGCAAGGCATTATCTCGTTGTTACGGAAACACGCATGCGTTTTGCTAAGGGATGATAGGATGGGGTGCGACGGCTCTAATTTGTAACAGAACAAAGAGGCATTTTATTGGTTCGGGATAATCTAGAAAGAGCCACGTTTGGTGACAAACGCGGCTCTTTTGTTTTGTGGTGGGGCAAACCCGCGAGGTCTTGGAGACCGCGCAGGTTTTATTTACCGAGGATGTCCTACGACGGCACCACCCAGCCCAACTGCTCCAAATCCTGCGGCGAAGCGGCCAGCGCCACCTCGGCCACCTTCTTAAACCTCCTCGGCCGTTCCTTGAGCTTTGGTCATTTTTGGGGTTATGGGGGACACTCGTCCCTCTGCTCAATGCCCTTGGTGGTATTCTAGCATGGGCGCGGCCGTGGCGAGAACAAAACCATAGGGGCTTTCTTTTGCCGTGCCACCCACCCATTACATGGCAACCACCAACACCTTCACCTTGGTCACTGTCGCATGGGGGTGGGTCGGCGGGAGAGGGCGTAATGGGGTTTGCATGGAGGCGATACCCGCCAGCCCCACCCCTACGACGTTACCCCTAGCGGCGAATGAGTGGCAGGAACACCGCCACCTCATCGGCCGGGCACATCACCGAGCCGTAGTTCGCGGCCGTTAGCCCACCCGACTCCCCTGCCCGAATCACATAGCTGTACGTCGCGCCCCAAAACTCATCCCCCCCACTGCCCGGCGCCCCACAAGCCACCTTATACCCCGGCGCCGTCATCGCGGCGGGGATACTCATGTAGTCTTGGAAAAAGCCACTGTGATAAGCGCGCAACTGCCCATCAATGGCCACCGTCATGCTGATGATGTAAGAGCTGGGCGCGGCCGTGACCGACAAATTGCGCCACTCGATATAGCAAACCCCCGTCCCGGCCGTGGGGCGGTAACAAGTTGCGTCGGGGCTATCTATAAAGGAGATGGCTGGCTCTTGCGCTTCGCGGTAGGGGAGGGTTGAGGAAGACACGGCCGCAATCCCCCCCAACGGCTCGGCGCGTACCCCCATGTGCACCCCCACCAACACAAAGCCAAGAGCAATGGCCAAAGCCACCACCCCCCACACCACCCTCCCAACTTTATTCCAGCGGTGATAGGGTTTCATGTGGTTCACCTTTAGGGGGTATAGGCGGGGCAATACGCCGTGCCGTAATTGGCTGATCCTAAGCCCGCACTATCCCGCGCCCGCACCGTGTAGGCATAAGCGTTGCCCAACGCGGGGTTCCCCCCTGCGCCAAGTGCCCCACAAGCCACCTTCACCCCGCGCCCCAACATGTTATAGGGGATGTACATGGAGGTTTGGAAGAAGCCTTGGGTGTGTGCCACGGGGCCACTCTCGTTTAAGGGAGAGGGTCATGGTAATCATGTAATTAGGTGCGGCATCCACGGCGAGGTAATACCATGTCAGGAAGCACTCGTCTCGGTTGGGGTCGGGTTGGTAGCAGGTGGCGGAGGGGGAATCTATGAAGCCGATGTGGGGGTCTTGCGGGTCACGGCCGAGCATCTCCCCCCCCACTTCAATCTCGCGCACATTCTCCCCCTGCACCTCGCGGCTCAACACGGGCGCACCTCCGCCTTGCCCCCGCGCCACCTGAATCGCGCTAAACATGACCCCCCGAGCAAGAAAGCAAGCAAAACGGGTATCGCAAACTGGCGCATGGTTATCTCCTTTAGATAGAGGCTGGAGATAAAGCTAGAGGAAACACGATAGGCCAGCCCACGCTGTATCCCCTCTATCTCTATCTCTACACTCTATATATCCTTGGTGTCATCTCACTGCCACTATACCATACACCTTACGTTGGTTAATCTTTGCGCCGTGTCTTTGTCGTTTATTCTAATTCCACCAGCCACAACCCATCTAGCCCTGCCCCTGTGCTGGCGAGGAAGACGAGGGCACGGCCGTCGGCTGAGACGCTCCAATTGTTGTTGGCGATTAAAAACGGCTGTTGGGCTGGGTCGAGCAGGAGCAGGCTTTCGGCCGTGGCCACATCATATTGGTAGATAGGGTGGCTGGTGGCCGCCGCATCAAACGGAATGTAGAGCAGGCGTTGGTCGTCGCGCCAGCGGTAAGAGCCGAGGAAGGGGAGCTTTTGGGGGGATGGGTGCGGCCGTGGTCAAATCCACCAACCACAGGCCGTTGTCGGCGGGGTCGGGGTTGAGCGCGGTGTAGTAGACGAGTTGGGTTCGGCTGGGGTTTAGAGCAAAGCCACGCGGCCGATTGGGGCTGGCCCACAAATCCACCAACGAGCCATCGAACAGCGAGAGACGGCCGAAGACAAGGCTCGTCGTCTCATCTTCGTTCGTGATGGTGCGCTGGATGAGCAAGCTCTGGGAGCCAAGCCATGCCACGGCCGAACTGCGCGGCACGCTGGCCACCTCCCGCGCCTCGCTCCCATCCACTTGCGCCAGCCAATAGGTGGGCGTACGTTCGGTAGGGGGCAGGGTCAGGTCTACGGCCGTCCACAACAACTGTGTGCTATCGGGCGAGAAGTTGGGCGGGTTCCCTTGCAGGTTGAGCATCCATTGCGCCCCCGTTTGCTGGTCTATGAAAGCGGCTTGCCCGCTGTTGCGGTCGGGGTAGGCCAGATAACGGCCGTTGGGACTGAGGATGCCAATTTGGGCGGAGAACAGGCGGGGGCTGGGGCTATCTGCAAACACATCTAAGGCCAGTAGGCCGACTTGCCCAGTGTTGGGGTCGCTGTCAATAAAGCCAATTTCGCGCTCGTTGAGCCATTCGTGGTTGGTGCAACAGTCGGCCGTGGTCAGTTGGGTGAAGCGGGGGGTGGGAGTGGGGGTGGGAGAGGATTGCGGAAGGGGGATTGTGGATTGCGGAATGGGTGTGGGAGAGTGGGGAGTAGGGACGGGGGACGTGGGGCTGGGGATGGCGGCTTGGGTGATGATGGCGACGACTTCGGCCGTGGGGGTGGCGGTGTGGGCGGGGGCGGCCGTGGCTGTGGCCGTCACCACCGTCACCACTGGCGCAGGCGTGGGTTGGGCGCACCCCAGCAGGACGAGGAGGAGGAGGCTAAAAAGAAGAGGGAGGCGCATGGGAATTGTGAATTGTGAATTGGAAATGGTTAATTGTGAATGGGGAATGCGGCACTACTCACTAGCCACTAACCACTAACCACTCCCCCCCCCTACTCCCCCGCCAGCTTTGGGGCCATGTTTCGGCGAAGTCGTTGACGATTGGCCCGGCCGTGGTCACTTCGGGCTGGTCGTAGAGGCTTTGCCATTTGCGCGGGTCGGTTAAATCGCGCTGGAAGCTGTTGCCAAAGGGGCCGAGCAAGGCCAAACTGTCCCAGTTGGCTTCGATGAGCAGGTGGGGGTTGTATTTGCGGCGATGGGTAGCGATGTCGCGGATTTCGAGGTGGAGGTGCGGCCGTCCCCCTGTGGGGCTACACGTCCCCGCCGAATCGCCCGAAAGGGCAATGACTTGGCCGCGTGTAACCACTTCGCCCGGCTGTAAATCGGGCGGCGCGAATAAATGGCCGTACATGGAGGCGTAGCCCGTTTCGGGATGGTCTATCATCAGGTTGTGCGGCGGCGAACCAAACGGGCCATCCACCATGAATACGACTCCATCGGCAATGGCCACGATTTCGGTGCCACACGGGGCGGCCAAATCCACGCCAAAATGGATGCCCCCCGACGCGCCATAGGTGGTGAAGCGTTGGTTATACGCGCCTGTCGTGTTGCCATACGGCTGGCCGAGGAGCCATGTATCGGGGCCGGGGGGGCTGGCAAAGGGCAGGCTAAACGGCCGTTCAGGCACGGCCGTCTCTTGGGCAAACGCGGCGGCCGTGCCCAGCAAAACAGCAATAAGGAGGAGAAATCGCCAGAAAGACATGGTGAAAAGTGAGAAGTTAAAAGTAGGAAGTGCTACAATACACCAATATACCCATACACCAATATACCCTTTCCCTCCTCCTATGCCCCACATTTCTTACCTTCCTGATAACCTGATTATCGAAGTAGATGCTGAGACCACTATTTTGCAGGCCAGCTTGCAGAACGGCATTCCCCACACCCATGTCTGTGGGGGTAATGCGCGGTGTAGCACCTGCCGCGTTGTTGTTCTCGAGGGAGCCGAATTTTGCATTGCCCCGCGCAACGAACGGGAACAACTGTTGGCCGAACGGCTCCACTTTGCCCCGATGATTCGCTTGGCTTGCCAAACGCAGGTGCAAGGGGATATCAAGGTGCGCCGCCTCGTGCTGGACGAGGCGGACATTAAGCTCATCGCCCAGCCCAGAGAGGGGCAGGGGTATGGCGCGGTTGGCGAGGAGAAACACGCCGCCATTTTGTTTGCCGATATTCGCGGCTTTACCACCTTTGCCGAAAAGCAGTTGCCCTACGATGTCATCCACGTCCTCAACCGCTATTTTTATGCCATGCGGCAGGTGATTGAGGCACACGGCGGCTACATTGATAACTACATGGGGGATGGTTTGTTGGCTCTGTTTGGGGTGCATGATGCCGAGGCGAACGCGGCCGAACAGGCCGTGCGGGCGGGTTTGGGGATGCTTCAAGCGATGGACGATTTGCAACCCTACCTCCAGCGCACTTACGGCCAGCAATTGCAAATTGGGGTGGGCATTCACTGTGGCGAAATCGTCATTGGCAACATCGGCGATGCCCAGAGCGACGCGACGATGGTCATTGGGGATGCTGTCAATTTTGCCAGCCGAATCGAGTCGGCCAACAAAGAGGTGGGGTCGCGCTTGCTCATTTCGGAGCAGACCTATGGGGAGTTGGGCGGCCGTTTTGCCGTCGGCCAAACCTGCGAACTCACCGTGAAGGGCAAAAGTGGCACGTATAGGGTGTATGAGATTGTGGGGGGGTAGGGAGTTATTCGTTATTGGTTGAGAAAACCTGCGAGGTCTTGAAGACCTCGCAGGTTTTAGAGCATTTAAGTGCGACGCACCTTGAAGGTGCGTCGCACTTGAGAATGAGGGGCATTTCATAAGCGATTTATAGACAAAACTTGTGCAAAATATGCACAAAATGTTATTCTTGGTCTAAACTAACCAATAACGAATAACCAATAACGAGGCATTCAATTCCATGCGCCAGAAAATCATCATCATAGGGAGTGGGTTTGGGGGATTATCGGCCGCGATTCGCTTGCAAGCGGCTGGGCACGATGTGCACATCTTTGAGAAGCGGGACAAGTTAGGCGGCCGTGCCTACGTCTACGAACAAAACGGCTTCCACTTCGACGGCGGCCCTACCGTCATCACCGCCCCCTACATGTTCGACGAGGTATTTGCCGTGGCAGGCAAAAACCGCGCCGACTACGTCCAATTCGTCCCCTGCGACCCCTTCTACCGCATCTACGACGACCAAGGCAAACATTTCGACTACAACGGCGACAACGAATTTATTCTGAACCAAATTGAACGTTGGAACCCCGCCGACAAACAAAACTACCTCGACTTCGTGCAAGCCATCAAGGCCATCTTCGAGACGGGCATGGCCCTGATTGAGACCCCCTTCCTCAAATTCAGCGACATGCTCAAGGTGGTGCCCGACTTGGTGCGCCTGCAATCCCACAAAAGCGTCTACCAATATGTGTCGCAGTTCATCCAAGATGATTTTCTGCGCCAATGTTTCTCCTTCCACCCCTTGCTCATCGGCGGCAACCCGTTTGATTCGACCTCGATTTACGCCCTCATCCATTATTTGGAGCGGCAATGGGGCGTTTTTTATGCGATGGGCGGCACGGGCCAAATTGTAAAGGGCATGGGGCAGGCGTTTGAGGAGATTGGCGGCCGTATCACCCTCAATGCCGATGTGGACAAAATCGTTGTCGAAAACGGCCGTGCCCTCGGCATCCGCCTACGCGATGGCTCCCTCCACAAAGCGGATGTCGTCGTCTCCAACGCCGACGTGGCCAGCACCTATCTGCACCTGATAGACAAATCCCATCGCGGCTTGCGCAACTCCGACACCCGCTACAAAAAGCTGACCCGCTACAGCATGTCCCTGTTCGTCATTTATTTTGGGACGAAAAAGCGGTATTTGGACACAGGCTTGCAACACCACAACATTATTTTGGGGCCGCGCTACAAAGAGTTGTTGCACGACATCTTTAACAAGAAAGAACTGCCCGATGATTTTTCGCTCTACCTGCACATGCCCAGCAAAACCGACCCATCTATTGCCCCCGAGGGGTGCGAGAATTTCTATGTGCTTTCGCCCGTGCCCCACCTCGCCTCGGGCACAGATTGGCGCACGGCGGCCAAACCGTACCGCGACAAAATCATGCAGTTCTTGGAAGACAACTACCTGCCCGACCTGCAAGCCAATATCGTGGCCGAGCATTACATTGACCCACTCCACTTCCAAAACACGCTGAACAGCTACATGGGTTCGGCCTTCTCGGTGCAACCGATTTTGACCCAATCGGCATGGTTTCGGCCGCACAACCAATCCGAAGACATTGCCAACCTCTACTTTGTGGGGGCGGGAACCCACCCCGGCGCGGGTCTGCCCGGCGTGCTCGCCTCGGGCAAAATCGCGGCCGATTTAATCGGCGCAGGCGGCTCCCCCCGCGAATAGTGATTAGTGGCTAGTGGCTAGTGGTTAGTGAGGAGTTCCCCACTAACCACTAGCCACTAACCACTTCCCCTCCACTCCCCCATGCACATCCTCATCACTGGCGCGACAAGTGGGTTGGGTTTGGAAATGGCGCGAATTTACCAGCAGAAGGGAGCCTCCCTTGTGCTGGTCGGCCGCCAACCCCTTGCCCAGCTAGACCCCACCCTTTTCACCCCCACCACCTATTGCCGCGCCGATTTGGGCGACCCCGAGGCGGCCGAGCAAATCGCCACATGGCTGGCCGCACAGGGCATCCAAACCCTCGATTTGCTCATCCACAACGCGGCCGTGGGCTATTACGGCCGCCCCGCCGACCAACCCACAGGCCACCTGCTCCAGATGGTGCAAGTCAACCTGACCACCCCCATCGCCCTCACCCACGCCTTGTTGCCCCTGCTCACGGCCGCGCAAGGCAAAATCGTCTTCGTCAGCTCCGTCGCTTCGGCTTTGCCCACGGCCGATTACGCCACCTACACGGCCACCAAAGCGGCGCTGGATGGCTTCGCCCGCAGTGTGCGCCTCGAGTTGGCTCAGGCAGGCGTGCGCGTGCAAACCCTTCACCCCGGCGCGGCCAACACGGGCATGCACGCCAAAATTGGCATCCCGCCCACCCAAATGGATTGGAACCGCTTTCCCACGGCCGAGGCCACCGCCAGCCAAATGGTGCGCATCATCCAACGCACCGATAAGGGCAACGTGGCCATTGGGCTGGGCAACAAAGTTTTGCGCCAAGTGGGTTTGCTTGGGGGCACACCGCTCGAGTGGGCCATGCGGCGCGGCGGCCGAACCATGCCCCCATCCACCCCCACCAGCCCAGCCCATGCCGTGATTACAGGCGTGGCGGAGGGCATCGGCCGTGCCTTGGCCTTGCGCTTGTCCCAAGCGGGCTACCGCATCACAGGCATTGATGTGAACGTGGGCGGGGCGGTGGAGACGCAAGCGGCCGTGCGCCAACAGGGGGGCGAGATGGCCATATTGCCCGCCGATTTAGCCAACCCCGCCGACATTGCCCGTGTGGTGCAAACCTTGGCCGAGGGGCCACGGCCGACGTTGCTCGTCCACAATGCGGGCATTAGCGCGGCGGGACATTTTGCCCGCCTGCCCATCGCCGCCCAACTCAAGGTCGTGGCTGTCAATTTCAGTGCCCCGCTCCTGCTGACCACGGGTTTGTTGGCGGCGGGGGTGGTGGATGGCCAAACGCAGGTGGTGCTGATTTCGTCGCTTTCCCATTATGTGGGCTACCCCGGCGCGGCCGTGTATGCGGCCACCAAGGATGGCTTGGCCAGTTACGGCCGCAGTTTGGCCACGGCCGTGCCTCGGCCGCGCTTGCTCACCGTTTACCCCGGCCCCACCCGCACCGCCCACGCCCGCCGCTACAGCCCCGACAACAGCCGCGAACAAACCCGCATGGCTCCTGAAATGGTGGCGGAGCAGGTGGTGGCGGCTGTCCAAAGCGGCCGTCGCCGCCTCCTACCGGGCACGGCCGCCAAACTGTTCGCCCTCCTCGGCACCCTCGCCCCCACCCTCATGGGGCACGCCATGAAACGGGCGATTTTGGATAAATTTGGGGAGTAATTTGTCATTGGCCATTTGTCATTCGTAACTCGTAACGTAATTCGTAATTTTCAAGGAGGTCGTATGAAGCGATTCGCAAAATGGTTGTTGTGGGGGGTGTTGGGACTGGTGTTGATTGGAATTTTGGCCTTGGGGGGACCTGCGCTGTATGAGGTGGCGACGGGTGTGACGGCCACTGAGTTTACCAACCGCACGTTTCCTGCGGCCGATGGGGCGACCTTGCACGGCTATCTGGCCGAACCAGAGGGAGCGGGGCCATACCCAGCCGTTTTGCTCATCCACGAATGGTGGGGGTTGAACGAAGACATCACCCGCATTGCGGATGCGCTGGCGGTCGAGGGGTATGTCGTGCTGGCGGCCGATGCCTATCGCGGCGAGACCACCAACCAAGTTTCCCGTGCGCTCTACCTGACCACCAACACGCCTGCCAGCCAAATCGAGAGCGATTTGGACAGCGGCCTCGCCTATTTGCGGGGCTTGCCCAATGTGGATGGGGCGCGGGTGGCGACGATGGGCTTTTGTTTTGGCGGCCGACAATCGTTTGGATTGGGCACGCGGCATGGGGATTTGGCGGCCGTGGTGGATTATTACGGCGGCGGGGTAGAGGTGGAGAGCGCGGCCGACCTCGGCCAACTCAACAGCCCCTTTTTAGGCATTTTCGGTGAGACGGATAGCTCCATTCCCCTGAGCGATGTGGAAAAATTAGAAGCGGCCGTGCAAGAGCGGGGCTTGCCCAATGAATTCACCGTCTACCCCGGCGTGGGGCACGCCTTTTTGGATAGCGAAAATTTGGCCGACCTCAACCACCCTGCGGGGCAGGCGTGGCAACAAACGCTCCAATTTTTGGCCACCTATTTGCAACCGTGATGAGATAGTGCCAAGGTATCTCCCCTAAATGAATACCTACTCCCCATGTCTTAGTAGCGGCCGTGGTCAACCGCGTGCAGAAAGGGCGCACCACATTCCGTGTACCGGCCGTGCAAACATGGCCGCTGTTGCTCGGCTCGTTTATGCCCGATATGCCCCTCATCGCCCTGACGATTGGGTTGATTGGCTATGACTGGCTAGGTGGCTCCCCCCTGTATCCCGCAGGGGTGGGCTACTCCTCCAATGTGCAATACCTGTTTGACCATCTCTTTTTCGAGAGCGTGTTGGTCAAAACCCTGCACAATGTTTTCCACGCGCCTCTGCTGACGCTGGCGTATACGGCCGTGGGCTATCTGGCATGGCGGCGAAACGCCACATGGGGGGCATCTCTCTTTTGGTTTGGGCTGAGTACCTGTTTACACACGGCCGCCGACATTCCCCTCCACTACGACGACGGCCCCCTCCTCCTCTTTCCCTTCAATCTTTCGGTGCGTTTCCACAGCCCGCTTAGTTATTGGGACCCGGCCCGCTACGGTCTGCAATGGGCTATTTTTGAGCATCTCCTCGACCTTGGCCTTATTGTTTACCTTGTGTGGGGGCGGCGCCGGCATTGAGCAAAACCCAAGACGCACTAGCCAACAAGACGTAGCCGAGTATGAACAGCGCTAACCCGTGGGTGGACGTGTGGGTGGTGCTGGCCGAAGCGAGGCGCAGGGTCACGGCCGAGGGGTCGGGCAGAACACTGCTGGCGCAAGGGGAGCCACCCACGGCCGCGCTGGCCATCCAACTGCTGGCGAGGGCGTTATTCAGCGAAGCACTGCGCAAATCGAGCGAAGGGCCATCGCCATCGGGCGCAGTCGGCCACGGAGCGGCATCGTCGTAAACCACCGCGTCCACCTCGACCCCGTTGTTATCCACCAAACGCACCAATTCACCCGCATTGTCTAAACTGCCGCTTGCCCACTGGTAAACTGTGCAACTGGCGGATGGGTAGCTGCCACTGTTTTTGGCCACGAGGAGGTATTTGTTCGGGCCGAGTTGTGCCCCAGCGGGGAAGGTGAAGGCGATGCCGTTGCTGATTTGATAGCCCGCCAAGGTGACGGTAATGGCTCCCGCGTTGTATAGCTCGAGAAATTCGTAATCCGCATCTGACCCTTGTATATCTTCGTTGGGGTTGTAGTGGAATTCGGTGAGGATGATGGGGTGGGTAACGGCCGTGTTCGACCCGCCGGGGGTTCCCCCCATAATCGCACTCGGTTCCCAACTGCTGGGCAAGGCGTTGTCCAAGTTCGGGCTAATCAGGCTAAGCGAGGGGCCGTCGCCATCGGGTTCGGTCGGCCAAGGCAAGCTATCTTGGTAAGGCACTTCATCGAGCAAATACCCAGCGCTGGTGTAAAGGCGCACTGTCTCGCCTGAGTTGTTCAGCCCGCCGCTGTGCCATTGGTAGACGGTGTAGCCTTGTCCGGCATAGGTGGCGGCCGTTTGAGCCAGAACTAGATACTGGCCGGGGGCGATGGTAGTGCCGACGGTGAAGGTGTAGACGATGCCATCCATGTAGTAGCCGCTCAGGTCAATGGGGTTCAAGCTGGGGTTGTGTAACTCGATAAATTCGTAGGCGGCTTCGTCGCCTTGGAAGCTGGCGGGGTGGTAGTGGATTTCGTTGATGACCACGGGGGGCAGGGCGGCGAAGACGGCCGTGATGCTTGCTGTATCGGTAATCGTGTAAAAATACTCGAGGTCGGTGCTGACTGGAACACCGGGCACAATTTCCCAGTGCGAGAAGCTTTGTCCCGTTTGGGGAACCGCTTCTAACCGAATGGGCACATCTTTGAAATAAGGGCCTGTGAAGGGGGCTTGGGGGATGGCCACGCTGTTGATGCGCACGGTATCACCTGCTTCGCCGATGGTTTGGACGGTGAGAGCGGCCGTGCCATTCAGGGCAAAGTAGTTGTTGATATGGGTAAACATCGTCGGGGGGCGGTTGTTGGCAAAATTCACCACCAAGGGGATACGCGAGTTTTGCCAATTGTTCATCGAAGAAGGAGACCCCCATTTGGCAATATGGGCGGGCATTTCGGGTTGCAACGTCGCTTGCAAGCCCGAAATGGTGCTCACCACTCGGCTTGGGTCAAAGGTGATGTTGATGTGGCTGGCAAACCGCTGGATAAATTCATCGCGGAAGCCTTGGTTTTCCAGCAATTTGCGTAAGAAAAGGGTGTATTTGAGGTCGGGGCGATTGGTGGTGGTGTTGGTCGCCCACGTCAAGGTGTCGTAGGTGTGGTTGTAGGGGTCGTAATGCCCCCAAGCCGCATCGGTGTCGTACATCATCCACCGCCAACGGCCGTCGGGGGTACTTGTACGCCACGCACGCACATTATTGTGCGGCCAGTCTCGGTTATCCACATAAATTTGGGAAATTTGGTAATCCAAGAAGTTATTTACTTCAATACGGCTCATCACATAATCGTAATTTTCGGCGATGGATAAATCGTGGGTTTCCAGATAGGTTCGCAAGGCACGCATCTCGGTGCGTGTACCCGCCTGTGGGGTTTCAGCAAAGACAATAATGTCTACTGCGTCGGGGTCAGCATCGTAATGTTCGCGCAAGTAATTCTCATCTTGCTTTTCACGAATGTTGTGGATGCCCCAAAACTCGCCATTCAAGTAAACGATGGCGGGACGATATCCCTGCGTATCAATATCAAGCCGCCCCTCCACAAGGCTTTGGGTCAGTGCATCGCGGAAGTAGGTTTTGTGCCAATCGCCACCCGAATTGCGCAGGACGATGCTCTTAAAACGGTCAACGGCCACATCGTTGAAAAGAGGGTATTCCAGCCATGAATCGCCATAATCAGACCCCATTTTGATTTCAAGCGACTTAATATCATTGCGCCGCGTCCAGTTGCCAAAAATTTCGACCCCTGCATCAATTTGGAATTGAGGCGAACCATCTGTCTCAAAAAACTCCATGCTTAAAGCACGAGTCCAAGCGCGGTAGTAGTTGGCTGTTTTCTCAGGGTCATCGGGGTCGTAATTAGGCCCTTCAATGTAAATACCCATTTCATCGCTGAAAAAATATTCGGGGTTGGCCGAAAGGGTGATGATGGGTAAGGTGTGGCCGATATTGAGCAGGTAGGTGTGGGTTTCAGTGTTGCTGGGGAGGGCTACGCCTTGCTGGTAGGTGCGGGCGCGAAGTGGGGTGGTTTGGGTAATGACGATGGGGTTGGTGTAGAGCGAACTGGCTGTTGTGGGAATAGAACCATCGGTGGTGTAGCGGATTTCCCCCATTGCGCCCTCTGGTAAAGATAAGGTTACGATTTGGTCGCCCGTGTAATGACCACTGGGCAGAGAAAAATCGGGACGAGGGGCACGGCCGTCGTCAGGCAACCCCACGGCCGTTTCATTGCTCCCGCCCGGCGTAGGTTGGTCAAAGTAGAGCCAGCTATCTACGCCATCGCTGGCACGGCCATAAGCAATATCGGGCTTCTGCGAAACGGCCGTGTAATCCAAGCGCGTAACTTCCACTTGGGCTGGGGTTGAAAGAATGATGATTTCGCCATCCTCACTGAGCTTAAAATTGGTATGTAGCCCCGCATTTTCCCCATCTGCCCACACAAGGAGATACCCATTGGCTGGGATAACTGTTCCAACAGGGAATTTCCATTGGCGGATATTGATTGGGTCGTCGGTGAGGAAATAACCACTCAGGTCAATGGGGGCGGCCGTGCCATTGTACAGTTCCAGCCAATCGCTAAAGTTGACAAATTCAGGGTCAAGCACGGCCGAGGGGTTGGCACTCATCATCTCATTGATAACCAATCCCCCTTGTGCTTGTGCCGTATTCGCCCCCCCCAAATTAAATAACACGCCTACCAACAGCAAACTGATTAAGGCGAATTGTTTCATTAAAATATTTTTTGGGCGCATAGGGTTCTCTCCTTTCTATAACAAAATAACCATCCACTGGCATTGAAGTACAAAGCATTAACTCATTTAGCCAATACAGCGACTTATTCCTAAAGCTATGGGGTTTACAATACAGCAAGTGCGTGTGGTTCCTGTTCCCTGTGAATCAATCGCTTTTCACGGCAACCTAGCTACCTCAGCATTTAGAGTCATCCATTCAATTTGTTGTTGAGTTTACAACAGCGTATAGTATCAGAGTACTAAACGTTTCTTACTTTCAATCTTACCATTCGCTAGTCTAGCGTCCCATAGCCCATTGCTCATAGATAATAGTCACTGTTCAAGCGGGTCACTTTCATAGGTGACTATGGGTTATAAATTACAACGGCCACACAAGCTATAACCAAGACAAAAGATGCACACCTAAATAATGACGATAGATAAGCCTTGGCTAACAAACGCCATCTTACAAAAGTATCTTAAAGTTTGGCGCAAACACATCCTTTGCATAAAATAAAGCCCGTTCACAGACCAACCCCGTTCAGTAGCCCCCCACTCGCTACAAAAACAACCCCATTTGTGAATTTTGTTCAAACAGGGAGATGCCGCCCGCAAGGGACGGCCGTGTTTCGGCCGTGTCAATCTATCCATACCCACCCTCAAACAGAGCAAATTCTGTTGCCATTCGTGTCCCTTAGCCAACGAGAAGACACACCCTAAACTGTGTAACCTGAATTCGCTCACCAGAAATCCCCCCGTAACAATCCCCGAGTCGGCCGTTGTTCAGGCGATTCGTTGCCCCTTGCATCCCTTCATGCAACAGCAACCACCTTGCCAAGCCCCTGCATTGTTACGCACTTTATAAAAATTTCACACTGGAGATATTCTAAAATGACCAATAACCGTTCTGGAACCAGAGTCGGCGTATACGTAGACATTGCCAACATCAACCGCAATGGGGGATATGGCATGCGTTACGACATTCTACGCGACTATGCCAGCCGGGATGGCGCCGACCCCATGAGACTCAACACCTACGTCGGGTACGACGCAGATAGAGCCGAGCACGATACTGTTTATAGGGATGGGCAAATCGGGTTTTATTCACTCCTCCGCGACTTTGGCTACAAAGTCATCGAAAAAAACATTCGTTGGTATGTCGATGAAATGGGGCGCAGTTTTGGCAAAGCCAATGCCGATTTAGATTTGGCCGTAGATGTCCTTCTTCAATCGGAAGGACTTGACCGCGTACTACTTGCCACAGGGGATGGGGACTTTGTGCGTGTGGTACGTGCTCTCCAAAACAAAGGTTGCCGCGTTGAAGTTCTCGCCTTCGAGAACGTCTCCTCCGAATTGCGGCGCGAAGCAGATTTGTTCATGCCCGGCTACCTCGTGCCCAATTTGCTCCCCACCAGCACCGCCCGCACAGGCCCTGCATGGGGCGAGATTGGCTCACGGGTGCGCGGTGTGTGCTACACCCACACAGGCAAAGGGTATGGCTTCATCCGTTTCTTGCGCAATATCTCCGCTGATTTATGGAAAGTAGACCCCCGTTTACCCGATTCCCCCTACGAAAGCGTCTTTTTCCACGATTCCCGTCTCCCCGAAAATGTTCACTACACCGATCTGCCTCGCCGCAACATCATCTTTGAGTTTGAGTTGGCCACGGCCGAGGGGCGCGACAACGGCTTCCAAGCCATCAACATGCAAGTTGTTAGCCCCCGCCGCATCTCCAGCCGCACCTTAGAAGAAAAAGAGAGCGTGGCCTAGTTCGGTCACTCGGCCGTCTCACCCCAGTCGAGGGGAAACTCTCGGCTGGCCATCCCCCATGCCTACCCATTTGCGCCACAAGGGGCAAATGGGTAGAATAAGTCCTGTTGGCGGTACAAATAGAGAGATATCAATTCCCCCCTAAACCCCGAAGAGCGTGGGCTTTCATGCCCTACGCTCTTTTTGTGCGTTATCAGGGTGCCCTCAAACCGCTTCAGCATCTTCACGTCTAACAAGATTTTTTTATACCTTCGGAGGTCGAACGAGTGGAAAGCACAGAATTCCGTTCCCTGCGTATCAGTTTGGCATCTCCAGAACACATCCGTTCGTGGTCGTATGGTGAAGTCACCAAACCAGAGACGATAAATTATCGTCGCTTGCGCCCCGAAAAAGATGGCCTGTTTTGCGAGGCAATTTTTGGTCCAACCAAAGACTGGCAGTGTTACTGTGGAAAATACAAAAATATTCGCTATCGCGGCATTATTTGCGATAAGTGTGGGGTAGAGGTCACGCGCTCTTCCGTGCGACGTGAACGGTTAGGCCATATCGAACTGGCCGCCCCTGTGGCGCATGTGTGGTATACCCGCCGTGTGCCCAGCTACCTTGGCTTGTTGCTCAACATTTCGCGCCGCAATTTAGACCGGGTACTGTACTTTGCCCAATACGTCGTCACCAGCGTAGACGAGGAAGCCCGCCAACGCGCTCTCAAACGAGTCGAAGATGATTTGAGCGAGACTGAGACACGCCTCGATGGGGAGATGCAACAACGCGTTCAACAAGAGAACGAAGACCTTAACACGCGCCTGCATCGCCTTGAAGGGGAAATGAGCAACCTCAAGGAGACCTTTGACGAGCAGTTAGCCGCCGCCACCAGCGAAGCGGTTGACGAAGCACGGGTGGTGGAACAACGCCTCGAAGGGCTGAAAGGCACCGAAACGGCCGATTCCGTGCGTCTTGGTGATGTGACCATCGTCCATGAAGGGGATGTCGTCGGCCGTGAACACATCGCCCTCATCCAAGAAATCACCACCGACCGCCTCAACCGCATCCAACAAGAAAACGAAGCGGAGCGGCAAGCCACTGGAGCCGATTTAGAGCGGGAAATCACCCACCTGCGCTCCGAAGCGGCCAACGTCGCCCTGAATATCCGCAACCAAATCAACAGCGAACTGCAAACCTTGCGTCAACGGGCGCAAACGGCCAAAGATTTGCTCGAATCTTTGACCCAAGGGATGTTCCTGAACGAGACCGAATACCGCGAAACCAAGAGCCGCTTTAGCAACGTGTTCAAGGCGGGCATGGGCGCCGAAGCGTTCCAAGAGATTTTGCAAAGCATGGACTTGGACACCTTGTCCAAAGAATTGTGGCGCGAAGTGCGCACCAGCCGCTCCAAACAAGCGGCCAAACGCGCTACTCGTCGCCTGCAAGTAGTGGAAGCCCTCCGCAAGAGCGGCAACCGCCCCGAGTGGATGATTCTCTCCGTTTTGCCCGTCATCCCGCCCGATTTACGGCCGATGGTGCAATTGGACGGCGGCCGTTTCGCCACCTCCGACCTAAACGATTTATACAGGCGGGTTATCAACCGCAACAACCGCCTCAAGCGTCTGCTCGAGTTGGGTGCGCCCGATGTGATTATTCGCAACGAAAAGCGCATGTTGCAAGAGGCCGTAGACAGCCTCATTGACAACAGCAACCGTGGCAAAGCCCTCAGCCGGCGCGGCCGTCGGGAACTCAAATCCCTGTCCGACATGCTCAAGGGCAAGAAGGGGCGTTTCCGCCGCAACTTGCTCGGCAAGCGTGTGGACTACTCGGGTCGTTCCGTCATCGTGGTTGGCCCCAAGCTCCGCATGGGCGAATGTGGCTTGCCCAAGGGGATGGCGCTGGAGTTGTTCCGGCCGTTTGTCATCAGCAAGCTCATCAAATATGGCTACGCCAGCAATGTAAAAGGCGCCAAACGGGTCATCGAACGGCAACCCCCCGAAGTGTGGGAAGTGCTGGAAGAAGTAATTCAAGGGCGGCCGATTTTGCTCAATCGTGCCCCAACATTGCATCGCCTCGGCATCCAAGCGTTCTTGCCCAAGCTCGTGGAAGGCAAAGCCATCCACCTGCATCCACTGGTCTGCGCCGCTTTCAATGCTGACTTCGACGGCGACCAAATGGCCGTTCATGTCCCTCTCTCCAGCAAAGCTGTCAAGGAAGCCCTTGACCTGATGCTTTCGACAAACAACCTGCTCAAGCCTTCGGACGGCCAGCCGATTATCGGCCCCTCCAAAGACATGGTGTTGGGCGTTTACTACCTCACCCAAATGTTCCCCAATCGCAAGGGGGAAGGGCGCATCTTCGCCACGATGGATGAGGTCGAAATTGCCTTGTCGCAAGGCTACATGCACATCCATGCCAAAATCAAACTGCTCACCGATACTTGCTTTGATGAGCAAGGCGAGCGGTATGCGGATGGCAAAATGCGGAAGCGCATCATTGAAACGTCGGCCGGGCGGGTTATTTTCAACCGCACCCTGCCCCGTGAGATGCAATTCTTAAACGAGGTATTGGACAAAGGCGCTGTCAACAAACTGCTCGACCGGGTTTATCGCTTATTGGGCGATAAAGCAACGGTGGAAGCGGCCGACAATATCAAAGACCTCGGCTTCCGTTATGCCACCTACTCGGGTGTGACGATGGCCGTAGCCGACCTAACAGTGCCCGAAAGCCGGACTGGCATTTTAGATGGGGCGCGGGAACGGGTGGAACAAATTGACCGCCAATACCGCCGTGGGTTGCTCACTGAAGAGGAGCAATACCAACGCACCATCGAGCAATGGAACAAAGCCAAAGACGATGTGGAAGTCGCGGTGCGCGAGGCGATGGATAAATCGGGCCCAATTGCCATGATGGCTCTTTCGGGAGCGACCAAAGGTGGTTTCGGCCCTATCACCCAGTTGGCGGGTATGCGCGGTCTGATGGCCGACCCCCAAGGGCGTATCATCGCCGTGCCCATCACCTCGAATTTCCGCCAAGGGTTAACGGCGTTGGAATACTTCATCTCCACGCACGGTTCCCGCAAAGGTTTGGCTGACACAGCCCTCCGCACGGCCGATGCTGGTTATTTGACGCGTCGTTTGGTAGACGTAGCCCAAGACCTCATCGTCACCTCGGAAGATTGTGGCACGACACGGGGTATTTTCCTGAGCCGTGAGCACAATTTCGGCAAGCAAACGTTGGCGGAGCGGATGCTCGGCCGTGTCGCTTCCACCACCCTTGTTAACCCTGAGACAGGCGAAATCATCGTGGCCGAGGGCGACCATATTGGTGACGACGAATCCCGCTTGATTGACAGTTTGGGCATGGATCACATCTATGTCCGCTCGGCCATGACCTGCGATTTGCGCCGAGGCGTATGTGGCAAATGCTACGGCCTCGACCTTGCCACCGGTAAACCCGTCAAGATGGGTGTGGCTGTCGGCATCATCGCCGCCCAATCCATTGGCGAACCCGGAACCCAACTAACGCTTCGTACCTTCCACACAGGCGGTACAGCCAGCAGTGGTGGCGATATCACCCAAGGTTTGCCCCGCGTGGAAGAGTTGTTTGAAGCCCGCCAGAAACCCAAGGGTGAATCGGTCATCAGCGAAATTGGGGGCAGTATCTCCATTCGCATCATTGACGGCGTTCGCCATGTCTTTGTCACAAACAGCAAGTTGATAGATGATGTCTATGAGGTTCCCGAAGGGTGGCAAGTGAAAGTTCGCACGGGTGGCACTGTTGAAGTGGGCGATGTGTTGGCAGAAGGCCCCGAAGAAGTGATTGGGGCGCGGCACAGCGGCCGTGTTGTCTTTAATAAGAAAGATGGCCTCAAAGTCGTCTGGGAAAGCAAAGAAGAACACGACTACGAAATTCCTGCGGGAACACGCTTGGTTGTCACCGAAAACCAAACCATCTCCCCCGGCGACCAATTGACCGAAGGTTCCAAGAATCCCCACCGCATTTTGGAAATTCAAGGGCGCGATGCTGTCACCCAGTACCTGCTCCGCGAAGTCCAAGACGTGTACCAACCCCAAGGGCAAACCATCAACGACAAGCATTTTGAGCTAATTATTCGCAAAATGCTCAGTCGCGTGGTGGTGATGACCCCCGGTGACACCGAAATGTTGCCCGGCGAGTTGGTGGATTCGCGTGAGTTTGAGGATCGCAACACCGAAGTGATTGATGAAGGTGGGCAACCTGCCACCGCTCAACCAGTTATCTTGGGTATCAGCAAGGCTTCGCTGGAAACAGATAGCTTCCTCTCGGCGAGTTCGTTCCAACACACCATTAAGGTGTTGGCTGGGGCGGCCATTGCCGGCAAAGAAGATGCCTTGGCTGGTCTTAAAGAGAATGTCATTATCGGCAAGCTCATCCCCGCAGGGACAGGATTTAAGATACAAACCGAGGTGGTGGAAGGGTTGGAAGAACCCAAAGAACAGCCAGCCAATGTGGAAATCAACCCCAGCAAAATGTTGGTGGATGACAACACAGACCTTGCCATATTGGATGCCCTAACAGAAGCGATGGCCGCCAAAAAAAGCGGTGAAGATTTCCTGTTAGAGTAAAACCAAAAAGCACAATTCAGGTGTCATGACCTGAATCGTTACAACCGAACAAATCCTCACTAATTTCTGCGCCTTGCTGGTCAAAAACCAGCAAGGCGTTTTTTTTGCTCAGCAAATTAAGCCGCACCGTAAGATAAGGCTAGTACTATAGGGTCATAATCATTTATTCCTAGCAGTACACAGGTGACGACATGACGACCACAGCAACAACCCAAGCACAAGTAAATACCGAAGAAGTCGTTGTAGAAGCTGAATACACGATGGCTTGGTGGAAAAAGGTCAACCCAGCCCAACGTATTTTGACTGGTCAAAGCTATGCGATTGCCAAACGAGTCATGGATGTCACCATTGTTGCTTGTGCCCTCCCCTTATTGCTCCCCCTCTTCGCCATCGTCGCCCTGCTCATTTGGATTGATTCCCCCGGTGCGCCAGTCCTCTTCACCCAAAAACGGACGGGCAAAGATGGCATCCGCTTCAACATGTTCAAGTTCCGCACCATGGTTCCCAACGCCGAAGCGATGAAACAAGAGTTGATGCACCTGAACGAACTGCAATGGCCCGATTTCAAAATCAGCAACGACCCCCGCATCACCCGCATCGGCAAAATTCTGCGCAAGACCAGCTTGGATGAACTGCCCCAATTGCTGAATGTGTTGAATGGCTCCATGTCGTTGGTTGGCCCACGGCCGACTTCCTTCGCCGCCGAGACCTACGCTCCCCAACACCTGCGCCGCCTTGAAGTGACCCCCGGCCTGACAGGTTTATGGCAAATCATCGGCCGTGCTTCTATGGAATTCGACGAACGCGTTGAACTGGATGTAGCCTACATCGAACGCCGTAGTATCAGCCTCGACATCATGATTTTGGTCAAGACAGTCACGGCCGTTCTCGAACAACGCGGCGCTTGCTAAACCAAATTTCTTTCCTACAAACGCAAACGCTAGGTGTTTCCCAACACCTAGCGTTTTTTATTGCCCTTGTGAATTGCTCATTGGGCGTACCCCGCTATACTTGGGGACATATTCTATTGCTTTGGAGAATTACCCAATGACTGTGACAACCACCACCAAAATCAAAACAGCGGCCGAATTTTATGCGCTGGTACAAGCAAGTGCCCACCTACGCACGGCCGACCACGGCCGCATCTGGACACGCGGCACACTCAACGTGCTCGGGGTCAACCTCAGCAAAAGTGCTAAAAAAGCGTTGAGCAACGCCCTGCCCGACGACCTCAAAAAATTCTTGGGCGGCGTATTCTGGCTGGCCTTCTTCCGCGATACCAACATCACCGCTCTTGAATTCCAAAATCGGGTGGCGCGACGCAGTGGTAACACCGATGCCCACTTCGCCAAAATCCCTGTGACGGCCGTCTTTGGAGCCATCAAACAAACCGTTTCCCCCCAAGTAGCCAAAGAAGTGGCCGACAGCCTCTCCCGCGAATTGCGCGGGCTGTGGGACAAGGCTTAATTGCGGGAAAGGTGGCAAGTGAAAGGTGAAAAGTGGCGCACTCATCGAAGAGCATGGCTCATTAAACCATTCTCTTTTTACTTTTTACTTTTCACTTTTGCCTTCCTCCCCGGCTGTAGCACCCCCACGGCCGAATTTGCCCCCCAACCCATCCCCATCTCGCTGACGGCCGATGGCGATACCCGCCAACTGACCACTACGGCCGCCACTGTGCGCCAATTTCTCGAGGAAGCCCAACTCGAACTCAGCCCAACCGATGAAGTAACCCCGCCGCTGTTCACCCCACTGACGGCCGACATGGCCGTGCGCGTCGTGCGCGTCACCGAAAGCATCGAACTCATCGAGCAGAGCATCCCCTTCGAGCGCAAAATCATCCGCAACGAGGCGATGGCGGCCGATGCCCCGCCCGTCATTATTCAGGGCGGCCGAGCGGGGCTGGAAGAGCTAACTTTGCGAATTGTCTATCGGGATGGCCTCGAGGCGGAGCGGCGCATCACCCAAGTAACCCTGCTGAGTGCCAGCCAAGATGAGATTGTGATGCTTGGATTGGGAAGCGGCCTGACCACCCGCAACGTCACCTTTGGGGGCTTGTTGGCCTATATTAGCGGCGGGAGCAACGCCGTGCTGTTGCGCGGCGAAACGGCTCTGCCCGAGTTTTTGCCCGTGGGCGGGGAATTAGACGGCCGTGTCTTCGCCCTCTCTCCCACCGGAAGCCACCTCCTCTACACCCGCGTGCCCACCGACACGGCCGATACCACCCTGTTCAACAGCTTGTGGGTCATCTCCACCGAACGCGGCCGTGCCCCCCAACCACTGGCCGTCAACAATGTTTTGTGGGCGGATTGGAACCCTAGCCAAACCAGCCCCCTGCAAATTGGCTACACGACAGCGTTGGCGACCAATTTGCCCCCCGGCTGGGAGGCCAACAACGATTTGTGGGTGGGGGATTTGGCGACGAGCGGCCGTTTTGAAGCCCAAAAGCTTGTAGATTCCTACCCCGCCACCTATGGTTGGTGGGGCGGCCATTATGCGTGGTCGCCCAACGGCCGCTTCATGGCCTACAGCTACGCCGACGAGGTGGGCATCATTGATGTGGCCGCTTTGCGCGAAGAAGCGGAAGCCACCGCCCAAGCCACCCCCACAGCCAGCACCCCCACACCTGCCCCCGAGGGCATCTCCGCCCGCCAAGCGTTGCAACGCTTCACCGCCTACGAAACCCGCGCTGATTGGGTGTGGCTCCCCAGCCTCTCGTGGTCGCCCGACGGCCGTTACCTTGCCTTCACCCAACACGCCAGCCCCACCAGCGGCCTCTCCGAGTTTGATTTGTGGGTGGTGGATGTGCAAGGAGAGGTGAGCGGCCGTCTCGTGCCCCAAGCGGGCATTTGGGGCTATCCCCGCTGGTCGCCCCTTACGGCCGATGAGCAGAGCGGGGTGGCACATCTACGCGCCACCGAAGCGCAAGATAGTTTGCGGAGCGGCTATGTCCTGTGGTTGATGGATGGGGATGGGAGTAACGGCCGTCAAATTTACCCCCCCCTCGGGGAAACGAGTTATTTCGGCCGTGAAGAGCAATTTTTGGCGTGGGGCAGTTCGGGGCAAGATGTCGCTTTTATTTTCAACAACGACCTCTACCTCTTGAATTTGCAAACGGGGGAGAGTTTCCGAGTGACCCAAGGGGAAGGGGTGGCCAGCCACCCATCCTCGGCGCGGAGGCCACGGCCGAGCTGCCCTCCATCCAAGCCAACGAAGCCCGCGAGCATTTAGCCCCTGAGCCAGAGGGAACCGTAGAGCCCCCCCGAAGCGATGGGGCGTTTAACCCGTCTTGCACCTTTGAGATGGGATGAAGCGATTCTGCGACAGACCGCCTGTTAATTTCTCGGTTCATCGGTTGGGCGAGAATCTGGAGCCGCGTATGCCTTAGGAGTGAAGGCAACTCTCCGCATTTTTCGCGGTGCTGGCTTTCCACCGCAGGGTGATGAGCGATAAAGCCCAGCAACGGCCGTGCCAATGTCAGCGCACCTTCCGCCACCCACAACACCCCCACCCCATCCAATACATCCAAAATGACAGGCGGCGAGGCTGTTTGCTGAGCAGTAGCCAAAGCCGTGGCGATAGTTGACCAACTGACGGCCGTTTCCCCCGCCCCATGCTGAGCTACGGCCAGCAATTTGCCCATTCGCGCCTGCATCCGCATCTCGCCCAACTTTTCGGCCAAAGCCAGCCCCGCCGTCGCATCCGCCACGGCCGAGGCAAACGCCCCTGCTTGTAATGCACCTCGGCCAAATTGAGTTGCACCACCAACTCCACATGCGGGTTGTTTAGTTGTTGGCAAATGGCCAACGCCTCGGTCAGAGCCGCCACCGCCTCGGGCAACTCCCCCAAAATGATGTGGATACCCCCCAAATTGGTCAGAAAATGGCTCAGGCCCAGCACATTGTTGGTGGCGCGACACAGGGGAATGCCCTCCAGCAAAACAGCTTTGCCCTCCGCATAGCGCCCTTGGCGCATGTAGAGGCTCCCCAAATTAGAAAGCGGCTTAACCAGGTGAATGGTATTTTGCTGGCGGCACGCCTCGGCACACGCCTCGAGGGTGGTGATGGCTTGCTCGAAATTGCCCGTGGCCATGTACAAAATGCCTTGCAGGTTCAGGTTGAAGATGCGTGGCTCGGCCGCTAACCCCTCGGGCAACCCCGCCAGCCATGCCGCCGCTTGCGCGGCCGTGGTCATGGCGGGGCCAATCTGCCCCAAACGCATCAGCATGGCCGCCTGATGGGAACGCAGACGGCCGTAAGCCAAGCGCAGGTCGGCCGTGGCAGTTTCGGCCGTGGCCACTGGTTGCAAAAAGTCGGCCGCTTCGCGCAAACGCTCTTGCCCCTCCACAAACCAGCCTTGCGTCTCGTAAAACTGGTGTAGGCGGGTGATGGCTGGCTCAAGCAGGGCGGCCATGTGCTGTTCGGCCGCTGTGCGCCATGCCTGCCGCACATTGTCCGTTTCGGTGCGGATGAGCGCCAGTCCCGCTTCCAACGCTTCCCCTTCTTGCCCCGCGAGGGGGTGCAAATAATGGGTGGCGTGGGCGGTGGCCACGGCCGTTTGCTCTCCCCGCTGGGCGAGAATTTCGGCTGAATATTGGCGCAATACCTCGTGGCAACTGTAACGGCCGTCGGCCGAACGTTGCAGGAGGGATTTGGCCAGCAGATTGGCCAGCAAAGTGGGCGTGGCTCGGGCAATGGCCACGGCGGCTGGCACAGTGAACCCACCCCGAAAAATGGAAAGCTGGCCAAAAAGCTGTTGCTCAGGCGGGGTGAGCGATTGCCACGACTGCTCGAAGATGGCCCGCAAACTGCGGTGACGGGCGGGCATATCCCGCCATTGGCTGGCCACCACATCGAGCGTTTGCGCCAATTTGTCAGCCAACTCGAGGCAGGTGGTGGTGGCCAGTTGGGCGGCGGCCAACTCGAGACCGAGGGGGAGGCCGCCAAGGAGTTGGACGATACGGCCGATGATTTCTGTTTCGGCTGACCCATCAAACGAACGCACGACGCGTTGGGCATGGTAGATGAACAAGGGCGCGGCCGAGGCGGGCGGCAAGCCATCCACGGCAAACACCCACTCTTGGCGCAAATTGAGCCGCTCGCGAGAGGTGAGCAAAATGGTCAGGTGGGGGGCGTTGGCCAGCAGATGGCGCACCAGTTCGGCCACCTCGTCTACCAAATGTTCGGCGTTGTCCAGCACCAGCAATAGCTCACGCGGCCGCAAAACGTTGGTAATTTGGTCGAGCGGGCTGTGGGGTGGAGCAAAGGCCAACCCCAGCGCACGGCCGAGGGTGGTGTGCAACACTTCGCCGCTGGTCGCGGCCGTGAGGGGCACATAGCAGGCGCGGTCCAAAAAGAGGTGGTCGTAGCGGGCGGCCGTCTCAAGCGCGAGCCGCGTTTTGCCCACCCCGCCGGGGCCAATCAGGGTAATGAGGCGCGTTTCGGGTTGGAGCAGGCGTTGGGCGAGTTCGGCCGATTCGGTTTCGCGGCCGAAAAAGCGGTCGGCGAGGGGAGGCAGGTTGCTGGTGGGGGGTTGGGCGCGGAGTTGGAGGATGCGGTCGCGCAGGGCGGCCGTTTCGGGCATCGGTTCCACCCCCAGTTCTTCGTCGAGCAGAGCGGCGCATTTGTCGTATTGGCGCAGGGCGGCGTTGAAATCCCCCTGCCGCGCCAAGAGAAGCATGAGTTGGCGGTGCGCCTCTTCGCGCCACGGCTCCATCGCCAGCAGGCGGCGAGTGTGGTTGATGGCTGTTTCGTATTGGGCGGTTGTTAAATCGTGGTGAATAAGCGCGGCCAGTGCCTCGAGCATGAGGTGGCGCAGGCGTTCCCGCTCGAGGAGCATCCATTCCTCGAATTCAGGGGCATCGTCAATGTAAAACCCCTCGAGAAAGTCGCCTTGGTAGAGTGCCACAGCCGCCCTCAGCCCTTCGGCTTGTGCGGGGGTTAGGGGGGTGGGGGAGAGGTGGCGGCGGAGGAGGGTTTTGAATTCGGCCGTGTCCAGCCAGTGGGGTTGCTCGCCCGCAAAGGCGAGCGTTTTGCGCTGGGCATCCAAATATGGCTCGACCAATTGGTTGAGGTTGTGCAGGGCGGTGCGTAGGCTGGTGCGGGCTTTGTCCTCGGGAAAATCGGCCCACAGCAAGCCCGTCATTTTGGTGCGGGAGTGGGTTTCGCGGGTGGTAGCGAGGTAAAAGAGCAGGGCTTGGGCTTTATCGGAGACAAAGCCTTCGATGGGGGGGTGGCGGTGGTCTCGTTGCGCCATGCCACTTTGGCCAGCCGAGCAAATTCATTTGTAGTATCTGGGTCACGCGGGATGAATCCTCTTCACGCTCAGTTCACGTTGGGGGGGTAATGTGGGGGAATATGAAGTGAAACGCAGAAGGTGAAAAGTAAAAGGTGAAAGGTGGATAGGACAAAGATGCGGGCATCCCATACATTTATTTTACGCTGTTGGCGAGAATCGGCCGAGGGGGAATCGGCCGTGTGGCGCTTTATGCTCGAGAACCCGCGCACCAACGAGCGGTACACCTTTGCTTCGTGGGAGGGTGTTACGGCGTTTATAGCTCAATGGGTGGGGGGGGAGGTGAAAAGTGAGAAGTGAGAAGTGAAAAGTGGGGTACTACCCTTCACCTTTCACTTTTTACTTTTTACTGAGGCGCGTGACAATCATCTCATCCCCTCCTAGCTCTATCGCACTCACGCTTCCCAAATGCGCCAGCCGTGTTGTTGGGCGACGCGGCGCAACCGTTTGTCGGGGCAAACGGCCGTGGCTTGTTCGGCTAGGTGCAGGAGGGGAATATCGGCCGCTGTGTCACCGTAGGCGGCATAGAGGCGGCCGTTGGGGGGGATGAAGTGCCGCGCTTGCACCGCTTTGAGTTCCCCCGTATTAAAATCGGCCGTGTCCAACTCCCCCGTAAACCGCCCCTGCCCATCAAAACGCAACGGTGTGCCGATGGCTTCCGCGCCCACCTTGGCCGCAAATTTGGCCAACATCGGCTCGAACAAGCCCGAGGCGAGGACAACCCGCCGCCCTGCCGCCAAATGAGCCTGCAATTCGGCGATGAGTGGTTGCCGCCGCTTGCGCCACAATTCTTGTTCGACCAGCCACGTGGAGACGTGGTCAAATTCGGCCGTCTCCATCCCCGCAAACAGTCCCAGCAAACCCATGAGCCATTCGCGCTGGAACGCCTCGGGGTTGGGCAGGAGGCGCAGGCGGTAGAGAGCGACTTGGGGCAAACGGCGGCGGATGAAGCCGCGCACGGCTGGGGCGCGGCCGTGCGTTTCCAGATAATCGCGCAATCCTTTCCATGTCACCCCCGCGCTTAGCGTGCCTTCCATGTCGGAAATCACCGTGGGAACAGATGGATCGGGTGGGGCGTGGAGGAGACGGCCGTTAATCATGGGGATGTTATAGGCACGGTTTACGCTTCCCGCGAGTGTATCTTGACAAATTTTGACGAAAGACAAGGGACTTGGAACGCTTGTAGCCTCCAGTCCCCTGTCCCCAGTCCCCCGTCCAAATTTGTGCTATTCGAGCAACGCCTTGGCGCGTTTGGCGGCGCGTTGGCGAATGTTCGAGTCGAGTTCGCGCTTGCGAATGCGCAGATTGTTGGGGGTGACTTCCAACAACTCGTCATCGGCCAAATACTCGATGCACTCGTCCAAACTCATCTGGCGATAGGGGGTCAGGCGCACATCCATATCTTTGTTGGAGGCGCGCATGTTGGTCAGGTTCTTCTTTTTGACCACGTTGACTTCGAGGTCGCCCGGCCGAATGTGCTCGCCGACGACCATGCCCGCATACACTTCCACCCCCGGCCCCACGAACAAAGCCCCGCGCTCTTCGGCATTTTGCAAGCCAAAGCCAGTGGTTGTGCCTTGCTCAAAAGCGACAAGCGAATCTTTGTTGCGCGAGAAAATGAGACCCGCCAAACTGTCGTAGCCATCAAAAATGGTGTTGACAATACCCATGCCCCGTGTGGCGGTAAGGAAGTTGTGGCGGAAGCCGAGCAAGCCACGGGTGGGTACACGATAGGTGAGGTGGCTGGTGTTCGTTTCGGTCTCGCGCATGTTCAGCATCGTCCCCTTGCGCTGGCCGAGCATTTCCATGACAGGGCCGACAGAATCGGCCGGGACTTCGATGTGGACTTCTTCGTAGGGTTCGACGATTTCGCCTGCATCGTCCGTAATCATAATGACTTCGGGGCGGGAGACTTGGAATTCGTACCCTTCGCGGCGCATTGTTTCGATGAGGATGGCCAAATGGAGTTCGCCACGGCCGCTGACCATAAACTCATCCGCGCTTTCCGTCTCCTCGACGCGCAAGGAAACATTTTGTTTTAATTCGTTAAACAGACGCTCGCGCAATTTGCGGGAAGTGACCCATTTGCCATCTTGCCCCGCAAAGGGGGAGTTGTTGACGGCGAAGGCCATGCGCACGGTTGGCTCTTCCACGGCGATGGTCGGCAGGGCGATGGGGTTGTTGGCATCGGCCAAGGTTTCGCCGATGATGATGTTTTCCAGCCCCGCAATGGCGATAATGTCGCCCGCACTGACGGTGGTGACTTCTTTGCGCCCTAATCCTTCATAGGTATACAGGTAGCGCACCCGCTCGGGGATGTGGGCACCCTCACGGGTGATGCGGACGAGGGGTTGGTCTACCCGAATGACCCCAGCGGTAAGACGGCCGACGGCCGTCAGCCCGCGATATTGGTCGTATTGCATCGTCGTCACCAACATTTGGGTGGGGGCGGATGGGTCTACGTTGGGGCAGGGGATTTCGCGCAAAATGACGTTGAACAGGGGTTGAAAATCGGGGCCGAGTTCGGCCGTGTCGCCCGATTGGCCTGTGGTGGCCACGGTGTAGACGACAGGGAAGTTGGCTTGTTCGTCGGTCGCGCCCAATTCAATGAACAAATCAAAGGTTTCGTCAAGCACGCGGTCGGGGTCGGCATCTTTGCGGTCCACTTTGTTGATGACGACGATGGCCCGGTGACCCATCTGCAACGCCTTGCGGAGGACGAAGCGGGTTTGCGGCCGTGGCCCTTCGGCCGCGTCTACCAGCAACAGCACCCCATCTACCATGTTCAACACCCGCTCCACCTCGCCCCCAAAGTCGGCATGGCCGGGGGTGTCTACGATGTTGATTTTGACGGGTAGCTTGGTTTCGGGGTGGGGAATGGTGATGGCCGTGTTTTTGGCCAAAATGGTAATCCCGCGCTCCCGTTCGAGGTCGTTGGAATCCATGACTCGTTCCTGCACCTGTTCATTGGCGCGGAAAACGAGGGCTTGGCGGAGCAAGCCGTCTACGAGAGTGGTTTTGCCGTGGTCTACGTGGGCAATAATAGCGATGTTGCGGATGTCTTGGCGTTCGGTAAGCATAAAAAAGTGGTTAGTGGCTAGTGATGAGTGGTTAGTAAACTGGGGGGCGACAAGCTGACAGCGACTAAACACAGAAAGACCTCGGCCGTGTGATTGACCGAGGTCTGGGAGAGCTTATCAGTTAAAGAGATGTGAGTATTCTAGCGCAAAAGCGGCCGTGCTTCAACTTGGGTTTAGGTCGTTTACTGATATACTCATGTGCGATTCAGGGGACGGGGGTAAGGGATGAATGACGAGTGACCAGCAACAAGGGACAAATGACCAATACCTATCTCAACACCCTTTTTTACGGCGATAACTTACCCATTATGCGGGAGTATTTGCCCAATGCCAGCGTAGATCTTATCTACCTTGACCCGCCGTTTAACTCCCAGCGCAACTACAATGTGCTGTTCAAAGAGGAGAGCGGGCTAGATGCCGAGGCGCAAATCGCCGCCTTTAAGGATACATGGCACTGGACAATGGAGGCCGAGACGACCTACCATGACCTCATCCTCAACGCACCACCCCATGTTTCGGCCATGATTGCGGCCATGCGCCAGTTTATTGGCACGAACCAGATGATGGCTTATTTGGTGATGATGACGGCTCGTTTGGGGGAGTTGCACCGCATTCTCAAACCTACGGGGAGCCTCTACCTGCATTGCGACCCCACGGCCAGCCATTACCTCAAAATCATCTTCGATACTATTTTTGGCCCAGCAAACTTCCGCAATGAAATAGTTTGGAAGCGTGCCGATGCTCACAACGACCCTAAAAAATATGGCAACATCCAAGATGTCATTCTTTTTTATACCAAATCTGATAACTACACTTGGAATAGACAGTATACAGCCTATAGTGACCATTATCTAAAATCAGAATGGCGCGAATTGCCATCAGGCAGGTTTTGTAAATATGAAAACATGCTTGACCCACAACAAACAATGGCCGATTTGATTTTTGGGAGGTGGCACGGTGGCGCACCAATTATGAGGGCATGATGGCACTGTGGAATGCCCCCAAACAGAGGTTCCAATAGCCAGGCCGTATCAAACCGGCAAAGATGGCAACCTATCAAACGGTGTCGTATTATTTTTCTGGATGAGTTACAAGGAGTGCCTCTCCAAAATATTTGGACAGATATTACCTCTTTGCGAGGCAAAGCCAAGGAACGACTAGGATACCCAACACAGAAACCGTTGGCTTTGCTGGAGCGGGTTTTAGAGGCGAGTAGCAACCCGGCGATGTCATTCTCGACCCGTTTTGTGGCTGTGGCACAACCGTAGCGGCCGCCCAAAAACTCGGCCGCAACTGGATTGGCATAGACATCACCCATCTTTCCATCGCCCTGATGAAGTACCGCTTAAAAGAGATGTTCCCCGAAGAGAGCTTCACCGTCATTGGTGAACCAACTTCGGTGAGTGGGGCACGGCAATTGGCCTTGGACGACCGTTACCAATTCCAATGGTGGGCACTCTCTCTGGTGCGGGCACGGCCGCTGGGCGGCGAAACAGGGAGCAAAAAAGGCAAAAAAGGAGCCGACCGAGGCGTGGACGGCCTCATCAACTTTATAGACGACACCACCGCCCAGCCCAAAAAAATACTGGTGCAAGTCAAAAGTGGCAAGGTCAGTAGCAAAGAGATTCGGGATTTGGCGGGCACGTTAGAGCATGAGAAAGGAGCAATTGGGGTATTTATTACGCTCGAAGAGCCGAGCCAGCCGATGGTGCAAGCCGCCACGGCCGCTGGCTTTTACCACTCCCCCGGCTGGAACCAGAACTACCCCAAAATTCAGATTCTGACCATTCAGGAATTGCTCGACGGCGCCAAAATTAATATGCCCGCCCATAACCAGCCGGGCATTACGTTTAAGCAAGCGGAGCGGGTGAAAAATGGGGATTCGGCCGCGCAGAAACAGCTTTTTAATGAGCAATGAGCAAAAGGGCGTTGGGACAACCAACCCAATAACCAATAAAGAGTAACCAATAACTGATGTATTTCACCCCCGAACACGAGCAAATCCGCCATGCGGCGCGGCGATTTATCGGCCGTGAAATTGCCCCCCACATTGACGAGTGGGAAGAAGCGGGCACATTTCCGCGCCAGTTGTACCAGCAAGCGGCCGAGGTGGGCATTTTAGGGCTGGGCTACCCCGAAGAGTTGGGCGGAACCCCCGGCGATTTGTTCGCCCAAATCGCCGTTTGGGAAGAGCTGATGCGCCCCGGCTCGGGCGGGCTAAGTGCCAGCCTTGGCTCGTTGCACATCGCCCTGCCCCCCATTTTGGCCTTGGGCACAGAAGAACAAAAGCAGAAATTCATCCCGCCCGTCTTGCGCGGCGAAAAAATCGCCGCCCTCGCCATCACCGAGCCGAGCGGTGGCTCCGATGTGGCCAATTTGCAAACCACGGCCGTCCTTGACGGCGACCATTACCTCGTCAACGGCTCCAAAACCTTCATCACCAGCGGGGTGCGCGCCGACCAAATTACGGTAGCCGTACGCACAGGGGGCGCAGGCGCACACGGGGTTAGTTTGCTCGTCGTGGATGGGCAAACAGAGGGGTTGTCCCGCTCCCAACCACTCAAAAAGATGGGTTGGTGGGTCTCCGACACCGCCCAACTCTTTTTTGACAATTGCCGCGTGCCCGTGGCCAATCGCATCGGCGAGGAAAACATGGGCTTTTACGCCATCATGGCCAACTTCCAAAAGGAGCGTTTGCAGATGGCGGTGGTGGCCAACATGACGGCCGAACTCGCCTATGAAGCGGCCGTGGCCTACGCCAAAGAGCGCGAGGCATTCGGCAAGCCGTTGCTCGGCTTCCAAGTCACCCGCCACAAATTGGTGGAGATGGCCACCAAGCTGACCATCAGCCGTGAATTTACTTACAGCGTGGCGGCCAAGATGAACGACGGCCGCGACCAAATCACCGAGGTTTCGATGGCCAAACTGTTCGCCACCGAAACGAGCGATTTTGTGACCGACGCGGCCGTGCAACTCTTCGGCGGCTACGGCTACATGCGCGAATACCTCGTCGAACGCCTCTACCGCGACAACCGCATCCTCTCCATCGGCGGTGGCACCACCGAAATTATGAAGGAAATTATCAGCAAGCGGATTTTTTAGCGGTCAGCATTTCAGCTTGTCAGCTAGTCAGCTAGTCAGGTTTCATTCACAATTAGCTATTCATTCACAATTCACAATTGAGAAACCCCATGATCTTCCACAGCCCCTACCCCGATATTGAGATACCCGACAAGCCCCTGACCCACTATTTGCTGGAGCGGATGGCCGCTTATGGCGACAAACCCGCCCTGATAGATGGCCCGACAGGGCGCACCCTCACCTATGCCCAACTGATTGGCGGCATTCGGCTCATCGCCGCCAGCCTGAGTAAGCGCGGGCTGGGCAAGGGGGATGTGTTCGCCATTTACAGCCCCAACATCCCCGAGTACGCCGTCGCTTTCCACGCCGTCGCCCTGATTGGGGGGATTGTGACGACGCTGAACCCGCTCTACACGGCCGATGAAGTCGCCCACCAACTGAACGACTGCAAAGCCAAATACCTGCTCACCATTCCCTTGTTTGCCGAAAACGCCAAAGCGGCCATGAGCAAAGCACCCACCGTGCAAGAGCTATTCGTCTTTGGCGAAGCGGAAGGCGCCACGCCCTTTGCCAGTTTGCTGGCCAGCGATGGGCAACTGCCGCCCATCGAAATTAACCCGAGCGAAGACCTTGTTGTTTTGCCCTACTCGAGCGGCACGACGGGCTTGCCCAAAGGGGTCATGCTCACCCACCGCAATTTGGTGGCCAACATAGCCCAGTGCGAAGCCCCTGACGATTTCGAGTTGGTCAGTGACCAAGATGTCATTATGGGCGTGTTGCCCTTCTTCCACATTTATGGGATGGTCGTCATTATGAATCTCAGTTTGGCGCGGGGAGCCACCGTGGTGACCATTCCCCGCTTTGACCCCGAGCTGTTTTTGCAACTCATCCAGCAACACAAAATCACGCGCATCAACCTTGTGCCCCCCATTTTGGTTTTTCTGGCCAAGCACCCCATCGTCAGCCAATACGATTTGTCCTCGCTCATCGAACTCACCTCGGGGGCGGCTCCCTTGGGAGACGAGTTGGCCGAAGCGGTGGTGGCGCGAATTGGGTGCGCGGTGTGCCAAGGGTATGGCATGACCGAAACCAGCCCCGTCTCCCATTACAATCCCAACTTGCCGGGCAAAATCAAGCGGGGTTCGGTGGGGCAATGTGTGTCCAACATGGAAATTATGGTGGTGGATGTGGAAACAGAAGCACCACTCGGCCGTAACCAGAACGGCGAAATTTGGATGCGCGGCCCCAATGTGATGAAGGGCTACTTGAACCAACCCAACGCCACGGCCGCTACCCTCACGGCCGACGGCTGGCTCAAAACGGGCGACATCGGTTATGTGGACGACGACGGCGACTTTTACATCGTGGATCGGCTCAAGGAACTCATCAAATACAAGGGGTTCCAAGTCGCGCCGGCGGAGTTGGAGGCGTTGTTGCTCAGCCACCCCGCTGTGGCGGATGCGGCCGTTATCCCCAGCCCCGACGAGGAAGCGGGCGAAGTCCCCAAGGCATTCATCGTCCGCAAGGGCGAGGTAACGGCCGAGGAAATCCAAGAGTGGGTGGCCAAGCAAGTCGCCCCCCACAAGAAAATCCGCCGTGTCGAGTTTGTGGAACAAGTCCCCAAATCCCTCTCGGGCAAAATTTTGCGCCGCGTTTTGGTTGAACAAGAGAGAGGCCGTAAGCCATAAGCCGTAAGCTACTGGCTTACAGCTTACGGCTTATGGCTTACAGCCAAAAACACCCCGTGGTAACTGAAACAACCCCCCACAACCACCCCGCCACCGTTCTCACTCGCCAAGAGTTGCGGACAGTTGCCCATTCCCAACTGGTGCGGGAGCTATCTTCCTTGTCACTACCCGAAGTGGAGGGGTTGGTGGAGCGCATTGCCTGTAATACCCCCACAGGCAATGTGCCCAGCATGATTCTGAATGGGCTGTTGCGGGCAGGCAAAGCCTCTCCGCAAACAGCCCAGCGGGACATGAATTTGTTGCTGAGGGCGATGCACAATGTGAAAGACAAGGCGGTTTTCGCCTTTTTTTTTGCAGGCCCTGCCATCGCCCTGCACAGCTACCAAGCCATCTTGCAATTGGCGGGCAAAGACCCTGACAGCGCCTTTCCCAACGGCACATGGCAATTTTATGTGGATTATGCCCTGCGGGATGACCTCGCCCGGCACGCCAACGAGACGGATGGTTTTGATACGACGTTGCGCCAGCACCACCTCACCCTTGCCCCCGTAGACCGGCTGACGGCGTGGGTGATGGCGGCCGTGTACACCTTGCACCAGTACGACGACCTGCTGGCCAACGAGTGGCGCGAGCGCACCCATACCCGCCTGTTGCGCGAACTGACCCGCACCTTGCCCGAGGCCAAGCGGTTCGCCAACGCTTATCGCTTGTGGGAAAAAGTGCGCCCCTACGGCCGTGGGGCGGATGTCGCCCCGGCCGACAACTACCCCAGCTATCGCCGCCAAAAATTCGATGCTTTTATGGCGCAAGCCATCGCCGCGCTCCCGCCCGCGCTCCAGCAAGCGTGGCGCACCCAAACGGAGCAAGCGGAGCAGGAGCAGTTGGCCAGCTACCAAAAACAACTGGGCATCTTGGCCTATTTGGAACCCGAAACGTATGTCGAACAGCACCTGCCGCTGGACAAAAAAGAGGTGCATGTCGGCCTCATTTACCGCGACCAGTATTACTTTATCCCCATTTGCCAGCCCAACAGCACCCTACCTGCCCACATCCAAACGGTGCGGGGGCAGATTGCGGCCATTTTGGCGCACCCCATAGACCAGCCCCCCGCCACCCTAACCCCCTTGGCCGAGGTGCGGCGCACGGCCGTGCCCGCCCTGAAAAAAACATTGCCCGAAGATATCCAAAAAGGGTTGAGCAACCTCTGCGCCGCCCCCATTCTGGTGAATGCCGACCCACAGCCGCCCCACCTACCCCTTGCCCAAATCCGCCGCGCCGAACGGGGGATGGGCGACCATGCCCTGACCATTTTTGACACGGGGCAGAGCTTCGTCTTCGACCAATCGCACATCTTTTTTGATGGGGCGTGGGGGGCGGCACTGGCCGAAATGATGACCAACGAGGCGTTGGCATGGGCGACCTATTTGCACACCTTGCCGACGGCCGTGCCCAGCAAAACACGGCCGTTTGCTCCCTTGCTCCACCTCGAGACAAAGCACCTCAAAAGCCTTGAAAGTGTGCCCAAGGTCACGGCCGAAGCCTCGGCCGAATCGGCCGAGATTGAGTACAAGAACATTTTGCGCTTGCGCCAATTCTTCAAACAGCGCAGTGGCTTGCTCCAACTGACCGTCAACGATTTACTCGTCCTTTACCGCGCCATCCATGCCGCCCGTTACCAGCCCAGCCCCAGCTTGCAGGCGGAGTTAGCCGCCCTGCAAAAGGTGCGCGAGAGCCGCTCGGCGGCTACGGCCGCACTGGAGGCGATGCGGGAAAGCGGCCGTCAAAACCCCGCCACGCTCATCCCCGTGGATGCCAGTCAACGCTCCCCCCGCGACAGGCTTTACCCGATGACCTTCGAGGTGCCACTGGCCGAGTTAGATTTGCTCAATTTGCACGCCCAAACAATGGCCGCGCTTGATGGGGGGTCAAAAGAGCAATTCAATGAGTTGCGCCGCACCTATTTGCACATGCTGGCCAGTTTTGGCGAGCTATTTAGCCGCGCCAAAGCGGTGGGCATTGAAGGCAAAAGCGACAGCGTGACCACCATGAAATTGTTGGCCAACTTGCACCCCGCCTTGCAAAAATTGCTCAATACCATTCCCGACAGGTTTGATACTCTGAACGACCTGCTCAAAGGGCGGGAAGTTTTTTCCAATGTGGGGGTGGTGGTTCCCAGTAGTTCGCTCCGCCGCTTTATTACGGCCAAGGACGACAACGAGAAAAAGACGCTCTGTTGGGGCGTGCTAACCGATGCGGATGGGGTGATGCGGATGAGTTTGCGCGATTTTCGGCCGCATGTGGCCCTGCTCCACCAGCAAAACCAAGCCGCCCTTGCCCAACGCATCACCCAAGATTATCTCGACAGTTATGTGCATGGCCTGAATAGCTATGTGCGCGATGTCAAACGAATTGCGGGGAACCAGCCGTAAATCGTCATTTGTCATTTGTCATTGTTTCGAACGAAGTGAGGAATCCCTAGAGCATCCCATTGCTCTCGAATTGGCATAGGTTTTAGGGATTCTTCGCTTTGAGGTGGTTAGGCCACACTACACAACAGAATGACAATGTAATCTCTGGGGTTTTTCTTTTCAACTAAAATGAAACACACCCGTAACCAATAACCAATAACCAGTAACGAATAACACATGAAAATCGGTTTAGTGACAGGGGAATATCCGCCCATGCAGGGCGGGGTGGGGGCTTTTACGCAGGAGCTGGCCAAGGCGTTGGCGGCGCAGGGGCACGAGCTACACATCATCACCTCGCGCTTGGCACGGCCGCCCCAAGAGCGGCTCCCTGCCAGCAATTTTTGGGAGTTGGTGGCGCGGGCGGACGCATGGCGGGAGCCGATCCCTCTTGGCTACGCGCAACTGCACCCACGCGGCCGTCGCTGGCGCTGGGCGGATGTGTCGCTGGTGGCCGATATTGCCCAGCGGTACGACCTCGATGTGGTTAATATCCAGTACCAGCCCGCCGCTTATAATATGCGGAGCGCGGCCGTTAACCTCCTACCGTGGCGGCTCAAGGGGCTGGCCAAAAGCGTCGTTACTTTCCACGATTTACGGCCGCCCTTCCTCTTCCCCAAAGCGGGGCGACTGCGCGAGGGGGTGGTGCGCCTCATGGCACGGCAAGCGGATGGGGTCATTGTGACGAATCAGGCGGATGGGGAGCGTTGACGGCCGCCCGCCTCGCCACCCCTCTGCGCCAAATTCCCATCGGGAGCAACATTACGGCCCACCCAGTCAGCACGGCCGTGTTGGCGGAGGTGCGCCGCGCCCTTCATTTGCGGCCGAGCGATGTGTTGTTGGCCTATTTTGGCTTTATCAACGAGAGCAAAGGGGCGGATACGCTCATCACCGCCTTGGCAGGGCTGGATGAGCGGCACCATTTGGTGTTTATCGGCGGGCAAACGGGCAGTAGCGATACGGACAACAATCGCCAATTTTTAGACCACCTGCACCAGATGATAGCGACGTTGGGGGTTGGCGAACGGGTGCATTGGACGGGCTTTTTGCCTGATGAGGGGGTTTCGGCGCATTTGGGCGCGGCCGATTTGCTGGTGATGCCTTACCACGATGGAGCTTCGTTGCGGCGCGGGACGCTGATGGCGGGATTGGCCCACGGCCGCCCGCTCATCACGACCCACCCGACCCACCCCCTGCCCGAGTTGCGCCACGGGGAAAATGTGTGGCTGGTGCCACCCGCTGATGCCGTGGCTTTGGGTGAGGCGATTCGCCAGTTGGGAGGGGATGCGCCGCTGTGTGCCGAGTTGGGCACGGCCGCGCAACAACTGGCGGAGCAGTTCACATGGGACAAAATTGCCGCGCAAACGGCCGTGTTTTTCGAGGAGATAGAGGGATGAATAGCTAAGTCCCCCTCTGTTTTTATCTCTCGTCCTTATTTTTATTATCGCGGATGGCGCGGAAAATGCGGAAGAAACACCAAACAAACATCTGGATTCTTTGCGCTTTCGATGGGTAGAAAAAAGCCAAAAACGAGATTTGTTCGTTAATCAGGATAGAGGGGATATAGAAGACTGAATAACTACGTTCCCCTCTATCTCTATCTCTCGTCTCTATCTAAATGGTAAGCCAGAGAGCGAAGCCGTGGGCGAGGGTGCTGAGGAGGATGAGGATGGGAAAGAGGGGGTGACGGCTGAAGTTGCTCTTGTGGCGCAGGATGAACAAGCCAAAGGCTCCCCCGAGAAACCCACCCAACAGGCTAAACAGATGCAGGGAGCTTTCGGGCAGGCGTTGGTTGCGCCCAGCGGTGGCGCGGGCTTTGTCGAGGGCGTAGGCGGCGGCCGTGGTGAGGCTGGCGGAGGCGAGCCATATGGGGTAGGGTGGCCAGTTTGTGGCCAGCCACACGGCGGCGGTGAGGGCGGCCGTGGTGAGGAGCCAGAGGGCGGCCGTGTGAACTTGGGTGCGGTTGCGGCGGTAGAGGTGGGTCATAGGGAAATTCTCTCAGATGGTATGGTGGTTCATTGGATGGGATAGTTTAGCCGCTTTTTTTTAGCCGCATAATCGGCCGTGTTGAAACCCTTCCCCGATTTGCGACACACCCGCCCTGTGGGGTGTGTTACACTGGGTTTAATACGGACAAACACCACAACCCAAATAGCTTCTTGGGCACTTTATTCGACAACCCCAAGCCGAATAACAGCGTTAGCCGATTCATAAGGAGACCACCTTCATATGGAAATAACCGAGACTTTATATGTAACCCATCGCGATGAATGGCGTGAGTGGCTTTCCGAAAACCATGCCACCAAAAAGGAAATCTGGCTTATTTCCTACGCCAAAAAGTCCGACAAACCATCCATTCTTTACCTTCATGCAGTGGAGGAAGCATTATGTTTTGGTTGGATTGATGGTATCGCCAAAAAAATTGACTCGGAACGTTCGGCCCAGCGCTTCACGCCACGCCGACCCCAAAGCAATTGGACAGAACTGAACAAAGAACGAGCCAAACGATTGATACAAAATGGGAAAATGACCGAAGCAGGTCTGAAAATCCTGCCCGACCTTTCGCCCAATGCATTCCAAATTCCGAAAGACATACTTGAAGCACTTCAAGCCGATGTGCAAACATGGAATAACTTTCAGCGATTTCCCGATGTTTACAAAAGAATTCGTATTGTATATATCGAAGAAGTACGAAAACAATCCAGTGAATTCCAAAAAAGGCTTAATAACTTTCTCAAGAAAACAAGGGAAGATAAGATGTTTGGAACTCTCGAATAAAAAATGTTGGCAACCATTCAGGTGTGATGTTGCGAGAGTTGTTATAGGTTAGATGAACCCATCGGCATTTTTAATGCAAAAACGCAAAGGATTTAGGAGCTTCTTTTTGCCCCTTGCGTTAAAACCAAACCTGAATAAATTCATTTATTTAGGCTAAAAACTAGATAATCATTAGGAATGACGATTTAACAACTTATACAATTTCAAGTGAGTTGAAGTTGCTTTTAAGCCAGAATCAAGTTTTATTGCAAAAAGGCAAAAGAACAAAAATGAAAAATTGCTCGAGCAAAATTCATGCTCCCAAACCTTTTTCCACCCTTGTTCTTTGCCCCTTTGCTCTAAAAATTTTCTTCCAATCTTCGAAAAATTCACCTTAAATAATCGTCATTCCTTATCGGTCAGGAGAGAACATGAATCCTAACGAAATTGTGGAAACAATTATTTCAATGTTGCCGAGCGTCGCTCCCAAAGCCAGTTGGGGAGAAACAGCTTTGTTCTACAATCCAGATAACTTGCTTCCAAACGGTGTTTATTTTTGCACCATAAAAGAGCATGATGGCGAGAATGATAAGTCGTCAAACCTCAATCGCAAGGGGGTGTTCAGAGTGGCAATTGGCCTGAGCGCCGAAACCTATGTGAGGCTATTTGGCCCCAAACCTTCAAGGCCAAAAAAAGGCGGCATCGTTAACACGGGTCATGACTTTACGCGTGTTAACGAGTTTATGCCCCATCCCATCTATGCTTGGATGGGGTGGGCTCAGATTCTATCTCCGACGAAGGAGAGCTTTACCGATATTTTGCCATTTATCGAGGAGGCGCACCGCACCGCAGTTGTGAAGTTCAATAAAAAGACGGCGAACCATTCCATAAAGCGAACCCGCTAACGCAGGTCGCATCTTCCACGCATTAGACCATTGGTTATAAGTTAAAGTTTTTAGGCAAAAATCAAGAATGAAAACAAACCCAACCTCATTTGCTTTATTGTTTTTTTGCCCTTTTGTAATAAATTTTTATTGCAAAAAGGCAAAAGAGGGAAAGCGCAAAGGGCATTTAGTCGAAATAAGGCTTCATGGAATTCAGTTTTTGCCACAAAATGGCCACTTGACACTCTGGAAAATTGCTTAACTTATAACCAATGGCATTAGACACTTGCCAAAACCAGCGCAAGAAAAGGAAAAAAGGGAAAAAGGAAATGAAAGGGAAAATATCCGCAGAGATGAATACAAAATTTTCTAGTCTCAAACGCTTTAATCTTATCATGGGTTTTTTACACCTCATTCAAGGCGTTCTTATGATAGTGGTGAGCAATGATACGACTTACCCCATCTACACCAATTATCTAAAATTCGACACGGCCACTTTCGCGTTATCTCCGAATGCGCAACTGTTTTATGACCTGCCCTTTGGGCCAGCGGTGGCGATGTTCTTGCTCATCTCGGCCGTGGCACATTTCTATCTGGCGACCATTGGCTACGGCCGCTATGTGGAAAACCTGAAGAAAGGGATGAACCCCGTTCGGTTTTATGAGTATGCACTTAGTTCTTCATTGATGATTGTGCTGATTGGAATGTTGATTGGGATTTGGGATTTAGGTGCCCTCATCCTCATCTTCACGCTTAATGCCACGATGAATCTATTTGGCATTATGATGGAAGTGCATAATCAATATACCCAAAAGGTCAACTGGACAGCATTCATTTATGGGTGTATTGCAGGGGTGGTTCCGTGGGTGGTTATCACGTTGTACTTTGTGGGTGCGGTTAATTCGGGCGATGCCAAGCCACCGAATTTTGTATATGTTATCGTACCGACACTGTTTGTTTTCTTTAACATTTTTGCCATCAACATGGTTTTGCAATACAAAAAGGTGGGGCCTTGGAAGGATTATCTGTTTGGCGAACGCGCCTATATTATTCTGAGCCTTTTGGCAAAATCAGTGTTGTGTTGGTTGATTTGGACGGGTACCCTTGCACCAGTCTAAACCCAGCTAATTGAAGCCAGTTTAGGGGCATAGGTTTAGGATTAGCAAGTTGGGATTAAAATCAGCTATTCACTTCATTCACAGAATTGCAAGGTGCAAAATGTGAATCAATCTATTTGGTCTGGTTAAAAACTTGACTACCCTTCACAAAAAAACGGCCGTGTTTCTCCCGAAACACGGCCGTTTTCCTTCCCTTCCCTGCGCCCAACAGGCAAAGTTTTATGACTTGAACAACCAGACAATCTCCATCTTCGGGTCGTCGCCCGGTGCGCTGTGCCATATTTCGCGGGGAGGTTCGGCCGTGGCATAACCATTCTTGTTAATCCAATCTGCGGCCGCATCATAAGCGCCTAAAATAGCGGGGAAGTCTGTTTCTGCGCCGACCATCATCACACAGGCGGCATCGCCCCCCTGTAATTGTTTGACCTCCACACTGTCGCTCCCTTTGAGATTGCCATTGGCAGGTAGACAAATTTCAATAGGGCCATCTTCCTCTTCATTAATAGCGCCGTGGAAGATACCAAACGGTGCATCGGTTCCTTCAAGATTCTGCTCTTTGAGCATGTCCATCATTGTAGACACAGATTGACGGATGGTTTCATCCAGTTGATTGACTTTGATGTGGCAGGTCATGCTCAACACCTGTTGCGTGGCGATTTTTTTGACATTCACTTCGAGACTCATATGGTTTTTCTCCTGTTGAATTAGATGAATAAAGTGCGAAACCTGCTGTTTGATTTGCTCCATCTGCCTTTCGCGCATGGCCAGATATTCACGCACCAGCGATTCGGCCGTCGCTGGTGAGGAGGCGAGCACCGCCAGCGACTGCCGAATTGTGGCCAGCGGCATATCCATATCGCGCAACATGCGGATCATCCGCGCTCGCGCCAGTTGGCTCTGTTCGTAGAAACGATAGCCCGACTGTGGGTCAACATGGTGCGGGTGGAGGAGACCTAATTGGTCGTACAGCCGCAGTGCCTTAATGGAGAGCCGCGTCATGTTGGCAAATGTGCCAATGGACAACAAATCTTTTCGCATGTTCATAAAATAAAGTTTACAATCTGCCCATGGGGGAGAGTCAAGGGTCTTTATCAGTTTTGATGGCAATTTTGCCAATTTGTGAGCCACCTATTTCGGGTAACCCAGATATTGGAGGAACTTAGTCATGAGAAAAGTAATTGTGCTTGAACATATCTCCCTTGATGGTGTCATCCAAGCCCCCGGCGGGCCAGAAGAAGATACCAGCGGTGGCTTCGCGTATGGTGGGTGGGTGGCACCCTATTCCGACGCGGCTCTGGGAACGCTTCTGAGAAGACAGATGAACTTGCCGTTTGACCTGTTGCTGGGGCGCAAAACCTTTGCGATTTGGGAGCCGTACTGGCCCGAACATGGGGATATATGGCCCAATGTCAATGCGGCGACTAAGTATGTTGCCTCGAATACTGTAACATCCAGCGAATGGCGGCCGTCTGTGTTTTTAAGCGGAGATGTTGCCGAAAAAGTCGCCCAAATTAAGCAACAAGAGGGGCCAGATTTGCATGTTTGGGGCAGTGGGCATCTCCTGCAAACGCTTATCAAACATGATTTGGTGGATTCGTTTTGGCTGATGATTTATCCTGTTACGTTGGGCAGTGGCAAACGGCTGTTTGCAGATGGCACGATTCCGATGGGGTTTAAGGTGACGGAAAGTGAGGTTACGCCGCATGGGGTGATTGTGGTGAATTACGAGCGTGCAGGGGCAATCCCTACCGGAAGTTGATGTCGGCCGAGTTTTGGCTAAATGCGCAACGGGCGGTGGATTTGTGGGAGGCGGCACAACTGATTGAGAGCGATGTGGCACGTATTGAGCCGCTCATGGTCGCGTAAATTGTGCAATGTTGAACATAAGCAAAACGGCCGTGTTTCCCCCGAAACACGGCCGTGTTTTATTCCCGCGAGTGAATCGGTATGGGGAAAGGGAGGGATGCGGCCGTGTTGACAACGACCACTGGTTTGCTACACTTTGCCCAAGCGGCTTAGACTGCAACACGGCAAGTTTTTGGGGCGTTTACACTGGAATTACTGGAATTAGATTGCACAGCCTAAACCACCTATTTGGAACCTTATCCGACAAGTTGCAGTCTAATAACATAAATTCCACCAATCCATGAACTATAAACATATCCTCCACATTCAGATTTAGGAGCATTCATAAAATGCTACTGGACTTTGAAGTTCAGGCAGAAGCAGGATATCAAAGACAACAAATTATTCCTGAAGGCTGTTTAGAAATGGCTTTTATCCTTGGAGACGATATAAAGCGGTATACGTCGGAAGATAAATTCATCATCCAACCACGTACTATGGTGTTAGGGCAAATCACCGAACCCTTTTTTATCGAGCCAACAGGGTATGTAAATTGTTTTGCTGTTTGTTTTTATCCTTATGGTTTTGCCAATTTCGTGTCAATACCCATTAAAAATTTGGCAAATAAAGAAACACCGCTGACTTTGTTGTTTGGCGAAGATACTGCAAAAAAGCTGGAGCAAAAAATTACTGAAGCAGAAGACACTAAAGCAAGAATAAAAATCATCGAAAACTTCTTTAAAAGACTGAACGACCAAGTATGCATTGACAATATCGTAAAGGCAGCCATTGATACTATGGTTTTGACCAGTGGCAATACCACTATTAAGGAGACGCTAAAAAATGACGTATCGAAAAGGCGTCAGCTAGAGAGAAAATTCACAAAACAGATAGGTATTAGCCCAAAGCAACTATGTAAAGTTATTAGGCTACAAACGGCACTAAAAATGATGCTTAATCAACAGTCTGAGAGTTTGGTCGAAATTGCCTACAACAGCAATTATTACGATCAGGCGCATTTCATCAAAGATTTTAAAGAATTTACAGGGATAACACCCAAAGAGTTTTTTAACGACGAAAAAATGGCTCTGTCTTCTCTTTTCTACAAGTAAATTAACGTGACGCATTTTTTACAATACTTGTTCTCATACCTTCTATACAATATGAACTATCTTCTCAAAACTCCGTGCCCCCAGAACTTAGCGTAAGCAGGCTAACCCTCTTGACAAAAAAATACTGGGGAAAATTTAGCCCTATGTTTTGGAAAGATACTGATGAACCACATTCTAAACATAGGAGATATAAGGTATGAAACAAAGCATTGCAAGCATAACAATTGGCATCGCGGTTAAGGATGTCGAAGAGGCTTCTCGCTGGTATCAAACTTTACTTGGCGAGGTTGAGACCATGGATCCCGCGCCCGGTGTAATTGAATTACAACTGATGGAGAACACTTGGTTGCAACTTGATGGAACAAGTGACTTTAAGATAAGCGAGTCTATTATCCGTCTTGAGACAAAGGATATAGATTCCATGCATAAGAAAGTGAAAAAGCTTATGCCTGACGTAGGCGATGTTGAATTAGTTGAAGGGGTGATACGATACTTTGACTTTAAAGACCTTACGGGGAACAAATTGTCTTACTACCAGTTAATTTAGGTCAAAAAATTGTATCTTTCTCGCAAGTAGTGGCGCAATATATTGCGCCACTACGTTCATCTCGCTCGAGATGAGGGAAACCCCGTACCCCCGGTTTATTGAGAAGATACTCAAATAGCCACAAAGAAAATTTTGCCTAACATGGCTTCCACCTGACACTGGTGCGATGCTTTGGATGGCTACCGTTTTGGTGATTGGCAAAGCCTCTGGTCAACCGCGCCAGTACAGGTGCAGCCAACGTTAGTCTTTGTGCTATAGGTAGACAAAACGGCCGTGTTTCCCCCGCAACACGGCCGTTTTCTTTCCCCTCTCCCTGCGCCCAGCGGTGGCGCAGGCTTTGTTAGCGGCGGTGTTGTCCCCTCCTTTCCCCTACATGCTATAACTGTACCGCAAGGCCAACCGACATAATTTATGCTAGAAAATGACGGCACAATCTGCTATCATAACCACAATGAACACCAAGCAACGCAAAACGCTGGCCGCAATTTTTGCTGACCCCATCAACGGCAATATCGAATGGCGCAGTATCGAATCGTTGTTCGTTGCATTGGAGTGCGAAATGATTGAAGGGAGTGGTTCACGGGTTACTTTTATCTTGAATGGGCAACGTGCCGATTTTCATCGGCCGCACCCCAGCAAAGAAGCATTGCGTTATCGTGTCAAAGATGTGCGCGAATTTTTACACAGGGCAGGTGTGACACCATGAATGAAATGAGTTACCAAAACTATTCCGCAAAAGTTGAATACGACCCCATAGATAAAATCTTCGTGGGGCACATTGTCGGCATTCGCGACATTGTTGGTTTTCACGGCAGTACCGTCGCCGAACTCGAATCAGCGTTTCACGATGCGGTACACCATTACCTCGAAGTATGCCAAAAAATTCGGTCAAACACCCCAACGCTCTTATTCGGGCAAATTGACTTTACGCATTCCACCTGAGATTCATCTGGCTGTGGCCACGGCCGCTGAAATTAACAGCCAAAGCATCAATCAGTGGGCGACGGATATTCTGAAGCAAGCCGCCATGCCAGAAGTGGCATCATAACCTTCGATTTTTTAAATAAGATGGGCATATTTGGAACATTATCCGCCAACTTGCAGTCTAATTACATAGTTGGGCACTTTAAACCAGTAAAAGAGTTTGAGCAATGATAGACATGGAACGCTTGGAATTTATCAAAGAGTTTTTACAAGAAAATTGTGCAGGAAGAGAAGAAACGTGGGAAATTGTCAACCTGCTTGAGTTTCAAGCATTGGCTGACGCTCGACCTCTGTTGCAAGCAAAAAAAGATATTGCCTATCTCCTAGCCCAAGACCTGCATGACAATACGATTCTGGAATTAGTCACTCAATATGCAACGATTAAACTTGAAAACCCAACCAATGAAAACGCGACCGCTTGGTTAAAATGGCTGGCAAAACAAATAGATCGGGAAATTAACGAAAATCTTTTACCCTTCCAACCTATTCGCGCCAAATTAGAGAGAATTGTAGCGCCCGCCGACAAGAAATATCCGCATGATTTATTGTTGTATCCATCAGATGAGCCTTTGCCCGAATACTGGTGCGTGGTGTGGTACAGAGATGTTTTCTACGAACAGTTTCTCCAAGAATGGGACGGAGAAACCTGTCCTGCGTGTCAAACACTTACCATCAAAAAAAAATACGAGGAAAAGTATAAAGGCGGAACCATGGAATGGGGGTCGTATAGTGCGACGGCCTATTACGACAAATTTATCGTTTACCGCTGTTCAAATTGCCAGTTGGGATGGACGGAATCTAATGGTTCAGAAACCATTGTTGATACAAGTTATCCATGAAACCAAGTTCGGCATGGCAAAACCGCGCCCAACATCGCGTGCAGTGGATTTGGTTTACGCCTTCTTCTTAACGCTAACTCGTAAGTTTAGTAATCTTCGTTGGCGAAGTCGGTTCTGACGGCGCCAGTAAGGCAAACCGTTAGGCATGAGAGCATGACTACCCGCAACCCGAGAGAACAGTTGGAAATGATTGAGACGGAGCTACGCCATCTTGGCCTGCTTGCTGGCCCGATCCAACCCGCCGAGATCGTTAGCTCCGCATTTGGCATGGCGGCGATGTCTTTCGAGCAATGGTTGGTTAAGGTTTTCCTGCCTCGCGCTTACGAGGCTTCGTACAAAAATCAGTGGCCGCCCCAGAGCCAAGTCGGGATTGCGGCAATCCGCAATTTTGACGGTCAAGACGAGTATGCGTCCTTGGTCACGCTACTCTGCGAGTTTGATCAAATAGCGGAGGCGTACAGCCGGCAATACGCTACAACTTGAAAATACAAAAAGAAAACGGCCGTGTTTCGAGGGAAACACGGCCGTTCGCCTCACCACCACCAATGTTGAAATTTGCGACTACCATTAAGAAAGATGAGGTGTGATAAATGAGCATTCCGAACACAACCAGATTAAAGCGCAAGCCCACTCCATCCGGGGAGATGTTGCGGGAAGATTTTTTGCCAGATTATGGACTGACTGCTTCCAGCCTCGCCGAAGCGATTGGTGTTTCGCGCCAATCTATCAACGAGATACTGCGCGAGCGGCACAAGGTTAGCCCAGAAATGGCGTTGCGCTTTGCCCGTTTGTTTGGCAACTCGGCCGAGTTTTGGCTCAATGCGCAACGGGCGGTGGATTTGTGGGAGGCGGCACAACTAATTGAGAGCGATGTGGCACGGATTGAGCCGCTGATGGTCGCGTAACTGTGCAATGCTGAACGTAGCAAAACGGCCGTGTTTCCCCCGAAACACGGCCGTTTTCTACCCTCCCCTGCCCCCCAAACCTAATCGGCGGGGTGCGGTGGCGGCGATACAGATGGGTCATAGCGGAACACCTTCCTGTCTCACATTCTGGTAAAACAACTGGCTGTGATACCAATCACTCTCCCAAACCAACTGGCTCCGCACCACGGCCGCTAAACTCTCTCGATACCCCAAACTGCCTTCCAATTGATAAAGCCGCTCATAGACCCGCAAACGACGCGCATGGTCTACATGCCCTCCAGCAACACCAAAAAATCCCAATCTGAATCGGGGCGAGCATCGCTACGAGCGCGGAACCAAAGAGAATGACCTCGGCCGTGGGTTCAATCTCTAACACGGCCGTTTTCACACATTGCAATAGATCTTGTTCGTCCATCTTCAACCTCATCATCCACAGCTAAAGCAATTAAATACCGTCACTCATATTCTACCCTCTAATGCTGAAAATACCGTAACACCCTCCGCTAAACTGTACAATGTTGAACGTAGCAAAGCGGCCGTGTTTCCCCCGAAACACGGCCGTTTTCTTCTTAAAACTACCACCCTTGCCACCACCAAATGGCATCTGGGCAAACTGGGGGCGCTATCGGACATTGACAACTGTCACGTGACAAAGTACATTTGGCCTATGATTAAGACGTTTGCAGACCGACGCACTCAGGAATTGTATGTTACAGGCAAAGCCAAAAAATTCCCTCTGGATGTCGCCAAACGGGCGGCTCGCAAACTTGAGTACGTAGACTTGGCGACTAAGCTGGATGACCTGAAAGTGCCGCCGGGCAATCGGCTTCATGCGTTAGAAGGAGACCGCAAAGGGCAATATGCCATCTCCATTAACGACCAGTGGCGCATCTGCTTTCGGTTTGTGGATGGCGATGCCTATGATGTTGAAGTTTGCGACTACCATTAAGAAAGATGAGGTGTGATAAATGGGCATTCCGAACACAACCAGATTAAAGCGCAAGCCCACCCATCCGGGGAGATGTTGCGGGAAGATTTTTGCCAGATTATGGACTGACTGCTTCCAGCCTAGCGGAAGCGATTGGTGTTTCCCGTCAATCCATCAATGAGATACTGCGTGAGGCGCAAGATTAGCCAGAAATGGCGTTGCGCTTTGCCCGTTTGTTTGGCAACTCGGCCGAGTTTTGGCTGAATGCGCAACGGGCGGTGGATTTGTGGGAGGCGGCGCAACTGATTGAGAGCGACGTGGCACGGATTGAGCCGCTCATGGTCGCTTAAGTTGTACACACAACGGCCGTGTTCCCCCGAAACACGGCCGTGTTCTATTCCCGCGAGTGAATCGGTATGGGGGTAAAGGAGGACGCGGCAGTGTTGACACCCTCCTCGATTGGCGATATTCTCCCATGCGAAATTAGACTGCACAGCCTAAACCCTTGTTTGGCACATTATCCGATAATTTGCAGTTTAATAACATAGTCTTTCTTCAAATGTTTTATTCTTAAACACAATGAGAAAATTCTTTAAAGTACTCCTCGTAGCCATAATTTTGTCGGAGCCATCCTTCTGTCGGTAATGATAGTAGACAATTTTGTTTTGCCGAATGTGTCTAGTGAGTTCCAATACAGATGGATTTATTCGATTTTGTCAACCCTAGGTATTATTACCTTCCTTGATGGGGTGGCAGGCTTTACGGGTTATACTCTTAAAGATTTATTTACTCAAAATTCGGGGGAGCATGAAAGTATATCCAGTCGCGTTGCTCGCGAATCTCAAAAGCGCGATGAGTTATACGAGCAAAAGCGCAAAGATTCATTATTCAATCAGAACGACAAACTGGAGTAGACATCAATGGCAATCGTTAGAGATTTTATTTATATGGATACGGAGCGATTAAGCTCTTTATATTCACAAGTTTTCGAGGGCGTTGTTGAACAAATCATTCGACAAGCAACTGATGAGCGAACCGATATTGAGACGCAGGAAGGTGGTGCTGAAAATGCAGGAGCCACATTGGAATCGCGTTTAGCTCAAGCATCATATCAGACAGAAAGTCGAGTGCTTTCAGACCATATGTATAGCCTTTTAATGCAAAGATTGCAGACATCAATTCAAGATGCATCACAACTGTCTATCGACAATTATCAGGCCATCTTGCCGCAAACATACTTATTTAAAGTAACAGGGAGAGCCACTCTCTTGGATTATGAACGTTTAACGCAAATTTTGGATGAATTTGGAGAGGTTGGACGTGCTCTAAACTACTTAAAAAATAGCAAGGGTTATGAGCGTGCCAATTCCCTTATTCAACAGCTTGAAATCAAAAACCGCAGTGCAAGGGAATCAAAAAGGGCTATAACTGAACAGATTAACAAACTCAGGAAACTTAGCGATGTAGAAGATGATTATAAGTCCAGTGATTTATATAAAGATCCCAAAATGCTCGAAAAGCTCTCATATCTTACACGCCTATTCTACGGCGATGGATTTGACATTAGCATTGAACCAAATCATGGAGACGAGAACTTCAGAATTAGGAGCCTGCTTGATAAGAAATGGATGCGCATTCCCTCAGATTTATTTGCGTCCCTACATGGTGAGAATGCAATCGAGAATCTAACGCTCGTCGGACAGATTACACGCATACCCCCCGAACAGACGCAAAAATTTATCTAATGCCCTGCAAAAGATGATTCTCAATTGAAAGAAACTGCGGGGAAAAGCAATAATGAAACTTTGGAAGATGATCCCAATCAGGATATAGATGCCTTATTCCAAAAACAAACTGTTCAAACCAATCCCAACGCTTCATTACGGGATGCTTTCTTGAATATGTTCAATACATACAACAAACTGGAACAAACCATTGCTGATTCAAAGGATAAATTAGAAATTATCGTTTGGCCAATTGCGGTGTACCGTGAATTAATTCTTAATGACTAAGGCATCAAAATCAACGAATATCCATTTCATGCGAATATCATATGCATAACAGGCTTCCCGCCGACGTGAGGCGCGGATAAGGTCTGTTAGGCTTTATTGAGATAGGTAGGCAAAACGGCCGTGTTTCCCCCAGAACATGGTCAGTTTTCCCTACCTAATGCCGAAAGTGGCGCACCCTCGTCACCACCATCGCCAAACCGAGCCGATTCACCGCCTCCACCACCAAATCATCCCGCACCGAGCCGCCCGGCTGAACCACGGCCGAAACCCCCGCCGCCGCCGCCTTCTCAATCCCATCTGGGAACGGGAAAAACGCATCCGAAGCCAGCGCCGCCCCCTGCGCCTTTGCGCCCGCCTTTTGCACAGCAATCCCCACCGCATCCACCCGGCTGGGCAAACCACCGCCAATGCCCACCGTCGCCTTGCCCTGCGCCAACACAATGGCGTTCGACTTGACATGGCTGGCCGCCAGCCACGCCGTCTTGAGCGAAATGAGTTCCTCGGCCGTGGGTTGCCGCTCACTCACCACTTGCCACACTGTCTCTGCCGGGTCGCCCATGTCCAAATCTTGGAGCAGATAGCCGCCGCGCACCGTGCGTAGCTCCCAGCCACCGCCACGGGGCGGGTTTTCGCTCAAGGCCACAAGGCGGCAGTTCTTCTTCTTGGCCGCAAAATAAGCCAGTGCCTCCTCGCTAAAGCTGGGGGCGGCGAGCGCCTCGATGAACAAATCGGCCGCGCGAATCGCCTCCGCCAACGCCCCATCCACAGGCCGATTGACGGCCAGCACCCCGCCAAAAGCCGACACGGGGTCGGAGGCGAGGGCGAGGGGGAACGCTTCGGCCAAGCTGTCGGCCGAAGCGATGCCGCAGGGGGAGAGGTGTTTGACAATGACGATGGTCGGCTCGTCGTAGCTCTCCACCGCCCGCCACGCCGCATCCAAATCGAGCAGGTTGTTGTAGGAAAGCTCTTTGCCTTGCAACAGGTCGCCGCCGAGGGGGGCATAGGCGGCCGTGGTGCTGTACAAGCCCGCGCTCTGGTGCGGGTTTTCGCCGTAGCGCAGGGTTTGGCTTTTGGTCAGGTGGAGCGAATAGGTGGGGGGGAGGGGGTCTGAGTCGGCCGTTTCCAGCCCCGCCAGATAGCCCGCAATGGCGGTGTCGTAATCGCGGGTGTGCTGGAACGCTTTCAGGGCCAGCTTTTGGCGCGTGGCCGCATCCACCGTGCCCGTCTCGCGCAATTGGTGCAAGACGAGGCCATAATCCGCCGGGTCGCACAGCACGGTGACGCGGCCGAAGTTTTTGGCCGCCGCTCGCAACAAGGCCACCCCGCCAATGTCAATCTGCTCCACCGCCTCGGCCAAGCTCACATTGGGCTGGCGCACCGTCTCTTGGAAGGGGTACAGGTTGCACACCACCAATTGCACGGGGCGAATGTCGTTGGCGGCTAAGTCGTCGTCGTCTTCGGGCAAATCGCGGGCAAGGATGCCGCCATGCACGGCGGGTGCAGGGTTTTGACACGGCCGCCGAGCATTTCGGGAAGCCTGTCACGGCCGAAACATCGCGCACGGGCAAGCCCGCCTCGGCCAGTGTGCGGGCAGAGCCGCCGCTGGCCACCACTCCCAATCCATACTGGCCAGTGCTCGGCCGAGGCCAAGCAAGCCCATTTTGTCGTACACAGAAAGTATCGCTCTAGGTTTTATCATGGGCTGGTATTTTACTGTGTCAGGGGTCATTGGTCATTTGTCCTTCGTCATTTGTCATTTGTCCCCAGTCACTTGTCCCCTTACGGGCAGGTGAGGCGACCCCAAACCTCGAGTGTATTCAGCCATTGTTGGAAGGCAGGGTCGTTGGGGGTGCAGACGGCCGTGTTTTTAAAATGGAGCACGCGCAGTGGCAGATCTGTCAAACCAAGGGGCAAACCGCCGCTCATGCTGGGGTTGTCCGAAATATTCAGGTCCAACAGATTACTTAAATTGACGAATTCAGGGGGCAATGGCCCGCTCAACAAGTTGTCTTTCACCCAAAAACTTTGTAGGTTGGGCAAATTAGCCAGTTCAGGAGGGATATTGCCAGAGAGGGAGTTACGGCCCAAATCGATTCTTACCAACTTGGTCATATTTCCCAAAGTGGGGGGGATAAATCCAACGAGATTGCTCTTGTTTAACAAAAGTTGGTTGACACGGCCGCTTTCCTCTTCACAGGTGATGCCATACCAATCACAAACGGAGGTGGTGGTGAACCAATTGTTTTGGGCAGGGTTGCTGTAGTGCAATTGGCGCCGCCAGTACCCATGAATAAATCATAAAGGGCTTGGCAATCGTCAGGGGTGGCTTTCAACCACTTCGGCACAGGTAAGGTAGCCCCCAAGGGGGGTTGGGTTAGGAGTGGTGGTTGGCTCGGCCGTTTCCACCATCCCGAAGGGCGTGGGGGAAGGTGTCCAGACAACCCACGGTGTCGGGGTCAGCGAGATGGGAGGGAGGTAGGGCCATCTCGGCCGTGGCCGTGGCCGAAACGGGGTCGAGTGTGCGGGTGGGGAGAGGGGTTGCCGTGGGGGTAATGACCTCGGCCGCAACAAGCGTGGCGGTCATAGTGGCCGTCGGTTCGGCCGTGGCCAACTCCGCGACTTGGGCGGCTGGCTCAAACTCGGCCGTGGGGGCACAAGCGGCCGTGGCCAGCAAAGCCAACAAGGCCATTAGAAACAAAGTGGTGTAACGCATAAAAACCTCCAAATGGTGAATAGAGACACGCGATTGATGACTGTCTCTTGTTTACCATAAAGGAGGTTGGGGACGGCCGTTATTTGCCCTACGCAAATAACACGATGGTTATACGATGGTCTGCTCTAAAATGAGGAGTCAACCCGAATGCTCATGGCGATGATGCAAATCGGGGAAATGATCATGCTCATGCTCCATTGCTTCATGGGTATGAATGTGAATATGGGTCAGACGGCCGTGCCCATGCTCGCCTTCATGGGCATGAAAATGATGACCATCGCCATGATGATGGTGATGAATATGCGTTGTTGGAATATGTTTATGCGGGTGGGCATGCCCTTTTTTATTCGAGAAAAAGATACCTCCGACAAGCAACAGGAGGGCGAAAACGGTGGTTAGATTGATTGGCTCGGCTAAAAGAACGGCCGCGCCCGCAATCCCCCAAAAAGGAGACACGCTAAATAGAATCTGCCCACGTGTGGCTCCTAAAATTTGGGCGGATGAGATGTATAAAACGATGCTAATGCCATAAGAAAACATCCCTAAGAGCAAGGCGATGACGATGTTGTACTGCAAGAAATTGGCTTCATTAAACAACAGCCAGCCTAAGGTGATATTCACCAAACCGCCCATAAACCCTTTGATAAAGGTCGTTGCTTGGGAAGGAATGCCATCGACAACGGCCGTTAAATGATTATCAATGCCCCAGCAGAAACAAGCTAAGACGATAAATACCCCTGACTGCAATCCTGTCGCACTCTCATTGAGGGAGATAATGATGCCTGCGACTAACGTGAGCAACACGCCCATCAGGCCATAAAACGACAGATGTTCTTTGAAAAACAGAACCCCTAAAACGGCCGTGGCGATTAGCTCAAAGTTAAGCCAAATCGAAACAGACATGGAATTGGCACTTTTTAATCCCAACAGAAGAAACAAAAGCAGAGGATGCCGCCAAAGACAATGATGCCCAGCAACTTGGCAAGTTATTTTTTAACAAAGTGTAGCTAAAGTCAGATTGATAGTTCTTGACGATATAGGGGCAAAGACCAAAGCCGCGCCAAAGTATAAAAACCCCGCCACAGTATAACTGTTTAAGGATGACAACAAGAGTTTGCTAATGGGGGTGGAAATTCCAAAGAGCAACCCTGCGAATAGGCCAAAGGCGATTGCTTTCTTGTGCATTTATTCTCCTAAATCATAGCTGGCTGATATTAGCCACAGGCGGGTTAAATTTTTGAGGCAGGATAATACATTAAAGCATTTTCAGGGGAAAACAAGCCCAAAGAATGACGGAGAAAGTCTAAGGAACGACAAAGTAACTCCAAGGAACGGCAGAGAAAGTCTAAGGAACGATAAAGTAAGTCTAAGGAACGACAGAGCAAGCCCAAGGAACGACAAAGTAAGTCTAAGGAACGACAAAGTAAGTCTAAGGAACGACAGAGCAAGTCCAAGGAACGACAAAGTAAGTCTAAGGAACGACAAAGTAAGTCTAAGGAACGATAAAGTAAGTCTAAGGAACGATAAAGTAAGTCTAAGGAACGACAGAGCAAGTCCAAGGAACGATAAAGTAAGTCTAAGGAACGACAAAGTAAGTCTAAGGAACGATAAAGTAAGTCTAAGGAACGATAAAGTAAGTCTAAGGAACGATAAAGTAAGTCTAAGGAACGATAAAGTAAGTCTAAGGAACGATAAAGTAAGTCTAAGGAACGATAAAGTAAGTCTAAGGAACGATAAAGTAAGTCCAAACAACGACAAAATATAGAAACAAAAAAGACGCAAGGGGCTGTGAACCCTTTGCGCCTTCGCGTCTTTGCGTTAAAAAACAGGTTTGTTCAGCTTAACGGCCGCCCCCTCCCCCTTTATCCCAGCGGCTTGCGCCCCACAAACAACTCCCGCCCATACTCATCCTGAATTTGCGTGGCCAAAAAGCCCACCTCCCCCAACACCTGCAACCACTCTGCCCGCGCAAACAGCCCGAAGAGGTGTTGTTCCGCTTCTACGTGCAAGGGCTGTCCATCTTCCCGCAGGGCGTAGACATATTCGACAGTGTAAGTCGTATCCGTCTCGTCGGGGTCATAAGTCCACTCTAAATAGCGCAAGCCACGGCCGTTGCCATCCGTCCCCCCATGTTCTGTCTCTGGCTCAAACGTCTCCCGCACATGGTCGGGCACAAATAAGGCCACCCCACCCGGCCGACAATGGACAAAGGCCGTTTCAATGGCCTGCTTCAACGCCTCCAACGAAGTCATATAGTCAATGGCATCGTGGACAAACACCACATCAAACAGGCGGCCGAGGCGCAACTGGCGCATATCCCCCTCCACATGCTCACAATCGGGGTTGAGGGCACGACTAACGGCCAGCATCTGTGGCGAAAGGTCAGCCAGCGTCACCTGTGCAAATAACGCTTTCAGATGAAAAGCATTATGGCCACCTCCACTGCCCAATTCCAACAAAGTCGGGGCGGGGGGCAAACCCGCTTCCACAAAAATCTGCCCAAAAATCGCCGCTTCGGCCGCATAATCATCAGGCGGGGAAAGCAACGGCCACCAACTTGCAAGCTCGTTATACATTTTCATAGTGTCACCAAGAGAGAGAAGAGGGAAGAGAGAGCTAATTCACCAACACCCAATGATTCGTCGCCCGTGCAAATTCAAGCGGAGTCAGGTAAATGCGGTGGCTACTCGTAATATAAGCCGTCGCTGTATTGCCATTCATCTCAATCCGCTGAACCTCAAACCCCATCGTCACCGTTTTGTTGACAATTTCCTCATAGCTTTTGGCCAACGGATCCATCACCGTGCCCGATTCGAGAACGCGCTCGATGCTGTTCAGAATCACATTGGCCTGCTGGTAATCCCCCGCAAGGAGCGTCGCATCGGCCGCGCCCAGCATCACCTCCAACAACAAGTTGATTTCCGCCTTGGGGTGGCGCAACACATCGGCCGTTAACCCCCGCTGGCGCATCTCTTGCGGCGAAGGGAGCCATGCGTTCAGAAAATAGGCCGTGGGGTCGTGCAATTCCTGATAACGGCGCATCATATCGTAATAGCGCACAGTGGCCAGCAGGTCGTTGGTCGCTTGCGGGTCAGAGGGGAACTGGCTCAGGTGTTGGAGCCACTCCTGCTCAATTTGGGCCAACGATTTGCCAAAATTGGCTTGCAGAGTGGCATCCAGCGCGGCCGAATGGCTGGTATACCCCTCGGCCGTCATCCCCCCATACCACGCCTGCACCTTTTCCCAGCCATATTGTTCGACAAGGTAATGCACCAGCCCCCCCGCTTGCAAATAGCCAATCTCGTGTTGGGCGGGGTAAAAATTATCCACCAACTCTAGCAGGGGAATGTAACGCCCCGCTTGCACCAAGGCGGCCATGCGCTGGCCCAAATCTTCGGGCTGGTAATGCCCCCCGGCCGCCCACACCGCCACCCCTTCCCGCAAAAAGGGAATGGCTCGCGGAGCGAGTTGCTGGTCGAGCAGATGCACCGCTTCGTGAACCAGCACTTGGCGCATAATGCCCCCTGCATAATTGCGGTCGCTATAAGTCAGCACAATGGAGCCGCCCGCATACCCCCCTTGGCCAATCACCCGTTGGATAAAATAAACATCGTACAACCGATTGGGGGTCAGCCCCAAACGGCCGATGGCCTCCTCAAACGCCTCATCGGTCAGGCTGACCAATTGGCTCAGGTCGCGGGATGCGGCCGTTTGGTCCAACACATGCACCGTGGCATACCGCCCATCCCGCGAGAGCCAACTGGTGGCCGTTTCGCGGAACGGCCGTTCCCCGCTGGCCAAAATATCCACCGTATAGCTGGCCGTATTATTCTCAACGGTTTCATCCCCCGCCAAAATAAGGTCATCGGGGTCTAAAACAACCGTCACAGTCTGCTCGCCGCGCAAGCCCGTCGTGTCCCACCGCCACGGGTAGATGCCCGTCGTGTCCCCCGCAAAATTGGTGCCACCCAAGCGGTCTTGCACCAACAATTCCCCGTTGATATACACATGGACGGCCACTTGGCTGGGCTGAATGAGGTCGGGCACATAAGCCCGTCACCTGAATGGTGGCCAAATCGCCTGCGTAAAGCTGGGGCACGGGTAGACAAAGAATTTTTCGGTGAGCAGGGCTAAATCGCCTGTGTGGAGAAGGTCGGCCGTGGGTTCTGGTGGAATGGTGGCGGTGGGGTACGGCCGTGGCGGTGGCGGTGGGCAAAGGCGTGGGGGTGGCCGTGATAGGAGGCGCGGCCGTGGGTGGCAAAGGCTCATCGGCCGCGCAACCCACACCGCCCCCTAACATCATTAACAACAATAAGAAATAACCAAAACTTCTGAAGTTCATGTGGGAAAAGAAGGTCAAGGTGAAAGGTGGCAAGTAGAAAGTCAAAAGTGAGAGGTAAAAGGTAAAAGTGACTGACCAACTATCATACTTTTTACTTCCTACTTTTTACTTTTCACTTCTCATTCACGTATTATCACTCCCACACCACCCTCTTGGGGGCAAAACTTATAACCCTTTCATTTTCGCTGATATACTTTGTAGCCGTAAGCCACAAGCTATAAGCCGTAAGCTCAGAGCTAATGGCTTACGGCTAAGGGCTTACGGCTCAACCTACCCCCATATTCAAGGAGAATGTACCCCAATGACTTACCAACATATCAAAGCCCCCACCGCTGGCGAGAAAATCACCTTTGCCAACGGCAAACTGAACGTGCCCGACAACCCCATCGTGGCCTACATTGAAGGCGATGGCATCGGCGTAGACATCACCCCCGCCTCGTTGCTGGTGTGGAACGCGGCCGTTGAAAAAGCCTACGGCGGCAAGCGCAAAATCGAATGGGTCGAAGTCTACACAGGCGAAAAAGCGGCCGGCATCTACGACGGCAACTACTTGCCCGACGAGACCATCGCCGCCCTGCGCGAATACGTCGTCAGCATCAAAGGCCCCCTCACCACCCCCGTCGGTGGTGGCTTCCGCAGTCTCAACGTCGCTTTGCGCCAAATCCTAGACCTGTATGCCTGTGTGCGCCCCGTGCGCTACATCGCTGGCACGCCCAGCCCCATGCGCGAACCCGAAAAAATGGACATTGTGCTGTTCCGCGAAAACACCGAAGACGTGTACTCGGGTATCGAGTTCGTAGCTGGCTCCGATGAAGCAAACGCCATCATCGCCTTCTTGCAAGAGAATTTCGGGAGCAACATCCGCGCCGAATCCGCCATTGGCATCAAGCCCGTCAGCGAATTTGGGACGAAGCGGCTGGTGCGCCAAGCGATTCAGCACGCCATAGACCACAATCGGCCGACCGTTTCCATCGTCCACAAGGGCAACATCATGAAGTTCACCGAAGGGGCGTTCCGCGATTGGGGCTACGAATTGGCGCGGGATGAGTTCGGGGCGCAACCGCTCGATGGCGGGCCGTGGCACGTCATCAAAAACCCCAACACGGGCAAAGACATCGTCATCAACGACGTGATTGCCGACAACATGCTCCAACAACTGCTCACCCGCACGGCCGACTACAGCGTCATCGCCACCCTCAACCTGAACGGGGACTACATGAGCGACGCGGCGGCGGCACAAGTGGGCGGGCTGGGCATGGCCCCCGGCGGCAACATTGGCGATGGCGTGGCCTTGTTCGAGGCAACCCACGGCACGGCTCCCAAATACGCGGGCAAAGACCAAGTCAACCCCGGCAGTCTCATCCTCAGCGGGGTAATGATGCTCGAGTACATGGGCTGGACCGAAGCGGCCGACCTCGTCGTGCAAGCACTCGGCAAAACCATCGCCGACAAAACCGTCACCTACGACCTCCACCGCCAAATCGAAGGCGCGACACTGTTGAAGTGTTCGGAATTTGCCCAAGCGATTGTGGCGAATATGTAGTGAAAGTGCTAAGTGAAAAGGTGCTGGGTTGACGCTCACACTTTCAGCCTACTTTGCACTCCGCACTCCCCATGCCCTCCCCCGTTCTCACCATCGGCGGCACAGACCCGTGCGGGGCGTTTGGCCTTTCGGCCGACCTCAAGTGTTTCTCAGCTGTGGGGGGGTATGGGATGGGCGTTGTCACGGTGGTGACAGCCCAAAACAGCCGTGGTTTTTACGGAGCGCACCCCATCCCGCCTGAAATAGTGGCGGCGCAACTAACGGCCGTCCTCGAAGACTACGCTCCCCGTGTGGTCAAAACGGGCTTTTTGGGGCGGGTGGAGGTGGTGCAGGTGGTGGGGGAGATTCTCGGCCGTTACGCCGCCCAACTCGACCACATCCTCATAGACCCCGTGCTGGTCAACGGCCAAGGCGACCCCCTGTTCCCGCCCGAGGTCACGGCCGCCTACCGCACCCACCTCCTGCCGCTGGCCGATTGGCTCTTGCCCAACCGAGCCGAGGCGGCTCTGTTGCTCGGCCAACCCACTTGCCCATCCCCCGAGGAAGCGACGGCCGCCCTGCACGAGTTATTGCCCGCCCACGGCCGCGTCTGGCTCAAACAGGCGGTGCAAACCCCACAAATCATCACCGATTGGCTATTTGATGGCCACCAGAGCCAACCTCTCACCTCGCCCCGCATTGCGACCCCCAACACAGCGGGCAGTGGCGATAGGCTGTCGGCCGTCCTCGCCGTCATGCTTACCCACGGCCTCCAGCCACCGCAAGCCGCCGTTCACGCCCACCGCTATCTGCAATCCAGTTTGTACACGGCCGCTGGCTGGGAACTGGTGCGCGGCCGTGGCCCCTCAGGCATTTAAATCCGCAATCCCTCTCCCCATGCTTTCCGTCGTCTACAACACCTTCACCCCCATCTTCCTCATCGTCGGGGCAGTGATGTTGGTCGGCCGCTGGGTCGCGCTCGATGCGCGGGTGTTTTCGCGAGCCATCATCTACCTCTTCACCCCCGCCCTCGTCCTCAACAGCATCGCCACCACCGAACTTTCGGCGGGTGAAATGGGGCGGGTGGTATTGGCCACCATCGGCTGTGGCCTTGTGATGGCGTGTTTGGCGTGGGGCGTGGCGCGGCTGATGGGCTTTTCGCGCCATTTTACGGGCACGTTTTTGGCCACGGCCGTCATTATGAACGGCCTCAACTTCGGCATCCCCTTCATCCGCTTTGCTTTTGGCGAACACGCCTACGACCGCGCCGTGCTGTTCAACGTCGGCCAAGTGTTCATGGTCTACACCTTGGGCATCTACGTCATCTCACGCGGCACTGGTTCGGTGCGCGAATCGCTCAAAAATGTGTTCACCATCCCCTTGCCCTACGCCTTCACCTTGGGCATGATGCTAAACTTGTTGGGCTGGGAGTTGCCCTTGCCCATCGGCCGTGCCGTGGGCACATTGGCCGAGGCCACCGTGCCCTGTGCGCTGGTCATTTTGGGCTTGCAACTGAGCCATGCCCGCTTGGCGGGACAATGGCGGCCGTTGTGGACCATTGCGGCCGTGCGCTTCATCGGTGGGGCGGCCATCGCCATGTTGCTCACCCTGCTGACAGGGCTGGGCGGGCTAACCCAACAGGTGTTTATCGTGCAATACAGTATGCCCGTAGGTGTTTCCAGCGGGGTGCTGGCTGTCGAATTTGGGGGCGATGGGGAATTTGCGGCCGCGGCCGTCATGTTCACCACCCTCATCAGCGTCGTGCCGCTCAGCATTTTGCTGGCCGTGGTGTAGCGATTTTCGATTTTGGATTTTGGATTTTGGATTTTGAGGGGACTGGGGACTAAAGACAAGGGACGGCCGACCACTAACCACTAACCACAACTACTGACCACTGACAAAGGACAACCAACAATGACCATCCAAACCCCCGACTGGGTCAAGAACGCTGTTTTTTACCAAATTTTCCCCGACCGTTTCGCCAAGAGCGAGCGCACCGTGCATCCGCTGGGTCTCGAGTTTAAGCCGTGGGGTTCGCCTGCGGCCGAGCAAGGGTATCAGGGCGGCGACTTGCGCGGCATTGTAGACCAACTCGACTACCTCAAGGCGTTGGGCATCAACGCCATCTACCTCAACCCGATCTTTTCCTCCGCCTCCAACCACCGCTACCACACCTTCGACTACATGCAGGTAGACCCCCTGTTGGGCGGCAACGAAGCGTTGCGCGAACTGCTCGATGAAGCACACGGCCGCGACATCCGCATTGTGCTGGATGGCGTGTTCAACCACGCCAGCCGGGGCTTTTGGCCGTTCCACCACATCCTCGAAAATGGGGGCAACTCCCCCTACATTGATTGGTTCTTTGTGCATGATTGGCCGCTACGGCCGTATGAACACGGCCCCGACCGCCCCCACAACTACGCCGCATGGTGGAATTTGCCCGCCCTGCCCAAATTCAACACAAACAATCCCGGCGTGCGCCAATACATCTACGAAGTCGCCCGCTTCTGGATTGAATTTGGCATGGATGGCTGGCGGCTCGACGTGCCCGCCGAAATTGACGACGACGAATTTTGGCGGGGCTTCCGCGAGGTGGTCAAAACGGCCAACCCCGAGGCGTACATCGTCGGCGAGATTTGGCACGAGGCGCAACGGTGGCTCAGTGGCGACCAATTCGATGCGGTGATGAACTACATTTTTGCGGACAAGGTGATGAGCTTTTGCGGCCGTGACACCCTCCGCCCCGACTACACCCGCGACCATTTTACCCTCGCCCCCCTGACGGGAGCCGAGTTCCGCGAGGCGATAGACCAGATGCACGCCCTCTACGATTGGGAAGTGACCCAAGTGCAACTCAACTTGCTGGACAGCCACGACACCGCCCGCGCCCTGTGGATTATGGGTGGCGATAAATCTGCCCTGCGCCTCGCCGCCTTCCTGCAAATGACCTTTCCCGGTGCGCCCTGCATCTATTACGGCACCGAAATCGGCATGACGGGCGGGGATGACCCCGAGTGCCGCGAGGCGTTTTTGTGGCACGACGAAGAAGCGTGGGACAATGAATTGCTGGCTACGTTCCAAGCCCTCACAGCCCTGCGCCACGCCCACCCTGTGCTACGCACGGGGAGTTTTGAGGCGGTTCATGGGGATGAGACGACCTATGTATTTGTGCGCAAATTGGGGGAGGAGACGGCCGTTGTGGCCATCAATACAGGCTCCGAACCCGCTACCCTGACACTGGATTTGCCCCCGCAGACTACAGCCAAGTTTGGCCGCCACACACGGCCGCTGGCCCCACCCTCACCATTCCCGCCCGCGATGGCATTATGTGGGTCAGTGGGATGCTCTAGGGGTAAAGCAAGAAGTAACGGCCGCCCAAACGCGCTTAAGGTGAGGGAGCATGGGTGGGCTGGCTTGCCAACGGCCGCTGTGGAGCGTATCGCTGACGATGAGCACGGCCGCTGTTTGCACCCCCAACGCCTGCCCCACGGCAAATAAGGCCGCCGCTTCCATCTCCACCGTCAGCACCCCCTCGGCCGTGTAAGCGGCCACCTCCTCGGCCGTTTCGCGCAATGGCGCATCCGTCGTCCATGTCGCCCCCACGCGAGTGTGGATGGCAAAATCGGCCAAAGCGGCACCCAGAGTGCCCGTTAAATGAGCATCAGCAAGGGCATAGCGCTCCGCAGGTAGATAATGGTAAGAAGTGCCCTCATCGCGCAAGGCGCGGCTGGCCAAAACCACCGACCCAGCGGGCAAGTCGGCTGTCAGCCCCCCCGCCAGCCCCACCGCCACGATGCGTTGCACGCCCCGCGCCGCCAATTGCTCCACCGCCACGGCCGTGGCGGGTGCGCCCACGCCAAATGCGCCTAGCCAACACAGCCCTTGCCCATACGGCTGGCGCAATTCACCCATCAGCCCCTGCACCCGCCCCGCCCGGCTGTAGGGCCAACGGCTGACTTTGCGCCACAAACTGCTTTGGTAACAAAGCATCGCCGTCGGTGGCAACGCGGGCACGGTGGGGCCAAGTGCCTCGGCCGTCAACAACGGCCGTCCTGTGTGTTTGTTGGGAAAAAGAGGAAACATCGGGATTTTGGATTGCGGATTTTGGATTTTGGATTTTGACGGCTTATAACTTACGGCTTACGGCTAACAACCCCCATGCTAAGAGCACGTCGCTGGCGACAGCAAGGGTGGCGGCCGTTGGCGGGGTAGGATGGGTGGGGAGCCATGTGGCGTAGAGGAGGAGGCCGGCGAGGAGGGATGCGGCCGTGGCCACAAGGGCGCGTTTTTCGTGCCCCGCCGCCACCAATCTTAGAGCAAGGTGCTGGTGCAACACAAATGGCAACAGCCCCCACAGCAGGCGCCCCCACACGGCCGCGCTAGGCTGGTAAGCCGCGCCATAGAGCCACGGCAACAGCCAACGGCCGAGCCATCCCCCGCCCACGGCGATGAGTGCCATGCCCCCCAACAAGGCCAACAGCCACGCCCGCCCCGTATCCAACCGCCCCGAGCGCACCACGGCAGGAAATAGCGCCCCAAACAAGGCGTAGGGGAGCAGTTTGATACCTTCCACCAGCCGCGCCGCCGCGCTGAACTGTCCGACATCTGCTTCGGTTCCCCACCCTGCAAGGGCGAAGAGGGGCAGGCGTTGCTGGGCCACGGCCGTGGCCATCAGCAGAGCCAGCACCCAGCCCGCCCGCCACACGGCCGCCAGTTGGGCACGTTCTACCCGCACCAGTGGCCAGCGGGGTGGCCAGCCATAAGCGATAATGGCCGCACCACTCTGGACAAGGCCAAGGGCGAGGAGCAAATGGGGCAATCCCCCGCCCGCCCCTAACACGGCCGCGCCGAGGAGCAGTTGGGCAACGGCCGTGCCCAACTGCCAGCCTACCCAACGGCTCATCTGCTCCATGCCGCGCCACTGGGCGGTGCTGATGCTGGTAAGGGCAAGGGGGAAGAGCAGGAATAGGTAGGGGATGGTTCCCGCAGGCAGGGCCACCAGTGTTGAGCCAGCCCCACGGCCGCCAGAATGACGATGCTCCAGCCTGTTTGCACGAACAATGCGGCCGTGGCCAAAGGCGCATCCACTGCTTGCCGCCGCGCCACAGCGCGAATGAGCAAGGTATCGGTTCCCCATGTGGCAAGGGTGTTGGCCAGTGCCAACGCGGCCGTGATGAGGCTGTATTGCCCCAGCCCCGCCTCGCCCAACCCCCGCGCCACGATTAGGGTGAGGGCAAATTGCACCAGTTGGGCAATTAATCGGCCGAAGAAGAGCCAACTTGTGTTTCGGCCGATGGACACTGGTTACTCGTTATTGGTTATTCGTTACTCGTTATTGAGTAATGAGTAACAAAAAAGCCCTGCGCGTGCAGGGCTTTTTAGAAAAGTTAGGGAGCAATTATTCTGCTTGAGCCGCCATTTCGAGCGTCCGCATAATAATGTCTTCTTGTTGAGCACGGCGAGCCGCTTTTCGCTCTTTCTTTTGTTTGCTATTTTTGCGGCCGCCTTGGTGGCTAATCTTGAAGGGCGAATCGCCCATCGCCGCCCGCAACGCCATTTCCATAGCGGTGGGGATTTCCTCTTCCATTTCTTCCTCTTCCTCGAATTGGGGTTGAGGCGCGGAGCGGTAATTATCCCGTTTGTTGTTGTTATTATTACCGCTGTTGTTGCTATTATTGTTGTTGTTGTAAGAAGAGGGTTCTGGCTCTGGTTTTTCTTGCAAGCTCTTCATGCTCAGGTTAATACGACGCTTTTTGCGGCTAAAACCGAGCACTTGCACTTCGACTTCATCATCTACTTTAACCACTTCGGTGGGGTGTTTGACGTAGCCGTGGCTCAATTCACTGACGTGAATAAGGCCTTCTTTTTCGGCGCCAATATCTACAAACGCACCAAAGTTCTCCAGCCGCACGACTTTGCCAGTGTAGGTTTGGCCTTCAGCCAAATCACCCCACTCGACAGCCAGTGGCTTTTGCATCGTTACCGTCACCTGATTACGCGCTTGGTCGAATTTCTCCACCCAAACTTCCACTTCTTGACCCATGCTGAGAAAATCGCTAACGCGGTTTACTCGCTCGGGGAGTTGGGAGATGTGCAAAATGGCGGGGGAGGCCAAGCCAACATCTATAAATGCGCCGTACAGTTCGAGGCGGTTCACGGTGCCTTTGAGTTTGGTTTTTTTCTTGAGTTCGGCCGAGCCGGATGGCGCACTGGCCTCTTCAACGATTTCTATTTCATCACTCATGGTTCACCTTTTCCTGAAAACAGAGATTAAGCAATGTGTGTACCACACATCGCGGGACAATAGTCGCTCTTTTTTGTACAAAAGCGGGGGTAAAAACACCAATGGGTAATTATAACAGCGCAATGGGTAGTGTCAAAACAGATTACAGGAGTAATTGTTCAGACTTGTTTATCAAAATGGTAAAAAATAATTTAACGCCAAGGCGCCAAGGCGCAAAGACGCAAAGGGTCTCGAGAAAAACGTACGCTCTGGGGTTGTAAAAACCAGCTAAAGTCGCCACTACAAACTAAATCTGAACAGTTCCCGACAGGGGATTATTCGCCCATTGAGGGCAAAGGGGGGGTGTTAAACCAAAAAGGCGATGGTTTAGCCATAGGTGGCTAAACCATCGCCTTGCAAAGAGAGGGGTAAGTTTTAGGCTATGTCGGGATTAACCATGGGTACGGCCGTGCCCACAGGGGGCAAGCCCGCCTGTTGGCGTACCAAAGTTTCTAATTCAGCCATGACGGCTGGGTTTTCTTCTAAAAACGTCTTGCCATTTTCCCGCCCCTGCCCCAACAAAGTATCGCCATAGCGGAAATAGGCACCGCGCTTGTCCACAAGGTTATATTCCACGGCCAAATCCAACACATCGCCCGAACGAGAAATGCCCGAGTTATACATGATGTCGAACTCACATTCCCCAAAAGGAGGCGCGACTTTGTTTTTCTTGACCTTAACCCGTGTGCGGTTACCAACCTCATCATTGCCCACTTTAATGGTTTGGATGCGCCGAATGTCGAGCCGCACGGAGGCGTAGAACTTGAGGGCGTTGCCACCTGTGGTGGTTTCGGGGCTACCAAACATCACCCCAATCTTCATCCGCAGTTGGTTGGTGAAGATGACGATGGTGTTGGTTTGCTTGATAATCCCCGCCATTTTGCGGAGTGCTTGGGACATGAGCCGGGCTTGCAAACCGACATGGGCATCGCCCATTTCCCCTTCAATTTCGGCACGGGGCACAAGGGCGGCCACCGAGTCCACCACAACAAGGTCAATTGTGCCCGAGCGAACAAGGGCTTCGGTGATTTCGAGGGCTTGCTCGCCTGTGTCGGGCTGGGAAACGTATAGTTCATCAATGTTGACCCCGCACAGGGCGGCGTAGTTGGGGTCAAGGGCGTGTTCCATATCTATGAAGGCGCAGGTTCCCCCTAGTTTTTGGGCTTCGGCGATGACGTGTTGGCAGAAGGTTGTTTTACCCGAAGATTCGGGGCCATAAATTTCAACGATACGGCCGCGAGGCAACCCGCCCACTCCAAGGGCTATATCCACAGAGATTGAACCTGTGGGAATGGTTTCGATGAGCATGTTGCGCGCCTCACCCAGTTTCATAATGGTTCCCTCACCATATTTTTTGGTGAGGCCATCGAGAGTGGCTTGCAATGTTTTTTGGCGGCTGGCAGTCGTATCTTTCTCTTTGGCCATGTGCTTAATCCTCGTGCGCTAATTTTTTGTGAACAAGTGTTCAGAACTTTTGTTCTGACCTAAAGAATAGCACTTTTGTTCGCCTATGTCAATATGGGTGTCGTCGTTTATGGGTGTAGTGGTTTATTGAAATACACCACGACACCACGACACCAATAGACAAATGACCAGCTTTGGGGGGAGTTATTCGAGGAAGGGGGCGAGGGCAAAGGCCACGGCCGTGGCAAATACATCGCGCCGATTGACCAAGCCGTGCGTCAAAATTTCGACGGCTCCCCCCTTTTGCTTGGTGTTTTGCTCCCCCACCAACTCATCCATCAGCGGCCCCAATTCTGCGCCAGCCCGCACCCGTTCGGCAATGGCGGGGGGGAGGGGGATGCGGGCGGTGTTGGCGGCCGATTCGCGCCCATCCCGATGCACGACCACCACCCAACCGCCCAGAAGCAAACCCACGGCCGATTCCTCTACCCCACCCTCTAAGCCCAGCCCCATATCCCCATCCAACACTTCGCGGGCGGCACGGGCGCGGTTCCGTGCGCCAGCCAAACACTCATCCGCGCCAAAGGGCATGGCTGATACACCGCTGGGCACATCGAGACCAACGAGTTCGGCCGTGGGCCACACCTGCGCCACCACTTGGCGCACGGCCGCCAATTTGACAGGGTTGGGGGAGCCGATGGCGAGGAGCATGGGAGCAGGGGAGCAAGGGAGAAAAAGAGTAAGGGAGTAAGCACCACTCACTAGCCACTAGCCACTAACCACTCCTCACCCCAATTCAATCCGCCCCAGTGCTTCAAAATCTAGCTCTTCGCGGGATTCGACGACGGTTTGGAGGGCCATGTGGGCCATCTGGAAGAAGGCTTGCAGTTCGCCGATGCGCTCGAGGTAATAGGCGGCCGTTTCGCGCTCCTCGGCCGATAAATCCCCTTCAGCTACACGCAGTTTTTCCACACTATCGCCCAAGACTTGCAGGGCGAGTTGTACTTCGCGCATCTCACGGCCGCTCAACACATTGCGAATGACCGTCCACATATCTGATTCGGCCATGTAATACTTTTTGCGCTCCCCGCGCACCCAAATCTCTTTGGCCATCCCCCACCGCTCCAGCGAGCGCATGTTCATGCTCACCGACCCTTTGCTAATTTGCAAGCCTTCGGTCAAATCGTCTAGCGAAAGGTGTTCGGGGCTGAGGAGGAGTGCCCCGTAGAGTCGCCCCATCACTTCGCTAAACCCAAAAAAACGAGCCAATCGGCCGAGACCTGCCACCGTGCTATCGTTCACCGCCGTCAGGTTTTTGTGCATGATGTATCCTTTTTAGCTACCCGTTAGCCAGCATTTATTGGCCGACGTGCTTATTGTACGTTCAATTTATTTTGAACGTATAGTAGCTAAATTGGAGGGGAAAAGCAACTGGGGGAGATGCAGGGGGGAATCGGCTATTTGGACTGGGGACTGGGGGTTCACAAGCGTCCCTAGTCCCCAGTCCCCCGTCCATTTTCACCCAGCCAATTTTTCCAATGCCTTAATCAGCGCATGGTTGCCTTCGCCGCCCAGACCTTGGGCTTGGAGGGTGCGATAGAGTTGAAAAACGAGGCTGGTTCCCAAAGCGGGCACGCCCATTTGGTCGGCCGCTTGCAACACGAGGCGCAAATCTTTTTGTTGCAAATCAATGGTAAAGCCCGGCCGCCAATCCCGCTGGGCCACTTGCGGGCCACGGTTGCTGAGTGTCCAACTACCCGCCGCGCCACTGGAAACGGCCGCCAACGTTTTCTCTAAATCCAGCCCCGCCGCACGGGCAAAAAGCAACGCTTCGCTCATAGAAAGCATGGTGCCCACCACCAAAATTTGGTTGACAAGTTTGGCCGCTTGCCCCGCCCCCTGCTCCCCGACATGGGTGATGGTTTTGCCCATCGCCTCGAGATACGGCCGTGCCCGTTCCACTTGCTCAGCCGCACCACCAATCATAATGCTCAACGTGCCCTTGGCCGCGCCCTCGCTCCCCCCGCTAATGGGCGCATCGAGCATGTGTGCCCCTTTGGCGGCGAGTTCGGCCGCCATTTCTTTGGTCGCTTGGGGGCTGATGGTGCTGTGGTCTACCACCAATGCGCCGGGGCGAATGCCCTCTAGCACCCCGTTTTCGCCCAAAATGACAGCTTGCACGTCGGGGGTATCGCTGACACAAATGAAGATGATGTCGCATTGGGTGGCCAAATCGGCGGGGGAGGCGGCCGTGGTGGCTCCCTGAGCCACAAAGGGGGTAGTGCGTTCGGCCGTGCGGTTCCACAACCGCACCGCAAAGCCCGCCTTTTGCAAGTTGGCTACCATGCCCCGCCCCATAATACCAAGTCCAATAAAGCCGATTGTTTCTGTTGTCATGGGGCAATCCTGTGAAGAGTGGTTAGTGACTAGTGGTTAGTGTGGGCTGAAAGCCCACTCGTGTATAGCCGGGGGCGTTGCCCCCAGTTGGTTTTCCTAACAAATGGGCAATTGCACAGCAAAAGTTGTACCTTCGCCGACGATGCTGTTGACCGAAACTGTGCCGCCGTGGAGCTGGGTGAGCATTTGCACCAAGTAGAGGCCAATCCCTGTGCCGCGCTGTTGTTTTTCGCTTTCGGGTAGCTCGTAGGAAAGCTTAAAGAGGTAGGGCAAGCGTTCGGGGGTAATGCCATCGCCTGTATCGCGCACAGTGATGAGGCAGGTTGCGGCCGTGTCCAAATGCAAGGCCACCTCTATCTCGCCGGCGCGGTCGGTATAGCGCACACTGTTGCTGATGAGATTGTGGACAATTTGTTGGATGCGCTTGCCATCCACCTTGGCCCAAATCGGTTGAACGGGCAAGCTGAGGTATAGATTAACTTGCTGGGATTCGGCCACAGGGAGGGCGGCCGTGACGGCCGTGTGCAAAATGGCTCCCAAATCTTGCCGCGAGAGTTCCACGCGCAATTGCCCTTGCCGAATCGCTTCTAAATCCAGCACATCTTGCACCAGTTTATCGAGGAAATCGGTTTGATTGATAATTGTGCGCAGGTATTGGCTGGTGCGATTATCGGCCGTTTGCTGGCGCAAAACCAAATCGGCATAGCCACGAATGGCAGTGAGAGGGGTGCGCAAATCGTGGGCGGCCAAGGCCAAAAAGAGGGATTTGAGTTCGCTGACGCGGCGCAAATTTTCATTGCTTCTATCCAATTCAATGCGAACTAGCCGCAACTCATTGCGCTCCTGCACAATTTTTTGCTTAAGCTGGCTCACGGGGGTCACTTCCTCCACCATGAGCAGAAGCCCCTGTTCAGGTTCGTGGGGGTCGAAGGGGTGGACACTGTAGGTGAGGTAACGCACACCCTCGGCCGTTTCATCGTTCACATCCTCGAGAACAAATTCGGCCAGCCGCCCCGCCAGCACATCTTGCAACGCTTCTTGGGCATCGGCAAAAACGGTTAGGAAGGTGATGGGAATTCCCACATCGAGCGGTTCGCGGGGCAACAGGTGTGCCCAGTTGTGGGAAATCTCGGCCGTGGTTAAATCTGCGTTTATTTTGGCGAAGACCAGCCGCTTGCTTAGCACCGAAGCTAACCGCGCCAAAGTTTTATGCGGGGGAAGTTGCGACATGGGAAAAAGGGGGGTGGCTCGTTACGGGAAAACTCGCTGTGGGGAATTATGGGGTTGATGGCGAGAAAGTGGGGCGAAAAGAGGAAAGTTTTCAGAAATCGCAGAGGCTTCTCAGGGGAAATTGGGACTTCATACTGTGCCAGTTGTCCTCCTGCCGCATCCTCATTTCATATGGTCATTCAGGGCCAAATGGGCTAATTGCTCAAAAGCTTCTTGCACCCCTTCGCCTGTTTTGGCACTTGTTAACAAATAGGGGCAACCCAGTTGGTTGGCTAAAAGGCTCAGTTCGTCTTCGCTGACTTGGCGTTCGGCCGTTAAATCTACTTTATTGGCCAGTAAAACAATGTGCGCTTGGGCATTGATGAGGCGCAATTGGCGCGTATAGTGGTGCAACCCTGCCAATGTTTCGTGGCGTGTTAAATCGCACACAATGAGCGCCCCAGCCGCACCGCGCAAATAACCCGTGCCACTATCGCTGTGTTCATCCCCCCCTGCCTAAATCCCAGACCAACAAATTGAGAATATATTCGGCACGAGTGATGGTTTTGCGGGAAATTTTCACGCCAATGGTGCTTAGGTAGCGGTCGTCAAACCGCCCTTCCACAAAACGACGCACTAAGCTGGTTTTGCCTACGGCAAAATCACCGAGCAGACAAACTTTCTTTTGAATAGTGTTCATTCGTTTCTCAAACGCTCCTACATGCGAAATAACCGATGGTGGCAATTCTAGCCTATTCCTGAAGATTGGGTATTGGTTGCAAGAGTGAGCACAAGAAGAGGAGGGAGATTAACAGCTGTAAGAAACGGCCGTGAAAAACTGACAGAGTTCCCCGAACACGTTATACTTGCCCAAATTTCACCCACAGGACAAAAAACCACATGCCCGAGCCAGAGTTTATCACCATTGTAGAAGGGCCTACCCCCGAATTCCGCCCCTCGGCCGAGTTTGGCATCCATTCCATTTTAGAAGGGCCGACCGATTCCGTGACCGCCATGTGTGAGCTACGCACCCTCAATGGGAAAGCCATTGTGGCGCGTTGCCAAAAAGCGTGGAAAGACGGCCGCCCTGTGCGCCTCGACTTCCCCGACCACATGCGGATGCGCCAAGAACTCGACATTGCCGCCCTGCGCCTTTCCGAAATAGAGGAAGGCCGTCCTGCAAGTATGGGTTTGGCAACCCGCCGTTGGCCAATACGAAGCGGAAGAAGAAGCCGACGAAGACGACGACCGCTACAGCTATTAGACCGTGGCCGTTGATTGGTGAGAAAAGGCGAATAGGCTTCTATTCGCCTTTTTGTTTCCCATCAGCAAAACTAGATAGATACAAAATCATGCTCCCAGCGTATACAAGAGCAGGCAGATGATAAAGCAAAGCAGTCGCTTGGTTTTTCAACTTATCAGCTTGTGCTGGTGTGCGAAACGGCCGATTGACTGATAGCGACCTTGGGCTTGGCTTGGATGGTAACACAACACGAAACAGACGAGCGCAACCGAATAGATTTGGCGCTGATAACGGCCGTCAGCCAAACGGGCGACACACACGCCTTCCGCACCCTCTTTGAGCGGTATGCCCCTGTCGTCAAAGGGTTCACCACCAAAATCCTCAGCGATGAAGCGTTGGCCGAGGAGATTGTGCAGGAGACCTTTTGGCGGGTGTGGCACAACGCCCCCAGCTACGATGCGGAAAAGGCGAGTTTTGCGACATGGATGTTCAACATCGCCCGCAATTTGGGCATAGATGCCCTGCGCCGTTATCGCCGCGCCCCCGTGCAACCGCTGGAAGCGGAAGATGAAGAGCAAGGCAAATGGCGGCCGTTTCACGGCGAACCCGTGGAAGAGGACGACCTCGGCCGTGAGATGGCCGCTTTGCAACACCATCGCCAAATCCATTCAGCCCTGCAACGACTCCCTCTTGAACAACAAGACATCATCGAGTGGGTCTATTTTCAGGGCAAAACACGGCGGCAAATCGCCCAAGAGCAAGACATCCCACTGGGGACGATTAACACGCGGGCGCGATTGGCTCTGGAAAAATTGCGCCGTCTTTTGCAAGAGAGTGGGGTGGAAGAGGCATGACAAACCAACACAACAACCCTGAACCAATCGAAGATTTACTCGCCCTGTATGCGTTGGGTGGCTTAGATGCGGCTGAGCAACGCCTTGTGGAAGAGTATGTGGCCGAAAACCCCACGGCCGAGGCCAAACTCGCCGAATTGCAAGCCACGGCCGACTTACTGCCGCTGGCGGCCGTGCCCTTGCCCCCCTCGGCCGAGATGAGCGAACAACTCTTCCAGCGCGTCGAGCGCAACGCATCAGCCCGTTTTGCGCCACGCCCCACCCGTCCCAGTTGTGGCCAAACAAACGACTCCTACCCTCACGTGGTGGGAGCGGTTGTTCGGCCGTCCCTCGGTGGCCCTTGGCGGGCTGGTGCTGGCGGCGATGGCTTTCGCGTGGGCGGCCGTCTTGCTCAGCCAAGTACAGCAAGCGGAGCAGAGTTTGGCCAGTGTGACGGCCGAAACGCGCAACTGACCAGCCAAAACGCACAAATAGCGGGGGAATTAACGGCCGCCACCACCCAAAACGCCGCCCTCCAACAGCAACTCATCACCCTGCAAACGGAATTGGCCAGCGAAGAAGCGATTGTCAACCTCGTCAGTTCACCCGCTTCGTACCGCATCACCCTGCCCGCACCGAGCTAAACCCCGAGGCGCAAGGGCAACTGCTGTATGACCCGAGGAGGAAGTGGCCATTTTGATGGTGGCCGATTTGCCCCCCGAGACGGGGCTGGTCATCAGGTGTTGCTCATTCGGGATGATGGGCACGACACGGCCGAAACTTTCACCGTATCCACCGAGGGCAACGGGGTGTTGGTCGTCCATTCGGCCGAACCGCTAAATACGTTCACGGCCGTGGGGGTCTCTATCGAACCTGCTGGCGGGAGCATCCAACGCACAGGCGAGATTGTTTTGTTGGGCAATTTGATGACGAATTGAGAGGGGTTACAGGTTTTGCAAGTTGCAGGTTACAAGGCTTGCTGACCACCTGTAACTTGTAACCTGTAACTTTTACGCCCCTTTGATGCCATTCACAAACAGCGGCAGGCCCGAGAAGCGGCCACGGCCGTGGTGCGCTTGCGGGTGTTGCCACGGCCAGATGTGGTCTTCGGGGTGGGGCATCAGCCCCATCACATTGCCTTGGGCGTTGCACACCCCCGCAATGTTCAGCGCGGAGCCGTTCGGGTTCGCAGGGTAGCCTTCCCCCGCATAAGTTAGGGTGATGAGATTGTTGTCGCGCAGGTAGGCGGCCGTGGCCTCATCCCGCACCAAAAACCGCCCTTCGCCGTGCGCCACAGGGCACTCAATCGGCTCCGTCAGCCCCTGCGTAAACAGGCAATGGCTATTCGGATTCGGCTCCAACGTCACCCAGCGGCACTCAAAATGCGCCGAAGCGTTGTAGGTGAGGGTGATGGGACGGGAGGGAGGGGACGAGGGACTAGGGACGAGGGACGTGTCGCCAGTCGCCAGTCCCCAGTCCCCAGTCAAAAGTCCCATCTTCACCAGCACCTGAAACCCATTGCAAATCCCCAGCACAGGTCGGCCGCTGGCCACAAACTTGTCGAGTTGCTCGCCGAGGAGGTGGCGCAAATCGGCCGCCCACAACACCCCCGCCCCCAAATCATCCCCATACGAAAAGCCGCCGGGAACCACCAGCATGTGGTAATCCGCCACCCGCCGCGCCCCACTGACCAGTTGGTTGATGTGGACAATCTCGGGGTCGCCACCCGCCATTTGGCAAGCCAAAGCGGCATCGCGGTCGCGGTTGGTGCCGTTGGCGTGCAAAATCAGCACTTTGGGATTGCGGATTGCGGATTGTGGATTGCGGATTGGGTTCGTAGTGGCGGCTTTAGCCGTTTTTTGGATTGCGGATTGGGGATTACGGCCGCAAAACGCCTCTTCCAGCACCGCTACCGCCAAATCCACCACGGCCCCCTGTGGATTGGTGATGGTCAGGTTGGTCGGCCGTTGTGACTTGGCCAACTTGGCCAAGGGGCGGCGTTGTCGGCCAGGAGCGCCTCAAAGCGGGTTTGGTGGGTGGGGGGGACGGTGATGAGAAAACGGCCGAGCGATTCGCTGAACAACAGGCCGTCGTCGTCCATCACCCCCTCCGCAGGAACGCCAGCGAGGTTGATTTGAGCGCCCAAGCGCCCCGCCAAGGCCATTTCGGCCGCCGCCACGGCCAGCCCCCCCTCGGAACAATCATGCACGGCCGAGACCAGCCCCTGCCGAATGGCCTGATGCACGGCGCGATACATGACCAGCGGATTGGCCAGCGGAGCAGGTGGCACGCTCAGGCTGGGGTGCAGGTTTTGCACGAGGGCGTAATGGCTCCCCGCCAGTTCGCGGCGGGTTGTGCCGATTTGGTAGAGCAGGTCGCCCGCTTGCTTGAAAGGCATGGTGGCCGTCCGCGCCACATCGGGCACAAGCCCCACGGCCGAGATGAGCAACGTGCCGGGGATGGCGTGTTTTTGGCCGTCCGCGCCCGTGTACTCGTTGTAAAGGCTGTCTTTGCCGCTGACAAAGGGCGTGCCATAGGCCACGGCCGCATCGTAGCACCCTTGGGCACAGCGCACCAACGCCCCCAAACGGTCGGGCAGGGTGGGGTTGCCCCAGCAAAAGTTGTCCAAGATGGCCAATTGGTCGGGGTCGGCCCCCACAGCCACGGCGTTGCGCACCGCCTCGTCCACGGCCGCCCACGCCATGTGGTATGGGTCTACAAGGCCGATTTCGGGGCAAATACCGTTGGACAAAGCAATGCCTTTGATTGCGGATTGCGGATTGCGGAATGCGGAATGGGGCTCCTCTGCTCCTCTGCTCCTCTGCTCCTCTGCTAACTCATTGATGGGAACCAACACCGCCCCATCACTCGGGCCGTGGTTGGCTACGCCGACGAGGGGTTTGACGGCCGTGCCACCTTGTACCTCGTGGTCGTAGAGGCGGATGGTCTCCTCTTTACTGCGAATGTTGGGGTGGCGCAGGAGGGTGAGCAGGGTGTGGGCGGGGGGGAAGGGGGGCGCAGGGGGCAACCCAGTGGGGATAGGGGCGGCTTCCCATTTGGCCATCAGGTGGCGTTGGGGAATGCCATCGTGCAAAAATGCTTCGTCGAGTTGGCCCACCAAGCTGTCGCCATCGTAAATTTCCAAACGGCCGTCGCCCGTGAAGGTGCCCAGCACTGTCGCCTCCACATTTTGGCCCGCGCACAGCTCGCGCAGGCGGGGCAGATGGGCGGGGGGCACGGCCAGCACCATGCGCTCTTGCGCCTCGCTGAGCCAAATCTCCCACGGCCGCAAGCCGGGGTACTTGAGCGGGATGTCCTGCAACTGAATCCGCGCCCCTAGCTCGGCGCTCATTTCGCCCACGGCCGAGGAGAAGCCACCCGCCCCGCAATCGGTGATGGCGGTGTAGAGTTTTTCGTCGCGGGCTTGCAAAATCACCTCTTGCACCTGCTTTTCCATGATGGGGTGGCCGATTTGGACGGCCGTGCCCGCAATGTCGCTGGTGCTGGTGTCCATCTCCATGCTGGAAAAAGTGGCCCCGCGCAAGCCATCCCGCCCCGTTCGGCCGCCGAGCGCGACAATTAAATCGCCTGCGCTGGATTGGGTGGGGTTGCTCCCGTGGGGCAAAATCCCCAAACAGCCGCAAAAGACGAGCGGGTTGGCGGTGTACCCTTCGTGGTACAAAATCGCCCCGTTGACGGTGGGAATGCCCATCTTGTTGCCGTAATCTTCTACCCCCGCAATGACCCCCGCTTGGATGCGGCGAGGGTGCAACACCCCTTCGGGCAGGCTTTCGGCGGGCAATTCTTGCGGGCCAAAGCAGAGCACGTCGGTGTTGGCAATCGGCCGTGCGCTGACCCCCAACACATCCCGAATGACCCCGCCCACGCCCGTGTTGGCCCCGCCAAATGGCTCAAGGGCGGAGGGGTGGTTGTGGGTTTCCACCTTGAAGGCGAGGTCGAAGTTCTCGTCGAAGGCGATGATGCCCGCGTTGTCCACAAAGGCGGAGCGCACCCACGGCTTGGCCACTTTTTCGGTGGCGGCGCGGATGTATTGCTTGAGCAGGCCGTCTATGGTTTCTTCGCGGCCGTCTGGCCCTGTGTATTGGATGCGGGCGCGGAAGGTTTTGTGGACGCAATGTTCGCTCCATGTTTGGGCCAGCATTTCCAGCTCGAGGTCGGTGGGTTCCCGCTCTTCGCTCTGGTAATAGGCTTGGATGGCTTGCATCTCTTCTAAATTCAGGCTGAGGCGGCGGGTTTGGCTGATTTGGAGGAGTTGTTCGGCCGTGGCGTGGCGCAGGGGAATGGTTTCCACCAAGCCGTCGCTTTCGTGGTAGGCAAAGAAGGGGGGCTGGCTGGGGGCATTCAGCGTGGCGTGTTGAATGACGGGGTTGCTCAACACGGTTTGGGCGAGGCGGGTAAGTTCGGCCGTGGTCAGGTCGCCTTCGATGTCGTACCGTTGCCCTGTGGCGGCGCGGTCTATCTCATACCCCCGTTGCTGGGCGGCACGGAGCAGGTTTTCGGCGGCGGGGTCGGTTACGCCGGGATGTAACGTTGTTTCGATTGCGGATTGCGGAATGCGGATTGCGGAATGAATCTCCCCTGCTCCCCTGCTACCCTGCTCCCCTGCTCCTCCGCTCCTCTGCTCCTCTGCTGTAAATTGTTCCGTCACTGGGTCGGCCAGTAATTCGCTGGCGAGTTGCGAGGCTTCGGCGGCACTGAGGCGGCCGTGGAGGAAGTAGAGGCGGCTGGGGGTGATGGTTTGGACGGCCGTGAGGCCGAGTTGGTGGGCGGCCGTGGCGAGGCTGGCTCCGGCGTTGTTGCCCGCCCCCTCGCGGGCGCGGATGGTGATGCGGTAGGTGGTGGTGTCGGTCATGTATCTCTCCTTGGGCGGTCAGGGGTCAGCTATTAGCTATTAGCTTTTAGCTTGTGGTTGGTTGGGTTGATGGGCTTCTCGAGTAACCAATAACGAATAACGAGTAACGGATAACAACAAAACGCCCACCGTGGGGAGCGGGTGGGCGTTTATTAAGGGGCGGTTTGCCCGATGGGTATTATACCTATTTGATTGGGTTGCACTAATCGCTATCTAGCCAATTTGCTAATCGCTGGCGAATGATGTGTAAACGTTGTACAGATATATATCCAAGGTGTGCATTGATGACGGTTTTATCAACTGTAACCAACCGTCCTAAGCGAATGACTGAGCTTGTTTTTAGACCTGTATGGGCATAATCGGTATCTGAAGGAGAGATGAGTTCATCAAAATCGGGCACGGCTTGATAAATACGAGACGAAACAAAGGCGAGCAATAAATCTGAATGGCGGCCGGGTGTCAGTGCGACCACAAGTGCTGGCCGCAATTTGCCTGTTTCCAAGTCTGTTTGTGGAAACCGCATCAGAACAAGGTCACCGGGTTTCATGGGTGATATACCTCACGGGCATCTTCCAGAAAGTATTCGACTTCATCTTCTGTTTCCACGTCGCGGAAAAACTGTTGCATGGCAAAATCTTGCCATTCTATATCGCTCCAATCTTCGTACAACGGGGGCATTTTGCGCCGCGACATAATGAACAGGGTGAAATCGGCAATGAGTTCGACGACATCTTCGGGCAAGGTATCAATTTGGTGGTGCAGTTTTTCGCGTATCATCGTTCAATCTCCTAATGTGGATTCAGGAATCCCGAACCCACATTATACGTGGCAAGAGTGATTTGTCATGCAGGAACAGGGTGTTCGGCCGTGTACATCACCATCCCCCAAATCATAACACAAACCGCTCGATGGCTTGCGCCACGCCATCCTCATCATTCGTCCCCGTCAGGTAATCGGCCGCTTCCTTCGCCGCCACCATCCCATTGCCCATCGCCACCCCCACCCCCGCCAACTGCAACATCTCCACATCGTTCTCGCCATCGCCCACGGCCAGCATTTCGCGCGGGTCAATGGCCAAATCGGCCAATAAGCGGCGCACCCCATCCCCTTTGGATGCTCCGTGGGGCAACACCTCCAGCATGTAATCAAGGGCTTGCACGACGGTAGCACGGCCGTGGACGGCCGCTTCCACCTGCGGCCGCAACACATCAATCCGCGCCTTGGTGCTGACCATGATGAATTTGTTGACAGGCGTTTCCAGCACCCGCGCCCATGTGCCAAACGCCTCCGTCTCGGGTTCGTGGTATTTCAGAAACACATCAGTGTATTCGTCGCGCACATTGGTGAGCAGGCGACGGCCGGCATAGGCGACCATGCTACAGCCAGCGGCCGTGGCCAATTCCGCCACCTCATGCGCCAACGCGCTGTCCAGCGTGCGCTCATAGCGCACCGAGCCATCCGCATTGGCAATGACCAACCCCTGCACATACACCCCCGGCGTGGTCAGTCCCAGTTTGCGAATGATGGGCACGGCCGAATGTTGCGTCTTGCCCGTGGCAAACGCAATCTGCACCCCCCGCGCCCACGCCTCGCGCAACGCCCCCTCATTGCGCGGCGAAAGCTGGTGCTGGCTGTTCAACAAGGTTCCATCCATGTCTAAGGCGATTAGTTTGATGGGCATATAGTCTCTCAGTCGGTCAGTCGGTCAGTCTTTCAGTCGGTTGGTCTTTCATTCCGCAATCCCCATTCCGCATTCCGCATTCCTACCCACTGTGGGTCTAAAAAGCGTTGAATTTCCACCAAATAGCCATTTGGGTCGCGCAGGAAGAGGTGGTAGATGTTGAATTTTTCGTTCAGCGTGGGTGGCTTTTCGATGGGCACATGGCGAGATTGGAGATAGCTGTGCCACCCATCCACGTCCTCGCTCACCAAGGTGAGAATCACCCCGTCGGGGTCGGCCGCTGAACGGCCGACGGCAGTGCCCTGCTGGCAAAAGCCCACAAACCCCGTGCTACTAACGCGGTAAATGCGGCACACCCCTTGGTCTAGGGCAAGGGGCAAGCCGAGCAGTTGTTCATAGAAAGCGGCCGTGGCGGGCAAATCGGCCGTGTATAAAAACAGCACCAACTGGTCAAAAACAGGCTTGTCATTCATATTTGAGGATTAAATTGCTGAACAAAACGGCCGCCTACGAAGAGGCGGCCGAAAATTCCCGTACAACTATATTTTTCATGGCCATCATCTGGCATTTTGTTTATAAGTGTACTCGTGTATGAGTATATTCAATACACCAGTACACCAATAGACCTATACACCACTGAGCGAAGTGTCAGTTTATGGCCGTTGTTAATCGTTCGCTGGTTTCAGCAAACTCCGCAACACGGCTAAACGCGGGTCAATATCATCTGGCTCACAGTCACACGTCCCCACATTGAAGTTTTGCCCACAATCAGGGCACAGACCCAAGCAGTCGGGCTTGCACAACACTTGCATGGGCAAAGCCAGCAAGCTCATCTCGCGCACCAACGGCCCCAAGTCGGCGTTGCCGTCCTCATGCACCACGTAATCCCCTTCTGGGGCGGTGTAGGCGGGGTAGTAGAAGATTTCTTCCACGGCCGTTTCCACCTCTAACAGTGTCATCTCTAAACAACGGACACACTCCGTTTCCATTAACGTCTGAAACTGCCCCTGAATGAGAATGCCCTCGCTCGTGCGCGTGGCGCGAAACTGGCCATTCAACGGCCGTAACACCACATCATCCAGCCGCATCGAAGGGTAGTTAATCTCGATGTCACTACTCGTCCCCGAAGGTGCCTCAATTAGATAGCCAAAATTAAAGCGTAAATTGGTTGGGTTCATCATAACCTCCATATGGCGCAAGTATAGCAGGGGGAGTGGTTAGTGGTTAGTGGTTAGTGCTGAGTGCTGAGTGCTGAGTCCCTGAGTCACTTACTCTCTTTCTCCCCTGCTCCTCTGCCCCTCTGCTCCTCTGCCCCTACTCCCACCCCGCCGCTAAGCAATCGTTCATTTCAGAAGTGCGGAGAATGTGTTGGTAATTGTGGGCGGGGGCGGTTAGGGTGAGGAAGCCATCGTTTAAGTGGAGGAGCCATTGGCTATCGGCCGACCACGAATAATTGGGGGAATTGGGGTTGGGCGAAATCGTATGCTCCCAGCTATCCAGCACGGCCAGCGTGGGCATTTCTAGCACGCTGTTATAGCCCCGCGTGGCGTGGAGCAACAGCGAACGGCCGTCGGGCGACCAATCCATTTCCCATGCTTTGCCCAACAAACTCACCGTTTTGCGCCATGTGCCCGTGCGCCACTCATATAAAAGTAGATGGGTGGCTCCCTGCCACGGAATTTCAGGGACACTGCTCATCACATCGGTGGTTAGGATGAGCAAGAGCAGGTCGGGGTTTTGGGGTAAAGGGGTGATGTGCCACACCAGAAAGGGGGTGCTGACATAGTTGGGTGGCAGATGGGCGGCCAGTTCTTCCCACGCCAGTAAGGTAAACGGCGCAACGCCTGCCAACGGCCGTTGCACCACATCCACCCCGCCGCTGGAGCGCGGCCGTGCCCAGCCCAACATCTCATCATCCAACCAAAACGGAGCATACCCCTCCCCCAAAGATTCCACCACCTCATTTTTGGAAGTAGCTAACAGCAGTTGCGGGGTCGGCGGCAAGGCCGCTGTGGCGGCCGAGGCGTTGTAAGCGGGGTCAAAACTAGAGGCCAGCAAATGCCAAGATTGGTTGGGGGAAGGGTAGACAGCTCCCAATGATTCAGCCAAATTGAAGGCTGGGGTTTCCTCGGTGGGCGGCCGTATCCCCTCCTGCCATTCGGCCGTGGCGGGCAGATAAGAAAAATAGCCTTGCGAACAATCCAGCCACACACTTTGGCTGGGCAAGGGGATGGGCGACGGCCGATTTTCCAAGCCGCCCCGCGCCGCCAAAAAGTCTAAAAACAGCCCTCGCCCTGCCCCAGATGGGTTGAGGGCTGGTTCGCCCAGCCACCCTTGCGGGTTGAGGCGGCTTTGCACCAGCACATCGGGCACTGTTTGGCGCACATAGGTCAAATAATCGCCCAAGAGGTAGAGCCGCCACCAATCCCGCTCGGTTAGGCGGGGGTTGGTCAGGGTTTGGAAGGGGATTTCGTTGATGGGAAATGGCTCCTTAAAGTAGCGGGCGTAATCGGCCGCCTCTAACGGCCACGGCCGCACCCCTAACTCATCCAGCCGCCGCTCTAGCAACACTTGGTCTATTGCCCGTTCGCTGGCATACCCTTCGTAGCGGGCAATCAGGGCCGTGGCGATTTGGGTGGCATAAGCGTTGGCCACGGCCGTTGTAGCCGCCTCATCGCTGGGCAGGCCAAACAGGGTGAGGGCGGGCAAGATGAAGTCAAAGCCTGCGCCGCGAAAATAGGTTGCTTCGCGCCCGACCATCTCCACCAGTGTGGCGGGGTTGGTGGCAAGGGAGAGTTGGATGGGCACACCACTGGGGCAAGGGATATTTTGTTGACATAAATCGGCCACGGCCGCTTGCAGATGGGGCAACACCCGTTGCCAAATCTCCTCTTCCCGCGCTGGTACAGCAAGGGTGATAAAGCCGCCATCCAATGTGCGGGTTTCTCCCCAAAACGCCTCATCGGGAGGAGCGAGCCGCCAACGGCCGCCCCTCTGCTCGTAAACGGCCACATGGTAGAGCCAAATTGTTTCGGCCGTGGCGGTGGTGTAGGGGTAGGCTGTCGTGACGCGGGTGCGGGTTTGTTCGGGGCTGGTCAGCACATCCACCACCTCGGCCGTGTCTGTATCGCCCAAGGCCAAGCCATAGGCCGTGCGGTCGAGAAACAGTCCCCGCTCGATGAGTTGGTCTTGGGTTCGCGCCCATTCGTAATCGGTGCGGGCGACGAGGTTGCGGAACAGTTCCACATCGCGCTGGGTGGCGGCGAGGGTGATGACGGTTTGGCTGGCGGCTAAATCGGCCGTGAGCGCTTCCTTGTTTGCGGCAATGCGCTGGTTGAGTTGCCCATAAATGACCCCACCCGCCACGGCGGCAAGCAAGAGGATGGCCGCTAAAATCAGCCACGGCCGTCTGCGAGGCGGCGGGGGTGGCGTTTCCGCGACTACCTCGTCCCACTGGTCTTCGTCTGCCGTTTTCCAATCAAACATGAGAATAGGAGCCGTAAGCTATAAGCCGTAAGCCGTAAGCCAGAACCACCAGTGACGAGCTTACGGCTTACGGCTTACAGCTTATGGCTGATAACTACTCAACACATCCGCCAGCGATTGGCGGAGGGGGATTTGGGGTTGCCAGCCTGTGTCGTGGCGCAATTTGTCGTAACTGCCGTAGAGGCAGGGGGTGTCGGACGGCCGCATTCGGGCGGGGTCGGTGGCGATTTCCACCTCCACGCCCGCCAATTCGATGAGCAAATCTAAAATGTGGCGAATGGAGACGGGATGGCCCGAGCAGATGAGGTAGGGGGTGCCGGGGCGGCCGTGTTCGGCCAGCAATTGGTACGCCCGCACAACATCGCGCACATCGGTAAAGTCGCGCTCGGCCGCTAGATTGCCGACAACCATGTGGGGGGTCTTGCGCCCCTGTTGGATGGCCATAATTTGGCTGGCAAAATCGGGCACGACAAAGCCGAGCATTTGGCCGGGGCCAATGTGGTTAAACGGCCGTGCTTCAATCACATCCAGCTCAAAACGGGTGCGGTACATTTGCGCCAGTTGGCTGGCCGCTAATTTGCTGATGGCATAGGGGTGGACGGGGTTGGGCTGGCTCCAGCCGTTAATGGGCATGGCCTCAATGGGCAAAGGGCCGTATAGCTCGGCGCTGGTGACGGTGATGATGCGCGGCCGAAGCTCGGCGGAGACGACGGCCGCCAACAAGTTGGCCGTGCCGCCTGCGTTCAGGGCAAGGGTCAGGGCGGGTTGCCGCCACGAAGCACCGACATCGGCCTGCCCCGCAAGGTGGTAGATGACGTCGGGCTGGGCGGCGAGAACGGCCGTTTGCAAGGAAGCGGCATCGAGCAAATCACCAACAAGTGGCTGAAATGGCCATGCTTGGCCTTCTTCACTCGGCCGAATCAGCCCATAAACGGTGTGCCCGGCCTCCAGCAATTGGGACACCAAGTGCCCGCCTGCAAAACCTGTCGCCCCTGTAACAAAAACGCGCATAGTGAGTGGTTAGTGAGTAGTGGTTAGTGGTTAGTGAATAGTGCTGAGTGCTGAGTGCTGAGTCCCTTGCTCTCTTGCTCTCTTTCTCCCCTGCTCCTCCACTCCCCTGCCCCTCTGCCCCTCTGCAACGGAGTTGCCTAGTTTTCACTAAAAGCTAACGCAGGGGGCATAGGAGGTAAAGCGGGCAGGCGTTATACTTCGTTGCCATGAAAGAAGCATATGAAGCAATAAAAACGACTGTTTTGGAATTGTACCAAAAAGTAGGGTTTCAGTACCGCGCCTGCTTTGTGTACGGTAGTTTGGCACAAGGCTTTTATCAGCCGGGTCAGTCAGATGTTAATTTGTTAGTGGTTGTAGAAAATGGAACTTCGATTCATGCCCTACGGGAGGCGTTTTTGCCTGTTTGGGAGCAATATGGCCCCATCTTGCAACGCGCTCCGGGCATTGCCACCAAAGATTCGTTTGAGCGACACATGCAGTTGTTTCCGCTTTTGGCGCGGCATATTGATAAATATGGCAAGCAGGTGCGGGGAAGCCGCCGTACTTTGGGGCGCACAACTTCGCTGGATACGAAACATAAGGTGGCGCGGCGGGCAGGGCTGGCCATGACGGCTTCGTTGGCTCTCACGCCTCAGATTTTGATTCGCCCTAGTGATGGGGTGCAGGCGGATCATCTTTTGCGCCAAATGGTTCGCCAGCAGAGACAAGCGGCCGTGGGCACGGCCGAAACCCCCGCCGCCCTTTTCCATGAATTGCACAGCACCCTGCAACCCCTCTTGCAAGAAGCGGGTGATGGTTGGCAGGGCGACCCACCAGCCGCCCCACCTTATGATGTGCCGGGTTTGCTGGCCACCTATGAGAAGTTGGATTACCTTTTGCTGGTGGTGGCGGATATGGCGGCCGTGCGCGATTACGATTGGGCGGGGTTTGGACAGCAGTTAAACGGGCTATATGGGGGGGTGCAGGTGATGACGGCCGCCCAACTTCGCTTGGCCATCCAGCTCGAGCAAACGCTCGAATATGTGTTGCGAAATTACAACCATAAATGGGGGCATGATGTAGTGGCCGATTTGCACCCCCCTGCCCAATTTGCCTTGCGCGATGCGGCGCGGTTTGTCTCGCAGGTGGCCATTTTCGACATGCCTCATGCTTATTTTACGGCCGAGCCGAGCGAATATAGCAAGCTCATCCACGATTTCCAAAACAAATTGCTCAACGCCCGCCTGCAAAATGAACTGTTGGCGCGGATGAAGTTTACCGAAAGCAAACAACCACCCATCCCCTTACCCGACCGCACCGCCCCCCCTTTAGACCGCATTGCGGCGATTTTTGACCATCTTGATTGGTGGTCGGCGTACTATGCGAATCAGTTGGAAGGGAGTTTGTCAGCGTATGAGCTAGTTCGTTAGTCTTTCAGTCTCTCAGCTGCTCAGTCTTCAGTCGTTCAGTCTCTTACTCTCTTACTCCTCTGCCCCTGCTCCCCTGCCCCCCTCTCCCATGCCCTCCCTCCCCCTCTTCGGCCGTGCCTTACTCTTGCTCGGCTTGCTGGTTCTCATCCAACCTGCGCCTGCGTTGGTGGTGTTGGGGCCGATGCAGGTGGTGGAGACGGCGCACCCGCTTGTGGCCGTGCATACCCGGCTGACCGATGAGGTGGAGGAGTGGAAAATCCAGCGCACATTGCAGATGGTGCGCGAGATGGGGGCAACGACGATTGTGGAGTTTTTCCCGTGGGCGTATTACCAATCGGCCGATGGGTATATCGCATGGGAACATCAGGATATGGTGGTGAACCATGCCCATCAGCAGGGGTTGCAGGTCATTGCCCGCATCGGCACATCTCCTGATTGGGCACGGCCGCCTGAAACGGAACTTAATTATTTGGATGCAACGGCCTATGATGATTTTGCCGCCTTTACGGCGGCGTTTGCGGCTCGCTATGCGGGCAAGGTGCAGGCGATTATCGTCGGCAATGAGCCGAATCTGAGCTTTGAGTGGGGGTATCGGCCGACGACGGCCGAGGAGTATGTGGCTTTGTTGGCGGTGGTTTATCCAGCCGTCAAAGAAGCCAACCCCGACATGCTGGTGCTGGGTGGCGCACTGGCTCCCACTTTAGAACCCGAAGGTTCGCCGTGGGGTTTGAATGATTTGGTTTTTTTGGAGCGGATGTATGAGGCGGGCGCGGCCGAGTATATGGATGGTTTGGCCGCCCATACCTACGGCTTTCGCTTCCCGCCCGACGCCGAGCCTGCGCCTGATTTGCTCAACTTCCGCCGCGTTGAGCTTTGGCGAGAAATCATGCTTCGCTACGGCGATGATAGCCCCATTTACATTACCGAAACAGGCTGGAACGACCACCCCCTTATGGATGTTTCGCACCCCTGCCCCGACGAAAAGCTATATGGATTATTTCACGCTAGTTACACCTGAGTTTATTCCCAAACCGCTCTATGATGCACTTCAACGCTACACGCAAAGTGAATAATCGTGAAGTAGTATGCAGTCAGTTTTCACTTATCTCTTTTAATAATTACCGAACCAGATTCCACCTCACCTCGTTCCACGTTGGAATGGTCATGGTGGGCTTTTTGATGCTATTTGTACTGGGCAGTACAGCTTGCACCTCGCCCGATAGCTCTTGGGAACGTGTCGCCGAGGCGGGGGTATTGGTGGTGGGGCTAGACCCCACCTTTCCCCCCTTTGAGAATGCAGATGGGGGGGAATTGGTGGGGCTCGATGTGGATTTGGCGCGTGCCTTGGGGCGCGAGTTGGGGGTGTCGGTGGAGTTTCGTTATTTGGGCTACGATGGTTTGTATGATGGGCTGGCTACCAAACAGGTGGATGTGTTGCTTTCGGCTCTGGTAGTAGATGAGACCAAGCAGGATGATTTTGCCTTTAGTGACCCCTATTTTAATGCGGGCCAATTTTTGGTGGTGGTAAGAGAGGGTAGTACGATTAACAGTTATACCGATTTGGTGGGTCAGACGGTGGCGGTGGAGTTGGGAGCCGAGGGTCATGTACAGGTGATTCGGTGGGAGCGGCAGTTGGTGAATCTGACGACGTTGCCGCTGAACACGGCCGAGGAGGCTCTAGCGGCCGTGGTGGACGGCCGTGCACAAGCGGCGGTGGTGGATCATGTCAGCGGCCGTTTGTACTTGCAAGCCAACCCCTCGCTCCAGTTGTTGCCCGAACCTGTGACGGTTGAGCCGTATGCGTTGGTGACGCGCCGCGAGGACGGGGCTTTGCTGGCGCAGGTGAATGAGGCGCTGGGGAAGGTGGAGGAATCGGGGGAGTTGGGGGAGATTATCGGCCGTTGGCTGGATTAAATGGGAGACATCAATCGGTTCATGGTAAAAAAGGCACAGTTTAGACTGTGCCTTTTTTGTGGGAAGGAGAATCGGGTATAGTTATAGTGTATGAGTCATCCTGCGTATGCAAAATCAACCTTAAACCATAGCCTCTATTGCTTAAGCACTTAGCAAGATTAGATTTGTTTCTAAGGTTTTTGGAGGCTCAAATTTCTCACAAGTAACAAAGGATTTCGTTTATGGATTGGCAAAATAAAACAATTTTAATTACAGGGGGGACTGGCTCCTTCGGCAAAAAACTCATTGAAGTCATGCTGAAAGAGTATCAACCCAAAAAACTGATTATCTTTAGCCGCGACGAACTTAAACAGCACGAAATGCGTGTGAGTGGTTTCGACCACCCTTCTTTGCGCTATTTTATTGGCGATGTGCGTGATGAAGCCCGCCTGCGCCGAGCGTTTGTAGGTGTGGATATTGTTGTTCACGCGGCCGCTCTCAAACAAGTACCTGCCTGTGAATACAACCCCCTCGAAGCGGTAAAGACCAATATCAATGGCGCGGCTAACATTGTCGAAGCGGCCATTGATTGTGGTGTGCAAAAAGTGCTGGCTATGAGCACCGACAAAGCAACCGCCCCCATCAATTTATACGGAGCCACGAAATTGGTTTCCGAAAAGCTATTTGTACAGGGCAATGCTTATAGTGGCGGCAAAGGCACGCGCTTTGCCTGTGTGCGTTATGGCAATGTGGTAGGAAGCCGGGGCAGTGTCGTGCCCTTGTTCAAGCAACAACGGCCGTCGGGGCGCATTACCATTACCGATGAACGCATGACCCGCTTTTGGATTACGCTCGAGCAAGGAGTACGTTTTGTCATCTCCTGCATCGAGAAAATGCACGGCGGAGAAGTATTCATCCCCAAAATCCCCAGCATGAACATCATGGATTTGGCCAAAGTCATTGCCCCTGAATGCGAAGTGGCCATGATTGGCATTCGCCCCGGCGAAAAGCTACACGAGGCGATGATTTCTGAAGACGAATCGCGGCAAGTGGTGGAAATCGCCGACCGGTACATCATCCAACCCGCCCAGCCGTGGTGGTCGGAAACCCATTGGGCGGAGGGAACCCGCGTGCCCGAGGGGTTTGTGTACAGCAGTGACAAAAACGATGTGTGGCTCACCGATGCCGAATTGGAGAAGATGGTAGATGAAAGCGACTAAAGCAGATTTAGCCTTGCACGGCGGCACACCTGTGCGAGGGGCGGTTTTGCCCTACGGCCGCCAGCATATAGATGAAGAGGACATCGCGGCCGTAGCCGAGGTATTGCGCTCCGATTGGCTGACCACTGGCCCCAAAATTGGGGAGTTCGAGCAAGCGTTTGCCCAATTTGTGGGAGCCAGCCATGCGGTAGCGGTGAGCAACGGCACGGCCGCCCTCCATGCCGCCCTCTACGCCTTGGGCGTGGGGGCGGGGGATGAGGTGATTGTTACCCCGATGACTTTTGCGGCCAGTGCTAACGCGGCAGTTTACCTCGGTGCAATCCCCATTTTGCCGATGTCGAACCCGACACACTCTTACTTGACCCAGCGACCATCGAAGGCAAAATAACTCCGCGCACCAAAGCGATTGTGGCCGTGGACTATGCGGGCCAGCCGTGTGATTACGATGCCATTTACGCCATTGCCCGCAAGCATGGGTTGGCCGTATTGGACGATGCGTGCCACGCTTTTGGTGGCCACTACAAAAACCGCCCTGTGGGTACGTTGGCCGATGTGAACACGTTTAGCCTGCACCCCGTAAAGCACATGACCACAGGGGAAGGGGGGGTGATTACCACGGAATCGGCCGCGATGGCGCAAGCAATGCGTGTTTTTCGCAACCACGGCATTACCACCGACCACCGCCAACGAAGTGAGCAAGGTGGCTTTTTCTACGAGATGGTCAGCCTTGGCTACAACTATCGGTTGACTGATTTTCAGGCGGCGTTAGGGCTGAGCCAGCTTAAAAAATTACCCGAGTGGATTGCCAAACGGCAAGCCATCGCCCATATGTATGATGCCGCTTTGGCTGGCATACCTGCCGTCGCTCCGCTGGCGGTGCGGCCAGAAGTGGGGCACGGGTATCATCTCTATATGGTGCAATGTGATTTGGCGCAACTGACGGCCGACCGCGCCGAAATTTTCCAAGCGTTGCGGGCGGAAGGGCTGGGCGTGAATGTCCATTACATTCCCGTCCATGCACCCGTTTTACCGCCAAAACTATGGCACGGCCGTGGGCGATTGCCCTGCGGCCGAAGCGGCCTATGAGCGGCTGGTAACATTGCCCATCTTCCCCGATATGAACAATGGAGATATGGAAGATGTGGTGGCGGCCGTGCAAAAAGTGGTTGAGGCTTACCAACGATGAGCGTGGTGGCCATCCTGCAAGCACGGGTGGGGAGCACCCGCTTGCCCCGCAAAGTTCTGCGCGATGTGGCGGGCCAACCGATGTTGGTGCGGGATATGCGCCGCTTGCAACGGGCGCAACGGCTGGACAAAATTGTGGTGGCCACGACAACGGAACCACAAGGATGATGAATTGGCTGATTTTTGCGCGGAACAGGGGTGGCTTTGTTTTCGGGGGAGCGAGCAAGATGTGTTGGATCGCTATTATCAAGCGGCCGTGGCACACTCGGCTAAGGTTATCGTTCGCATCACCTCCGATTGCCCGTTAATTGACCCTGAATTGGTGGATGCGGTGGTGGAACGATTCACGGCCGCCCAGCCGCCACTCGATTACATGGCCAATTTTTTGCCTGTGCGGACTTACCCCCGTGGCTTAGATATGGAAGTCTTCCGCATGTCGGCCTTGGTACGGGCATGGCAGGAAGACAACAACCCCGCCTCACGGGAACATGTGACCCCCTATCTTTACCAGCACCCTAAGTTATTTGCACTGGGCGGTTTTACTCATGCAGTGGACTATTCGGCGCACCGCTGGACGGTGGATACGGCCGAGGATATGGAGCTTGTTCAGCGCATCTACACCCATTTTGGCCATGACCGATTTGGCTGGGAAGAAGTGCTGGCTGTGGTGGAGGCGCACCCCGACTGGATTTTGCTTAACCAACATGTAGAGCAAAAGAAGCTAGGCCAATGAGCAACGAGTTATTGATACGAGCCAATGCAAGTGCGGAGATTGGTACAGGGCATGTGATGCGTTGTTTGGCTTTGGCGCAGGCGTGGCAACGGCACGGCGGCCGCGCCCATTTTTTGCTCGGCCAGCCGCTGGCGGGGCTGGAGCAGAAGTTGGTTGGGGCGGGGTGTGTGACGGCCGTATTAGCCAACTCTCCCACGCTAGGCGGTGTGGCCGATGCATCGCAAACCATCGCCTATGCCGAGCAAGTGGGGGCAGAGTGGGTGGTGGTAGATGGCTACCATTTTGAGGCAACGTACCAAGAAACACTCAAACAGGCGGGGTTGCGGGTGCTGTTTATAGATGATTATGGCCCGTGTAATTTTTACTCAGCCGATGTGGTGCTGAATCAAAATATCTATGCCACCCCAGCGTTGTATCCTCATCGCACCGCTGAAACCGAATTGTTGTTGGGGTGTGATTATGCCTTATTGCGGCAGGAGTTTCGGCCGTGGCTGGGTTGGCGGCGCGAAATTGCGCCTGTAGCTCAAAATCTATTGGTCACGTTGGGAGGAGCAGATTCCGACAACCAAAGTCTAAAAGTTTTGCAGGGAATTGGGCTAATAACCACGCCACTTCATGTTACCGTTTTGGTGGGGGCGGCGAATCCTCATCAAGCGATATTGCGCGAAGCGGCCGAACAATTACGGCCGTTGCATCCTATCGAGTTGGTTCAGAATGCGAGCGACATGCCCAAACGCATCGCCTCGGCCGATATGGGGGTGTGTGCAGGGGGGAGTACGTGTTGGGAGATGGCGTTTTTGGGGTTGCCCACGGCCGTGCTCACCATTGCCGAAAATCAGCAGCCGATTGCGACTGGCTTGCATGAGACGGGCATTGCTCACAGTTTGGGCTGGTTTGAAGAAGTCACAGCGGCTGATATTGCGGCTGTACTCAATAAACTCATCTCGAATGAAAAACAACGCCAAGAGATGAGCCAGCGGGGACAACAATTGGTGGATGGGCATGGGGCAGAACGGGTCGTAGCCGCGCTGTTGCGAAAAAGGGGCGGGCTGGTCGTGCGCCCTGCTTTGCCCGAAGATGCGCGGTTGTTGTGGGAGTGGGCGAACGAGGCGGCCGTGCGCCACAACGCCTTTAACCCCGAGCCAATTCAATGGGAGGTGCATCTGCACTGGCTGGCCCAAAAATTAGGGCAAGAAACGGCGCGGTTGTGGATAATTGAGCAGAATGGCCAGCCTGTAGCCCAAATTCGGTACGATGACCGAGGGGATGGACGGGCAGAGATTGGCTATTCGGTGGCGCAAGGGGCGCGAGGACAGGGTTTAGGGAGCAAGGTTTTACAGGAGACGGCCGCTTTGGCCTGCCGTGCCCTTGGGGTTGCGGCCGTTTATGGGGTTGTCTTCCAAAGCAATATCGCCTCTATACGGGCATTTGAAAAGGCGGGGTTTGGCAAATTACCTGCGCCAGTTTTAATTCAGAACCAGATGTGTGAACAGTTTGAATGGGTGATGGACTATGAATAATTTTATCGAGATTAACGGCCGTCGCATCGGCCCCAACGAACCAACTTATATCATTGCCGAGCTATCGGCCAATCATGGGCATGATTTTGAGGTGGCAGTGAAATTGGTGGAAGCGGCGAAGGCGGCTGGGGCGGACGCAGTTAAATTGCAAACGTACACGTCTGACACGCTGACGATTGATTCTAACCAGCCCTATTTTCAGATTAAGGGGACAATTTGGGAGGGATATAATCTTTATAAATTGTATGGCGAGGCGTATATGCCGTGGGAGTGGCAACCCAAACTGAAGCAAGTTGCCAATGAGCTGGGGTTAGATTTGTTTTCGACCCCGTTTGACGACACGGCCGTAGATTTTCTCCAAGAGATGAACGTGCCCGCTTTTAAGATTGCCTCGTTTGAGAATGTGGATTTGCCGCTGATTCGGCGGGTGGCGCAAACGGGCAAACCAATTATCTTATCCAATGGGATGGCCACTTTGGCTGAATTGGATGAGGCAGTGCAGACAGTCCGTGAAGCAGGGGGGGAACAGTTGGCTCTACTCAAATGTGTCAGTTCTTACCCAGCCGTGCCTGCCCAAATGCACTTGCGGACGATTCCCCATTTGGCGGCGGCGTTTGGAGTCCCTGTGGGTTTATCGGACCACAGCATGGATGTGGCGGTTCCTGTGGCGGCCGTGACCTTAGGCGCCTGTATTATTGAGAAGCATTTCACACTTTCACGAGAGATGAAGGGGCCAGATAGTACATTTTCGCTGGAGCCAGACGAGTTTGCGACGATGGTAGCGGCCGTGCGCACGGCCGAACAAGCATTGGGCGGGGTGCAATATGGGCCAACGGCCGCCGAAAAATCGAGCCAAACCTTCCGCCGCTCACTCTTTGTGGTGGCAGATATGGCGGAAGGGGAGCTTTTTACCGAGCAAAATGTGCGCTCAATCGCCCCGGCCACGGCTTGCACACCCGCTATTTGTCCGATGTATTGGGGCGCAAGGCAAACCGCCCAATTGAACGGGGCACACCACTCACATGGGATTTGATATAGGTTAGGTGGTGTATGGCTTCTATTTTCAAATTTCAGAGCAAATTTGCGGTACGCCAGCGCAAACTCTACATCGCTCTGCGGCGAATGCGGGAAAAAGCATGGCTAGTGCCGGGTATTGGGCGCTATGCTTACCCTACCCCTGAAATTGACCAATTAGGGCAAATTATCGGCCGTAGCTCGCCCTCCACCCTGCACAACCCACCCAGTGGCCCCAAAATTCTCATCTTCACCTTTCGGGGCGGATGGTCCACCAATTTAGCGAACGACATTGTCGTGGCTGAAGCGTTGCGCTTGCGTGGCGCACGGCCGCATTTCGTCTTGTGCAGTAGCCACCTCCCTGTGTGCGACATCGCCAATAGTTTGGTGGCTCCCCCCATGCCCTGCGATTTTTGCCGCACCTATCCCCTCAAACTGCTCAACCAACTCAACTTCCCCATCACCACCCTCAATCAGTTTGTGAGCCAAGCGGAGCGGCAAAAGATAACGGCCGAGGTGGCCGCCTTAACCCCCGCAACGCGCTCTAGCTACACCGTCAATGGCCTGCCCGTAGGCGCATCCATCCACATCTCTCTGCCCCGATTCCTCTTGCGCGGTAGTGTTGATGACTCCGACTATGCACAGGATGTTTGGCGGCGGTTTCTTATCAGTGCAGGCATCATGGCCTTAGCTTTACCCCGTTTGCTGGCGCAAGAACAGCCTGACCAATTGTGGACAATGAACGGGCTTTTCTTTTCAGAGCAGATTCTGCACCAATTAGCCCAACAAGCCGGTATTCCGTGGGTCAATTACGAAACGGGTTTTTTCTCCCACACCCTCGTTATCAGTCGCAATCAAATTGCCAACCATTACAAACTCGATACCCATTGGGAGGCGTTTAGGGATGTACCGTTGACGGCCGTTCAAGACCAACGAGTGGTGGATTACTTGGCCAAACGTCGCTTCGGGCAAGATGCCTCTATCACCGCCTTGTATTACCCCAAACTAGAAAGCTCTCGCCAAGCCATTATTCAGCAATTAGAGCTAGACCCCACCAAACCATTGGTGTTGTTGCTGACCAATATTTTGTGGGATAGTGCCGCCCTCGGCCGAGATACCATTTTTAACAATTTGAGTGATTGGCTCGAAACGACTATTTCCCATTTTATTGCCCACCCCACCCATCAACTCATTGTCCGCATCCACCCCGCCGAAGTGGGGCTGACAATGCGCGAATCACAAGAGCCAATTGAAGCCGTTATTCGCCAACGCTTTCCAGAGCTACCTAACCATATCAAAGTAGTCGAAGCAACAAGTGACCTTAGCTCCTACACCCTGATGGATATGGCTGAGTATGGTCTTGTTTATACTTCGACCACAGGGCTAGAAATGGCTTTGTGGGGTAAACCCGTCGTCGTGGCGGGCGAAACGCATTATATGGGCAGGGGTTCACCATGACCCTCTCAGCCAAGTGGATTATTTGGATTGGTTAGCCAACCCAACCCACCTGACACCGCCGACCGAGGCACAATTGCAAATCGGCCGTCGCTATGCCCATCTTTTCTTTTTTAGAATGATGTACCCCTTCCCCCACCTAACAACCTTGCCACAAAGACGTATCCAATTTCATTTTGAACAATTAGATGAGTTGGCTCCTGGCCGTGACATGGCTCTAGACCATCTATGCCAAGAAATTCCTGCATGGCACTCATCCCGGCATGATTTTGTCGCCAGAGGGTTAATTGGGGTCTGTGCCCCAACGATTCGCAAGACACCTCATGCTTCGCCTGCTCTACATTACCCCCGGTTATGCCCCTGTCGCTCATCAACGCGGCCGTTATCTAAGCGAAAATGGGTGGGAAGTCCATCAGGTCACTTCGCGGCAACAATACACGGCCGCCACCCACCGCCTCCCCCTCTCCACTTTCAGGCTCCCACCATATCCACCTAACCCCCATTTGGCGCGTCGGCGACCCCCACAAAGGGTTGCTCCAAACTTTATTGCCGTGGGTACGCCAACTCCAACCCGCTGTAATTGCTTTAGAGCGTGACCCCGATACGTTGCTGGCATGGCAAGTGGCTCTCATTCGGCGGCTGTTTGCTCCCCGTGCTAAGTTGGTGTTCCATTCATGGCAAAATGTGGCACGGCCGTTAAGCCGCCCCGTTCGTTTTGTCTTAAACCAAACGTTACGGGCGGCCGATAGCATCATCTGCGCCAATGCCGCAGGCGAGGGCATTTTGCGACAATGGGGCTATCACGGCTCGACCCCATTGCAACCTTGGATGGGTGTGGATACGACAACCTTTTACCCTCGTCCACAAGAAGCGGCCGATTTACGCCGCGAAATGGGCTTAGAAACAGTGGTCGTCGCAGGCTATGTCGGCCGTTTAGCCCCCGAAAAAGGGTTAGACGATTTGCTCCACGCCCTCTCCCACACACCAACAAACTTACACTTGCTCTTCATTGGTCAAGGAGAACAAGAAACCCATTTGCGCCAACTAACCCACCAACTCGGGCTATCCCAGCGGGTGCGATTTGTAGGCAATGTGCCCCATACCCACCTTCCCAATTACATGAGCTTGCTCGATATGCTGGTTTTGCCTTCCCGCTCGACCACCGTTTGGCAAGAGCAATTCGGCCGTGTGCTCATCGAAGCAATGGCTTGTGGGGCCCCCCTTGTAGGGAGCAGTTCAGGAGCCATTCCCGAGGTAATCGGCTCCGCTGGGCTTATTTTCCCAGAGGGCGATACAGCCGTTCTTGCCCAGACACTCACCCAATTGGTCAATTTCCCTCCCTTGCGCCAAGAATTGGCCGCCCACGGCCGTCACCGCATTGACACCACCTACAGCCAACCCATTGTCAGCCAACGCATCTCCGCCCTCTATCAGCAATTAGCAACAACCCCCTAAGGCGTGTCCCACCATGTCCTCTATTCAACGCCAAACGGCCGTCGGCATCGGCTACAAAAGCATTGCCTCGGCGATTACCATCATCGTTGGGTTCACACGCTCGGTCATATTAGCCAATATATTGGCTCCCTCCGATTTTGGGGCTATCACATTCGCTCTCTTTTTCACCAACCTCATCGGTTCGCTGACCCAATTTAGTTTTCGCCACGCCTTTATTCATAGCGATGCGGCCGATGCCGAGGAAAGCATGAGCGGAACATTGCTCACAATAGATGGGCTGTTAGCCGTCGGCCGTATCTTCATCGCCCCTTGCCCTCGGCTTTTCGCATGGCTCTACCCCGAATATCCCCTTCTGCCTTATCTCATTACCATTTTCTTCGCCGCTATGGTACTAGGGGCCTTAAGCGGGACACCCATGGCTATTTTGGAGCGTCGCCTCGCCCACAAAAAAATCGCCCTCATCAACATTACCGTTTCCATCACCATCACCCTCATCAGCGTAGGCATGGCATGGTGGGACTGGGGCATCTGGAGCCTTATCGCCGAATTCATTCTCATGCGTTTGGCACTTTTCATCATGCTCTTTGCTGTGCTAAAACAAAAAATGCCCCGCTTGGGCATAGACCGTGCCTTAGTCCGCCGCTTTAGCAAATTCAGCCTCTCCGTTTCAGCTACCAATCTCCTCGCTTTTTTACTCGACCGCTTTGATGATTTCTGGATTGGCAATACCCTTGGCCAAGATTCCCTCGGTTTTTATTCTCGCGCCTATGAATTTGCCCGCTATCCAAGGCGCATCCTTTCCGAACCCATCGTCAATGTCACCTTTCCCGCCTTTGCCCGCTTGCAAGACAACCCCTTAGAATTAGCCCAACTATTTACCCGCAGTATGGGGTTGCTCATTCGTTCAGGCTTTGTGGTCGCCTTAGTCCTATTCCTTGTTGCACCCGAATTTATATCTTTACTTATTGGGGAAAAGTGGTTACCAGTGGTCAATACGTTCAGGTTTATGGCCATTTACACGCTCTTTGACCCCCTCTATGAAGTGCAAAATATGTTTTTTGTGGCCATCGGCCGCCCCACAGTATCCACCCGCAACCGCGCCATTCAAGTCATCATTTTTATTCCTGCCGTCATTTTATTTAGCTCTTGGTAGGTATAGATGGGGTCGCCTTAGCGGCCAACCTAATGATTTTTTCGGGGTTTAGCCTCATGCTATGGCGGGTGCGGCGCGAAATATCTTTTTCCGTGTTCCAACTTTTTGCCGTCCCCCTATTGGCCACCGCCATCAGCTACCTCATCACATGGCAAATTAGTTTACACTGGCTTCCACCCAATCTGTGGTGGCAATTACTGGGCAAAGCGGCCGTAGCCTGCTTCAGCTACGCCGCCATCTCTCTGACCCTCGAATTTCGCCTCTATCAACGCTATCTCCTCTTTTTGCAATCTCTGTGGCGTTCTCGCTCCTCTCCCAGCGCCCCAACGCTTCCCCACCATAAACCCCAGCCATGCTTCAGCAAAAACTCCGCCGCTACCCCGTTTATATGCCCTCTTGCGCGATGGCAAATATGCCCTCTGGAAATACCCTCTCCTGCGGCGAATTGTGCCTCAGCCCACGGAGTTGGATCAATTGCGCCACATCACGGCCGCCAGCAACCCCGCCGACACCAACCCACCCATTGGCAATGGCTCGAACATCCTCATCTTCATGCCCCGCGCATGGTCGGTTCATGTGGCCCAAGATTTGTTGGTCGCCCACAGCTTACGCCTGCGTGGGGCACAAGTCCAACTTTACACCTGCGACACACGCCTACCCATCTGCAACATTGCCAACCACCACACCGCGCCCCCCATGCCCTGCCACTTTTGTCAAAGTTACACCCGACAAATGTTGTCCATCATGGGTTTTTCCGCCAGCCATTTGCACCATTTGGTCTCGCCCTCTGAACGACAAGAAATAGAGAGCCACATTGCCCAACTTAGCCCCACCCAATTTGCCAGCCATGTGGATAGCGGCTTACCCATTGGCCAAATGGTACAAATTTCGGTGCGCTGGTTTCTCAACAGCGGCAATATCGCCACAGACCCTCTCGCCGAACAAACTTTTCGCCACTTTCTCATCAGCGGGGCGTTGGTCGGCCGTGCCGCCCAACGACTCCTCGCCCAAAAAAAGCCCGATACCATTTATTTGCTCAACGGCCTCTTCTTTGAGGAGCAAATCCTCATCCACCTCGCCCGTGAACAAGGCATCCACTTCGTCACCCATGAAGGGGGGTTTCATGCCGATTCTAAAGTATTTGCCCACAATGGCATTGCGGGTTATTACGATTTAGCGGCCGTGTGGCCCACCTACGCCCAAACCCCGCTCACACCCGCCCAACACACCCAGCTCACCGAATACTTGCAACAACGGCGCACAGGCGGCAAAGATGTGGCGCAATACTACCCCCATCTCGTCAGCGAACAGGCGGAAATCATCACCCAACTTGGTTTAGACACCCAACGCCCCATTCTCGTCGCCTTTAGCAACATCTTGTGGGATAGTGCCGTACTCGACCGACACGAAGCGTTTGCAAGCCTTGAAGCGTGGCTCACCACCACCATCGAATTTGCCGCGAACCACCCCCAAATCCAACTCATTATTCGGGTTCACCCAGCCGAAATTCGGCTCGCCTTGCGCGAAACACGCCAAAAAGTGGGTGATTTTATCACCCAGCAGTTCCCCCATTTGCCCCCCAATGTACGCCTCATCCCCGCCGAAAGCTCGATTAGTTCCTACACCCTCATGGAACTCGCCCAAGTGGGGCTGGTCTATACCTCTACCGTGGGGCTAGAAATGACCCTCATGGGCAAACCCGTCATCGTGGCAGGGCAAACGCACTATGCCCACAAAGGGTTTACCCATCAACCAACCAACCCCGCCACCTATACCCAATTGCTCGCCCAAGCGGCCGAGCTTCCCCCCCCCACCCCCGCCCAACTCGAACTCGCCCAACGCTACGCCCACCTCTTTTTCTTCCGCCTGATGCTCCCCTTCCCCCTCGTCACCGCCTTAACCAACGGCCGTTTGCGCTTCAACTTCGAGACATTGGCCGCCCTGCGCCCCGGAACCACCCCCCTGCTCGACCTCGTCTGCGAAGGCATTTTGCACCAACGGCCGTTTTTATTGGCCGATTAATCCACGGCCGCTTTTACCTTTTCGACATGCCCCTCATCAGCATCATCATCCCCACCTACAACCGAGCTGATTTATTGCCCACGGCCGTGGAAAGTGCCCTTGCCCAAAGCTGGCCCCACTGCGAAATCATCATCGCCGATGATGGCTCCACGGATAACACGGCCGAAGTCGTCGCCCAATGGGGAACCCAAGTGCGCTATCTGCCCTTGCCCCATCGTGGCCAGCCCGCCGCCACCCGCAATGCAGGGTTAGCCGTTGCCCAAGGGGAATTTATCGCCTTTCTCGATTCGGATGACCTGTTTTTGCCCCACAAATTAGCCACCCAAACCCAACTGTTGCTGGATTTCCCCGAAGCGGCCGTAGCTTATGGCAATGGCTACTTTTTCCAAGAAAACCCCACCCAACCCGAAGGGCATGTTCTGGATGGCCTGCCTTCCCCCAGCGGCTTTGTTTTTGGCGATTTACTGCGCGGCAATTTCCTCTTTCTCCAAACCACTCTCATCCGCAAAACTGCCCTCGATGCCATCGGCATTTTTGATGAGAATCCTGAGCTATTCGCCATCGAAGATTACGATCTGCTCCTTCGTTTGGCCGCCTGCTACCCATTCCAATACAGTGCGGGAGATGTCTGTGCCATTCGTCGCCACACAGGAGGCATTAGCCATCATTTTGTGCCGCTCAAGCGGCGTTTGGTTGGCCTCATGGCCAAAATCGGCCGCACCCAACCCACCCTCGTCGCCGCCAATCGCGCCCAATGGCACGAAGCGCATTTACGTCTACACGGCGCATTGGCCGTTGGGGAACCTCGCCTCGGCCGTTGGGGAGCGGGTTTCCGCCACCTCCTGCTGGCCAGTTGGCACGCCCTGCACATCCCCCGCCGCACATTCGCCACGGCCGTCAATTGGCTCCGCTTTCGTCGCTTGCGCCGCGCCGCCCGCGCCTAACCCCATGCCCACCTACCTCCTCGACGCGCGTACCGCCACCAACCACTTCCCCGGCATCGGCCGCTACACCAGCAACCTCGCCCGCGCCCTCGTCCCCCTGCTGGCCGCCGACGAGCAACTCACCCTGCTCCACGACCCCAGCCAGCCCAGCAGATGGCCCCTGCCACCCGCCAACGGCCGCGTCCGCCACCTTCCCGCCCCCATCTCCCCCTTCTCCCTCGCCCAACAGTGGCAAATCCCCCGCCTCATTCGGCCGCTCAACGCCGCCACCTACCACAGCCCCTACTACCTCATGCCCTACCGGGTCGGCTTGCCCACCCTCCTCACCGTCTACGACTTCATCCCCGAGCGCTACCCCCAATACACCGCTCCCCGCGCCCGCCTACTCTACCGCTTCTTCCACCGCCTCGCCCTCCGCTCGGCCGCCCACGTCGTCACCATCTCCGAAGCCACGGGCCACGATTTGCTGAAAGGCTACCACTACCCTGCCGCCCAAGTCACCACCACCCCCCTCGCGGCCGACCCCCAATTCGTGCCCCAATCCTCGGCCGCGCAAACCCATCTGCGCCACCGCTACAACCTGCCCCGCCACTTCGCCCTCTACTTAGGCATCAACAAACCCCACAAAAACCTCGTCCGCCTCATCGAAGCATGGGCAGAGGTGTATCGCCACATGCCCCAACCGTGGCCCCTCGTCATCGCGGGGGCGTGGGATGAGCGGTACATGGAGCCGCGCCTCACGGCCGCTCGCCTCGGCCTGCTCGGCGATGGCATCCTCTTCCTCGGCCCCGTCGCCGAGCCAGATTTGCCAATCCTGTACAGCGCGGCCGAACTCTTCATCTTTCCCAGCTTATACGAAGGATTTGGCCTGCCCGTCATCGAGGCGATGGCCTGCGGCACGGCCGTCGTCTGCGCCGCTGGCTCCAGCCTGCCCGAAGTAGCGGGCGAGGCGGCCCTGCTCTTCGACCCCCATGATACGGTCGCCCTCACGGCCGCCCTTCACCGCGCCGTCAACGACGACCCGCTCCGCGCCGAACTAGCCCAGCGCGGCCGTGCCCAAGCCCAAAAATTCTCATGGCACAACACGGCCGCCGCCACCCTCGCCCTTTATCGCCAATTAAGCACATAACGCCGCCCCCCCCCCTTCCCGTCCACCTCCCCCAAGATAGATTAGAGAGATAGAGGTAGAGGGATTCACGGTTGGCTGGCCTACTGCTGATTTCTCTATCTCTATCTCCTGTCTCTATCTCACGGCAACTATTTTTTATTTTTCCCCTGAACATGGTTTAATTACCCCATGTTTGAACTCGTTTTTCTCGGCACCTCCGCCGCTTCCCCCTCCACCCATCGGGGCCTCTCCGCCCATCTCATCATGCACCGCCAATACCGCTTTCTGCTCGATTGCGGCGAAGGCACTCAACGCCAAATTTTGGCCGCTGGTCTCGGCTTCAAGCGGCTCGACAAGGTGTTGCTCACCCACGCCCACCTCGACCACATTTTAGGGCTAGGCGGCCTCGTCTCCACCCTCACCCGCTGGGAAATCCTCGAAAAATTAGAGATTTACGGCGGCCGTCAAACCCTCGATCGCGTCCACGACCTCATCTATGGCGTGGCTCTGCGCGGCCACCAATCCCCCATTCCCATCCGCCTCATCAACACCGCACCGGGGCAAATCATCCTCGAAGATGACAAATTTGCGCTGACAGCTTTCGAGGTACACCATCGCGGCGGCGGGTGTTTGGGTTTTGCCTTTGAGGAGAAGGCGCGACGGCCGTTCCTTGCCGAAAAAGCGGAAGCCCTCGGTGTGCCCTTTGGCCCCGAGCGCGGCCGTTTGGTGGCTGGGCAAGCCATCACCTTGGCCAACGGCCGTACCATCCACCCCGACGAAGTGCTGGGCGAAGAGATACGGGGAACCAAATACATTCACATTGGCGATGTGGGGCGCACCGATAATTTGGTCGAAATTTGTCGAGGCGCGGATGCGTTGGTGATAGAAGCGACCTACACCGAGGAGGAAGCGCAAATGGCGACCGAATCGGGCCACCTGACGGCCGCCCGTGCGGCACGGCTGGCGGCCGAGGCGGGCGTGAGCACGCTGATTTTGACCCACATTTCCCGCCGCCACAGCGGGCGACAAATTCGGGAGGAGGCGCAAGCCATCTTCCCCAACACCTACGTCGCCCGCGACTTTGACCACTTCCAAATCAGCCGCGAGGGTGTGCAACGGCTAACTCATGAGCAAAAGCAACGGAATAGCGAATATGGCGAGGCGCAACAAGAAGAAGTGAAACTGGTATAATTCCCGATGTCGTTATTTGTGGCGCAGGCATTGCGGGGGTGGCACTGGCCTACCAGTTGGCCGTCCAGCATGGGGTTAAAAACGTCGTTTTGGTGGATGAACGGCCGCCCCTGACCCTGACCAGCGACAAATCCACCGAATGTTACCGCAACTGGTGGCCCGGCCCCGGCGACGAGATGGTGCGGCTGATGAACCGCAGTATTGATCTGTTAGAGCAGTTGGCCGAGGTCAGCGACAACTACTTTCATCTCAACCGGCGGGGGTATGTTTATCTGACGGCCGATCCCGCCCAAGGGCAACTGTTCCACGAGACGAGCCTCGAAATTGCCAACTTGGGCGCGGGCGAGTTGCGCGTCCACCACGGCCGCCCCTCCGACCCCACCTACGCCCCCATTCACGCCCACGGCTACGACCCCGCCCTAACGGGAGCCGATTTGGTGCTAGACCCCGCCAAAATTCAGGCCATCTTCCCCTTTGTGGCGGCCGACACCGTGGCCATGCTCCACCCCCGCCGTTGTGGCTGGCTCAGTGCCCAGCAGTTGGGTATGTATTTGTTGGAGCAAGCCAAACAAGCGGGGGCGCGGCTGGTGGTGGGGCGGGTGATGGGGGTGCAGACGGCCGAAGGGCGGGTTTCGGCCGTGCAAATCCAATCCGACACCCAAACGCACACCATCCACACCCCCCTATTTGTCAACGCGGCGGGGCCACTGCTGGCCGAAGTCGGCCGTTTGCTGGGCGTAGAAATCCCCGTCTACAACGAACTACACGGCAAAGTCGCCTTTGAAGACCCGCTCGGCATTGTGCCCCGCCATGCCCCGCTGATGATTTGGAACGACCCCGTTAATTTATTTTGGACAGAAGAGGAGCGCGAGGATTTGGCCGCCAGCGAGGAGACCCGCTGGCTGTTAGAGACTTTCCCCGCTGGCGTTCATTTCCGCCCCGAGGGGGGCGAGGGGGCGCAAACCCTGCTGGCTATCTGGACGTATCACGTTCAGCCCCAGCCGTTTGTGTGGCCGCCACGCTTTGAACCCGAATACGCCGAATTGGTGGTGCGCGGCTTGGCGCGGATGGTTCCGGGGCTGGCCGTATATGCGGAGCGGATGGGCAAGCCGTGGGTAGACGGGGGGTATTACTGCAAAACGCGGGAGAATCGGCCGTTGGCTTGCCCCTTCTCCCACACCGCAGGGGCGTATGTGCTGGGGGCGTTCTCGGGCTATGGCATTATGGCGGCAATGGCGGCAAGCGAGTTGTTGGCGGCGCAAATGGTTGGCACGGCCGTGCCCGACTATGCCCCCGCCTTCGATTTACGCCGCTACAATGACCCAGCTTACCAGCAGTTGCTGGAGAATTGGGACAGTTTGGCGGGGCAACTGTAAAAACGAGTCACCCATTAATTACCCCACTGATTTTTGCTGACTGACACGGGCAATTTGGTCTAGCTCGGCGCGATAGACGCGGCGCATGACGGCGGCCGTTATTTTTTGCTCGAGCCAGCCCGCCAGCCCATTTTTAACAGGAGAGGTGGTTGAAATGGTGACCTGTGACCCCTGTGGGGTTAACGGGTCAATGGTGAAGGTGGTCACAACCCCCAAGCCTTTGTCTTCTTCCTGCAACACCCGCCCCGGCACAGGCTCGGTGACGACCATGTTGTAGGTTGCTTTGGAGCCATACACATTCATGTGAACGACAATTTGGGTTCCCGCCCCACGGCCGCCTTGTGTTACTTGCAAATCGGTAAAGTATGGTTTGGGCAAAACCGAGGGGTGGCCTGTGTGGTAATCGGCCAATAGGCCGTATATCCGTTCAGCAGGAGCATCAATCAGTTTGGTTTCAGAAACGGTAAAAGTAGACATCGTTTTCTCCATCTAAGCATGCACAGGTTGGGGCACTGTGGCCAAAATTCGTTCGGTCACGGCCGCCAATGGGTACGTTTCGGGGTTGAGCAAGTATTGTTGGATGGTGCCTTCTAGTAGGCTGTACAGCACATACGATTCGAGAACGGGGTCGGCATAGCCAGCTTGCCGATATTGAGCTTCAAACAAAAGCCGCAACTGGTCAGTTACTTCGCAAAATGCCTCGGCCAGCAGGGGGGTAATGGCGGGCTGGGAGCGCAGGGCGTAGAAGAGCGTCCAAAAGGGGGCATCGCCGGCCAGCAAGGTGAAGATGGTGCGCAGGACAGCGGCCGTTTGGCCGTTGGGCGGGCTGGCCAGCATAGCGGCCGTAAACGCCTCGTTCAAAATGGCCATGATGTGGTCAAACACCGCCCGCAACAGACTCTCTTTGCTATCAAAATAGTGGTACATCAGCCCCGCTGAGATCCCTGCTTCGCGGGCGATGGCGCGGGTGGTAGTGGCGGCGTACCCGTTCTGGGCAAAGAGCCTGATGGCGCTTTGGACAACGGCCGTGCGCGTGGCCGCTCTGATTTCTTCGTTTTGCTGGTGAGTTCGTGGCATAGATTTTTTATTGATTGAGCGATTGCTCAATAATTTAATCCCAAAAATATATTTTGTCAAGCCGCCATTACCCATTCCCCATTCACAATTCTTGTATGCCTTGCTCGGGGTGGGTATAATCGGCCGTATATTCCCAAACGTGCTCTCAACCAGCCCCGCCGTGGCGGGGCTTTTTATTAAACCATGCGGTCAGCCATTGTTTGGCTGATTTGCCGATTTGCAAATTCGGAGAAACGAACATGACCAGTGATGTCATTTACCTAACCCAAGAAGGGTATGCCAAAATTAGAGAAGAGTTGGCCTACCTCAAAAACGTGAAACGCCCTGATGTCTCAGACAAGCTCCAAAAGGCAATTGCCGAGGGAGACTTGCGCGAAAATGCCAACTACCACGATGCCAAAGAGCAACAAGGCTTTTTAGAGGGACGCATCATGGATTTAGAAGACTCCTTGCGCCGCGCCCAACTCATCCAAGATGAGGGGCCAACGGGCAAAGTACGCATTGGAAGCACCGTCACGATTGTCGAAGTGGGCGATGATGCCGAAGAGGTATACCGCATAGTCGGGGTGCATGAAGCCAGTCCTGTGGATGGCCTCATCTCGAACGAGTCACCCATCGGCCGTGCCTTGCTCGGCGCCAAAAAAGGGCAAGTGGTCACGGCCGTGACCCCCCGTGGGGAAACGAAGTTTAAGGTGTTAAAGATAGAGTAAGGAGGCCTAAGGGGCTTTTAGCACCGGCCTTTTTTTTCCTCTCCCTCAAAACCAACCCACCCACCCCCCCATTTCAAATTCCCCAATCCCCTTCCAATTCCCATTCCGCATTCTCATGTTTACCGCCCCAGCATCCCCCTTTGTCATCCACCCGGAGGGGCAAGTCGCTTTGCTAGAAGCGCGTCCCGTCGTCGCCCTCGAAAGCACGGTGATTACCCACGGGTTGCCCTACCCCCAAAACCTGCAAACAGCCCTCAATATGGAAGCGGCCGTGCGCCGTGGTGGGGCAGTACCCGCCACCATTGCCATTTTAAGCGGCCGTATTCACATCGGCCTCACCGCCACCCAGCTCGAATACCTCAGCCGACGGCCAGCGGGCACTGTGCGCAAATGTAGCCGGCGCGACTTGCCCCTTGTGGTGGGTCTGGGCGAAGATGGGGCCACCACCGTGGCGGGGACCATGATTTTGGCGCACATGGCGGGCATCCCCATCTTTGCCACGGGTGGCATTGGCGGGGTACATCGCGGCCATCCTTTTGATGTGAGCGCGGATTTGCTCGAACTCGGCCGTACCCCTATCGCCGTGGTGTGCAGTGGCGCCAAATCCATCCTCGATTTGCCCTTAACCTGTGAAGTGCTGGAGACGCAAGGCGTGCCCATTGTGGGCTATGGAACCGATACGCTCCCCGCATTCTTTTCCCGCTCCAGCGGCTTGCCTGTGACAGTGCGGGTGGAGACGGCCGCCCAAGTGGCCCAAATTATCAAGGCGCAAGAAGAGCTACAATTGCAAAGCGGCTTGCTCATCACGGTGCCCGTGCCCGAATCGGCCGCGCTAGATTCAGCCGAAATTGAGCAAGCCATTGCCCGCGCCACCCGCGAAGCTGACGAAGCGGGTATCCACGGCCCCGCCGCTACCCCGTGGCTCCTCTCGCGGCTGGTGGAGCTAACCGACGGCCGCACGATGCAGGCCAACACCGCCTTGCTGGCCAACAATGGGCTGGTGGCGGGGCAAATAGCGGCCGTGCTGAGAGAATGAACGATGGGGACTAGGGACAAGGGACTGGGGACGCTTGTAACCGCTAGTCCCTTGTCCGCAGTCCCCCGTCCTGTTTACTAATTGGCCTCACTCGCTATAATGGTAATTGTTCAACCCTGTTCTTCAATTCCCTTCCAACCGTAAAATTATGGCTAAACAGCAAGCCCCCAAAGAGCCTCCCAAGAAAGATATTGGCAATGCCCTAAAAAATATCCGACGGCAATTTCGCATTTTGGGCGGAATTTCGCTCTTCTTCTTTTTAATTGCCCTCGGAGGCACGAGTTATTATTTTTATACCCCCTATCTTCGCACCGACACGCCTAATTCAGAGTGGTTGTTGGATGCCACGGTCTCGATTGGCCTCCTTGTGCTGTTTGGCATTGTCGTCATGTTAAGCATCAGCGCCAACGGCGCTCGGGTGCGTGCCCTAACCCAAAAAGGGTTTGACCAAGAACTGGGTCAATTGCGGGCGGCCACCCGCCGCGCCCAATCGTTGCAGGAAATGGCCTCGACCATGCGCTCGACGCTTAATCTGCAAAAGGTGGTCAGCTCGGCCGTGGATGTCTGCGCCATTGCCATGGAAGACATGGGTATTCCCGAAACATCGCTGGTGGCGGGGCTGTTCCTCTTTGAAGATGGCGAATTAAAGGCAGTGGCGGATAGACGCATGGGCGGCCGTCCCCGCGACACGCTCCCCAACGATATTGGGATGGTCGGCCGTTCGTTGCAAGAGGCAGAACCTGTGGCCAGCAAAGACCCGCGCAAAGAGCCGGGGCTGGATAACTTCCCCGGCTTTCGCAAGTGTAAATCGGCCGTGGCCATTCCCTTGCGCGTCGGCTTCCAAATCTTCGGGGTTCTCATCCTCGCCACCGAAATCCAAATCGAATTTGACCGCCAACAAATGAGCCTCTTCGCCTCCGTAGCCGACCAAGCAGTTATCGCCCTCCGCAACGCCCAACTGTACGACAACCTCGAAAAAGAAAAAGAGCGGCTCATTGTGGCGGAAACCGATGCCCGCAACCAGTTGGCTCGCGATTTGCACGATGGCCCCACCCAATCCATCGCCGCCATCGCCATGCGCATTAATTTTGTGCGCTCCATGCTCCAATCGGAGCCACAACAAGCGCTTGGGGAGCTACAACGGGTGGAAGAGTTGGCCAAAGAGACGGGCAAGAACATCCGCAATATGTTGTTCACCCTACGGCCGCTGGTTCTCGAAACCCAAGGGTTGGGCGCGGCCATCGAAACAATTATGGAGCGCACCAAAGACGAAAACAGCCCGGCGATGCGCATGGTGGGCGGCGAGCATGGCGAATTGCTCAACCCCCGCGCCCAAGGCGTGCTGTTTTACATGATAGAAGAAGCACTCGGCAACGCCCGCAAACATTCCCGCGCCAATCTCATCGAAGTGCGTTTTTGGCAAGAAGGGGGGCTGTTTGTGGCACGGGTGCAAGATGACGGGGTGGGCTTTGAGGTAGACGAGGTAATGGGCGATTACAGTTCGCGGGGCAGTTTGGGCATGATCAACTTGCGCGAACGCGCCGAAAACATTGATGCGTCGCTCAACATCGAATCGGTAGTGGGCAAAGGCACGGCCATTACCATTGTGGTGCCGCTGGACAAGCAAGGCGCAAGCAAAACGGCCGCCAAACAACCCGCCAAAGGCCGCCGCTGATAGTGAGTAGTGAGTCGTGTCACTATTTACTACTCACTACTCACTACTCACTTCCCCCTCCCCCTGTCTCGTCCTTAGCTTGCGGCCATGCGCCTCTTGCTATCCAAACTCCCCCGCCAGTTAACCCGCCAAACGCTCTTCACGGCCGCAACCGTGGCTGGCTACGGCTGGTTGGCATGGCTCATGCCCCTTTTCCCCCACCAAACACAACTACGCGGTTTGCGCTTTTTCACCCCTTCCTTGACCGAAGGGGTGCGCTATGGCGTGTGGCTCATCGCCCTGTATTGGCTCTATTGGGCAATGGCCGAAGCTGTGCGCCACGGCCGCTGGCAACTCGGTTGGGGCACAATGGCCAAACTCATGGCTCTCTTCGCCCTGCCCTTGTGGTTCACCTACCCGTTTAATGCGGGCGATATTTTCCGCTACGCTTTTAGCGGCCGAATCAGCACCCTCTACGGAGCCAACCCCTACCTCACCCCCCTGAGTGCGTATCCCCAAGATGCCTTTGCCTCGCTGACAGGCGAATGGGCCGATTTTGTGACACCTTATGGCCCTTTGTGGGAGCTTGTCGTTGCGGCCGTAGCATGGGTGGCGGATGGCTCCATTGGCTTGCATTTGCTCTTGCTGAAAGGGGTATCTACGGCCGCCCACCTCGCCATTGGCTGGCTCATTTGGCACACCACGGCCGACCGCTGGCGCACGGTACTATGGCTCTTCAATCCTGCGCTCCTGCTCACTTTTGTGGCCAATGGCCATAACGACAGCCTGATGCTGTTGTGGTTGGTGTGGGGTGGGGTGGTCAGCCAAAAACGGCCGTTGCTCGGCTTTGCCCTGCTCTGCTTGGCCCCGCTGACCAAAGCGATTGGGATTTTGCCCCTGCCCCTGTTTGTGTTGGCCCACTTGCGGCTATTGCCCACATGGGGGGCGCGGCTGAAATGGGTGGGGGCGTATACGGCCGTCGGCCTCGCCCTTGCCGCCTTGCTCTTTGCCCCGTTTGGCTCCCCGTGGGCCTTAGCCCTGCGCTTGGCCAACGAGGCGGGGGCAGGGGCGAGCTTTTCGCTGGGGGCACTCTTCTTGCTGGTGGCCAGCGAGGATTGGAGCTGGCGCATCACGGCTGGACTGATGACGATTCTCGTGGCGGTGGGATTGGGGGTGTTGGCGATGGTGGGGGTGGGTGTCTCGTGGCGGGTGTGGCACGGCCGTTCCCCGTGGTGGGCGACGGCCATTCTTTTGGCCGCTTATTTGGTACAGGCGCTCAACTTTCGCTTGTGGTACGCCACATGGGTCTGGCCATTTAGCTTGTTGGAAGAGCCATACCCCACCCAATGGCGGTTTGGGTTTTACTTTCTGCTCTGCACCCAACTCTCGGCCGTGGTTTATACCCATGTGTGGTATTACCAACTCGGCCGTGACCATGTCCAAACCCACTGGCTCGGGGTGGCACTCACCTTCCTCGTACCGTTTATCCTCAGCCGCAGGCGGGGATAGTCGGGCAGTCTTTTAGTCTCTCAGTCTTTCAGTCGGTCAGCTTTATTCCGCAATCCCCATTCCGCAATCCGCATTCCTCACAGTTCCAACTTCAAGCTCGTGTGCCCAATCGTAACCACATCGCCGACGCTGATGATGGTGGCTTCTTGCAAGGGTTGGCCATTGAGCAAGGTGCCATTACTGCTCCCCAAATCTCCCAGCCACCATTGTTGGCCGCGCAGGGCGATGAGCAAATGTTCGCCCGAGGCGTAATCATCTTCGACGACAATCGTGTTGCTCGGGTTACGGCCGATGCCCGTCACGGGCAAGAGCGGGTACTGGTTCCCCTCCACCAGCCCCGCCGTTTGGCTGGCCAAGACCCGCAAATACCCCTGCGGCCGTTGTTGGGCGGTCAACTGCGCCGTGGCTTGCGCCATATCGCGGTATAACCACCAGCCAATCGCCCCCACAAAACCGAGCAAAGCCAGCCCACCCACGACGCGTAAGATGAATAAAACAAGTGCGGTGTTCATATTGACTCCTCCTCATTCTCAACTGGTGTAAAAAGAAGTGTGCTTTCGGCCGCTGAATTCGTGGATGTGGGGCGCACAACCCGTTTGCCTTGGCTGGCGCCTTCGCCGTAAATGATGGGAATGTTGCCAACCAACAACACATCCCCCGGCCGCAGGGCGCATTCGGTGATGGGCTGTTCGTTGACCTGTGTGCCGAGCCGACTGCCCACATCGTAGAGGATAAAACGGCCGTAACGCCACCGAATTTGGGCGTGTTTGCGGCTCACCACGGCCGAATCCAGCACCACATCGTTTTCCACATGCCGCCCAATGGTAATGAGCGGCTTATCGAGCGGGACATGGGTGCGGCCGTCTACAATCAAGAACGCATCCACTTGTTGGATGGCCTGCTGGGCGGCCAACCCCGCCTCAAAGGCACGGCGGCTAAATTGCTGGGTTTGCTCCCCTTCGGGCGAGAGTTGCCGTTCGGCATGGATGCGGATTTGCTGACGGCCGTTTTGCTCGTCGGCCGCCACGCGCACCTGCGGCCGTTGGGGCAAAACCAAATTGCTCTGCTGGGCCACCTGTACCAAATGCGCCACCAACTCCGCTTCTAAATTGGGGTGGCGTTGGCGAATTTTCTGCCAATCTTGGGGGTGTAGGGTCACGGTAAAGGTATCGGCCGTATCCCCCTGCTCATGCGAATCTTCTAGGGCGCGAACCAACAAAGCGGCAATTTCCGCCTGTTCCACACGGCCGCCCAAAAAGCGGCTCAATGTGCCTTCAATAAAACTCTGTGCGGCCGCCTCAAAACGGGCCAATCGGCGTTTCTTCATGGGCAGATTATAGGGAGCAATGAACAATGAGCAATGGGCAATGAGCAATGAACAAGGAAAAATTAGCAAATGGTCATTCGTCATTTGTACTTCGTCATTTGTACTTCGTCATTTGTACTTCGTCATTCGTACTTTGTTATTGGTATACTCCTCCCCATCATTCCGCAATCCCCATTCCGCATTCCGCATTCCGAAATCCCCATTCACAATTAACCATTCCCAATTCACAATTATGCCCCCTATCCGTCTAACCGAACTGGCCTCTTGCGCGGGTTGAGCGTCTAAGCTCGCCCCCGGCGAATTGGCGCACGTGTTGCGGCCGCTCCGAGACCTGTTCCCACCCACCCAATTCCCTGCCCTGCTCGTGGGGCTGGATGTGGCCGATGATGCGGCCGTGTACCAGCTCAACGACCAGCAGGCCATTATCACCACGGCCGATTTTTTCCCGCCTGTGGTAGATGACCCCTACGATTTTGGGGCGATTGCGGCCGCCAATGCGCTGTCCGATGTGTATGCGATGGGCGGCCGGGTGCTCTTTGCCATGAACCTCGTCGCCTTTCCCGACGATTTGCCCCGCGAAATTTTGGGCGAGATTTTGCGCGGCGGGGCCGAAAAAGTGGCCGAAGCAGGCGGTGTCGTGGTTGGTGGGCACAGCGTCACCGATAAGGAGCCGAAATATGGGCTGGCCGTGACAGGCATCATTGACCCCGCACTGGTCAAGCGCAAGGGGGGGGCACAGGTGGGGGATGTGTTGCTCCTGACCAAGCCGCTGGGTGTGGGGGTCATCACCACAGCCTTAAAACGGGGGATTGCCGAGGCGGAGCATGTGGCCACGGCCGTGGCCAGCATGAAAACGCTCAACCAACAGGCGGCCACGGCCGCCCAAATCGCCCACGCCCACGCCCTGACCGATATTACGGGCTTTGGCTTGCTCGGCCATGCGTGGGAGATGGCCAAAGCGGGTGGGGTGCGCTTCCAGTTTGAGGCGGCGCAGTTGCCCCTCCTGCCCGGCGCATGGGCCTATGCCGAGGCGGGCGCATTCCCCGGCGGCATGGGGCGCAATCGGGAATATTTCGCCCCCCATATTCACTTTGGCGATGTGTCGCCGCTGTGGCAAAAGCTGTTGTGGACTCCCGAGACATCGGGCGGGTTGTTGGCGGCCGTGGCTCCCGAACGAGTGGCGGATTTTGTGGCGGCTTGCCCAGCGGCCGTGGTCGTCGGCCGTGTGGTCGCTGGCCCAGCAGGGCTGGTGGTGGAGGGGAGAGGGGGAGAGTAAGAGAGGAAGAGCTAAGCTTATGGCTAACAGCTAACAGCTAATTAACGACTTTGCTATGTACAAACGGCCGTCCACCAGCTAAACTTTGCCCACTCACAACTCAGCACTCACAACTCAGCACTCCCTCCCCATGTGGCGCGAAAAAATTAAGCAGACCCTCCGCTTACGTCCCGGCGAACGCAAAATAGTCCTTCCCTTCGCCATTTTGTTGGCCATTAACGCTATGGCGATGGAAATTGGAGCCGTCGTCTCGGTCAGCGGCTTTCTCAGCGAAGTGGGCACGCCCCAACTTTTGCTGGTGTGGGTTGTGGACATGGCGCTCATCATCTTCATCGGGAGCCTCCAATCCATTGTCATCGACAAAATAAGCCGCCAACGGTTTATGCAAATTCTCATTGGGGGTCTGGGACTCGCCTATCTCCTCATTCGCCTGCTTTTTTGGCTCGAAGCCCCCGTCGGTCTCAACTACGCCCTCATCTATTTATTGGCCGACCAGCAACTGCTCTTTTTTCCGCTCATTTTCTGGCTGTTGGCCAACGACAATGTCGCCACCGCCCAAGCCAAGCGGCTCTTCCCCCTCATCGCCATTGGCGGCTTGCTGGGGCAGGTGGTGGGCTTGCTCATTGCGGGAACCACGGCACGGCTGTTTGAGCAGTACAACATCCCCACCATTGATTTGCTCTTTTTTAATGTGGCCGCCTATGTCATCGCCTTTGTTTTGCTGACGCGGATGAAGTTAACCAGCCAGCAGGCGGCTCAAAAAGTGGAGAGCATCCGCGAAACCATCTCTGAAGGGTGGGCGTTTGTGCGGGAAGTGCCCTCTTTTCGCTACCTGATGCTGGCCATGATTGCCGTTGGTTTGGCACTGACGGTTATCGAGTTCCACTTTTTTGTGGTTTCCAATGCCACTTTTGTCACACAGATTGCGTTTCAGTTCTTTTACAGCTTCTATCGGCTGTCTATCATTGCCCTTTCGATCGGGACGCAGAGTTTGCTAACCAGTCGTTTGCTGGAGCGGTTGGGGTTGCCGCGCATTTTCTATGTGGTTCCAGCGGCGTTGGTGGCTGGGCTGGCGGGCATGTTGCTGGTGCCGGGGGTGGTGATGACGGCCGTCGGCCGTGCCCTTGTGCGGCTCCCCTTCGGCACACTAGACGAGGCGGGACGGAAGTCGTTCCAGAGCCTCGTCCCCGAATCGCGGCGCGGCCGAGTGAGTATGTTCATGGATACCTATTTGTACGCCTCGGGCACGATTGTAGGGGCGCTGGTCATGTATGGGGTGCTATGGGTAGCGCCTTACTGGTCGCTGGTCGCCTCTTATTTTTATTTGGCGTTTGGGGCCACGGCCGCCCTCTTTGCCTTGTGGAGCATTTGGCGCATGAGTAGCGTTTACCAAGCCAGTTTGCTCAATTGGCGGCTCAAGCGGCAACGGCAGAAGCAAGGCGGGGTGTTGGATAAGTTGGATTTTTAGAAAGTACGAAGGACAAAGTACGAAGTACGAAATTACTCGGGGATGCCGTAATTCGTAATTCGTAACTCGTCCTTTTATGATTAGCGAACAGACAGTTTATGCTTATTGATTATCAAACCTTTCTGGCTCCCAGCGATCCCGCGCTCACGTTGCATGAGGTGGCAGAGGGGGATTTAACCCATTTTCAAGATTTGGCGGATATTCTCACCGAGATGATGCCACAGTATGCCCATTATCTCGGCCGCATTCATACCATCGCCCAACACGCCCCCGATTTTGAGGCAGGGTTTGTTCACCGGCAATGGCTGGCGAAGATAGATGGGCAACCTGCGGGGATTATCGTCTTTAAGTATGTGCTGGCGCGGGATTGTGGCCTAGGCTTGGATTTTGCCATTTTGCCCGCTTATCGCGCCACCGAGTTTGCCAACGGCCGTCGCTTGGCTCACCTGCTCATCGAGTTGTGTTTAGCCCAACTGACGGCCGACGCGGCACGACACGGCCGTGCCACACCGATGGGCTTAGTGGTGGAGGTGGAACCTGAATATGGCCACCGCGACCCCCACGGCAAGCTCCTCAAGCAGTACCGTAAGTATGGTTTTGTAGATTTAGCAGTACAATATGTGGAGCCTCCATTTATTGTGAAGGGGCCAGAAGACGAGGCGCGTTTAGGCGATTATGCTTTTTATCCGATGCGCTTGGGCATTTTCCCCAATGTCGCGGCCGAACAAATCCATGCCCCCGCTAACTTGCGCCACCTTGTGCAAGCCTTTTTAGTCGATCATTACCACCTGCCCCCCACCCATTGGGCAGTGCAACAAGCTCTGGATTCAGTGGTTAGTGGTTAGTGGCAAGTGGTTAGTGACCCGACAAGGCACTAATCACTAATCACTAACCACTAACCACTACCCCTTACCCACTAGCTGGAGAGATTATGACCACGGCAACCACCCCCGCCCCCACCACGAATCATCGTTTTGTGAGCATCTGGCTAAAGATGCTCGTCGCCTTTACACTGGCCATTAGCATTGTGTTGGCCGGGGCATACTATTGGTTCTATAACTTCTCCAGCCAAGTGGCTGAAACCCAAATCCGAGCCGATTTGACCAATACAATGGTCGCGGCCGTGGCGGGTGTCAATGGGGATGACCTCGAAGCGTTGATAAATGACGCAGAACGGAACGCCGATGGCTACACCGATGACCCCCGCTTCTGGGCACAAGCCACATGGCTCAACGCGGTTCACAAAATTGAGCCACGCGCTTTTATCTATACCTATTACATCACTCCTGAGGAAGAAATTTTTTACATTGCCAGCATGGGGGCGGTATGGAACCCACCCGCAGGGGCGCAGTTCAAGGACCAAGGCACGCTCCGGGCGGACCAAGGCAACCCTCAATTGCTCGGGTTAGCGGGCGAGACATACTCGGCCGAAATTTATTCAGATGACTATGGCAACTGGATTTCAGGCTACACCCCTGTGCGCAATTCGCAAGGTGAGGTGGTTGGTGGGTTGGGGGTAGATTTTACGGCCGAATATGTCCTCGATGTGCGCACACGCATCTTGAACGGCATTTTGTGGTCGGCCGCCATTGCCTACGCCATCATTTTGGTCAGCATCAGCGTCGTGGCGCGGCGCATCTCCCGCCCCATCGAACAATTAACAGTGATGGCCAAACAAGTTGGCGAAGGGAATTACGAGCAAGATTTCGCCCATGTCAGCACAGGGGCGCTCCACGATGAGATTAACACCCTTGCCGAAGTATTCGCGGGCATGGTCGAAAAGGTTCACAAACGCGAAGTAACCCTCAAGCAAGAAGTCATCCAATTGCGAATCGAAATCAACGAAGCATTGAAAGAAAAGCAGGTCAAGGAGATTGAAGAGACGGAGTTCTTCCAAGATTTGCAGACCAAAGCCTCTGACATGCGTCGGCGGCATCGCGGCCGTCAACAGCCGACCGAGGTAGGGGAATCTGGCCAGTAAGAAGTAATAAGTAGAAAGTGAAAAGTAAAAGGAGGAGGTGTTTGTGACACCTCCTCCTTTTTTATTTTGCCAGCATGGTTCACGACTCTCGAGAGAGTATCTTTACAAATTTTGACTGGAGACAAGGGACTTGGGACGCTTGTGACCTCTAGTCCCTTATCCCCAGTCCCATGTCCAAAATTGTAAAGATAGCTTGAACCATGCGATTTTGCCTTATTCTGGAACTTATTTGCTTTTAGCGGCGCAAGCGAGCATAGGCCCGGCCTGCAATTTCGGCCCGCAATTGTAACAACTCGGGGTAATCATAGAAGAACAAAATCTTCTCTTCCGCAATCGTATCCCCCTCTGGTTTCGATTGCATCACAAAAAAGGTGAACGATTCGGCAATATCCTCGGCCGGATTCGTGGCGGCGTAATCGGTCACAAATTGGTCTTCGTACTCCTCATAAAACGATTCGACATCGTCGCCATACTCGAGCGATTCTTCGTAAATATCGGCCCAAAACGTCTCGAAAAAGGCGTTGATGTAGGAATTCGGCCGACTACACCCCTCGCCTGTGAAGTAAGTGGGGCAAGAAGATTCCGCCTCTTCATACAGATTCTCATCGTAATAAGCCTCAGCATCAAAGGGCACTTGGGTGCTGTTCAGCGACAAAATGTGGGCGTATTCATGGATGAGCGTATAGGTTAACTCTTCCGTATCTTGGGCATCTTGAATATCCACATACATCACCCATTGGTTGGGGTTATCTATATTTGGCTCCACATAAGCCAACACCTCCCCTTGGCCATCGGTAAAAAAGCCAAAGTGGGAGATAAAACGGCGTTCATCGGCCGGAATGAGATTGGCAAAGTACACCCAGAGTTGCTCATGCGTCTGGCTATCATTCTGGTACTCAACCAATTCATCCGTTACGGCTCCCAATTCAGGGTCTATTAGCTCGTTGTTGCGGATGGCATAGCGAATAATGACTTCGTCGGGCGAGCCTTCCACCCACTCATAATCTTCGCTCAAGAAGATGTCAATGAGTTCGCCCGCCAAGGTGTAAAACTCATCATCCAGCTCCTCACAGGAATCGGGGTCTTCGTCGCAATCATAGAGCAGGTAACAGGTTTGGTCTTCTTCGTCGTAGTATTCGTCGTCGTAGCAATCCTCGGCCGTCATCACCTCCCACTTGTCCCACTCCTCATCTTCACTGTAAAACCCCTCTTCATCCTCATCATAGGCTTCTTCATCTTCGCTAAAGAACTCTTCATCTTCGCTGGAAAACTCCTCATCCTCATAATAAGCCGCCTCATCCTCGTCATAGTACTCATCCTCCTCCAAATCACCACAGGCAACCAAGAGGCCACCCAAAACCACCAACAGCGCCAACAACCAGAACCATTTCTTGTGCTTCATCGTACCTCGGGGAATTAAAAATAGAGACGGGCGTGAAGATTAGAGACAAGAGATAGAGATAGTTGACTATGCAAAGAGGAAAGTAAGTAGTAAGTAGTAAATAGTAGGGAGCTACTCACTACTCACTATTTACTCGAACAGGTAAATCCTTTACACAATAGAGAAAGCCATAATTGGCTGGCCAACAAAGGGTTCCCCTATCTCTATCTCTACCCTCTATCTACCACTCAAGTATACTTCGGCCGCTATGAATTTGCGTATCCATCCCTCCTATTCTGCCCCCCTGTGGCTGGCTCCCATTCTGCTGGTAGGAGCCGCCCTGCGCCTCATCGGCCTGAACAACGGCTCGCCACCGGGGCTGGCGCACGACGAGGTGGCGCATTGGCTCATCAACAACGACATTTTGGCGGGGCGACACGCCATTTATTTTACCGAGGCGTATGGCCACGAGGCGGGCTACCACTACCTGCAAGCGCTCTTCCAACTGCTTTTGGGCGACCACGCCCTCGCTTTGCGCTTGCCCTCCGCCTTTTTGGGGTTGCTCGTCGTGGCGGTTAGCTACCAGTTGGTGCGGGTGCTATTCGGCCGTGCCTACGCCCTGCCCGCCACGGCCGTGAATGCCCTGCTCTTCATGCCAGTTTTCTACGGCCGCCTCGGTTTACGCGCCATCGCCCTGCCCCTGTTGGGCGGGCTGGCCGCCTATTTTTGGTGGCGCTGGTGGTTGCGGCGAGATAAGGCGGCCGTCTCATGGCACATTGTCGCCGCTGGCGTGTGTGCGGGGCTGGCCACCCACACCTACATGGCCAGCCGCGCCTTGCCCATCTTCTTCGCCTTGTTTGTGGCCTACTTGGCGCTCACCGATTGGCCGAATTTGCGCCGCCGACTGGCGGGGGTGGCCTTGTTCGCAGGGATTTATTTGCTCATCAGCTTGCCCCTCATCCTCTTTTTGTGGCAAATGCCCACGGCCGAATTCCGCCTAACCGAAATAGATGCCCCGCTCCGCGCCCTGCGGGGGGGCGATGTGCGCCCCGTGTTGCACAACGCATGGCTCATCCTGCGCGGCTTCGGCTGGCAGGGCGACCCGCTCTGGCGGCAAAACGTGGCGGGCTTGCCCCTCTTCGACCCCGTGCTGGGGCTGGCTTTTTATGGCGGGTTGGGGGTGCTTTTGTGGCGTTGGCGGGAGCCGCGCCACGCCTTTGTTTTGCTGTGGATAGCGTGCGCCACCATCCCCAGTTTGCTCTCCGTAGATGCCCCCAGCAACATCCGCATGATCGGTTTTTTGCCCCTTTTGGCCGTGCCGCCCCTTCTCATAGTTATCCCCTCTTATGCCCGCTTATCCACCCTTTTTCCACAGTTATCCACAGATTTGGGGATAAAATGGGGGATAACTGGCTTGACATTGCTCATTTTGGTGTTCCACAGCGGCCGTACCATTCAGCACATTTTTGGCACATGGCCGCAGGAAGAAAATGAGGTGCGTTTTGTGTGGCAAGCCGCTTTTACGCAGATGGCCAACACCATAGACCAACACCCCGAGTGGGGTGGCACGGCCGTGGCTGGCTGGTCGCCCGAAAGCATGGATGCCCCCACAATGGCTCTTCTATTAAAAGGAGATGAAACGGCCGTGCGCCACTTCGGCCAAGTCGGCGAGGTGCAAACGTTGCTCCTCCCCAACCCCACGGCCGGGGGTGCGGCCGTGTTGCGGCCGACCATCTTGCCCATCAACCCCCTGATGGCACAACGGCTGGCGCACTGGGCGGGGAATGAGCAAACAGTGGGCGAAATTTCTTACACAGCCCTCCCAACCCGCCCTATGCCCGCCCCCCAAGTGGCCCAATCCGCCACCTTTGGCGGCGAATTGCAGTTGCTGGGCTATGATGTGGTCACCACGGCCGTCACTTTCGAGCTTATCAGCTATTGGCGGGTGGTGGGGCCACCCACGGCCGAGCGGCGCTTCTTTTTGCACCAAGTAGACGCGGCCACAGGTGAACTTCTCCACCAGCACGACGCGCTCGCCGCCCCCACCCAATTTTGGCAGGTGGGCGATCTCATTTGGCAATACCACACCCTGCCCACGGCCGAAACTCCCTCTGAACTGCGCTTAGGTGTCTACGAACCAACCCCGCCGTGGCTCCGCCTCCGCACCGAAAATGGCCACGAATTCGTGGTTATTCGGCCGTAATTAGGCGCAATCGCCACCCCATGACCACGAATTGCCACAAAACTGCCAATTGTTCCCCCCCCACGCATTGACTATACTTGTTCTTCGCCCCCCGTGTGGGCTTTTTACTGTTTGGAACAGATGGGGTGGCGGTGATTAGTAAGTAGTAAGTAGTAAATAGTAAGTACCCACTACTCACTTCTCACTTCTCACTCCCACCCTCGTTCCCTTTTCATTCTAAGGAGAAGAAGAAATGAAAAACCATTGGAAATTGCTGATTAGTCTGTTGTTATTGCTGGCTTTAGCCGCGTGTGGTGGCCAAGCCACCGAGGAACCTGCTCCTGAGGCCACCACGGCCGCCCCCGAGCCAACGACAGAGACCACGGCCGAAACAGAGACGGAGACCGAGACCGAAGCCGACCCGTTTGACCTCGGCGGCATGGAAGTGCGTATCGCCGTCGAAAACGCCTACCCCCCTTTCAACTTCTACGATGAAAGCGGCAACCCCGTCGGTTACGACTACGACATCTTCAACGAAGTGTGTGTACGGCTAAACTGCACCCCCACCTTTGTCGAAACAAGTTGGGATGCGATGGTCGCCGTCATGGGCGGGGCTGGCTCCTTTGACACCTTCGACATTGGCGCGGATGGTATCACCATTACCGAAGAGCGCGCGCAATATGTTGATTTCTCCATCCCCTACATCGAATCGGCCCAAGTGATTTTGGCGCGTATTGATGAAGACCGCTTTGGCAATCCTGACGAATTAGCCGCCAATGCCGAATTGCTAGTCGGCTCCCAACCCGGCACGACGAATTACGACACGGCCGTGGAATTGGTCGGTGAAGAGCGTATTGTGGCCTATGACCAATTCGGCTTGGCCGTGGCCGCCCTCATCCAAGGGGATGTGGATGCGGTTCTCATGGACAACGTCTCTGGCCAAGGCTATGTCGGCGAAAACGCCGATACCCTGACCACATTGGGCGAACCTTTTGCGGGCGAAGAACTCGGCTTCATCTTCGGCAAAGGCAGTGAGTTAACGGCCGCCGTCAATTTCGCCCTCGAGGGGATGATGGCCGATGGCACACTAGACACGCTCTATGCGAAGTGGTTTGAGGCCGAAGAAGAAGAAGCCAGCACCGAAGGTGCGGCTTTGGCGGATTTGGGCGGCATGGAAGTGCGTATCGCCGTCGAAAATGCCTACCCCCCTTTCAACTTCTACGATGAAAGCGGCAACCCCGTCGGTTACGACTACGACATCTTCAACGAAGTGTGTGTACGGCTAAACTGCACCCCCACCTTTGTCGAAACAAGCTGGGATGCGATGGTCGCCGTCATGGGCGGGGCTGGCTCCTTTGACACCTTCGACATTGGCGCAGATGGCATCACCATCACCGAAGAGCGGGCGCAATATGTTGATTTCTCCATCCCCTACATCGAATCGGCCCAAATCATTTTGGCGCGTATTGATGAAGATCGTTTCAGCAACCCCGACGAATTAGCCGCCAATGCCGAACTGCTAGTCGGCTCCCAACCCGGCACGACAAATTACGACACGGCCGTGGAACTGGTCGGCGAAGAGCGCATTGTGGCCTATGACCAATTCGGCTTGGCCGTGGCCGCCCTCATCCAAGGGGATGTGGATGCGTTCTCATGGACAACGTCTCTGGCCAAGGCTATGTCGGCGAAAACGCCGAGACCCTGACCACATTGGGCGAACCTTTTGCGGGTGAAGAACTCGGCTTCATCTTCGGCAAAGGCAGTGAGTTAACGGCCGCCGTCAACGCCGCTCTCGAGAGCATGATGGCCGATGGCACATTGGACACCCTCTACGCCAAGTGGTTTGAAACGGCCGAATAAAAAGTGAAAAGTAAGAAGTGAAAAGTGAAAGGTGACAGGTACTTTTTACTTTTCACTTTTTACCTTTTATTTTTCACCTCCCTACCCTGTTTTCACCTTGCAAAATAACCCAAGGGCGTTAAAATAAGTTTCGTTCTGTTAATCCAAAACTTAACCTCGGTTAATTTACCCATACTTCATCAGTGAAGGAGATAAAATCCCATGACCCATATCATAACTCGTCTGTGTCTGCGTGATACAGCTTGTGTAGAAGTTTGCCCTGTGGAATGCATGGTGCTAGGCAAACCAGAATCCGACTGGCCTTGGCTCTACATTGACCCAGATACCTGTATTGATTGTGGGGCGTGCGTGCCCGAATGCCCTTATGAGGCCATCTTCCCCGAGGAAGAGGTTCCCTTTGATTATGTCGCCAAAGCTGGGCAATGGATTTGCGACACCAAAGACCGTCTGCCCAACGGCAAACCCTTCAAGGGCGAAATTGGTGGCCATGAGGTTAATTTGCTCAATGCTCGTGAATTGACGGCTGGTGAAGTCCTCGATTTGACCGAAGACATTGAGTTCAACTACAACTTCTTCGCCGAAGGCCCCGGCTACGACGCACTCAAGATGTAATCTCCTTTGCGATAAAAAAAAGCGGAACTGAGTATGGCTCAGTTCCGCTTTTTTTTTGAGTACCTATCGGCATCTTCAAGTTAGACTGCCAACAGCCATAAGCTGAGATTTTATTTTTATCGCAAAGGCGCAAAGGGGCGAAGACGCAAAGGGTTTTTGACTCATGCGAGGCTTTAAGCAAGAGGCCAGATTATGTCCGTGGAAAGTGTATTTTGACAATTGCGGACGGGAGGTGACGGACGAGGGACTGGAGGTCACAAACGTCCCAAGGCCTAGTCCCCCGTCAAAATGTGTAAAGAGGCTGTTGCGAACGCCGCCAACCATGCCCAAAATGTAAAATTCAATTGCGCTTTAACCCAATCATGGCTATGATGAACCCTATGAATTTCGAGAGTTTGCGTCGTCGTGCTATGCTGAGTTGGCCTCAGGTTGTGGTGCTCTTGCTTGTCATTGTTAGCTTGGCTGTGGTGGTAGATTTTAACCGCCGGGCACAAGTGGGGGAAACAGTGGGCTTGGGCGAGGCAGATTTGCAGACACAGGTCACGGCCGAGATGACGCGCCAAGTGGAGTTGCAAGCCACCCTTACCTATGTGCAAAGCGATGAATATGTGGCCGCTTATGCCCGCAACGAGGGCGGCTACATCTTGCCCGGTGAAAAACGCATCGTCCCCCTCACCATTGACGCACCACTGGGAGTTCCTACCCCAGTTCCCCCTCCCCCAGACCCGGCTCTGTCGGCACGGCCGTGGCAAGCATGGTGGCAATTGCTCACCGATGCCCCCTTGCCCGAGCGTGAATAAGGGCTAATTACCAATGACAAAGTACGAATTACGAAGTACGAAGTACGAATGACGATACTCAAGCAATTTCGTACTTCGTACTTCCTACTTCGTCCTTTATTTCTAACATGCTTATTGCACATGCTCTAACCATCGTACTGGCTATTGCCATTATTTTTGGGCTGTGGCGCCAAGAGGCGGAGCGCGGCCGTTTTGTGCTGGCTTTGTACGTGGTTGCGGCCATCATGCTCGGGCAAATGGTGTGGGCGGTGACAGGTTCGCCTGTGCTATGGGTGCAAATGGTCTTGCATGGGGTGGCGTGGCTGGTGTTGGGCTGGGGCAGTGGCTTGCCCTATGCGGGGTTGGTGGTCGTCATCTTTGCCTTTGTCTTGGGCATGGTGTTCCCCGCCGATTTATGGGCGGGGTTGAGTTGGGGATTGGCGGCCGTGCTTCCCCCCATGACGTGGATTCAGGCTCGCAACCAACCCACGGCCGTTGTCACGGAACCCTATCCATACCCCAACACCCCCCTCTTTGCCCCACCCACCCACACAGGCTCGGCCGTGTTTAGCGACCAACGCCAACTCCTGCACTATGTTGATGAAGGTGTGGTGGTCAGCGATGCCAACGGGCTGGTCGAGTTTGCCAACAACCCCGCCGCCCAAATGTTGAGCACCCCTGTAGACGAAATTATCGGCCAACCTGTCATGGATTTATTGGCCCGCCTGCCCATGCTCAGTGGCTCGAGCCTGAGCGAGAGCAAACCACGGGTGCAATTTGAGATGAACGGCCGTCTCCTCGAGGGGCGCATGGATGTGATGTACGATGCCAACGGCCGTTTCCTCGGCTCCATCGCCGTCCTGCGCGATATTACCGATGCGTTTCAATCCCAACGCGCCAAAGATGCCTTCCTCACCACTATCTCCCACGAACTGCGCACCCCGCTGACCGCCATTAAGGGGTATGCCGAGATGTTCAGCAGTGGGGTGGTCGGTATCCTCAACGATGACCAGCGCCAGTTCATGGAGATTATTCAGCGCAATGTGACGCGCATGGTGCAGTTGGTCAACAGCATGATTTTTGTCTCGGCCGTGCGCGGCGGCCGTATCCAGCCCAAACTCGTCTATGCCGATTTGCGCCAACTGGTGCAACAAATTGTGCGCGAACTCGGCCCTGCCGCCAGCCGTTCCCAACAAACCTTTCAAGTCGAGATAGAACCCAAACTCAAGCCGATTCAGGCCGATTCCATCCATCGAACAGGGGGAGCAAGAGTTTGTCGTGGTGCGCGTTTCCGATAATGGGATTGGCATTCCGCCCGAAGAGCAGCTCCACATCTTCGATGACTTTTATCGGGTGGATAAAAACGACACAAATCTGCAAATGGGGGGCATGGGGGTGGGCTTGGCCATTGTGCGGGCACTGGTGGAGGCGTACAACGGCCGCATTTGGCTCGATAGCACGATTGGCCGTGGAAGCACCTTCACCTTCATCCTCCCCGCTCGGCAAGTAGACCACTCCTTCGCGGCCGTGCCGTAGGGAGTGCTGAGTAGAAAGTGCTCAGTGCTGAGTAATTCCACATTCCCCATTCCGCATTCACAACTAACCATTCACAATTAACCACCCCTCATGCCACACGTCTTCTACCTTGCTCCCACTGGCCCCGGCGTGGGCCTCACCTCCGTCACCATCGGCCTTGTTCGTGCCCTAGACAGGGTTGGTTTGCGCGTTCACTTCTTTAAGCCCATCGGCCAACCCCATGCGGGGGACGCGGGGCCAGAACGCTCGACGGGCATTTTGCGCCAAACGATGCGGCTCAACCCGCCTGTACCCATCGCCCTCGGCCGTGCCGAGCAGTTGATGAGCGAAGGCAACCAAGATATTTTGATGGAAGAGGTGGTGGGGCTGTTCCAACAAACGGCCGCTGATGCCGATGTCGTCATCGTCGAGGGCCTCGTCCACACCCCCCAAGCAACCCTACGCCGACCAACTGAACACGCCTATTGCCGAGAGCTTGGATGCCGAAGTGATTTTGGTGGCCGCGCTGGGGCACAGTAGCATCCACGAATTGGATGACCGCATCGAAATCACGGCGCGGCTGTTTGGCGGGCTGGAGCATCCCAAAGTGTTGGGAGCCATCATCAACAAAATCAATGTGCCCCGCCAACCCCACCTCGAGTTGGGTGGGGGATTAACGGCCGCCAATCCCCCCTCACCCCCTACCACGACGACGATGAAGACCGCATCCGCGAACAGTGCCGCGTCTTTAAACGAGCCACCTTCCACCTACTGGGCTGTATCCCGTGGCGCGAAAAACTGCTCGCCCCCGCACGCTCGATATAGCCAACTATTTCCACGCCCAAGCCATCCATGCGGGGGAGATGACCCAGCGGCGGGTGCGCCGCTTCTCGGTCTGCGCCCGCACCGTGGCCAACATGACCGATGCCCTCCAGCCAGGAACCCTCATCGTGACCCCCGGCGATAGGGACGATGTGACCCTCGCCGCCTGCATGGCCGCCCTAAATGGCGTGCCGCTGGCGGGGCTATTGCTCACCAGCGGTCTGGAACCCTCTCGCGCCATTTTAGAGCTGTGCGAGCAGGCTATCGCCACAGGCTTGCCCATCCTGCTGGTACGGCCGGATACCTACCAAACCGCCACCCTTCTCCAACAATTCAACCCCGAAGTGCCGCTGGACGACGTGGAGCGCATGGAATGGGTCATGGATTCGGTGGCGCGGCGGCTGGATAGCTACTGGCTGAAGCAGTATTGCGACATTGACCGCGAGCCGCGCATGAGTCCGCCCGCCTTTCGCTTCCAACTGGCGGAGCGGGCGCGACACGCCAAAAAGCGCATTGTGTTGCCCGAAGGGGAGGAAGCCCGCACGATTCAGGCGGCCGTTATTTGCCACGAGCGGAATATCGCCCGCTGTGTGCTGGTGGGCGACCCGCAAAAAATCCACAAAGTGGCCGAAAAACAGGGGGTCATCTTGCCCCCCGACATTGAAATCATCCCCCCCACGGCCGAGTTGCGTGAGCAATACATCCCCCCCCTGCTCGACATGCGCCGCCATCGCGGCCTGACCGAGTTGGCCGCCCGCGAATACCTGCAAGATGAGGTCGTGCTGGCCACCATGATGCTCGCTTTGGGCGAAGTAGATGGCCTCGTTTCGGGAGCCATCCACACCACCGCCAACACGATTCGCCCCGCCCTGCAACTCATCAAAACAAAGCCGGGGGCGCGATTGGTCTCCTCCATTTTCTTCATGTGTTTGCCCGAGCAGGTGTTGGTCTATGGCGATTGCGCCATCAACCCCGACCCCAACGCGGAGGAGTTGGCCGACATTGCCATCCAAAGTGCCGATTCGGCCATTGCCTTTGGCATTGCCCCCCGCGTGGCCATGATTAGCTACAGCACGGGCAGTTCGGGCACGGGCAGTGGGGTGGATAAAGTGCGTGAGGCGACGGAAATTGCCCGCGTCAAACGGCCAGACTTGCTCATAGATGGCCCGTTGCAATACGACGCGGCCGTGATGGCGGATGTCGCGGCCGCCAAAGCGCCCGATAGCCTCGTGGCGGGCAAGGCCACCGTCTTCATCTTCCCCGACCTGAACACGGGCAACACGACCTATAAGGCGGTTCAGCGCAGTGCCAATGTGGTCAGCATTGGACCGATGTTGCAGGGATTGCGCAAGCCTGTCAATGATTTGTCGCGGGGGGCGTTGGTGGATGATATTGTCTACACAATTGCCCTGACCGCTATTCAGGCGGAGG